>VFJZ01000006.1 GCA_009885805.1 Actinomycetota bacterium
GCATCTCCGAGGTCGTCGACGAGACGTACGCGCTGTTCCTCGACCTCGACGCGCGAGACGACCAGATCGAGTTCCCGATCGTCTACTGCAACGCTCGCGAGGGGCGCGCATCGGTCGAGGGCCCCGACTCGCTGGCGGACAGTCTCGAGCCGCTCTTTCGCACGCTGCTCGACAACATCCCGGCGCCGCTCCACGACCCTGACCACCCGCTCCAGGCGCTGGTGACGAACCTCGACGCGTCGCCGTACGTCGGGCGCCTCGCGGTCGCCCGCGTCCGGCACGGCGAGATCCGCAAGGGGCAGGAGCTCGCCTGGTGCCGCTCCGACGGGACGATCGAGCGCACGCGCGTGACGGAACTGTACGTCACCGAGGCGCTCGCCCGCACCGACGCCGACAGCGCGGGCCCGGGCGAGATCATCGCCGTCGCCGGGCTCCCCGAGGTGACGATCGGCGAGACGCTGGCCGATCCCGACGATCCGCGGCCGCTGCCGTTGATGCGGATCGACGAGCCGAGCCTCTCGATGACGATCGGCATCAACACCTCGCCGCTGGTCGGCGAGAGGGGGTCGAAGCTCACTGCGCGGATGGTGCGCGGCCGCCTCGAGGCCGAGACCATCGGCAACGTCTCGATCCGCGTGCTCGACACCGAACGGCCCGAGACGTGGGAGGTGCAGGGCCGCGGCGAGCTCCAGCTTGCAGTCCTGGTCGAGACGATGCGGCGGGAGGGGTACGAGCTGACCGTCGGCAAGCCGCAGGTCGTGACGCGGCAGATCGACGGGCGGCTGCACGAGCCGATGGAGCGTCTCGCGATCGATGTCCCGGAGGACTTCTCCGGTGTCGTCATCCAGCTGCTCGGGCTGCGCAAAGGGCGGCTCGCGGCAATGGTGAATCACGGCTCCGGCTGGGTACGGATCGACTATCTCGTCCCCGCGCGGGGACTGATCGGGTTCCGCACCGAGTTCCTCACGGAGACCCGCGGCACCGGCCAGCTCCACCACGTATTCGAGGGCTGGGAGCCGTGGCACGGCGAGATCCGGACGCGGACGAACGGCTCCCTGGTGGCCGATCGTCACGGCCCCGTGACGGCGTACGCGATCATGAACCTGCAGGAGCGCGGCGAGCTGTTCGTCGCGCCCGGGACGGTGGTGTACGAGGGGATGGTGGTCGGCGTGAACGCGCGCGCCGAGGACATGGACGTCAACCCCACCAAGGAGAAGCACCTCACCAACCATCGCAAGGCGTACAGCGAGGAGCTCGTGCGGCTCGTGCCGCACCGGGAGCTGTCGCTCGAGCAGGCACTCGAGTTCATCCGTGAGGACGAGTGCGTCGAGGTGACGCCCTCCGCGGTGCGCCTGCGCAAGACGATCCTGGAGTACAACGCTCGCCGTCAGTCCGAGAAGCGTCTCTCGGCGCGGTAGCGCTACGATCGGTGGCAGATGGCCGCCATGGGCGCCTGCCCGCACGACTGCCCCGACACGTGCGCGTTTCGTACGCGCGTCGAGAACGGCCGCGCCGTCGCCCTCGAGGCCCGCGCCGACCACCCGATCACCGCCGGCTTCCTCTGCGGGAAGGTGTCCGACTACGTGGAGCGCGTGTACGCGCCTGATCGCCTGCTGCATCCGCTCGTGCGGACTGGCCCGAAGGGCTCCGGCAGCTTCCGTGAGGCGAGCTGGGACGAGGCGCTCGGCATCGCCGCCGCCGGTATCGCAGGCGCGATCGATCGCCACGGCCCGGAGGCGGTTCTGCCGTACTCGTACCTGGGAACGATGGGCGTCCTGCAGGGCGGCGCGATGGCGGATCGCGTGATGGACGCGATCGGCGCCTCGCGGCTCGTGCGGACGATCTGTGCCTCGGCGGGTGCTACCGGCGTCGGCCTCGCCACTGGCCCCTCCCCGGAGGTCGATCCCGAGGAGTGGCCGCACGCGCGACTCGTCGTCTGCTGGGGATGGAACCCGATGTCGACTGCGCCGCACCTGTGGCGGCTGATCCTGCAGGCCCGGCGCAACGGCGCGCGGCTCGTCGTGATCGACCCGTTCCGGAGCCGGACGGCCCGCGTCGCCGACCTCCACCTGCGACCGTTGCCGGGCACGGATGGCGCCCTCGCCGCCGGTATCCTTCGCACGCTGCTGGACGAGGGCCTCGCCGACGAGGTCTGGTGTCGCGAGCACACCGTCGGCTTCGAGGCGCTGCCGGCGCAACTCGCCGACCACGACCTCGAGCGCTGCTCCGCCGAGTGCGACGTTCCGGCCGCCGCGATCCGCGACCTCGCGCGCGACATCGCGCTGATGCAGCCCTCCCTCGTGCGGCTCGGCGTCGGCGCGCAACGCCACGCCGGGGCGCCGATCGCCTACCGGACGATCGCCTGCATCCCGGCGCTCGCCGGCTCGTGGCGGCACCGCGGCGGCGGCCTGTCGTACATCCCACGGGCGACGACCAACGCGCTCGATACGTCGCTGCTCGCCCGACCGGGCCTCCTGCGCGGCTCGCCGCGGTCACTGAACATGTCCCGGCTCGGCGAGGCGCTGACGGACCCCGATCTCGATCCGCCGGTCGCGGCGCTCGTCGTGTGGAACGCCAACCCTGCTGCGATTGCGCCCGATCAGACGGCAGTCCTGCGCGGCCTTCGGCGGGAGGATCTCCACACCGTCGTCCTCGAGCATTTCCTGACCGACACCGCGCGCTATGCCGACGTGGTGCTGCCCGCGACCATGCAGCTCGAGCACCTCGACGTGCACTGGTCGTGGGGTCACCACTACGTGACGCTGAACGAGCCGGCGATCGAACCGGTCGCCGACTGCCTGCCGAACAGCGAGATCTTCCGGCGCCTCGCCGCCCGGCTGGGCCACGAAGATCCGGCTCTGCGCGACAGCGATGAGGTGATGCTGGACGAGTTGCTGGCCGGGCAGCCGTCGAGCATCGACGTGGAAACGCTCCGCCGGGTCGGGTTCGCGAAGGTCGATCTCGGGCAGGGCGCCCGACCGCACGCCGACGGTTCCTTCGGGACGCCGTCCGGCAAGTTCGAGCTGCGGCCGGACCTGCCGTTCTACGACCCTCCGGCCGAGGTCGCCGACGTCGCGCTCGGCCAGCGGCTGCCACTGACGCTCATCACCCCGAAGACGCACCTGTTCCTCAACTCCACCTTCGCCAACGGGCGCCGACAGTCAGCCGCGCAGCCGACGCCCCGCGCCTTCCTGCATCCGGACGACGCGGCAACCCGTGGCGTCACGGACGGTGACCGTGTCCGCATTGCCAACGACCGCGGCAGCTTCGTCTGTCGGATCACCGTCTCAGACGATGCCAGGCCAGGTGTCGTCGTCGCGCCCGGCGGCTGGTGGAACGCCGCCTACGAGGACGGGGCGAGCCCCCAGGCGCTGACGTCGCAGCTGCTGACCGAGCTCGGGGAGGCGCCAACCTTCAACGACTGTCGGGTCGAGGTCCGGCTCGAATCAGCGTCCTCCGAATGAGGCTGGGACTGAGACGCTGGTGGGTCAAGGCCGCCTTGCAGAGCGTCGTTGCCCGTTTGCCCGATCGTCTCGCCCAGCCGGTGAACTCCAGGCTGCAGGCGTTGGGGAGCGGCGGCGCAGCGTTGTCAGAGCGGACGGTCGCCGCCCGGCTCGACCAGGCCGCGCACCACTGCGCGATGTGGTCGCGGTTCGGCGACGGCCGCAGCCCGCGGGTTCTCGAGATGGGCACCGGGTGGTATCCGCTCGTTCCGTTCGCGATGTACCTCGGCGGCGCCGCCACGATCGACAGCTTTGACGTCCTTCCCCTGACGACGCCCGAGCGTGTGCGCCTCGCCGCGGGAGCCGTGGCCGCAGTGGCCGACCGATCCGCTGATCCCGATCGTGTCGAATTGCTCCGCGCCCTCGCGGCCGGGACGGACGATTCCACACGTGCGATCCTCGGCGAGATCGGCATCAGGTTTCGAACGGGCGTCGTCGACAGCGCGTCGGTCGAGCCCGCCACATACGACATCGTCGTCTCCGACAACACGCTCGAACACGTCCCGCTACCAGCACTGCGGACGCTCCTGGCGGCTACCCAGCGCGCGCTTCGCCCGGGCGGCGTGGCCGATCACTTCGTCGACGGCTCCGATCATCTCGCCCATTTCGACCGCGGCATCTCCGAGTACCACTTTCTCCGGTGGGAGCCGCGAGCGTGGGCGCTCATCAACAATCGGCTGCTGTTTCAGAATCGGCTGCGCGAGGCCGACTATCGCGCGGAGTTCGAGAGGGTTGGGCTCACGGTCGTCGCCAGCGAATGGACCCCGGGACGCGCAGCCGACCTTACCCGCCTGCCGCTCGCCGCCGAGTTCCGATCCCGCCCGCTGGCCGAGCTTCTCCCGGTTCGTGGCTACGTCTCTGGCCTCCGGCCGGCCCACGGTTAACGGAATCGCAACCTTCCCGGAACCGGGAAGAAGTACCGGGCGTCGTACGTTTGAAACATCGGCGGACCTCTGGGAGGGGGACCGCCGAGGAAGCGCCGTCCGCCCGATCATGTACAACCGGGCTGCGGAAGTCTGCGTATCAACGGGCGAAGCATCCCAGGAACCTCCCGGGTGCCGCCGAAGAAGGTTGCCACGAATGACCGATCAGAATCTCACCACTGCCGAGCTCGATGCACTGTTGTCCCGCGGGTCGGACGACGGCTTCGTGCGAACCGACGAGCTGCGCGAGCTGACCGAGGCGCTCGAGCTCGATGCCCGTGACCTCGAGGAGCTCAATGCGATCCTCGAGTCACACGGGATCGAGATCCGCGACGAGGAGGTCGCCGTACCGGCCGCGGCGCCGGTCCCGGCGGCCGTCACCGGCGGCGGCGTTCCCGACGACTCGCTCGACCTCTTCCTCCAGCAGATCGGCCGCTACCCCCTGCTCACCGCCCGCGAGGAGATCGAGCTCGCGAAGCGCATCGAGCGGGGCGACCGTGCCGCCAAGGAGCGGATGATCACCTCGAACCTGCGGCTCGTCGTGTCGATCGCGAAGAAGTACCGCGGTACGCACGACCTGTCGTTCCTCGATCTGATCCAGGAGGGCATGCTCGGTCTGATCCGCGCCGTCGAGAAGTTCGACTGGCGCCGCGGCCACAAGTTCTCGACGTACGCGACCTGGTGGATCCGCCAGGCCGTTGATCGCGGCATCCAGAACCGGTCGCGGGCGATTCGCCTGCCCGTGCACGTGATCGAGCGCGAGCGGCGTGTCAGCCGCGTCGAGCGCGATCTGACGGGCAAGCTCGGCCGCCTGCCGGACGACGACGAGGTGGCACGCGCCGCCCGTCTGTCGACCGACGAGGTGCGTGCAGTCCGCGAGGCAGCGCGCACCGTCATGAGCCTCGACCAACCGGTCGGCGACGAGGGCGGCACGGCCGCGCACGAGCTGATCGGGACGGACGAGAACGAGCCCACGGACGAGATCTTCGCCGCCAACGCCAAGGATGCCCTGCGCGAGGCGATGGAGACGCTGACCGAGATCGAGCGCACGGTGCTGATCCGCCGCTACGGCCTCGACGGGGATGACCCGGCGACGCTGAAGGAGATCGGCGAGCAGCTCAGCCTGACCTCGGAACGTGTCCGCCAGATCGAGTCGGGAGCGCTTCGCCGGCTCGCGCAGCGCCGCGAGCTCGCCGGTCTCACCGCCGCGTAGACGTCAGGGCATGGTGCCGGCCACGAGCCGGCGCCGCCAGATCTCCGAGGCCGCCAACTCGGCCACCATGGTCTCGACCAGAACCGCCACGAGGGGGTCGTCCGGCACGGCAACGTGCAGGGCGGCCCCCTCCATCGCGGTCCCGACGGCGACGATCCGGGCCGCTCGCTCTCGCGCCCAGCGCATCACCTCGGCGTCGTAGCGCGAACCCGTGAACAGCAGGGCCGTGTAGCCGGCCTGCTTCGTCAGGTAGAGGTCGACGTGCAGCCAGTCGCCGGTCTCGCAGCCATCGGCGGGAAGGCGAGGCGCCTCGCGAAGCATCAGCGCCGACTGCAGTGCCGACGACGACCGCTCGTACGGCGCGATCGTGTAGATCGGCCCGTCGCCGATCAGGTCGACGAGCGGGCCGAGCCAGGCGTTGCGTTCGGCGATGACCGCACGGGCAGCGGCGACCGCAGGGTGCAGCCGTTCGACGGAGACGCCGGCCAGGAGATGGAGGATCGCGAGCGTCGCCTGGAACGAACGGCAGGCGATGCCGCCATCCTCGGGTCCCGCCGCGAGGTCGATGACCGCGTCAGCGCTCGCTGCGATTGGCCCGTCGGGAGCGTTCGTGATGGCGATGGTCTGGCTGATGCCGTGGTGGCGTGCCAGCGCCTCCACCGTCTCGGCGCTGCCGCCCGAGGCGGAGATGCCGATCGCGACGGTGTCCCGCGACGGCGGGAACGGCGCGGCCGCCGACGCAAGCTCAGCGTGCGCGTCGATTCCGCGGCTCCGCAGCAGCGTAGCCACCGACTGGGCGGCGAACTGCGAGCTACCCATGCCGATCAGCAGAACGCGGCCGGCGTCGAGACCGGTGAGACCGGCGTGGCGGTGGAGAAGTGCCTCGAGCGCGTCGGGTTCCCGCTCGATGTCGGCCTGGAACCCGGGCTGCTGCACGCGCGGAGCCTACCGGTCAGCCATGCCGGAAGAGCCAGCGCATGCCCAGTCGCGGGGCGTAGAGCCACGACGGCAGGAAGCGTGCTGCATAGACGAACTCGTACGTTTCCTTCTCCAGTTCGAACGCGCGCAGGAGTTCGCGGTCGAGGACGATGCCGGAGTCGCCGAGACCGGCCGCATACGCCGCGACGCACCGCTGCTCGGCGCGGGCGATCCAGGCGTCGACGTCCATCGCCGGCGAGACACCGTGCGAGCGTAGCTCCGCGGTGCGGGCGACGTGGTCGAGCGAGCGGACCAGGCAGGCCAGGTCGCGCAGCGGACTGGCCGGCCGGCGTCGCTCCGCCATCGTGCGCGTCGGCTCGCCCTCGAAGTCGACGACGAACACACCGGACGGTGCGCGCAGGAACTGCCCCCAGTGCAGGTCGCCGTGGGTGCGAGCGAGCAGCGGCGGCGCGGCCGTCTCGAACGCGGCCAGCCCGGCCCTGATCCGCGGCGCGAGCGCCTGCAACTCCTGGCCCGCCTCGCCGTCCACGACGGCTAGCGCCTGCGTCAGCTGCAGTTCGGCATCCGCTCGCCAGCGCCGCAGGTGGGCGGCGGTGCCGGGCGCGGTGCCAAGTTCGGCGGCGAGGGCGACGTGCAGGGCGGCCGCGATCGCGCCTGCCTCGGCAACCTCGTCGGTCGACGCCTCGAGGTCGGGCGGGTCGTGACCGGCAATCCGCCGGACGAGCCGACCGGTGAGTCCCTCCCAGGGGTCCTCGGCGTCGGCGATGAAGCGCTGGACCACCGCGAGCGCCGTGTCGCGACCCTCGTCGTCGATGTGGTGCATCGAGCCGCAGAAGGCCGGGGTGTAGGGGAACGCGCCGTCGGCGAGCGCGCGCCCGAGTTCGACCTCCGGATGCTCGCCGGGCTCCAGGCGCCGGTAGAGCTTCAGGACCTGGCGCTCGCCGAGGATGACCGACGTGTTCGACTGGTCGACACCGAGCGGGCGCTCTCCGGACAGCCCGGTCTCGGCCAGCAGTGCCTCGGTCGGCCGCATCTCGAACGTCCCGTGCAGACCGGCGATCGTGCTGCCGTCGCGCAGGGCCTCGGTCAGGGCCAGCCAGTAGCCCTCGCCGATCGCCGGTTCCCACACGTGGCCGGCCGCCGACACGTAGGCCGGCAGCGCGTATCGCTCACCGGCGCCGGCGTCGGCGTAGGAGACGTCCACCACGAGCAGGTAGCCCTCGCTGAGGCCGGGGACGGGCATCGCGTCGGCGAGCCGGAGCCCGGCGATACCGCGTCCCTTGCCGGCGAACCAGCGGGCGCTCTCGAGCCGCGTGGTGTCCAGCCCACGCAGCACCCGCGTCAGATCGAGCACGGCCATCTTCTGACTCTAGTGCCGGGCGGCACGTTCGATCAGATCGGCGGCGCGAACCCGGCCCGGGTTGGCCTTCACACGTGCCGAGATCTTCTGCATTCTGTCGCGTAATCTCGTGTCGTCTAGCAGTCGATCCAGTGCGCTCGTGAGATCAGCCGGCCTCCACTCGTACGTCGGCAGCCGGACGCCGAACCCGAGCTCGTCGACGCGACTCGCGTTGTCGTACTGATCCCAGAACAGCGGCAGCACGACCATCGGCAGACCGTGGTGGAAGCACTCGGTGGCGGTGTTGTTCCCGCCGTGCGTGATGACGAGGTCGCAGAGTGGCATCAGCAGCGGCTGCGGCAGGTACTCGGCACCCCACTGATTCGGGTGGAGGCCGATCTCGTCCGCCTGCGGGCCCTTCGAGACGATGTAGCGGTGCGGCGTGTCGGCCAACGCGTCGCAGAGGCGCTGCATCAGCGCGACGTCGGCCGAGCCGAGCGAGCCAAGCGAGAGGTAGATCAGCGACCCGCTGCCGCTGGCGATGTGATCGGGAAGCTCCGTCTCGCCGGAGTCCTCGCGCACGCACGTGTCGATGCGATGCCATGTCGACCCGAGTGGCCGCTCGCGGGCGTAGTCAGCTTCGGCCGGGTAGAGGTAGAGGTTGAGGTGCGGCGATTCGTGGATGAACGCTCGCGGCGGCAGCGGCGGCGCTCCCCGGTCCTGCACGAACGCGTCGAACGCGGACCAGAGCGGACCGAGCTGCGCGTCGTACGCCTCCCAGAACGTCGCCCAGCCGGTGCGATCCGCCGTCGGGTAGCCGGAGAAGACCGGCGGGACCGCCGGGTCGGTGATCTCGGCCGGATTGCACGAGACGATCCGGCCCCAGCGGCGCGCGCGCGCCGGCAATGCCGGGAAGCAGCAGACGTTGTCCTCGATCACGATGTCGGGATCGAGCTCGTCGATGATCGCGCAGAGGCGGTCGTCGACGTACCTGGCACCGTCGACCAGCGCCTGCATCGTCGGTGCGATGAACGTCTCGAGCTGGTCGATCGTGGGCTTGCGGAACTCCGGGGACGTCGCGGCGATGAAGTCCTTCCAGAACTGGCCCGGCGCCTCGTCGGTCGCCGGCGGTGGCCCGAGGCGCATCAACCGCTCCTCGAAGCCCTGGGCCTCGAGGCTACCGGCGAACGACTCCTCGACGATGAACACCACGCGGGCGCCCCGTTCACGCAGCACCTGACCGATGCCGACGCAGTTGTTCGTCGGGCCGTACGCGCCTTCAGGGAAGAACACCACCGTCGGTTTCGCCGCCAAGGCCGACCTCCGTTCGCGAGCGACCGCGAACATACCATGCGGTGGTGGCCGTCGCCCTTCCCGCCCCGCTGCGGCTGCCGCTGTTCCGTGCCTGGTGGGCGGCGCTGCAGCTGTCGAACGCGGGCGCCTGGATGCAGCAGGTGGCGGCCGGGTTCGTGATGTACCAGCTGACCTCGTCGGCGTTCATGGTCGGCGTTCTCGGCCTCGCGCAGCGGGGACCGTCCCTGCTGCTGACGCTGCTCGGCGGCCGCCTCGCCGACCGGCGTGACCGGCGACATCTGCTGTCCGTGACTCTCGCGACGCAGGGTCTGTCGGCAGCCGCGCTGACCGTGGTCGCGCTGGCCGGAGCGCTGTCGCCGACCACGCTCATCGTCGCCAGTCTTGTCGGCGGCGCCGCTCAGGCGCTCCAGTACCCGGCGCAGCTCGCCACGATCTCGAGTCTGGTCCCCGATGCCAGCGTCCATGCGGCCGTCTCGCTGAACTCGGCCGGGTTCAATCTCGCCCGCGTCGTCGGCCCAGCGGCGGCGGGCGTCCTCCTGCTCCACGACCACGGCGTGGTCGTCTGTTTCGCGGCGAACGCCCTGTCGTACCTGCTGCCGGTCGTGGTCGTTCGGCGCCTGCCGCACGTCAGCGCCGGTGCGCTCGCCGGGACCGCGACGGTCCGCGCCGGCCTCGTCCACGCCTGGCGTTCGCCGCCGCTGCGTCGCCTGATCGGCGGCTGCGCGATCTTCGCGGCATGTGCAGCGCCGCTGACGGTGCTCGCGCCGGCCTACGCGGCCGCGGTCGGCGGCGGTCCCGGCACCCTCGGCGCGCTGCTCGCAGCGTTCGGCCTCGGCGCAGTCGCCGGAGCGGCGGTCGCCGTCCGCATCGCCCGCCGCATCGGCAGGCACCGCCTGATCTCGGGCGCGATGCTCCTGTACGCCCTGTTCGGGGGCCTCGCCGCGGTCGCCGGCCCGGTGGCTCTGGCCGCCGCTCTGTGTGCTGCCGCTGGCGCCTGCTGGGTGGCCGTCTTCGCCTCCACCAACGCCTCGATCCAGCTCCTGGCGCCCGACGCGATTCGCGGCCGGCTGCTCTCGCTGTATCTCTGGGCGCTGGTCGGTCCGATGGCGCTGTCGGGCCTCGCCGTGGGTGCACTCGCCGGGCCGCTCGGCACGAGGGCGGCGCTCGCGCTGGCCGTCGTGCCCCTCGCGCTGTTCGCGGTCTACGCGCTCGCGCGTCCGGTACCGGGCATCGATGACGAGGCCCGCGCGTGACGGCCGCTCGGATCCAGCACGTCTCCGTCCCGTGCCTCGCCGACCAGCTCGACGCCTGCGGGCGCTTCTACGTCACGGCGCTCGGCATGACGTCCGTGCCGAACCTGGCCGGAGTCGCCTGGTTCGCGTTCGGCGACGGCATGCAGCTGCATCTTCTCGCCGGCGAGGGGTTGGCGGCGACGCGCGCACACTTCGCACTGCAGGTGGACGACCTCGCGGCGACCCTCGGCCGCTGCCGCGCGCTCGGGTGCGACCCGGTCGAGCAGCCGCGGTACTGGGACGCAGAGCGCTGGTTCGTCCGCGATCCGGCCGGCAACCTGATCGAGGTGTTCGAGGTGCCGCCACCGCGGTAGACGCTCACCGTGGCGCGGTGGCATGCCAGCGTTCGAAGGCTCGCCCGAACGCCGCCAGCAGCGCCGCATGCAGATCCTCCGATCCCGCTTCGCGCAGGCGGCGGGCCCAGCGGCGACGCTCGCGAGCGCGATCCAGAAAGACGCCGTCGCCGAGCGCGGTCGCCTCTGCGAGCCCGGCCTCGGAGCGCGCCTCGATCGCCCGCCGGATCCGATCCGCCTCGGCCGGTCGCCCCTCGAGCCGGCGCAGGTCGACCAGGCAGTCGGGGCAGGGCCGGACGACCGGTAGGTCGACGGCGGGCCCGGCGCAGAGACCGCAGACGGGACAGCCGTAGGCGGCCAGCCGGACGCGATCGGAGCGGGCAGCACCGCCACTCGCGAGCAGCACCCAGACCGGCGCGTCGTCGCCATCGGTCTCGGTGCCACGAACGGTTTCGAGTTCGTCGCCGGCGTAGGGCCAGATGCGGACGAGGTCGCCGGCGCGGAGGCCGGTTCGCGTGCAGAGGCGCGCGACCTGCGGTGGCGCCGGCCGTTCGGGCCATGGTTCCGGCGGGCCCGAGTCGAGGCGAACGACCTGCGGCCCGCCCGCCGCGTCCGGCCACGGTAGGTCCTGCTCGATCCAGTCGGCGACCGTCTCCTTCGCCTCGTTGAGGGCTCGCGTCAGCGTCGCGGCGGCCGCCGCCTTGCGCTCGGTTGCGGCGTGGAGGTCCGGATGTGTGCGCGTGACCCGCGCGCGCCAGGCGGCGTTGAGCTCTCGCGCGTCGACCGGAGGCGTGAGGCCGAGGAGCCAGAGGGCCCGCGCGCAGGCGCTGGCCGACGGCCGGCGGGACATCAGCTGACGACGCCGCGGACCTGGCGCAGCGCAACGGTCAGCGCAGCGATGCCGACCTCGACGTCCGACTCCAGGCCGGCCAGGAGGCGCGTGAGGCGGTCGTAGGTTTCCGCGCGCGCTGCCAGGTACAGCTCGACCGCGTCCGTGACCGGCAGCCCGGGCGCTCCGGCGAGCACCTTCTCGGCGACTTCGCGCCGGACCGCCATCAGGTCGTCCTCCATCGCCAGCGCGGCCCACCGCTCCCAGCGAGTTGCGACACGCAGCGCGAACACCCGCTGTTCGAGCGCGTCCAGGTGCAGGCGCTCGCCGGCCAGGAAGAAGGCGGCCGCCACCTCTGCCAACGACCGTCCCGTGGCGGTCGCGACGAGCGTGATGTCGGGCGCGTGGCTGAGGTCCGGCTGCCAGGCGTGGCGCCGCGCCACGTCCGCTGGCACGCCGCGCGCGACGAGGGCGTCGGCCTGCCGCTCGCGTTCGACGCGCCAGGCTTCCGGCCCGCTGCAGTCGATCACGGCCGACAGCTCGGCGAACGCCGTGCCGTGCAGGCGCACGAGGTCGTCGAGCCCGCTCGCCTGGAGGTGGAGGAGGTACCAGCGAGCGACGTCGGACACCAGCTGATCGACGCCCACCATCAGCTCGTTCTGGAGCGCCGGGTCCATCGTCCCGTCGAGCGCCTCGACCGCCGCCCAGCGGGCGACGGCAGCTGTCACCTGGCGGGCGATGTAGTACGCCCGCGAGACCTCGGCCTGGTCGGCGCCCGTCTCGGAGCAGAGCCGCGAGACGAACGTGATGCCCTGCGAGTTGACGACGTCGTTGGCGATGATCGTCGCGACCAGTTCGCGTCGCAGCGCGTGCCGACCGAGGAGGTGGCCGTACCGTTCGACGACGGCGGGCGGGAAGTAGCCGGCCAGCTCGCGGTCGAGGTAGGAGTCGTCGACGAGGTTCGACTCGAGCAGCGCCTGCTTGAGGCTCCGCTTGGCGTACGCGAGCAGGACGCAGAGCTCGGGCCGCGCCATCCCACGGCCCTGGCGCTGGCGCTCGGCCATCTCGTCCGGGGTCGGCAGGTACTCGATCGCCCGGTCGAGGAGACCCTCGCCTTCCAGCCGCTGCATGAGATCGTCGTACGCCTCGATCCGCTCCGCCGAGACGGCGACCTCCTGCGAGAGGATCTGCGCCTGGAGGTAGTTGTCGTACAGGACGTGGCTGCAGACGTCGTCCTCGACGGCCGCGAGCAACTCGTCGCGTTGTTTGCGTGTGAGGTCGCCCGCCGCCTCGGCGATGCCGAGCAGGATCTTCAGATTGACCTCGTGGTCGGACGAGTCGACGCCGCCGGAGTTGTCGATCGCGTCGTTGTTGATCCGCCCGCCGGCGTTCGCAAACTCGATGCGCCCGCGCTGCGTGAAGCCGAGGTTGCCGCCCTCCCCGACCACGCGGCAGCGAAGCTCGCGGCCATCGGCCCGGATCGCGTCGTTGAGTCGATCGCCGGCCTCGGCGTGGGACTCGTCGGATGCCTTGACGAAGGTGCCGATGCCGCCGTTCCAGAACAGGTCGACGGGAGCGCGCAGTACGGCCGCCTTCAGCTCGGCTGGTGCCAGTGCCGCGACGTCATCCGCGAGGCCGAGCGCTCGCCGCACCTCCGCGGAGATCGGCACGCTCTTGGCGTCGAGAGCGAACACGCCGCCGCCGGCGCTGATCAGCGACCGGTCGTAGTCGTCCCACGACGAGCCGGTGAGCTCGAACAGGCGCCGTCGCTCGATGAAACTGGTTGCCGGATCGGGCTCCGGGTCGACGAACAGGTGCCGGTGGTCGAACGCCGCGACCAGCCGGATCTGCTCGGACAGGAGCATGCCGTTGCCGAAGACGTCGCCCGACATGTCGCCGACGCCGGTCACCGTGAACGGCCGCGTGGCGACGTCGAAACCGAGTTCGCGGAAATGGCGCTTGACCGACTCCCAGGCGCCGCGCGCGGTGATGCCGAGCTTCTTGTGGTCGTACCCGGCCGACCCGCCCGACGCGAACGCGTCGCCGAGCCAGAAGCCGTACGCTTCGGAGATGGCGTTGGCGGTGTCCGACAGGGCGGCCGTGCCCTTGTCCGCCGCGACGACCAGATACGGATCGTCACCGTCGAGGATGCGCACGCCCTCCGGGTGCACGACCTCGCCGGCGACGAGGTTGTCGGTGATGTCGAGCAGGCCCGACACCAGCGTGGTGTACTGGCGGACGACGTCCTCGCGGAGCGCCTGCCGGTCGGCGGGTGGGCGTTTCAGGACGAAGCCGCCCTTCGAGCCGACCGGCACGATCACCGCGTTCTTCACCATCTGCGCCTTCATCAGGCCGAGGATCTCGGTGCGGTAATCCTCCGGCCGATCCGACCAGCGGATACCGCCCCGGGCGACCCGTCCGCCGCGCAGGTGAATGCCCTCCATCGCCGGCGAGTAGACGAAGATCTCGTACAGCGGATGCGGTTTCGGCATCAGCGGCACCGCGGACGACGCGAGCTTGAACGACAGGTGCGGCTTGTCTGCGAAGACGTTCGTCCGCACGGTCGCATCGACGGTGCCGAGGTGGTTGCGGAGAATGCGGTCATCGTCGAGGGACGTGATCGCATCGAGGTCGGCGAGGATCTCGCGTCGCAGCGCGTCCTCGGCGCCGGGAACGATCGTCTGCAACGGGTCGAATCGCAACTCGAAGTAGCGGACGAGCTTCGCAGCGACCTGCGGATGACGTGCGAACGCCGCGTTCTGGTACTCGATCGGCAGCGCCGCGCCGACCCGCTGGCGGTACTTGCGGTACGCCCGGACGACGGCCACCTGCCGCCACGTCAGGCCGGCCGAGATGACCAGACGGTTGAGGGCGTCGGACTCGGCCCGGTCGGTCCAGACGGCGGCGATGCAGTCGGCGACCCGGTCGCCGCAGTCGGACAGGTCGAGCAGGCGGCCGTGCTCGTCGAGGACGCCGAAGTTGTGCAGGAACGTCGCGCCGTCGCCTCCATTCAGACGCGTCGGCACCTCCTCGTCGACCTGCAGCCCGAGGTCCTCCAGGATCGGCAGGATGTCCGACAGCTGCACCTTGCCGCCCGTCTTGTAGAGCCCGACCCGCGTCAGGTCCTGCGGCCCGCCGCGCTCGTTCTGGAGGGCGACCGCGAACGGCTCGCCCGCGGTGAGGCGCTCGAACTCGGCGACGTCGACGAGCGCCATCGAGATGTCGGTCGAGTTCTTGTAGTAGTCGGGGAAGCGTTGCCCGTAGGTGTCGGCGAGGCGCGCACCGCGCTCCTCGCCGTGCAGCGCGACGAGGCGCTCACGGAGGCGGTCGTCCCAGGTCCGCGTCAGCGCGATCACCTCGCGCTCGAGATCGGGCGGGGAGACGTCCGGGATCTCGCCGTCGACGTGGACGGTGAAGTGGATGCGGGCCTGCTCGGTCTCCCCGAGCGTCAGGTAGTAGTCGACCGACGTGCCGCCGAACCGCGTCATGAACAGTTCCTGCAGGCGCTGGCGCAACGCCGCGTTGAAGCGGTCGCGCGGCAGCGCGAGCGTGATCGCCAGCGAGCGACCCTGCGCGTCGCGGCGCACGAAGAGGCGCACCTGGCGACGCTCCTCGAGATGGAGAAGCCCCATCACCTCGCGGCCGAGGTCGGTCACGTCGGCGCCGAACAGGTCGTCCTTCGGGAACGACTCGTAGAGCGCGACGGCGGCCTTGTAGTCGTGGGTGCCGTCGATCAGGTCCTCGGCGACGATGATCTGGCGCAGCTTGCGGCGGAGGATCGGGACGCGGCTCGCCGGCTCGCCGTACGCCTTCGACGTGAAGAGGCCGATCAGGCGAAGCTCACCGACGATCTCGCCGTCGGGCGCGACGCGCTTGACGCTGACGTAGTCCATGCGGACGTGCCGATGGACGGTGGCGAACCGATTCGTCTTCGAGACGAGCAGCAGGTCGCCACCGACGATCCGCTCGCGCAGCGTCGGCTCGATCGAGACGAGTGGCATCGGCGTTCGGTAGTGGCTCGTCGAGTCGTCCGCGAGGATCCCGAGGCCGGAAGCGGGGACGATCGAGACGGTGCCGCCGCCGATCGCGTACTCGCGGTAGCCGAGGAAGATGAAACTCCCGGCTTCGAGCCACTCGAGGAACGCGACGGCCTCGTCGACCTCGTCGGCCGCGTAGCGGACGCTCCCGGCGCGGGCGACGTCGGCCATCATCGGGACGAGCGCTCGCATCGCGTCGAAGTCGCGGACGGCCGCCTGCACGTCGCCGAGGACGCCACGGACGCTGTCGGCGAGATCGGCCAACTCGGTGGCGTCGAGCCGCCGCTCGAGCTCGAAATGCATGACCGACTCGCGCGTCTCGGTGTCACGCGCATGGAGGACGGCGTTGATCCGGCCCGACGCATCGCGCGTAACACCGACGACCGGGTGAATCACCTCGCGCACGCCGAGCCCTCGGGCCTCGAGCTCCGACGTGACGGAGTCGACGAGGAAGGGCGAATCCGGCGTGCTGGTCTCGAGGACCGAGCCGGCGACGGCGTAGCCGTGCGCCTGCAGTGTCGGGTTGAACGCCCGGACAGCGAGCGGGGCAGTGCCGCGGGCGTCGGCGAAGTCGAACACTCCCACGATCTCGCCGAACAGCTCCTCGGCGGACATCGCGGCCAGGGCCTCGTCGGGCAGGCGACGCAGGTAGGCCTCGGCGAAGGCGTGGAGGACCGGCGCGCGCTCGCCGGCCCGCTCGCCGATCCGTGCGCGCAGTTCGGCGACGACGGGACTGATCGTAGAACTCACACGGCGAAGGCTACTACTCCGGCGGTCAGGCGTTGATGTGCGCAGGCTGCGCCACGACGTGCACGACGGCGCGGCCGAAGCGGCGGCGCACCTTCTCGACGAGACCGGCCCGGAGCCAGTGCGACCGCGCCTCCGCGTGCGTGGAGATGACGATCAGCGTCGCATCGAAGTCCATCAGGGCGTCGCCGATCGCGTCGAGCGGCCGGATGTCGCCGATCTGGCCGGTGGCGGTTAGCCCCTCGTGCGCGAGAATCGCGAGCGTCGCCTCCAGGCGCGCCGCCGCTGCCTCGATCGCCCCCGCCTGCGACCAGAGCACGCCGTGCTGCTGGTGGAGCGGCCGCGCCGGAACGACGACGAGGTACTCCGACGTCCGCTCGTCCTCGATCTGCCTGAGCGCACCAAGCAACTCCTCGGCGCCGACGGTCTCGTTCGCGACTACCAGGACCCTGGACACGCGCGCACCTCCGCGGGGTATCGACCTACGTGCGCAATGGTACTACGGTGAAAGAAAGGGATCAGATCCCGCTCTTTCAACGGTTCAGTGCGCTTGGCGCTTCACGTACTGCGCCATGCCGATCGCGACCGCGACGAAGACGACGGCGCCGACGATGCCGACCGCGTCGTACGGCATCGCGTCGACGCCCTTGAAGACCAGCACGATGATGCTGCAGAGCGCGATCGTGAGGGCGATCGTGTACATCACGATCGTGGAGACTGCGGTGTGATTCGTCGGGTCGGCCGGCACGGGTCCTCCTGGCAGCGACGATAGCAGGGGGTGTACGCTCCCATCTCCACCCGGACGGAGGAGCAGACGGTGACGCAGCGGCGCTACCTGCTCGCGGAGAGCGAGATCCCGACCCACTGGTACAACGTGATGGCCGACGTCGGTCCGCCGCCGCCGCCACTGCACCCAGGTACGGGCGAGCCGGTCGGGCCGGACATGCTGGCGCCGCTGTTCCCGATGGCGCTGATCGGGCAGGAGATGTCGCCCGAGCGCTGGCATGCGATCCCCGACGTCGTCCGCGATATCTACTCGATGTGGCGCCCGACGCCGTTGCATCGCGCGCTCGGCCTGGAGGCGGCGCTCGGCACCGACTGCCGCATCTTCTACAAGTACGAGGGCGGCTCACCGGCCGGCTCGCACAAGCCGAACACCGCCGTCGCGCAGGCGTACTACAACCAGCAGGAGGGCGTCACCCGGATCGCGACCGAGACGGGTGCCGGTCAGTGGGGCTCGGCGCTGTCGTTCGCGTGCGCCCGGTTCGGCATCGAGGTCAAGGTCTACATGGTGCGCGTCTCGTACGACACGAAGCCGTACCGGCGGGCGATGATGGAGGCCTGGGGCGGCTCCGTCGTCGGCTCGCCGTCGCGCGACACCAACGCGGGCCGCGCGATCCTCGTCCGCGACCCGCACTCGACCGGTTCCCTCGGGATCGCGATCTCCGAGGCGGTCGAGGACGCCGCCACCAGGGACGACACGAAGTACGCGCTCGGCTCGGTGCTGAACCACGTCCTGATGCATCAGACCGTGATCGGCCAGGAGGCGCAGAAGCAGATGGCGATGGCTGAGGCCTACCCGGACGTGGTCGTCGGCTGCGTCGGCGGCGGCTCGAACTTCGCCGGCATCGCCTTCCCGTTCATCGCCGAGAAGGCCGCCGGCAAGGAGATCAGGATCGTCGCCGCCGAGCCGTCCAGCTGTCCGTCGCTGACGCGCGGCCACTACGGCTACGACTTCGGCGACACCGCGCAGATGACGCCGCTGCTCGCGATGCACACGCTCGGCCACGGCTTCATCCCCGCTCCGATCCACGCTGGTGGCCTCCGCTATCACGGCATGGCGCCGCTCGTCTCGAAGCTCGTCAACGACGGGCTGGTGGAGGCGGTCGCCTACGCGCAGAACGACTGCTTCGCGTCCGGCGTCCGCTTCGCGAAGGCGGAGGGGATCATCCCTGCGCCGGAGGCGAATCATGCGATCCGTGCCGTCGAGGCCGAGGTGGAGGCGGCGCGCGCCGCCGGCGAGAGTCGCACGATCCTCTTCAACCTCTGCGGTCACGGGCACCTCGAGCTCGGCGCCTACCAGCAGTACCTGAACGGGGAACTGGTCGACTCGGAGCTGCCGCAGAGCGACCTCGACGCGGCCGCAGCCGCCATTGCGGGGATGCCGGCGATCGCATGAGGGTCCGCCTCGCCCTCGTCGCGCTGCTCGCCCTCGCGGTGGTCCCGTCTGCCGCCTCGGCGCGACCGGGGGATGTCGATCTCACCTACGGCGCCGCGGGCGCTGCGACGGTTCCGGTCGGCACGGAGCCGCTCGCGGGGAGCGTCGTCGGGGTGCGTCTCCTGGCGGGCGGTCTTCTCTACGCGGTCGGCGCGGCCGGTGATGGTCGCTACGCGACGGCCCGGCTGGAGCGACGACTGGCGGACGGGTCGGGCGACATCTCCTTCGGCCAGTTCGGCGGCGTCCAGTTGCGCCTCGACGGTGATGCGTTCCCACTCGGACTGGCGTTGCACCCGACCAGCCTCGAGCCTCACGTCGGCCTGTTCGCGGAGGCCGACGGCGTGCCGCACCTGGCGGTGGCGCGGCTCTCGACGGCCGGGGTCGCCGACGCGGCCTACGGCGGCGGCGACGGGATCGCGTCCCTGGCGGCTCCCGGGCTGGTCCCGGTCGGGCTGCTCCCCGAACTCGGCGATGTCGGCTTCGCGGGTCCGGTCGTCCGCTCCGACGGTCGCGCGTACGTCGCCGGACTCTCGCTCGCCGGCACCACGCCCGTGACGATCGTCGCCGGCTTCACCGATACCGGCGAGCCGGACCCGGGCTTCGGCAGCGGCGGCATCGTCACGATCCCCGATCTGATGGTCACGCGGATGTCGCTCGCAGCCGATGGCTCCATCTACCTGGCCGGGACCGATCAGTTGTTTTCGAACTCCCAACCGTTCGCGACCGTCCGGCTGACCCTCGCCGGCGCGCTCGATCCGGCCTTCGGCGGTGACGGTCGCGTCGAGACGGCCGTCGGCACCGGATCGGCGATGGTCCGCGGCATCGTTCTCGGCCCGTCGACCGTCACGGTCGGCGGCGGCGCCGAGACGGCCGGCGGCGCCATCGGCGCGCTGGTCCGCTACACGAGCGCGGGCGTGCCCGATGTCACCTTCGACGGTGACGGCATCGCCGTCTCGCCCCTGCAGGCCGGCTTCGCGCCGCAGGCGCTGATCAACTACGCCTTCGCCGGCGACCTGTGGCTCGTCGGTCACGGCAGCGGTGCTCCCGACCCGCTCCTCGTTCAGCGGTTCGATACGACCACGGGTGCCTTCATGGACGCGACGACGCTTGCACTCGGCGGCGACGTGTCGATCCGCGACCTTGCGTTCGCCCCGTTCAGCCTGGCGCCGCCGTACGCGGCCGGATCGCTGAGGTCGGGGACATCGCGGAACGGCGTCGTGCTGAAGCTGACGGGCCCGGCGACGCTCGACGCCGCCTTCGGGTCGGCCGGGGTCGCGACGCTCGCGCCCGGGAGTCAGCGCGCCCGGGTCTTCGTCACCGAGGCCGCCCGGACCGCTGACGATCGCCTGGTCATCGGCGCCGCCGCCGCGAACGGCGGCACGGAGCGCGCGGCCGTGCTGCGCCTGACCAGCACGGGAGCGCTTGACGGCAGCTTCGCAGGCGGCAGCGTGATCGTTCCCCAGGGTGTCGGCCAGTCCTACGTCTTCGGCATCGACGTCGACGCCACCGGCAGGATCGGTGCTGTCGGACGCGCCTCCGACGGCGCCAAGGACGTCATCGCCTCGCTGCGGTTGAACGGGAACGGCACCGCCGCCGCCGCGTTCCCCCCGTCGCTGACGGCGTTCCCGACGGCGGCTCAGGGCGGAGACGTCCTGCTCGATGGGAGCGCGCTGATCGCCGCCGGGCAGATCACGGTCGCCGGCGAGCAACGCTTGCTCGTGACGCGCGTGCTCCCGGGCGGCCTGCCCGATCCGACGTTCGGCACGGCCGGCGCGACCGTGATCGAGGCCGGCTCCGGTCACGCGGGCGCCACCGAGTTGCTCCGGCAACCGGACGGGAAACTCGTCGTCCTGTTCTTCGCGCAGCAGGGCCTGAACGTCGTTGGCCTGGCACGACTGACGCCAACGGGACAACTCGACCCGACGTTTGCCGGTGGCGCCGGCTTCACGCTGGCCGCCCCGCCGCTGGTTTCGGCGAGTCCCAGCGACCTGGCGCGGACGCCGACGGGCCAGTTCCTCGTGGTTGCCGGGTCGGAGACGGCGACGCTCGACGGGTTCACGGTGATGCGATTCCGCGCCGACGGCGTGCTCGACGAGTCGTTCGCGACCGGTGGCTTCTACCGGAACGAGATACCGGCCGGGCTTGGCGTCGGGCGCGATGTCGGCGGCCTCGATGTCGCTCCTGACGGACGGATCCTGGTCGCCGGGACCGACCGCAGTGGGTTCATCGGGAGTCTGGGCAAGACCTGGCGTCTGACGGCCGCCGGCGCGCTCGACGCGTCGTTCGGGACCAGTGGCGAGGCCACCCTCGGTTCGGATCTGGCCTCGCCGGTCGCGGTCGTCGTCGCCGCGGATGGCCGCCTTCTCGTCGCGAGCAGCGGGTTCCGTGACGTCGTCGTCCATCGCCTGCTGTCGGATCCGCCGCGGCTCACGTCGCGCGCGTTCGATCGACGGGGCCGGACGTCGATCCGCCTCGCCGGGCGCGTCACGCCGTTTGGTGGCCGGACGACCTGGTGGGTCGAGTACGGCCGCACGAAGACGTACGGCAGCGGACGAAGAAGATCGTGATCGGCCCGGCGAGCGCGCGCACCGTGCGGGCCACGCTCCGCTTCCTCCGGCGCAACAGCGTCTACCACTACCGGTTCGTCGCCGAGAACGGCTCGGGGCGGACGCTCGGCCGGGACCGTACGTTCCGCACACGTCGCTGATTCCAGGGAGGAGGGTGCGTTCATGACTGTACGCGCCCCGTTCCTGATCTCGCTGGCGCTCCTCGCGGCCCCCTCCGGTGCCTTCGCAGCGCCGGGCGATCTTGACCCCGGCTACGGCGCGGGCGGCGTCGCCACGGCGACGGTCGCGTCCGACCGGTTCACGAAGGTGGGACTGCCCGTCGACGTCCTGGTCTCGTCCGTCGGCGCCGCCGTCGTCACGGTCGTGAGCGGCAGTGACGGGAGCAACATCGTCGCGGTCGTCACGCGTCACAGCGCAGCCGGTGCGGTCGACACCGACTTCTCCGGTGACGGCCGGATCGAGATCGGCGTCGGCGACGGCGACACGATCCCGGTCGGGATCGTCGAACAGCCGGACGGCAAACTCGTCGTCGGGCTGGTGACCAGGATCGGGCGCTCTGCCGCGGTCAGCCTCGTACGCCTGACCACGAGCGGCGTCTACGACGCGACGTTCGGGGGCGACGGCATCGTCTCCGTGTCGACGCCGGAACTCGACGCCTACGGTCTCATTCAGCTAGTCCCGGGCAACGGCATCGTCGGGCCCGTCGTCCACCCAGACGGCCGGCTCTCGATGGTGGGCAGGAGGCCCCGGCCGGACATCGCCGCGACCGCGATCGATCTGGTGCTCGTCGCGGCACTCGCCGACGGATCGGTGCCGCCGGCGTTCGCCGGCGGGAGTCTGTCCACGACCCGTGCGGTCGGTTTCGTCCCGACGTCGCTCGTCGCCGACGGCACGCGCGTTGTGGTCGCGGGTCCGACCGCGACGCAGGGCGCGGAGGCCGTCAGGCTCGATGCCGACGGCGATCCCGACCCGGCGTTCGGCGCCCTCGGCCAGCTGTCGCTGACCGGTTTCGGGGCCGGGGGCGGCCCGATCCACCTCGCCGCGACGTCGGCCGGTCTCCTCGTGGCCGGCGAGGGGCCCGCCGGTGCCTGGCTCGTCCGGCGCGTGTCCGCCTCGGGGGCGACGGATCCGGCGTTCGGGACGGGTGGTACGACGACCATTTCCGCGCCCGGCGGGCAGATCAACGGCATCGGCGTCCGCGGAGCGACCACGGAGGTCATCCTCGGCGGAACCGACCTCGCGGGGAACCGTGTCCTGCGCAAGCTCGACTTCACGACGGGCACCGTGATCCCCTTCGCGGCGACGGCCGAGGCCGCCGGTCTGACGGGGAGTGCGATCGCCGTCGGGCCGGGGCAGGTGCTGATCGCCGGTCGACCGTTGGGCTCGACGCGCGACGGCGGGATCGTCGCCTTCCGATCGCTGTCGGGTGTCGCCGACGGCACGTTCACCCAGGTCGTTATCTCGACCGGGAGCGGCCCGATTCGCGGCGTCGGGCCGGACCGCGCCATCGTCGCGCCGGACGGATCGGTGTACTCGGCGACACACGTGACGAGCGGTCCCAGTAACCTGATCGCGCTCCACGGCTTCGCGCCGGGCGGCGTCGCCGGACAGAACGTCGACGTTCCGGGCCTGACCTCGCAGGAGTTCGTGTCGGCCGTCGCGGTCGATGGCGGCGGCCGGGTCTACGTGGCGACGGTCGCCTCGTCGCCGAACCGCGTCGTCGTCTCGCGGCACCAGCCGAACGGAACCGGTGACCCGTCGTTCGCGCCGGTCGTCATCCCGACTCCCAGCTTCGCGTCCATCTCCCGGCTCCTCGCCGATGAGGCCGGCCTGGTCGTCGTTGTGAACGGCCAGCTCGGGGGATCCGTTCGCTGCCGGCTCACGCGGTATGCGACGAGTGGTGCACCCGATCCGGCCTTCGGTCTCGCCGGCTCGATCGAACTCGGCGTCACCTGCATCGACGTCGTGCCGGTCGGTACCGGCCTCGCCGTCGGCAGCGAACGCATTTCGGGGGCAGATTCGGCGGCGGAGATCCGGCGTTACGACGCCGCGGGCGACCCGGTGCTGTCGTTCTCGGGCGACGCTGTCATGACGATCCCGCTCGGGCACGATGAGTCGGGCGTCTTGGGGCTCGCGGCCCGGCCCGGTGGGGCGCTCGCCGCGTTCGTGACCCGGGTAGCCGTCGGCGGCGGTGGCCGGTCGGCCGACGTTGCGGCCGTCCGCGCCGACGGTGTCCTCGACCCGGCGTTCGGGAACGGTGGCTTCGCCCGCGTCGGGGAGTTCGCGGCCTCGACGTTCCCGACGGGGCGGCTCGCGTCCGCGCCGGACGGGCGCCTCGTCGTCGCGTTGAACTCGGGCGTGTCCGGCGGCGACGCGATCTCCCTCGTCCGCGTCACGACGAACGGCGTCGCGCAGCCGCTCGCCGCGGGCGCCCGCGCGGTCGTCCTCGGGCCGCAGGCGCGGCCGGAAGCACTCTCGGTCCTCGTTGACGGCCGGATCATGCTCGCCGCCGCGGGCGACGCACGGCTCCGTGCGGCGCGGATCCTGTCCGACCGGCCCGTGATCGCCTCACGGCGGTTCGATCGCCGCGGGCGGAAGTCGGTTCGCGTCGCCGGGCGCGTGTCGCCGCTCGGTGGCCGGACGACCTGGTGGGTCGAGTACGGCCGCACGAAGACGTACGGCAAGCGGACGAAGAAGATCGTGATCGGCCCGGCGAGCGCGCGCACCGTGCGGGCCACGCTCCGCTTTCTGCGGCGCAACAGCGTCTACCACTACCGGCTCGTGGCACAGAACGGGTCGGGGCGGACGATCGGCCGCGACCGCGTGTTCCGAACTCGCCGCTGACCCGACTCCCGGTCGTTCCGGTGCATGATGGGTGGATGCGACTCACGGGATTCGTCCTTGCCCTCCTGTTCGCGCCGGCGGCGGCCGGCGCCGTGCCGGGCGACCTCGATCAATCGTACGGGTCGGGTGGCGTCGCGACGATCGTCACCGGCCTCGGCATGCGCTCGTCGCCCGTGATCGGCATCGACTTAGGCGCCGCCAACCTCGTCACCGTCCGCGTCGTCCCCGAGGGCGGCCGTTACGTCGCCCGTCTCGAGCGCCTGTTGTTGAATGGCCAGCCTGATCCGGCGTTCGTCCCGGCGAACCTGTTCGCGGGCGACGGCGACCTGATCCCGACGGGCCTCGACCGCGACTCGTTGGGCCGCATCTACATCGCCGGCTTCGCCCGCGTCGGCAGGGCGTCGGCGTTCGCGGTGGTGCGGACGGACGCCGCCGGCGTGCTCGACCCGGCCTTCGGCGCCGGGGGACGCGTCCTCGTCCCCTATCCGGCGCTTGCGCCGGACCTCGATCAGACGCTGCGGGCCGCGAACCCGCCGGGCTCGCCGCCGGTGCTGCTCGCCGACGGCGGGGTTGCCGTTGCGCTGCGTGCGCGTGGCGCGGGCGGCAGCGTGGCCTCGGTCGTGCTGCAGGTCGACGGCGCCGGCGCGCCGGTCGTCGCCTTCGGCGGCGACGGTATCGCCGACCCGACGCCGGCGACGACGGGCGTCATGCCGGATGCAATCGTCCAGGATGGCGCCGGGCGGATCCTCCTCACCGGCGACCCGGTCGGGGTGCCGGCACGGCCGCTGATGGTGGTCGCGCTGACACCTGCCGGGGTGCCTGACCCTGCGTACGGCGGCGGCGATGGAGTCGCGACGACGGCGCTCGGCGGCACGATCGGCGATGCGGCGCTCGTGCGCTTCGGCGCCGTGGTGTTCGCCGCCGGTGTGAACCAGAACCGCGCGTTCGTGCTCGCGCGGTTCGCCGCAGACGGGCAGCTCGATCCGGCTCTCGACGGCGACGGTGTCGCGATCTCGGCGGACACGAACGTCGCGACGCTCGCCGGCGCGGTGCTCGGCTCGGCCGGTGGGTTCAACTTTCGCATCGACGTCGCGGGCGCGAGCCTCGCCGGGATCGTCTTCCGGCGCGCGCACCCCGCGACCGGGTTCGAGGCGGCCGGCGGCACCGTCGCGATCCCGCCCGGCGGCTTCGTCAGCGCACGGGCGCTGGTTCTCGGCACTGGCGGCCCGTACGCCGCCGGTCTGCTGCGCGAGGACCCGTTGCGACGCCCATACCTGGCGTCGTGGGACTTCGTGGCCGACGCTCCCCGCGCCGCCTTCGGAACCGGCGGACAGGTGATCGGCGACGTGCCGGCACCGGGCCGCGAGGTCTTCAACGCGACCTCCGGGCTGCTCGCCGCGAGCGGTGGCGTCCGGATTGCCGGAGTCGGCGACACGGACGGCGTACTCGGTGCACGCGTGGTCGGCTTCACGCCCGCTGGTGCGCCGGACGCCGGCTTCGGCGTCGGCGGCGTCGCGACGACCGGGCTCGGCGGTACGCTCGACATCTGGGGGGATGTCGCGCTGCTGGCCGGTGGACGGATCGCGCTCGCCGGCTCGAGCCGGGTCGCCGCCGAGGTCCGCCCGGCCGGGCTCGTCCTCGGCCCGGCCGGCGTCGTCGACCCCGTCTTTACACCTTTCCGTCTGCCGGGCGCGGCGCCCTTCGCGTCCGGCTCGGCGGTCGTCGGCGACAGTGGCGGCGTCGTCTACGGCATCACGGAGTTCGCGGTCGGCGCCACGGCGAGCCTGGTGCGTTTCCGCGCGGACGGCGCCCGCGACCTGGGCTTCGGTGGCGGCGACGGACACGTCGACGTCGCGCCGGGGGCCGGCGGCTCCGTCACCGACCTCCTGCGCCAGCCCTCGGGACGCCTCGTCGTCGCGGTGGCGGCCGTCGCCGTCGGCGCACCCTCGTTCCTGCGCGCCTACACGTCGGTCGGCGCACCGGATCCCGCTTTCGGCGCCGGCGGTACGGTCGCGCTGCCGCCGGGCGTATACCCGGTGCGGCTCGGCTCGTTCCCGGACGGCGACATCGTGGTCGGCGGCGCGATCGCAGGCGTCGTGCCGCCCGGCTCCGCGGTCCTCCGCTACTCGCGCAACGGCGCGCCACGCCCGACCTACGCCGGCGACGGCCGCGCCGAGGTCGGCCACCCGACCGACGGGGCGCGGCTGACGGGACTTGCCCCGCTGCCCGACGGCCGCCTGTACGTTGCGCTCGCCCTGACAGCGAGTTCATTCGTCGATGGCTCAGGTTTCCTGCCGTCCGGCAGCCGCATCGTGCGTCTGCGCGGGGACGGCTCCGCAGACTCGGCGTTCGGCGGCGACGGCGTCGTCGACCCGCCGCTCGGCCCGGAGGCGAACGCGGCAGGGGTCGCGATCGAGCCTGGCGGCCGTGCGCTCCTCTTCGGCAGCGACGAGGGCGTCGGCTTCGTCGCGCGGCTGCTCGGCGACCCACCCTCCGCGTCGACACGACGGGCCGATCGCCTGGGTCGGACGTCGGCGCGCGTGTCCGGCCGCCTCACGCCGCGCGGCGGGCGCACGACGTGGTGGATCGAGTACGGCCGCACGAAGACGTACGGCAAGCGGACGAAGAAGCTCGTGATCGGGCCGGCGACTGCCCGGACGGTGCGTGCGATCCTGCGCGGGCTGCGTCCCGGGACCGTGTACCACTATCGGTTGGTCGCGCAGAACGGAAGTGGGATCACGCGGGGACGTGATCGAACCGTACGCACACGTCGCTGATGATCGGGGTAGGGTGTCGACTATGACCGCCCGCTTCTCGTTCCTGATCGCCCTGGCCGTCGTCGCCGCACCCTCGCCGCGCCCGGCGATCTCGACCCGACCTACGGCGCCGGCGGGATCGCGACCGCGACCGCTTCCTCGGACACGTCGTCCACGGTCGGCCTCCCGGCCGCGATCGACGTCGCCGCAGACGGCGACACGCTTGCGATCACGACAGGCACGGACGGCGACGATCTGATCGCGATCGTGACGCCGAACTCGGCGCTCGGCGCGCCCGACACGGGCTTCTCGTCCGATGGCCGCTACGAGGTCGCCGTCGGCGACGGCGACACGATCCCGATCGGCCTCGCCGAGCAGGCCGACGGGCGGATCTCCTCGGCCTCGTGACGCGTGTCGGACGTCGCGCGGCGCTGACGCTCGTTCGCCTGACCGCCGTCGGCGCGTACGACTCGGCGTACGGCGGCGGTGATGGGATCGTGACCGTTGTCGTACCAGGGCTTCAGGCCTACGGCCTGACGCCGATATCGCCAGGCATCGGGGTCGTCGGGCCCGTGATCGGCTCGGACGGTCGGATCTCGATCGTCGGCTGTTCCGAACGGTAGCCGTCGGACGCTCCGAACGGTGGGCTTCACGCCGACGGCCCTCGCGGCGGATGGGACGGGTGTCGTCGTGGCCGGCCCGCCGAGAGACTTCGCATCGGGCGCCCAGGCCGTCCGGCTGGACGGGTCGGGTGCGCTCGATGTGACCTTCCGGACGCTTGGCCAGCAGACGCTCACCGGCTTCGGCGGTGGCGGCCGGGCGGTGCGGCTGAGCCCTTCACTCGGCGGCCTGCTCGTCGCCGGGAGCGATGGCGCCAACTGGCTCGTCCGTCGGATGACACCTACGGGTGCCACCGATCCGGCTTTCAACGGCGGTACCACGTCGTTTCCGGTTGCGAACGCTGCGTTTCTCGATATCGGCATATCGGCATCGGCGGCGCGCCGACGCCGACGATCATCATCGGTGGCACCCTCGGCGGCAACCGCGTGCTGCGCAAACTCGATCTCGCGACCGGTGCACCCATGGCCTTCGCGGGAACGATCGAGGCGACGGGATTTGTCGCGGCGTCGGCGCTCGCTGTCGGCGGCGCGCAGGTGCTGATCGGCGGTCGACCGGCGTCCCCGTCACGCGACGGCGGTGTGGTCGCGTTCCGGACCAGCAGCGGGGTCCTGGACGGGACCTACGCGCCGGTCGTGATCGGGACGGGAACGGCGCCGATGCCCGTGGCGATCGCGACGGCCGCGACCTTCGCGCCGACCGGCGCTCTCCGGTCGGGGTCCTTCATCACGAGCCTCGGACAGGGCCTCGTGGCGCTGCGTGGGTTCGATGCCGCCGGGACGCTGGTCACGGGAGGAGACCAGGTGTTCCATCCGAGCCAGAACTCCGTCACTGGAGTCGCAGTCGACGCAACCGGGCGGCTCCTGGTCGGCGGTAGGACGACATCGCCCGTCGGCGTGTTCGTCGCTCGGGCCCTGCCTGACGGCACGCCGGACCCGGCCCTGACGCCGGTCTCCATCGCGACGCCGGCGTTCGCCCAGGTCACGGCGATCCTGCCTGGCGCTGATGGGTTCATCGTCGCCGTCGGCGGCGCGCTGGGCGGAAACGTCCTCTGTCGGCTCCTCCGCTACGGCAACGCCGGAGCGCCCGATCCCGGGTTCGGGCTGGGTGGCTCGGTCGACCTCGACGTCGTCTGCGGCGCCGTCCGGCGCGTGGGATCGGGGTTCGTCGTCGCCTCCGCGCGCCAGACCGGTCCGGACGTTGTCATGGAGATCCGCCGCTACGACGTCGCGGGCGATCCGGTCGCGGCGTTCTCGGGAGACGGCCTCATGACCGTTCCGCTCGGGCAGGACGGCTCGCAGGTCCACGCGGTGGTCGAGCGTCCTGGCGATCGGCTCGCGGCCCTGGTCGGCCGCGTTCCGGTCAGCGGTGGCGGTCGGTCGATCGTCGCTGCGGCGATCCGAGCCGACGGCACGCTCGACCCCGCGTTCGGGGCGGGCGGGCTCGCCGCCGTCGGCGACGCGCCGCCCGGCGTGTTCCCGGCCGGACGCCTGGCGGCGTCGTCTGATGGGCGTCTGGTCGTCGGCCTGACGACGGGCGGTGGAGGCGATGACGAGCTCGAGTTGTTCCGGCTGTCGGCGGCCGGAACGGTCCAGCCGCTCGCGACGGGTGCAAGAGCGATCGTGCTTGGCCAGAACGCGTTGATCCAGGCGATCGAGGTCCTCGGCGACGGTCGGATCATGGTGGCGGCGAACGGCGACCGTCGGCTCCGCGGCCTTCGTGTGCTGTCCGACCGGCCCGGGGTCGTAGCGCGCCGGTTCGATCGCCGCTGGCGGAAGTCGGTTCGCGTCGCCGGGCGCGTGTCGCCGCTCGGTGGCCGGACGACCTGGTGGGTCGAGTACGGCCGCACGAAGAAGTACGGCAAGCGGACGAAGAAGCTCGTGATCGGCCCGGCGAGCGCCAGGACGGTACGGGTGCTGCTCCGCACCCTGCGCCCCGGGACGCGGTACCACTACCGCTTCGTTGCCGAGAACGGTTCCGGCCGAATCGTCGGCCGCGACCGGGTGGTGCGCACGCGGCGGTAGGACGGGCCGGTCGCGTATACTGGGGCTACGCGGGGGCGTAGTTCAGTTGGTTAGAACGCCGGCCTGTCACGCCGGAGGCCGCGGGTTCGAGTCCCGTCGCTCCCGCCTCGCGGATAGAGGGCTCGCGTCGGTCTCGAAGGCGTGGCCCATCTTCGTCCCGGAGTTTGCGAACCAAGCCGGGGCTAGCTCGGTCACTCGTCGCTCGAGGATTGAGGGACTCGCAGTACGACGTTACCCGCCTTCTGGCCGGTCTCGACGTAGCGGTTCGCCTCGACGGCGTCGCCGAGCGGATAGGTGCGGTCGATCACGGGCCGGTACGCGCCGGTGTCGACGAGCTCAGAGATGTGCTGGAGATCGTCGCCGTGATAGCGGCCGATACCGAGCCTCGCGCGTCGGCTCCCGACGAAGTGCGTGACGAGCGCGATTAGCGGCACGTGGTACATGAACCCGAGACCGGCCGTGATGTAGATTCCGTCGGGCTTCAGAGAACGGCGGCAGCGTCGGAACGGCGTTGCGCTGCTCGGTCTCGTGCAAGAGCCGCTGCGTCTCGTCGAGCAGCCTCGCGTTCTCGAGCGCCGGCCCGAGCGTGGCGGCGAGCGCCTCGACGAGCCGCACGTCGGCCTCGTCGAACGCCTGCGGCTCCCCGGCCTCGGCGGCGATCGCACCGCGCCCCTGCCCGCCCCAGCGGATCGGAACCGAGAGGTACGACTGGCTGGCGTCGATCCGCGTACCGGGGATCTGCACGATCCCGAGCGCTTCGATCTCGGCCTGCGAGCTCGCGACGACGGTACGGCCCTCCGCCAGGAACGGGTCGAGCCCGGGGGGGCGACCGGAACGGGTCGGGGTGGCCCCGGACGCCCCCTTCGTACAGGTAGAGGATGTGAATGAGGCCGGGCGCCTCGTCGAGCCAGTCGATCGACACGTCACCGCGCCCGAGGAGCTCGCGGACGGTGTCGCCGGCGACCTCGACGCGCACCGGTCACTTGGGCCATGCCCCCTGTTGCCGGCGCCCTGGAGATGTCGACCGGTTCCACGCCGCGCGGGGGGGGGCGGCCCGGTATAGTCGCACGATGGAGATCGCGAGTTTCGCGGGCAGGCGCCGGCGTTTCGTGCTCGGGTGTACGCCTCCTCCGGTGCGGTCGCGCCCGCCGGCGCCGCCGATCGCTCCCGTCGATCAGCGGGGGTCACGCGATGCGGGAGACTGACACGCTGGTGATCGGCGGCGGCGCGGCGGGCTGCGCCCTCGCCGGCCTCCTCGCCGAACGCTCGAACGAGCGGGTGCTCGTGGTCGAGGCGGGTCCCGACTACGGGCCGCTCGCCGCCGGCCGCTGGCCGGCGGAGCTGCTCGACGCATCGCAGACCCCGCCGTTCACGCACGAGTGGGGCTACGACAGCGGCGACCAGTTCCCCGACCGGGTGCTCACGTTCGACCGGGCGCGCGTCATCGGCGGCTGCGGCGCCCACAACGGCTGCCAGGCGATCATCGGCCACCGCGACGACTACGACGCCTGGGCGGCGGCCGGCAACCCGGGCTGGAGCACCGCCGACCTCGAGCCGCACATCGCCAGCCTGAAGGCCCGGCTCCGGGTGCGGCTCTACGACGACGACGAGATCACCCCGATCCACCGGCTGAACATCGAGGCGCTGACCGCGTGCGACGTGCCGCGCGTTGTCGACCTGAACGACCTCGACCAGGACCTCGGCGTCGCGCCGAACCCCGTCAACATCGTCGATGGGATCCGCTTCAACGCCGCGTTCGCCTACCTCGACCCGGTTCGCGATCGCCCGAACCTGACGATCGTCGGCGATGCGCTGTGCGACCGGCTGGTCGTCGAGGGCGGACGCGTCGTCGGCGCGGTGTTCGTGATCGACGGGCGACCGGAGACGATCCGGGCCGCGCGGGTGGTCCTCGCCGCCGGCGTCTACGGCTCGCCGGCGATCCTCCTGCGGTCCGGGATCGGCGACCCGGCAGCGCTCGGACGGCTCGGCATCGCCGTGCAGCACGCCCTCCCCGGCGTGGGGTCGAACCTGCACGACCACCCGGGTGCCGATCTCCACTTCGCCGGCACCGAGGAGCTCGTCGCGCGGTCGCGCGCGTTCGAGGCGGCGCGCTTCCACCCGGAGGAGCAGGTGATCGCGAAGCTGCGGACGAGCGGCTGCAGCTCCGCCTTCGACCTCCACGTCTACCCGGTCGGCGGCGCCGACCACGCCGACCCGGACCGCTTCACCTGGGTCTACATGGTCGGCCTGCTGACGTCCAACGCGCGCGGCTCGCTCACGCTCCGCTCGGCCGATCCGACCGCGGCGCCGATCCTCGACCACGCCCTCCTCCGCGACGAGACGGGCTCCGATCTGGCACGGCTGACCGAGGGCTTCGAGATGCTCGAGCAGGTGCTCGCGTACCCGGAGCTCGCCCGCCTGCTCGGCTCCGAGACGTTCCCCGGGCCGGCGCTGCGGGCGGCGTACTCGACACGGGAGATCGTCGCGCGCAGCGTCACGCACTGCTACCACCCCGTCGGCACCTGCAAGATGGGGCCGGCCTCCGACCCGACAGCGGTCGTCGACGCCACCGGGCGCCTCCACGGCCTCGATGGCTGCTTCGTCGCGGACGCCTCGATCATGCCGACGGTCCCGCGCGGGAACACCCACCTGCCGGCGGTCCTCGTCGGCGAGCGCGTCGCCGCCTTCCTCGCCCCGGTGTGACGCCGTTGGCGAAGGCTGCCGCGACCGTCCACGATGGCGCCGATACCCGCAGCCCCGCTTCCGCCCGAGCTCGCCAACTACCTCGCCGCGCCGAGGTTCGCCGTCGTCGCGACGCTGCGCTACGGCGGCGCTCCCGTGACGGTGGCGACGTGGTACGGGCTCGAGGGTGACCGGCTGCTGCTCTCGATGGACGAGACCCGTGTCCGGCTCGCGCACCTGCGTCGCGACCCGCACGTCGCGCTCACGGTGCTCGACGACGAGTGGTCGCGGCACCTGTCGCTGCTCGGCACCGTCGAGACCCTCCGCGAGGATCGCGGCCTCGCCGACATCGACGCCATCACGCGGCGCCACACGGGAGAGCCGTGGCCCGACCGGGGCGACCGGCGCTTGACCGCCGTCGTGCGCGTCGGCCGGTGGCCCACGTGGGGCGGGCCCGTCGAGATGAGCGGCGACGGCTGACCGGACAGCGCCGACCTCGGGCCGCGAGGGAAGGCCGGGCGCCGGGAGCGGCGTCAGCTACCCGAGGTGCGGCATCACGCGGTCGTGGATCAGCTGGAGCTGGTCCTTCATGTGCGGCACGCCGTCGTAGTCGCTTTTGCGTCCGAGCCAGTGGCCGACGAGCGTGGGGTCGCAGAGCGAGAGGATCACGTGGTTCATCCCGGTCGGCACGACGTTCGTACGGATCTGCTCGACGACGTCCTCCGGCGTGCCGGAGAACGACAGCTTCTCGACGAGGTCGCGTCGTGAGCTCGATCGCGCGCTCGACGTCACCGCTCGCGAAAGCGTCGAAGATCGGCCGGGTCTGCTCGACCGGCATCGCCGGGATGTAGAAGGCGACGAGCACGCGCACGCACTCGCGAGCGGCGCCGATGCGCACGTGGTCGGCGGCGTACTCGATCGCCTCGCGGGAGTACGCGAGCGCCTGGTGCATGCCGTCCGTCACCTCGCCGGCGAACTTGAACGACTTCGGGCCTCGCATCGCGCCGATCTTGATCGGCATCCGCTCCTGCACCGGCCGGGCGGAGGTGAACATGCCGGTGCAGGTGTAGAACTCGCCCTCGTGGTCGAGCACGCCCTCGTCGAGGAACGTGCGCATCATCGTGTACGCCTCCCGCATCCGCGTGAGCGGCCGGCGCGCGGCGTCCTGGAGCGTAGCGGCTGGTGGTGGTAGGCGGCGGTGAGGGCGTCGCGGAGCCAGGCGCGGACGTCGTGGTGTTGCTGGCGGAGGGTCTGGATGACGCTTTGGAGTGTCTCGTAGACGTTGCTGCCGTGGTCGGTTTGGGTGCCGTAGCTGGTCTTGCGGTGGATCACGATCGGCCGCAGCGCCCGATCTCGGCATAATCCAGACCTCGGGATAATTCGTCGGCTCGACGGCCCTGGCGCACCCAATTCCTCGCCGCAATCGAACGCCTCCGAGCGCTATCCAGCCTCACGTAACTCCGGATTGAGGTGTCTGCATCGGGTATCTCCGCGCGAAGCTCGGCGGCGATGTCATCGAGACGGTGCGCGGCGTCGGCTACCGGTTGCGACGGTGACGCGCGTCGCCCCGCGGCTCCGGCTCGCACTCGGGTCCACGGTGGCGCTCGCCGTCGTCCTCGACGCCGACGTCAGGTTCCGCAGCGCCGCCGACCGCCGGGCGTTCACCGAGGAGTTGGTCGACGCCGTTCTGTCAATCGTGCAGCGATACCACACCGCCGATGGTCCGGGTCGGTCGTTCCGGCTGATCGTGGGCGCCCATCCGTCTCCACCGAAGAGGGAGCGATCATGACCGACGAGCCAACCGCTGCCCCGGGGACCCGCTCGATCCGTCTCGAGGTCCACGTCGATGCGACGGTCGAGGAGGTGTGGGCGGCGCCATCACGCAGAACTACGGACCGGGCATGGAGATCGAGGGCGAGGTGAGGGCGTTCGAGCCCGGCCGACGGTTCGTCTTCGCCGCAGCCGGCGGCGGCCCCGGTCTGGCCTTCGAGTTCCTCGTCGAGGCGGCCACGGGTGGCGGGACGATCGTCCGCCTGATCAACAGCGGCTTCCTCAGCGACGGCGAGTGGGACGGCGAGTGGGACGGCGAGTACGACTCCATGACCGAGGGCTGGAAGGCATTCCTCGTCGTCCTGAAGACCTACCTCGAACGATCCGCCGGGCTTCCGGCGGAGTCGGTTCAGACTGGCGGCCACACGGCCGATCCCGTCGCGGCGTGGCGCCTCCTGCTCGGCCCGGAAGGTCTCGGCGCCGGCGACGCGGCGGACATCACACCCGCCGAACGCCTCTCACTCGCGCCGGCGTCAGGGCCACCGCTCGCGGGTGTCGTCGAGCACTTCACGGGCGGGCCCGACCGGCCCGGCATCCTCGTGCTCCGCCTCGAGGGCGACCTCGCTCCCGCCACGCTCCTCGCCGCGGTCGAGGGTCCGTCGGTCAGCGTCTGGTTCTGCCTGTACGGCGACGCGGCGGGACGAGCCCACGATCTGCGCGAGGCCTGGGGCGCGTGGATGGCGGACCACCTGCCACCGCCGGCGCCGTGAGACTCAGGCGGCTGGCCGCACGTAGAGCCCGGCGGCGGCCTTCTCCGAGATGCCGCGCGCGTCGCCATCGAGGAGCACCTTGAACTCACCCGCGGAGGGGTGGCGGGCCTCCATCACGACCTGGATTCCAGGCGCAAACCCCTCGTCGTAGAACCAGTGCAGGAGATCGCCATCGTGCTCGGCGAGGCGGACGATCTCGGCGGAGCCGCCCGTGGGCAGATCGGCGAGGGACACGAGGCCGACGTTCTCGGCGTGCTCGTCCTCGGGCTCGACCGGCCAGCCGTGCGGGCACCGGTGCGGCTTGCCGAGACGCAGGTTGATCCGCTCGATCATCTCGTCGGTGAACGTGTCGCCCATCAGATCGGCCTGGACGTGCGCCTCGGACGGCGTGTAGCCCATGAAGTCGGTCAGGAAGCACTCGATGATGCGGTGCTTGCGCACGACCCGCTCGGCCCGCTCGATGCCGGCGACGGTCAGGATCGCCTCCTTCGCCTCCCCGCGTTCGACCAGGCCCTCGGTCTCCAGCCGTCGCAGCATCTCACCGGCCGAGGCACGCGACACCCCGAGCATCTCGGCGACGCGCGAGGCGATCGCGTTCGCGCCCGTCGCGGGGCGGTACTCGCCGATCGGGAAGGCGAGGAAGTAGATCGTCTCCAGGTACTCGTCGATCGAGTGTCCGTGTCCCTGCGCCACAGGAGGAGTCTACCCCTCTGGCGAGCTCGTCAGCCGGGCGTCGCGCGCGACGAGCCACAGCACCGGAGCGGAGAGGCCGATCAGGAGCAGCGCTGGCACCGAGGCGCGGGAGTACGCCGCCACCTGGGTCTGCTTCCAGATCTCCGTCGCGAGCGTGTCGAACCCGATCGGCCGCAGGAGGAGTGTCGCTGGCAACTCCTTCATCGCGCTCAGAAAGACGAGCGCGCCGCCGGCGACGAGCCCCGGCCGGGCGAGGGGGACCGTCACCCGCCGGAGCGTCTCGAACCCGCTCCGGCCGAGACCGCGCGATGCCTCCTCGAGTCGCGGATCGACCTGCGCGATCGCCGACTCGGCGCCCGCAAGTGCCTGTGGCAGGAACCGGACGACGTAGGCGAACACGAGCACCGCGAGCGTCTGGTACAACGCCGGCAGATAGTTGGCGGCGAAGAACACGAGCGACAGCGCGATCGCGATGCCCGGCAGCGCGTTCCCCAGGTAGGCCGTGCGCTGGAGGACGGCCGCCGGCCGCGAGGGATACCGGTTCGCGAGGAACGCGATCGGTAGTGCGGCGAGGACGGCGACCACGGCGGCGAGGCCGGAGGCGGTGAGCGAGTCGGCGGCCTCCGACCAGGGAATCGCGATCGTGCGGTCGTTCAAGACACCGCGAACGAGCCACACGACGAGCGCCGCGAGCGGCATCACGCAGAATGCGCCCGCCACCGTCGCACACCACGCGATCGCCGGGATGCGCCACCGTCCGAGGGGGATGACGGGCGCCTGGCGCTGTACTCCCGGGCCCGAGCGGCTCAGCCGGCCGCGGCCGCGCAGCCGCTGCTCGGCGACGACGGCGATCACTGTCAACCCGACGAGGACGAGACCGAGGACGGCGGCCGGCGTCCGGTCGAACAGCGATCGGTACTGGAGGAAGATCGCCTGCGTCAGCGTGTCGTACCGCATCAGCGAGACGACGCCGAAGTCCGACAGGACGTAGAGCGCGACGAGCAGCGAGCCGAGCCCCGCGGCCGGCCGGATCGCCGGGAAGGTCACGCGCAGGAACCGGCGGTACGGGCCGACGCCGAGGCCCCGTGCCGCCTCCGCGAGCGACGGGTCGATCCCGCGAAACGCCGCGGCGGTCAGCAGATACACGTACGGGTGCGTGGACAGCGTCAGCGCGATCAGTGCGCCGGTGTAGCCGGTGATGTCGGGCAGGCGGTCCGTGCCGAGCGCGTCGGCGAGGATGCCGCGCTCTCCGGCCATGCCGAGCAGCGCGAGGGCCGCGACGTAACTCGGGATCACGAGCGGCAGGCCGGCGGCCGCCCCCCAGATCCGCCGTCCGGGCAGGTCGGTGCGCGTGACGAGGAACGCCGTCGGGACCGCCACGGCGAGCGACGCGAGCACCACCCCGAGCGCGAGGAGGACGGTGTTCGCAACGAGCCGCCACGTTCGCGCCTCCGTGACGATGTCGACGAACCGGTCGTCGGCGGCGCGGAGGACGAGGTAGACGATCGGCAGTAGCGCGAGCGCGACGACGACGGCGGCCGCCGCGGCGAGTGCGACCGGCGGGCGGCGAGCGCGCGCGCTCACGTCAGGAATCCGGTCTCCCGCAGCAGTTCGACCGTGCGTGACAGTTCCGGACCGAAGCTCGTCAGGTCGACGGCGGGGCCCCGCATCTCGGCGAGCGGCCTGAGGCCGGCCTTCGCGGGGATGCCGGCGACCAGCGGATACTCGGTCTCCGCGGCCTCGTCGACGTAGAAGCGCTGCCCCTCGTCCGACAGGAGCCACCCGACGAACGCCGTCGCGTCCTCCGCCTGGCCGCTCGTCGCGAGCACGCCGGCGCCTGCGACCGAGACGAGCGCACCGGGATCGCCCGCGCGCAGAAAGCGGTTCGCGATCGGCGCGTCCGGCTGCTCCGCCTTGACGAGCGGCACGTAGTAATGGTTCACGAGACCGATGTCGATCTCGCCGGCTGCGACGGCCTCGACGATCGGCGCGTTCTTCTCGTACGTCTTCACGCCGTTCGCGCGCAGCGCCGTCAGCCAGGCGCGCGCCGCCGCATCGCCGAGCGCGAGCCGCATGCCGGTGACGAACGCCTGAAACGATGCGTTCGTCGGCGCGACGCCGACCCGGCCCTTCCAGGCGGGGTCGGTCAGCGCCGCGACGGTGTCGGGGACGTCCGCCTCCTGGAGCCGGTCGGTGTTGTAGACGATCACGCGTGCGCGCCCGGACGTGCCGACCCAGCGGCCCTCCGCGTCGCGAAACCCGGCGTCGATGCGGTCGAGCGTCGCCGGTGGCAACGGGGCGAGGAGGTTGCGGACGGCGCCGAGCGATCCCGGATCCTGCGCGAAGAAGACGTCGGCGGGCGAGTTCTCACCCTCCTCAGCGATCGACGCGGCGAGCTCCGCGGAATCGCCGTACCGCACCTGCACCTCGATACCGGTCGCCGCCGTGAACTTCGCGAAGAGCGGCGCGACGATCTCCTCCTCGCGGCCCGAGTAGATCGTCAGGGCCTGCTTGTCGCCGCCGCCGCAGGCGCCGAGCAGCGCGGCGGCGGCCACGGCTACCATCGATGTAAGGGATGCCAATCTGTTCATGTAAGGGACACCTTACACGAACGCGGTGATCAGTGGAAGATCGGCACGCGGCCGTCGTGCAGCCTGATCGCAACCCGCGCGCCGAGCTCGACGACCTCGTTCGACGGACGCTGCGAGATCAGCTCGAGGTCAGCGAGCCGGACGCGGTAGAAGACGTCATGGCCGCGGAACTCGCGGCCGACGACCTCGGCGGCGCCGGCCGGGTCGGGGGCCAGTTCGAGCAGCTCCGGGCGAATCAGAACCTCGACCGCGTCCGCGCCGCTCGCGCCGTTCGCAGGGAAGGAGCCGACCGCGGTGTGGACGAGGCCGCCGCTGACAGCACCCGAAATCACGTTGCACCCGCCGACGAACTCGGCCGACCAGCGGCAGGCCGGCGCGTAGTACAGGTCTTCGGGCGGCGCAACCTGGACGATCGCGCCGTCGCGGACGAGTGCGATCCGGTCGGCGAGCGAAAAGGCCTCCTCCCGGTCGTGCGTGACGAGGACGACGGTGACGCCGAGCGGCCGCAGAATCGAGGTGACCTCGTCGCGCAGTTCCTCGCGCAACAGGGGATCGGCGTTCGACCACGGCTCGTCGAGCAGCATGATCGACGGCTCCGGCGCGAGCGCGCGCGCAAGCGCGACACGCTGTTGCTGGCCGCCCGACAGCTCGTGCGGGTAGCGGCCGCCGAGCCCGGCGAGGCCGACCCGGGTGAGGAGTTCGCCGGCGCGCGCGGCGCGCTCGCTCCGCGGCAGCCCGAAGCCGACGTTCTCGGCCACCGTCAGGTGGGGGAAGAGCGCGTAGTCCTGGAAGACCATGCCGATGTTGCGGCGCTCGGGCGCAACGAACACGCGCGGTGCGGCGACGACGGCGCCCTCGACGCTGACCGTGCCCGCGTCGGGCCGCTCGAAGCCAGCCATCAGACGGAGCATCGTCGTCTTGCCGCACCCGGAGGGCCCGAGGAGCGCCAGCACCTCGCCGCGGCGCACCTCCAGCGAGGCTCGGTCGACGGCGACCGTCGCGCCGTAACGCTTCGTGACACCATCGAGGCGGATCGTCTGCCCGTCCATGTAAGGGGTACCTTACACCCGTTGCGAGGGTATGCGCATCACCCTTGCGGGTTACGCGCAGAGGCGCAGGCCCGCGACCGCGATTCCCTGGGCGCAGCGCACGAGGTCGTCGATCGGCACGTACTCGCCGACGGTGTGTGCCCAGTCGATGTGACTGGGGCCGTACATCACCGCCGGCGTGCCGGCCTCGAGGGCGTAGGTGGCGCCGTCGTACCACGAGCCGAGGCCACCCAGCCTCAGCGGGAGACCGAGCGCCGCGTTCGCGCCGAGCAGGGCGCGGACGCCGGGGGTGTCGACGGGTGTCTCCGACGGGTTGACCTCGGTGTGCCAGTGGAACGTCGGCGGGTGCTCGGCGAGCCACGGGTCGCCGTCACACCAGCGGCGCAGGTAGCTCTCGACTTCGGCCCGGACGTTCGACGTCCAGCCGTCGTCGTCGGCCTGCGTCGGGAGGAGGAGCACGGCGAGCGTCAGCGTCGCGCGGTTCGGGATCGTCACGTACCAGCCACCGTCGGCGATCAACCGCGTGCAGAGGACGTCGGGCGGATCGAGCAGCGGGTGACGGGACGAGGCGCGCGAGCGCCACTCGGTGCGGAGCCGCTCGACGCCGGCGAGCAGGTGCTGCGACTTCGCGATCGCGTTCACCGCGCCGCCGTCCCGGAAGTGCGCGTGCTCCTGCTCGGCGTGGCCCGAGCGGCCCGGCACGGTGACGGTGCAGTAGACGCTGCCACGGCAGGCCGGCCAGACCTCGAGGCCGGTCGGCTCCGGCACGATCGCGAAGTCGGCGGCGACGCCGTGCCGGGCGCAGGCGAGACCACCGACGCCGCTCGACTCCTCGTCGGTGTTCGTGCAGACGATCACGTCACCGCGCAGGACGCCGGTCGCGGCGAGTGCCTCGGCCGCGGCGACCATCGCCGCGATTCCGCCCTTCATGTCGCAGGCGCCGCGGCCGGAGATGCGGCCGCCACCGACCTGCGGCACGAACGGGTCGTGTGCCCACCCGTCCTCGACCCGTGCCGTGACGACGTCGATGTGTCCGTTCAGCAGCAGCGACGAGCCGCCACCGGTGCCCGGGAAGCGCGCCGCGAGTTGCGGCCGGCCGGCGAAGCCGATGCCGCCGTGCGGTGTCAGCGGATGCCCGGCGACGTCCGCTGCGGTCGGCTCCCAGACCTCGACCGCGGCGCCCGCGCCATGCAGACGCTCACCCAGGAACGACTGCAGCGCCGCCTCCTGCCGCGGCGGCGCGGCGGGCCGCTCGCGGCTCTGGGTGTCGAAGCCGATCAGCGCGCAGGCGAGGTCGACGATCTCGTCGCGGCGCGCCTCGATCCCGTCTACGAGCGCTCGCTCGGTAGGGGTCAGATCGGATGACTCGAACGCGGTGGCCATGCGAGCGGGACGCTACCCCATTTGGGTGAGTTGATGGACAGGAAACGGTTCTCGTACGCGTACGTGGTCATCGGTGGCGCGACGCGTTAGCAGCCGTCACTGAACAACGCGTCTGAAGGTGAAGAAGGGCACGCTCGGCACCGACCGGCTCGTCGGGCTCGACCGCACCCGCCGCCCTGCTCCTCGCCTCGGGGGGCACGGGGGGGCGGCACGCGGCGTCAACGACGGCCAAGCCGGGACCGAGGCCGGCGCTCAGGCACCCGTCCTCCCGGGACACCGCTCATCGCGCGTGATCGGACCCGTGACCACGTCCGTGTAGCGTCCCGGGGACGACCATCGTCAAGCTGACCGGCGGCCAGAGGATCGCCTACCGATCGGTCGCGACGGCAGGCTCAGCCGTTGTGCAGGTAGGCATGTCGATGCGCGTCGTCTTCTAACCCGCACCGAACTCTGCGGACTTCGCCGATGCCGGCAGGGTCGGGCTGCACCGATCCTGCCGGCATGGCGATCGACGCCCTGACGCCGCCCGAGATGGCGCGGCGCGCCGAAACCGTCGGCGTCACGAAGGCCGGGCTGTCCGTGCTCGACACGCTCGCGCTCGCGGTCCTCGCCGGTGCGTTCATCGCGCTCGGCGCGCTGTTCTCCACGACCTTCGTCACCGGCTCCGCCGAGCTGCCGCACGGCGTCGCCCGTCTGCTGGCGGGACTCGCGTTCTCGCTCGGGCTGATCCTCGTCGTGACGGCCGGCGCCGAACTGTTCACCGGCAACAACCTGATCGTGATGGCGTGGGCGTCGCGGAAGGTGTCGACGGCAGCCCTCGCCCGCAACTGGCTCCTCGTCTACGTCGGCAACCTCGCCGGCGCCGTCGCGACGGCGGTCCTCGTGCACGTGAGCGGCTGGGGATCGTCCTCGGACGGCGTCGCGGGCGACCTCGCCACGTCGATCGCGACGGCCAAGACCTCGATCCCGTTCGGCGAGGCCGTCGCCCGCGGCATCCTCTGCAACGCCCTCGTCTGCCTCGCGGTCTGGCTGAGCTACTCGGCGCGCACGACGACGGACCGGATCCTCGCGGTCGTCCCGCCGATCACGGCCTTCGTCGCGGCCGGATTCGAGCATTCGATCGCGAACATGTACTTCGTGCCGCTCGGGATCCTCGAAGCCGGCGACGCAGCGCCGTCGTGGGCGAGCTTCGCCAAGAGCCTCGTGCCGGTGACGATCGGCAACGTGATCGGCGGTGCGGTGCTCGTCGCGGCCGTCTACTGGCTGATCTACCTGCGGCCGCGGCCGTCGAGCTAGATCCCGAGCCCGTCCCAGTACGCCTTGGAGCGGATCGCCTCCCGTACCGTCTCCTCATACGAGGGCCAGGTGTAGTCGGTGAACTCGATCTCCATCGATACCGGGCCGGCGTAGCCGGCACCCTGCAGCGTCCGCAGGATGCGCGGGATGTCGATGTCGCCGTCGCCGAGCGGCGGGAAGTCGGTCTTGCCCTTGCCGCCGCGCTGATCCTTCAGGTGGACGTGGCCGAGGTGGGGCAGGGCGAGGACGATGTCCTCCTCCGGGACGGCACCGGTGTAGTAGATGACGTTGCCGGGGTCGTAGTTGATCCCGACGTTCTCGTGCCCGATCTCGGCGAGGATCTTCGCCCCGATCGCCGCCGTCGGCAGGAGGTTCGAGTCGGTCTCGATACAGAGGCGGATGCCGGCGTCGGCAGCCTCGTCCGCGATCGCGCGGACGTTGGTCTTGAACGCCTCGATCTCCGCCGGCGTCGAGGCGTCGCCGGTGAACGTGTTCAGGACCTGGATGCCGAGTTCCTTGCCGGCCCGGAGCACGTTCGTCAGCCGCCGCCGCCCGATCTCGAGGTGCAGTGGCGCGTGGCCGCTCATCGACACGCAGGTCAGGCCGTGCTGGTCGAGGAGCGCCTGGCAACCCGCGACCTCGGTCGGACCGAGGTTGTCCGGGTCGAGGTGCTCGAGGAAGTCCTTGACGGCCCCGATCTCGACGTTCACGAACCCGGCTTCCGCCAGCCCGGCGAGCGCCTGCTCGAGCGTGAACGGCAGGAAGATGATCGACGATCCGGTCTCGATCCAGTCGCCCATGGTCAGGCCTCCTCGCACCAGTCGAGGGCGGCGAGGGCCAGAACCTTCGCCGCCGCGGTGATCTCCGGCACGAGCACGTGCTCGTCCCGGCAGTGGGCGATCTTGAGATCGCCCGGTCCGTACGCGATCGCCGGGATCCCGGCGAGTTGGTAGAACGTCGCGTCGCAGGCGGCGCCGAAGTTGGCGGGCGTCTGCGGCGAGGGCGGCGGCACCGGCGCGCCCGCGACGGTGGCGTGCGCCTGCGCCATCGTCTGGCAGAGCGGATGTTCCCAGGCCGTCTCGTACGGCAGCCAGTTCAGCAGCCATTCGCAGAGCGGCGGGTGGGCGCGCAGCCACGGGTCGAGTTGCGCGACGGCCGCCACCTGCGCCTCGATCTCCGCCTTCACCTGCTCCGGTGTCTCGCGCGGCTGGTACCAGACGACGTACTCGACCAACGCGCGATCGGGGAAGTAGGCGGGGAACGGCAGGCCCGCGTCGGCGTGCAACACGTTCGGCCCGATCGTGAAGAATCCCGGCGCGAAGTACGGGTGGACCTTCGTCATCCCCCACTGCGCCTCCAGTTCCTGCAGCGCGTGGACGATCGGCAGCAGTCGTTCGAGTGCGTTCACGCCGATCGTCGAGCCGGGTCCGCCCGGCCTGATCGCAAGCGGCCGGTTGCCGGCGTGCGTGGCGATGCCGGTGACGCTGACGCGGAGGATCAGGACGCCCGGCGCGACCACGTTCACGGATAGGGGGCGCGGGTACGACGTCGGCTCGGTGACGATCGCCGCGTCGGTGCGGAAGCCGGCCTCGATCACCGCACTCGTGCCGACCGCGTGCTCCATCATCTCCTCGCCGACGACGGAGTGCAGGTGCAGGTCGCCGCGAAGGCGCACGCCGCAATCCTCGAGCGCCTGCGCGACCGTCCACATCGCCGCGCCCGACGCCTTCATGTCCGTCGAGCCGAGGCCGTAGAGGCGATCGCCCCGGATCTCGGCGTTCCACGGGCTGCCGGTGCACCACCCGTCGCGGTCGACCGGCGCGACCGTGTCGACGTGGCCGTTCAGTGCCAGCGAGCGACCGCCACCGGAGCCCCGGCGGACGCCGACGAGGTTCCGCCGTGCCTCGTTCGGTGCGACCCAGGAGGTGCTCAGTCCTGCCCGTCGGTAGTACGGCTCGAGCGTCTCGTTGACACGCGTCTCGCCGCCGAGGACGGTGGCCGGATCGATCCCCGGCAGGCTCGGGTTGGTCGAGTCGATCCGGACGAGCGTCTGCGTCAGCTCCACCGTTGCAGGTTGCAGCTCTTCGATCCGCGCGAGCACCCGATCGGCCGTGTCGGTCACGGTCGCGAGACTAGCAACGTGCCGGCCCGCTTGCCCCTCGCCGCGACGGGCGCGATCATCTGCGGATGGCGGCTGCAATGGAAGACGCGATCGCAGTCGGCGCGCGAGCCCTGGAACGCGGCGACTGGGCGGCGGCCGCGCGACGCGTTCGGCTCGGTCCTCGACGACGGATCTCCCGAGGCGCTCGACGGCTATGGGCAGGCGCTGTGGTTCGTCGGCGAGCCCGACGCCGGGACCGAGTACCGGTAACGCCGGTCAACGCCGGTCAACGCAGCGCGACGGCGACGTGCTCGCGGCTGCTCTCGGCCGCTACCTGCCGCCGGCGCCGGCGCCGGCGTTCGCGAGCCCGCCGCCGTTATGGGGAGACGAGGCGCACGTCCGTCAACTGTTCACCGCCGCCGGCGGCGCCGACCCCGGCTGCCGGCGGTGGCGAGGCTCCTATTGCATCGGCCGCCGCGCGGGCGCGTCGAGCCACGGACGAACCTGCTCCAGCGCCGCTCCGGCGCGGAACGGGGTGACGTCGTCGTAGCGGCGGCCGACGATCTGGATCCCGGTCGGGACGCCGTTCGACGCGAACCCGGACGGCACCGCGAGCACGGGGTTGCGGCTGCAGATGTTGAAGGGGATCGTCATGCACGCCCACAGGTAGAGCGGTGTGTCGACGCCGCCGATCTGAAGCCCGTGGCCGACGTAGTCGTCGCCGGCGATGAGCCCGCGAGAGGCGTTCGTCGGCCACACGAGGACGTCGTAGGTGGCGTGGATCCGCTCCAGGTCGGCGTGCATGGCCGACTCCGCAACGAGGCCGGCGTAGTAGCTCGACCGCCCGGCGGCGCGCGCGGTCTGCTCGACCAGTTCGATCACGTACGGGGACAGCTGATCGCGATACTCCATCGCCTCGGCCATCGCCGCCGTCATGATCTGGGCAAAGTGGATCTCGCCGGTCGACCACGTCTCCTCCGGCCCCCAACCCGGCATCTCGATCTCCTCGACGATGGCGCCGGCCTCGGCCAGGGCCGCCGCGGCGGCGCGTGTGTTCGCGGCGACGTCCTCGTCCACGGGCCAACCGCCGGGATTGACGCAGAGCGCGACGCGGAGACCGTCGATCGCGTCGAATGCGGCCGGTAGCTCGTAGCGCGGGGCGAGCGCGACGGCGTCGACGGGGTGCGGCCCGGCGACGACGTTCTCGAACAAAGCGCAGTCGGCGACGGTGCGCGCCATCGGGCCGTTGTGGCAGTAGTGGTCGAGGTTCCACGGCGGCATCTGCGGCACCCGCCCGTACGGCGGCTTGAAGCCGACGACGCCGTTCCACCCGGCGGGGATCCGGACCGAGCCGCCGATGTCGGAGCCGGTCGCGAGCGTCGAGGTGCCGCAGGCGAGCGACGCCCCGGATCCGCCGGACGACCCGCCGACGCCGAACTCGGGATTCCACGCGTTGCGGGTCACGCCCCAGAGTCGGCTGTGCGTGAACCCGGCGCAGGAGAACTCCGGCGCGGTCGTACGGGCGTGGGGGATGGCGCCGGCCTCGAGGAGCCGTTCGCCCATCGGATCGGTCTCCGTCGCGATCACGTCCTTCGCGAGCAACGACGCCCCTGCGCACGGATGGCCGGCGATCGGCATCTCGTCCTTGATCCCGACGCAGATGCCCTCGAGTGCCCGCGGCGCGTCGCCGCGGCCCATGTAGCGCGCCTCCGCCGCCCGCGCCTCGTTGAGCGCCTCCTCGTACCGCGTGACGCAGAGGGCGTTCACGGTCGGCTCGACGGCGGCTGCGCGGTCGATCAGCGCCTGCGTCAGTTCGACGGGGGAGAGGGAGCGATCACGGAAGCGGGCGAGTACCTCGGTCGCCGAGAGGTAGGCCAGATCTGAGTCCATGGGTTGCGATCTTGACGTAGCGACCCTGCGCCCACAAGGTACCGTCGCTCGAGGAGATCGAGGAGGGACTCCGGATGCGCAAGTTGACCGTCGTTGTGCTGGCCGTGACCGTCGCAGTTGTCGCCGCCGCTTGCGGCAAGTCCGCGGACGAGGCCGCCGCCCCGGTCACCGACACGGCCGGCGGCGCGACCGCCACCGAGACGACCGCACCGCCGGCGCCGACGAACCAGCGCGAGGTCACCTCGCCCGCCGCCGTCGGCGACTTCACCGAGCCGATCGTCTGGGGCGTCTATCGCGAGACGAACTCGCTCGACCCGATTTTCGCATTCGACTATCCGGAGAACACCGTCCTGTTCACGATGTGCGAGGCGGTGCTCCGCCAGCAGCCGGACGGCTCGATCGCGCCGGGCCTCGGCGACGTCGCGAGCCCCGATCCGACCACCTTCGTGATCACCCTGAAGGAGGGCATCACGTTCTGGGACGGCACGCCGCTGACGGCCGACGATGTCGTCTTCAGCCTCGAACGCGCCCGCAATCCCGAGCTCGGCGGCTTCTACGGCCAGGTCTTCACCCGCGTCGAGTCGATCACGGCGACGGGGCCGCTCGAGGTCACGGTGAAGCTGACGCAGCCCGACTTCTGGTTCCGCGGCGAGCTCTCCGGCCCTCCCGGTGTCGTGGTCAACAAGGCGTTCGTCGAGGCGGCCGGCGACAAGTTCGGCACCGTCGACGGCGGCACGATGTGCACCGGCCCGTTCAAGCTCGACTCGTGGCAGACCGGCGAGGGCGTCACCGTCGCGAAGAACGACACCTACTGGGACACGACGCTGACGCCGAAGCTCTCGAAGGTCACGTTCAAGGGCTTCCCGGATGACGCCGCGCTCACGTCCGCCTTCCTCACCGGCGAGCTCGACGGCTACTACCCGCTGCAGCTGACCACGCTGGACCAGCTCAAGGCCGCACCGGAGGTGAAGGTCCACCAGGGCCCGGCCGGCGTCTCGGACGCACTCGTCGTCTCCAGCCTCGAGGGCACCCTCGGTGACGTTCGCGTGCGTCGCGCGCTGTCGCTGGCGATCGACCGTCAGGGCATCATCGACCAGGTCTACAAGGGCTCCGCGCAGATCCCGCACGCGCTCTCCAATCCGGGCACGTGGGGCTACGCGCCCGAGGTCTTCGCTGCCGCCTGGGACGCGCTGCCGGCGATGGATCAGGACCTCGAGGCCGCGAAGGCGCTGATCGCCGAGGCCGGCGCCGAGGGCAAGACGATCACGCTCGGCACCTCGTCCGAGATCCCCGCGCTCAACACCGAGGCTCAGTCGGTGCAGTCGGCGGCGAACTCGATCGGGCTCAAGGCCGAGTTGGAGTCGGTGTCGGCCGCGAACTACATCAACTTCTTCATCGACCCCGAGGCGCGCAAGACGGTCGACGGCTTCTTCACGGGCAACTACGGCGACTACGCCGACCCGGCGGCGCTGCTGTCCACGATCGTGCTGAAGGAGGGCTCGCAGAACTTCTCCGGGTACGAGAACGCGGAGATCCTGGCGGCGATGGAGGCGGCGCGGGCCGAGCCGGATGACGCGGCTCGCGCGGCGCACGTCGTCGAGGCGCAGCGGTTGATCACCGAGGATCTCGTCTGGATCCCGGTGACGGTGCCGGACACGGTGCTGATCATGAACGCGAAGATCACCGGCGCTCCGGTCTCGTTCCAGTACATGTTCGGCCCCTGGCTCGCCTCGGTCGGAGCCTCCGGCTAACGGCCGGAGGCCCGGGCGCGTGCTGAGGTTCCTGCTCCGTCGACTGGCGATGCTCGTCGCGACCCTGCTCGTGTCGAGCTTCGTCATCTACGGCTCGCTGTACCTCGCGCCCGGCAACCCGATCGCGGCCCTGACCGGCGGGCGCACACCCTCGCCGGAGGCGATCGCCATCCTCGAGGCCCGCTACAACCTGGACGAGCCGTTCCTCGTTCGCTACGGGCTGTGGCTGAAGGGGGCGGTGACCGGCGACCTCGGCGTCTCGATCCCGCTCCGCCAGGAGGTGTCGGACCTGATCACGCAGCGGGCGGGCGTGACGGCGGCGCTGGTGTTGTACGCGTCGTTGATCATCCTCGTGGTCGGTATCGGCCTCGGGTTGCTCGCCGGTCTGCGCGCCGGGGCGGTCGATACCACCGTGGTCGTCGTGACGACGATCTCGGCCGCGTTCCCGGCGTTCGTGGCGGCGATCGTCCTCCTGCTCGTCTTCGCCGTCAACCTCGGCTGGTTCCCGGCTACCGGCGAGGGCGATGGGTTCGTCGACACGATCCGCCACATGACGCTGCCGGCGGTCGCGCTCGGCTTCACGTCGATGGCGCTCGTCGCGCGGGTGACGCGCTCCTCGGTGCGCGAGGAACTCGGCCGCGAGCACGTGCAGACGGCCCGCAGCCGCGGCATTCCCTTCCGGCTGATTGTCCGCCGACACGTGCTGCGCAACGCCGCGATCCCGATCACGACGATCGCCGGCCTGACGATCGCGTCGCTGATCGCGGTCGCCGCCGTGGTCGAGCGGGCGTTCGCGATGAACGGCCTCGGCGCCTACCTCGTCACCGCCGCGTCGAACAAGGACTTCGCGGTCGTGCAGGGCATCGCGCTCGTGCTGGTCGCGGCGTTCGTCATCATGAACACCGTCGTCGACCTGCTGTACGCACTGCTCGATCCACGCGTCAAGGTCGGGAGCCGCGCCCAGTGAGCGTCCCGGGCCTCCGTGGTACCGGCCTGCTCGGCCATGTCTGCGCCGCCGTCATCGTCCTCGCTCTGATCGTCGGTGCGGTTGGCGCCTGGATCGCGCCGCACGACCCCGACTTCGTCGACCTCGATCTCGCCTACGTCGGTCCGTTCGCCGACCACCTGATCGGGTTCGACGGGCGCGGCCGCGACCTGCTCTCCCGCCTGCTCGCCGGTGCTCGTACGTCCCTGCTCGGCCCCGTCGCCGTCGTCGCCGTGGCGGTGACGGTCGGAACGCTCCTGGCGGTCGCGGCGGCCTGGTTCGGCGGGATGTTCGACACCATCGTCAGCGCCGCCCTCGACGTCCTGTTCGCGTTTCCTGGCATCCTCATCGCGATCGTCGTCGCGGCCGTCTTCGGGCCCAGCCTGCGATCGGCGGTGCTGGCGCTGGCCGTCGCCTACACGCCCTACATCGCCCGGGTCCTGCGCGGCTCGGCGTTGCGCGAGCGCGCGCAGTTGTACATCGCCGCGCTCGAGGTGCAGGGGCTCGCGGCCGTCGCCATCTGCGTCCGCCACCTGATCCCGAACATCCTCGGGCTGATCGTGGCGCAGGGCGCCGTCCTGTTCGGCTACGCAATGGTCGATCTGGCGGCGATCTCCTTTCTCGGCCTCGGCGTGCAGACGCCGCAGGCCGACTGGGGTGTGATGGTCTCCGAGGGACGAAACGGCGTCCTGCAGGGGTATCCGCTGGAGTCGCTGGCCGCGGGCCTCTGCATCGTGGTGGTCGTCGTCGCGGTCAACCTGCTCGGTGAGCGGCTCACGGATCGTGCGCAGCGGGGCGCGCGATGACGCCCCTGCTGTCGATCGATGACCTCACCGTGCAGTTGTCCGTGGAGGGCGACCTGCGCACGGTGCTGCACGGCGTCTCGCTCGAGATCAGCGCTGGCGAGGCGGTCGGCCTCGTCGGTGAGAGCGGCTCGGGAAAGTCGATGACGGCGCGAGCGGTGTCGCGGATCCTGCCGTCCGGTGCGGTGACGTTCGGGTCGATCAGTTTCGACGGGCGCGACGTGAGCGCCCTCCGCGGGGGGGCGTTGCGGCAGTACCGCGGCGAGGTGGCGATGATCTTCCAGGATCCGCGCGCCCACACGAATCCGGTGCGGACGATCGGCGACTTCATGACGGAGGCACTGCGGACGAATCGCGGCGTGCCGGGCGTGGAGGCGCGGCGGCGCGCGGCCGCGTTGCTGGAGGAGGTCGGCATCACGGAGGGTGACCGGCGGCTCCGACAGCATCCACACGAACTGTCCAGCGGGATGCTGCAGCGCGTCATGATCGCGACGGCGCTGCTGACCGAGCCGCGCCTGCTGCTCGCCGACGAGCCGACGACCGCGCTCGACGTGACGACCCAGGCCGAAGTGATGGCGATTCTCGACGACCTCCGCCGTGAGCGTGGGCTGGCGCTGCTGTTCATCACGCACGACCTCGAACTGGCGGGCGCGGTGTGCGATCGCACGGCCGTGATGTACGCCGGCCAGATCGTCGAGGTGCAGGCCGCCGGCACCCTCCACGACCGGCCCCGCCACCCGTACACCGCCGCGCTGGTGGCGGCGCGGCCGCGCATCGACGCGATGGCGACGAGGCTGGCAGCGATCCCCGGCCGTCCCCTGTCGGCGTTCGAGGCGCCCGCTGGCTGCGCCTTCGCGACCCGTTGCCTGCACGTGCAGGACCGCTGCCGCGAGGCGCGGCCGGCGCTGCGCCCGCTCGGCGACGGCGTCGTCCGGTGTATCCGAGCGGAGGAGCTCGTCGGTGTCTGAGGCCGTCCTCGTGGTGACGGATCTCCGCAAGGAGTACGGGACGCTCGTCGCCGTCGACGACGTCTCGTTCCGCGTCGAGTCGGGCCGGTCGCTCGCGATCGTCGGGGAATCCGGCTCGGGTAAGACGACGGTCGCACGGATGATCATCGGCCTCGAACGGGCGACGGCGGGGACGATCCGCGCGCTCGGCCGCGACCGCTCCACGCCGGCGCGCGCGGGCGGCGAGCGCCGGCGGCGCGGCGCCGAGGTACAGATCGTCTTCCAGGATCCGTACTCGAGCCTCGATCCGCGGCAGACGATTGCTGACGCGATCTCGGAGGTGCTGCGGCTGCACGGCGGGCAGCAGACCGTCGGGGAGCTATGCGAGCTTGTCGGGCTCGACGAGCGGCAGTCGCGGGCGCTGCCGCGGAACCTGTCGGGCGGTCAGCGCCAGCGCGTCGCGATCGCGCGCGCACTCGCCGCCGAGCCGCGCGTGCTGATCCTCGACGAGTCGGTGGCCGCCCTCGACGTCTCGATCCAGGCGCAGGTGCTGAACCTGCTCGCCGACATCCGCGCGGAGACCGGCGTCTCCTACGTCCTCATCTCTCACGACCTCGCCGTCGTCCGCCAACTGACGGACGACTGCGTGGTGATGCAGCACGGGCGGATCGTCGAGCGCGGGCCGACCGGGCAGGTGCTCGACCACCCCGCGGAGGCCTACACGCAGCTGCTGCGCGCGAGCGTGCCGGGACCGGGCTGGAAGCCGGTGCGTCGCGTACGGGTGTGACGCTGTCGGCGGTTGACCGTCCGCGGCTCTACCGCCGCACGAGCGCGTGCGCGTCAACGAGGAGGTCGTCGAGCAGCGCGTCGGGGACGGTGCCGTCGAGCGTCACGGTGATCCAGTGGCGCTTACTCATGTGGTAGCCGGGCGTGATCGCGGCGTGGTCGGCGCACAGTTGTTCGACGAGCTCCGGCGGCGCCTTGAGCGTCAGGCCGCGCTCCTGCGAGAACATCGCGAACATCTTGCCGCCGACTCGGTAGACCGCCGTCGCAGGGCCGAACGGGTAGTCGAACGTGGCGCCGCCAAGCTCGCCCGCCAGGGTCCGGAGCCGCGTCGTGAGGGCGTCGTCTATCAGGCGTAGAGCGGGGACTCGGGGAGGATCTGCCCGCCGTCGACGACGATCGTCTGGCCTGTGATGTAGCTCGCCTCCGATGAGGCCAGGAACAGGTGCGCGTGCGCGATGTCGATCGGCTCGGCGAGGCGCCGCATCGGGATCTGCGCCGTGACGCTCTCGAGGTCGCCGGGCGCGAGCTGCGCGCGCACGCCCTCGGTCAGCACCGTCCCCGGCTCGACGCCGTTCACCGTGATGCCGTCGCCGACGACCTCCAGCGCGGCCGAGCGGATGAAGCCGTTCAGCGCCGCCTTCGACGCGGCGTAGTGCGTCAGCCCCGGGTAGCCGACGCGGGGGCCGGTGATCGACGTCGTGATCGTGATCCGGCCGCCGTCCGACCGCCGCAGGTGCGGCAGGCACGCCTGGACGGTGTAGAGCGCGCTGCGGGTGTTGACGTCGAAGACGAGGTTCCAGTCGTCGTCCGTCATGTCGGCGAGCGCGACGGACGGGTAGATGCCGGCGTTCTGGGTGAGGATGTCGATGCCGCCGAACGCCGCGACGGCCGCGTCGGCCATCGCCGCCATGTCCGCGCGCGACGTGATGTCGGCCGTGCACGCGACACCACCGACGGCGGCCGCGGTCTGCGCAGCGCTCGCGCCGTCGCGGTCGACGGCGAGGACCCGCGCGCCCTCCCGCGCGTAGACCTCGGCGATGGCGCGGCCGATGCCGCGCCCGGCGCCGGTGACGACGGCCGCGCGCCCCTCGAGACGTCTCACGGCGTGCGCCAGTCGAGCGCCGGCCCGGCGTGGCGGGCGACGACGTCCATCACCGTCTCGTGCCGCTTCGCGAGCGCGGCGCGGCCGTCGCGCACGACGACGGTCGCCGGCCGCGGCATCGCGTTGAAGTTCGAGCCGCTCGTGTCGCAGTAGGCGCCGTGGCCGGTGTGGACGAGGAGGTCGCCGACCGCCACGTCTGGCAAATAGACGTCTTCGGCCGAGGAGTCGTACGCGCACGTCTGCCCGACGACGTCCGCCAGCACACCGTTCGGCGTATCGTCCGCCCGTGTGCAGTGCACGACCTGGTGGGCGACCTTCTGCATCCCCTTGGCGGTGAACTGCTGCATCGAGGAGTCGCAGGTGATGAACCGGCGCGGCGGGCTCGAGTGGCCGTCCTTGACGTCGGTGACCGCCGTCAGCAGCACGACGTCCTTCGCCACCTGGTAGCGGCCGGTCTCGAACTGGAGGATCGGCAGCCGGTCGGCCGCGAACGCCGCCCGCACCGGTCCCGTGACCGCCTCGATGTACTGCTCGATCGCTGGCAGCGGATGGAGCGTGCCGTCGCCGGCGTTGCCGGGCGAGACCATGAAGATGCCGTCGCCGGAGGCGAAGCCACCGCCGCAGTCGATCCGTTCGACGCGGACGCCGAGCGTGCGCTCGATGTCGCGCGCGTACCGGCACAGCTCGGTCATGACGTCGCGGTGATGCCCGGTCTCGATCTCGATCGTGTAGTCGCCGGCGACGCCAGCGAACGCGAGGTGGTGGTGCAGGCCGCGGAAGGTGAGGCCGGGAGCGTCGCGGACGTAGGCGATGACGCGGTCGGCCTCGCCGCCCGGCACGTTGACGCCGAACTTGCCCTCCCAGATCGTCAGCGTCGAGGAGTAGCTCGCGTCGTGCGCGATCAGGTCCTCGTAGCCGAGCTGGACGCGCACGGTGCAGTCCACGACCGAGCCGGCGGCCACCGCGGCCGCGTTCAGCCGCTCGGCCTCGCCGATCGAGTCGAGGTTGATCTGCCGCACGCCGCGCTCGGCCGCGAGCCGCAGCATCGCCGGACTCTTGCCGTTGCCGTTGATGACGCAGCGGCGCGGGTCGGCGCCGCACATCAGCGCGATCTCGAATTCCGCCTCGCCGGTGCAGTCGAAGCGGCCGCCCGCCTGCTGGAGCGTCCGGACGATCTCGAGCGTGTGGTTCGCCTTGATCGAGTAGTGGCACTCGATCGCCGGGTAGCGAGCCTCCCAGCCGTCGACGAAGCGGCGGTAGTTGTGCTCGATACCGCGCAGCGACGCGACCCAGCACGGCGTGCCGAACGTCTGCGCGACGCGCTCGAGATCGCAGCCGTCCAGATGGAGCCGACCCTCCCGCGACTCCATCAGCTCCGGCCAGTCCGCCGCTCGCGCCATGGTTGGCTGCCCCTGTCCGACCGCCACGATCTCAACTCCTCTCGGGGAACGCTGGCGACCGTATCAGCTGCTCGGCGCGCTCGCAATCTCCCCGCAGCGCGCGTATGATCGCGCCCGGGAAGAGGGCGCACGGCGGTCGTGCGCCTGTAACTAGGGAGGTGGTGGTTCCGGTGTCTACCGATTTGGGTAGCGATCCTCCGGTCGCGACGGATGAACGCCCGGGCGAGAGCACGAAACTCGCGTCGAACGCCCTGTCGATGTACGGGGTGATCTTCTGCTGCCTGGCGGGCTCGGCGCCGCTCGCAGCCGTCATATTCAACGTGCCGTACGCCGTCGGCTGGGGTGGTTCGGCCGGCGCGTCGGCATTCCTGGTCGCGACGATCTGCCTGACGATCTTCACCGTCGGCTACGTCGAGATGGCGAAGCGCGTCACCGCCGCCGGCGGCTTCTACTCGTTCATCTCGCACGGCTTCGGGCAGGTGGTCGGCCTCGGCGCGGCGTTCACGATCACCGCCGCCTACATCGTCTTCGCGGCGGCGCAGGTCGGCGTCTTCACGTTCTTCCTGAGCGTGCTGACGGACGATCTCTGGGGCGGCACCCTGCCAGTGCTGCCGGTGATGCTCGGCGTGCTCGCGCTCGTCTTCACGCTCGCCTTCTTCGACGTGAAGTTGACGGCGAAGGTGCTCGGCGTCGCGATGATCACCGAGGTGCTCTGCATCGTCATCCTGATCGTGGCCGTGTTCGTGCAGGGTGGCGGCCCCGAGGGCTTCGCCTTCGGCGAGACGTTGAACCCGTTCGACCTGCAGGACAACGCGGCGGCGAACCTCGCCGGACCGCTCACGGGTGGCTTCGTCGCGGCCTCGATCGGCGTCGCCTTCTTCGGTGCGTTCTGGTCGTGGGTCGGCTTCGAGATGGCGCCGAACTACGCCGAGGAGACGAAGGACCCGAAGAAGGTGATGGCGCCGGCCATGTACACGATGGTGATCGGCCTCGGCGTGTTCTACACGCTCGCAGCCTGGGCGATCACGTCGGGCACCGGGCCGAGCCAGATCGGCCTCGCGCAGGCGGCGGCCTTCAACGGCGAGATCCCGAACATCATCTACCCGGTCTCCGACGAGTTCGTCGGCGGCTGGCTGTCGTTCCTGATCAAGCTGCTCGCGGTGACCGGGGACTTCGCCTGCTTCGCGGCGTTCTTCAACACCTCCGCTCGCTACCTGTTCTCGATGGGCCGCGAGGGGATCCTGCCGCGGGCGCTGTCGCGCACGCACCCGGTGCACAAGAGCCCGTACGTCGCCTCGATCGTCGTCGGCATCCTGATCCTGGCGTGGTCGATGGCCTTCTACGCCTACGACTCGACCCTGCTCGGCCAGCTGTTCAAGCTCGGCACGTTCGGGCCGATCCTGTTCGTCTTCGGCATCCTCGGCATCCAGGCGCTGTGCTCGTTCGCGATCATCGCCTACTTCTGGCGCAAGGATCGCGAGGGCTGGCACTGGTGGAAGACGGGCCTCGCGCCGCTGATCGGCGGCGTCGTGCAAATCCCGGTCATGTACATCGTCAACCACGAGTCGGGCACGCTCGGCGGCTCGGCGCCGATCCTCACCTACATGGTCTACATCGTCGCCGCCGTCTTCCTGTCCGGCGTCCTCCTGGCCCTGTACTTCAAGAGCGCGCAGCCCGAGAAGTACGCCGCCATCGGCCGTTTCGTACACGACGAGGCATAGCCCGGTCAGTCCATGAAGGCGCCGCCGTTGACGGCGAGCGCCTCGCCCGTGATGAAACCCGCGTCGTCGCCGCAGAGGAAGGCGACGGCGCGGGCCACGTCCTCGGGTGTCTCCATCCGGCCCATCGGCGTATCGGCGATCCACAGCGCCGCGACTGCCTCGGGTGTCGAGCCGCGCAGGCCGGCCTCCCAGACGAGTTCGCGGTCCTGCATCGGTGTCGCGACGTAGCCGGGGCAGACGCAGTTGACGCGGATGTTGGCCGGCGCCAGCTCGAACGCCATCGCCTGGGTCAGCCCGACGACCCCGAACTTCGACGCCACGTAGTCGGCGAGGAAGGGCACGCGGCCCTGCTTGCCGGCCATCGAGGCGGTGTTGACGATCACGCCACCCGTGCCGAGCCGGATCATCGTGCGCGCCGCCGCCTGGCCGCAGAGGAAGACGCCCTTGAGGTTGACCGCCATCGTGCGGTCGTAGTCGGCCTCGCTGCAGTCGACGAAGCGGAGCATCTTCGAGATACCCGCGTTCGAGCACCAGATGTCGAGCCGGCCGTGGCGCGCTGCGACGTCGTCGGCCAGCGCCTGGGCGGCAGCGGCGTCGGTGACGTCGAGCGCCGCCGCCTCGGCGACGGCGGTCGCGCGCGCGCTCGCCTCGTCGATGTCCGCCGCGACGACGGTCGCGCCGCGCGCAGCGAGCTCCCGCGCGATCGCGCGCCCGATTCCGGAGCCGGCGCCGGTGACGACGGCGACGCGCCCGTTCATGCCCGGCTCCTCGCCGCGAGCGCGTGCAGGGTTGGCCGCATTTCAGCGGCGAGCGAGCGGTACATGGCGTAGCCCTCCTCGTAGGTCTGGTCGGTCGCGCGCGGCTCGATCGGCGAGCCGAGTCGGACGTAGCGGTGGATCGCGTTCCAGTCGGCGTAGGTGCCGACGCCGACGCCGGCGGCGACCGCCGCCCCGAGTGCTGCGCCGGGGTGGTCGACGACCGGGGCGAGGGGCACGCCGACGACATCCGCAATGATCTGCTTCCAGAGCGTCGAGCGGCTGCCGCCGTTCGTGACGCGCGCGGGCCCGAGCTGCAGTCCCAGTTCGCGCAGGATCTCGACGTGGTGGCGAAAGCCGTAGGCGACGGCCTCGAGGCACGCGCGGTGCAGGTGCTCCGGCCCGTGCCCGAGGTGGAGGCCGAGGAAGGCGCCGCGCAGGTCGGGGTCGTGGAGCGGCGACTTCTCGCCGAGGAACCAGGGCAGGCAGGCGACGCCGCCCGCGCCCGGCCCGACCGCGTCGGCGGCGGCGTCGAGGAGCGCGAGGTCGGTGCCGCCGAGCAACGTCTGCAGCCAGCGAAGGAGCGAGCCGCTCGTCGCCATGCAGCCGTTCGGCAACCAGCGCCCGGGCGCCGGGTGGGCGTCCAGGTAGAGGCGGGCGTCGAGGACCGGCTCGGCGCTGACGGCGAGGATGTCGCCGGACGAGCCGAGCTTGACGAGCCAGTCGCCCGGCTCGGCGAGGCCGGCGGCGTAGGCGGACGAGACGTGGTCGGCGCCGCCGACGACGATCGGCGTCCCCGGCGCGAGCCCGGTCTCGGCGGCGGCGCTCGTCGACACCTCGCCGAGCCGCTGGCCCGGGTGGACCGGCGGCGGCAGCAGGTCGGGCGGGCAGCCGGCAGCGGCGGCGATGTCGTGTGCTACCCGGCCGTCGATCTCGTACAGCCCGGATTCGAGGGCCCAGTTGCGCTCGACGTGCGGCGGTGCGCCGAGCCGGCGGGCGAGCCACTCGTACGAGCCGCACACCGCCCGCGTCGCGTTCCACACTTCCGGCTCGTGGCGTCGCAGCCACAGCAGCGTGGGACCGACCGACTGTTGCGTGAGTCCCGAGCCGGTGCGGCGCACGAAGTCGACGCCGGGGAGCGCCGCGCGCAGCTCGTCGATCTCGATGCCGGCGCGGGCGTCGTTGTACATGATCGCGCGCCGCAGCGGCCGCCCGTCGGCGTCGCAGCAGATGACGGCCGGGACGAGCCCGACAACGGCGACGGCGTCGATATCGGCCGCCGACGCCCCCGCCGTCGCCAGCAACTCGGGAACGAGCGCGCAGGTCGCCGCCCACCAGTCGGCCGGGTCGGCCTCCGCGTGCGCGGGGCCGGGCGCGTGGAGCGGCGTGTCGCGCTGCGCGACGGCGACGAGGCCGGTGTCAGGATCGAGCAGCACCGCCTTCGTCCCGGACGAGCCGATGTCGATGCCGCAGAGGAGGGCCATCAGGCCGAGCGGGCGGCGTCGACGAAGCGGCGCGCGCGCTCCGGGTCGACCGGGTTCCACGTGCCGCCATCGACCTTGAGGTCGGAGCCGACGATGCAGCCGTCGCACGAGCCCAGGTAGCGCGCGATCGTCGCCGCCTTGGCGCCGGTGTTGAGCAGCACCGGCACGTCGGCCGGCGTTGCCTCGCGCACGAGCGCGACCGTCTCGACGTCGGGCTCGGCGCCGGCCATCGGGCCTGAGACGAGGATCGCGTCGGCGAGGCTCGAGACGACCGCCGAGCGTGCCGCCTCCGCCGGGCTCCGCCGCCCGATCGGGCTCGCGAACTCCGGCGTGATGTTCATGAAGACGGCAAGGTCGCCCCGGTCGAGGCGGCGCCGCTCGCGCAGTACCCAGGCCGCGTCGGGCTGCCACAGGCCCATGTCCGACTCCCAGGCGCCGGTCACCACCTCACGCATGAAGGCGGCGTCGCTCGCGCAGGCCACCGACAGCGCGCAGCGCGCGTCCCAGAGCACGTCGACTCCGAACGGCCGGTCGAGTTGCGGCCGGCACTCGGCGACGACGCGCGCCATCACGGCGGCGGTCGTCTGGTCGGTCTGCAGCTGGTACGGGCGGTCGCCCTCGTTGCAGAACATCACGGCGTCGAAGCCGGCGGCCTGGAGGTGTTCGAGGTCACGCTTGACGGCGTCGATCATCGCCGGCACGCCGCCGCTGGCGTCGTAGAGCGGCGTCCCCGGAAGCGGCGGCACGTGCGCCATCGCGATCAGTGGGCGCCCGGCGGGGAAGATGGTGCGGAAGCGCGACACGGTGCGCAACGATACCGGTTCGCTACCGCCGCCGGCTCGAAGCCTCGCTGCCCGCGGAGGAGTCGGTGCTCGCGAGGGACTTCGGCATCGACCCGGACACCGGCGACACGACATTGCGGGAAGGGTCGATCCTGCGCATGGTGGGTGGAGCGGAGACGTTCTTCCGGACATGGGCGCTGCCGTAGCATCCGACCATGTCCCGGACCTCCGATCGACCGTCCCTCCTCGACCTGCCGAACGGCGACCGTGTACCGCGCACCTTCTCGGACGCCGAGTTCGACCGACGGCTGACGGCACTACGCGGCCTGATGCGTGAGCAGGACCTCGATGCCGCGCTGTTCACGTCGATCCACAACGTCGCCTACTACTCCGACTTTCTCTACACGTCCTTCGGGCGCCCGTATGGCCTGGTCGTCACGCATGACCGCCAGACGACGATCTCGGCGAACATCGACTATGGCCAGCCGTGGCGGCGGACGTACGGGGAGAACGTCGTCTACACCGACTGGCAGCGGGACACCTACTGGCGCGCGGTCGCGTCGCTCCTCCCCGCCGCGGCGCGGCTCGGTATCGAGCACGATCACCTGTCCCTGCAGGGGCTGGAGAAGCTGCGGGGTGCCGCGCCGGGCGTGCAGACCGCCGACATCGCGCCGGGCGCGATGCGGCTGCGGCTCGTCAAGTCTGCCGAGGAGATCGCGCTGATCCGCGAGGGCGCGCGGATCGCCGACGTCGGCGGCGCGGCGGTTGTCGCCGCCATCGCGGAGGGCGTCGCCGAGCACGAGGTCGCCCTCGCCGCCACCGATGCGATGGTGCGGGAGATCGCCCGCGCTCATCCGCACAGCGAGATCCGCGACACGTGGGTCTGGTTCCAGTCCGGCGTCAACACCGACGGCGCGCACAACCCGGTCACCACGCGTCGGCTGCAGCGCGGCGACATCCTGTCGCTGAACTGTTTCCCGATGATCGCGGGGTACTACACGGCGCTGGAGCGGACGCTGTTTCTCGGCCACGTCCCGAGCGAACGGCACCTCGAGTTGTGGGAGGCGAACGTCGCCGTCCACCGCCGTGGACTGGCGCTGATCCGCCCCGGTGCCCGCTGCTGCGACATCGTCGCCGAGCTGAACGAGATGTTCGCCGAGCGTGGTCTGCTCGACCTTCGCACATTCGGGTACGGTCACTCGTTCGGCGTGCTCAGCCACTACTACGGGCGCGAGGCCGGGCTCGAGTTGCGCGAGGACATCGAGACCGTCCTCGAACCGGGGATGGTGGTGTCGATGGAGCCGATGATCACCGTTCCCGAGGGTCAGCCGGGCGCGGGCGGGTACCGCGAGCACGACATCCTGGTCGTGGATGCGGACGGCGCGCAGAACATCACCGGCTTCCCGTTCGGTCCCGAGCACAACATCATCGGCGCGTAGCCGCGGCGGCTTTCAGCAGGCGATCGGGCCCCTGATCTGCTCGATGCCGGCCGACGTCGCGGCGCTCGCGTTGTCGTTCAGCGATGAGATGTCGCCCAGGCTGGAGCAGGTCTGGTCGGCCAACTTGCGCACCTCGTCGGCCACGACCGCGAACCCACGGCCGGGCTCGCCGGCGCGCGCAGCCTCGATCGCCGCGTTCATCTCCAGCAGGTTGGTCTGGTCGGCGATCGTGCCGATCGTGCCGACCAACTGCTCGATCTCGCGCGTCTGCGCGGCCGGTTCCGCGACCTGGCGCCGGATCTCGTCGACCGCGGTGCTCGTCTCGGCGACCGCGCGCGAGACCTCAGCGACACCCGAAACGCCCGTGTCGGTCGCGGTGCGCGTCTCCTCGGCCGAGACCAGGCCCGTGACATGACCCCGGGGTGTCAAGTACCGGCTGTCGCGCCGGACCGCTTCGGCCGGCGCTGCGCGACGAGCGCGCCTGCCAGGATGATCGCGCCGCCGAGCGCCTGCTGCGGCGTGACGACGCTGCCGAGCGCGATGGCCGCGACGGCGGCTGTGGCGACCGGCTCGACCGTCATCGCGATCGAGGCCCGCGTCGCGCCGAGCAGGCGCACGCCGGCCAGGAAGGCGCCGTGCGGGAGGGCGGTGGAGACGATCGCGAGCGCGCCGAGGAGGATCGCGCCGCGCGTCGAGATGTCCGTTGTCAGCTGGCCGGTCGCCGCTCCCGCGCCGCCGAGCGCAATCGCCGCGCCGGCGCAGACGAGCGCGGCGAGCTGGAGGGGAGCCAGGCGGCGCATGATGCCGTCCGCGGCGAGCACGTAGGCGGCGTACCCACCGGCGGCACCGAGGGCGAGCGCGAGGCCGACCATGTCGAGGCTGGCCGCACCGGCACCGATCGCGACGACGATCCCGGTCAGGGCGAGGGCGACGGCGACCAGCGTGCGCGGCCGGCAGCGGTCGCGGCGCAGCGCGATCGCACCGACTGCGACGAGCGCGGGATAGGTGGCGAGGACCAGCCCGGCGAGGGGCGCCTCGATCCGCTGCACGGCGCCGAGGAAGAGCGCGGCCTGGAGGCCGAACAGGCCCGCGCCGAGGAGCACGGCGCGGAGCACGTCCAGCGGCGCGGGGGCGTCCGACCGCGCCGCGAGCGGCCACAGCACGATCGCCGCCAGCGCGAACCGGACCGGAAGCAGCGTCAGCAGCGGCACGCCCTCGTGCGCCGCGAGCGTGGCGAACGTCGAGAGGCCGCCAAACGCCGCGGCGGCGATCAGGCACCAGAGCAGACCCGCGTGTCGCATGCCCTCAGGATCGGCGGTGCTGAATCACTGGCGTACACTGATCGATCTAGACTTCCTCAAGGAAGAACCTATGACCCTGCAGCAGCTCCGCTACCTCGTCGCCACCGCCGATCACGGTTCGTTCAGCGGTGCGGCCAGCCATCTCCTGCTCGCGCAGCCATCGGTCTCCGAGCAGGTGCGCGCGCTCGAGGGGGAGCTCGGTGTCGCGCTGTTCGTCCGCGCCGGGCGCCGTCTGCAGCCGACCGAGGCCGGCCGGACGATGCTCCGCCACGCCCGCCGCGTGCTCGCCGCCGTCGACGACGCGCAACGCGCCGTGGCCGAGGTTCGCGAGGTCTTGACCGGCACGGTCAGCCTCGGCATCTTCGGGACGGCCTCGTACTACCTGCTCGCCGACGTCATCGAGCAGTTCCGGCGGCGCTATCCGGGCGTTCGCGTTCGGCTCGTCGGTGAGAACTCGGCGCAGGTTGCCGATGACGTCCGCGCCGGCCGCATCGAGGCCGGACTCGTGTTCCTGCCGATCGACGACGACGGCCTCACGGTGCGGCCGATCCGCCAGGACCAGGCGCTGTACGCGAGCACGCGGCTCGCCCGGGTGCGGGAACCTGCGACCATCGAGCGGCTCGTCGAGGTGCCGCTCGTCCTCGCCTTCGCCACGCACGGGTCCCGCGACCCGACCCGGCGCCAGCTCGCCGAGCGAGCGCAGCGCGCGGGGCTCGTCCTGGCACCAACGATCGAGGTCGAGGAGCTCGACGCGGCGCTCGACATCGCCGCGCGCGGTCTTGCCGATACCGTCGTCAGCGCGACCGTCGCCGCCCTGCCCTGGTTCCCGAAGGGGCTCGGCACCGTCGCGTTCGCCGACCCTCTGTACGAGACGTTCGCGATCGTCACCCGGCGCGAGACGGTCCCGTCTCCGGCCGTCGCGGCGCTGCTGCGGATCGCCGAACGGACGCTCGCCGGAGGATCCACAGCAGGCTGACGAGCAGCACCGGCGCGAGGCCGAGGTGGATGATGTCGCCCTCGATCCGGCCGGCCGTCACGATCGCCCCGACCATGTTGCAGGCGAGCATCGCGGCGAACGGCACGATGAGGATGCCGGTGACGAGCGCGAGGCCGCCGACCAGTTCCAGCACGCCGACGGCGTACGTCGTCAGATCCGGGAAGGGCAGGCCGTAGCGGTCGAACGCGGCCGACTCGGCGTCGTGCCGGGTGAACTTCCCGACCGAGAAGGCGACGAACACGACACCGACGACGATGCGGATGAGGCGCTCCATGCCGATCAGTCGTCGGCCGGCGACGGACGTTACGTCGCGAACCCGCAGTCGCGCATCGCCCGGCGGTACGCGACCGCAACCGCGTCGAACCGCAGGTGCATCTCGTCGGCGAGGTCGAACGGCACCATCTCCGGACGCTGCGACTCGACGATGCGCTGATCCTGGCCGAAGATCGTCTCCTCGAACCCGACGAGGACGTCGTCTGGCTGGTCGAAGTTGTAGTTGCGGCTGACGATGAGGTAGCCGGCGGAGCGATCGGCCGAGACCGGCTGCGAGACGAAGAAGTAGACCATCCCCTCCGCGCCACCCCAGCCGAGGCGCAGGACGATCGTGTACGGCAGGTGCAGCTCGTAGCGGCTGCGGCGCTCGGGCACCGTCAGCGCCTCGTTCGCGAACACCGGGAAGTCGTCGCTGTTCTCGGCCTCCGGTCGGACGACGTCGTAGTGCAGGACGCGGCCGACGGTTCGGACGGTGTGCTCGGGGACGATCGGGCGGCTCGGATCGCCGAGCAGACCGGGATGCACCCAGGGGAAGTGTCCGAAGTCGGTGAAGTTCTCGACCTGCCGCGAGGCATCGCTCGCCCAGTGGTACGGCCCGCACTCGACGGCCCGCCAGGACGGATCCGCGAGCTCCGGGATCTCCGGCAGCGGAACGTCGGGCGCCTCGAGCGCGACCCAGACGAGGCCGTACCGCTCGCACGCCTGATACGGCGTGACGCGGGCCTTCGCCGGAATGCGCGTCGGGTCGGCGAGCTGCGGGATCCGCGTGCAGCGACCGTCGGTGCCGTACGTCCAGCCGTGGTACGGGCAGACGATCTGATCGCCGTCGACCCAGCCGAGCGACAACGCCGTGCCGCGGTGGATGCAGAGGTCGCGGAGGGCGTGGACGGCGCCGTCGGTGTCGCGCCAGACGACCACCGCCTCCCCGAGCAGCGTCGCGCCGTGCGGCCTGGTGCCGAGATCGCGCGACCATCCCACGGGGTGCCAGCAGGCGGCGAGGGACGGCATTCCGGTAGGATCGCGCATCGTATGCTCGACCGCGACGCTCTCGCCGCTGCCACGGCCCCCCTCAGCCGCGCCCGCTCGATGCCGGCCGGCTTCTACACCGACCCGGCCGTGTTCGCCGCCGAGCGCGAGCACATCCTCCTGAAGCAGTGGTTCTTCACCTGCCGGGAGGAGATGCTCCCGAACGCCGGTGACTACCGCGCCTTCGACACGCCCGGCGGCCCGATCCTGCTCCTGCGCGGCGCCGACGGGGTGCTGCGTGCCTTCGCCAACTTCTGTCGTCATCGCGGCTCGCTGCTGGTCGAGGGCGAGGGCTGTACGAAGCGGCTGATCTGTCCGTACCACGCCTGGAGCTACATGCTCGACGGCTCCCTATGGGGCTGTCCGGACATGAAGGACGCCGAGGGCTTCGATCGGATCGAGAATGGTCTCGTGCCGGTGCGGATGGAGACGTGGAACGGCTTCGTCTTCTGCACCTTCGCGGACGACTCGCCGCCGCTGATCGAGCATCTCGGCGACCTGCCGGAGCGGCTCGGCTCCCATCGCCTGGGCGAGATGCGCTGCACCTGGCGGATCACGCTGCAGCCGAACTGCAACTGGAAGCTGATCCTCGAGAACGCGATGGAGACGTACCACACCGGGATCGTCCACAAGGACACGGTCGGCAAGCAGTCGTCGCGGACGCTCGACACGCGGGGCGAGTGGCTGTGCATCCAGGTCATCGCGGGCCGCTCGATCGCGACGCTGCCCGGCACCGCGCCGCCGTTCGCGCCGATCGACGGCCTCGACGCCGACGCGCGGCAAGGCACCTACTTCACCGTCATCCACCCGACCTGCCAGTTCGCCGTCTCGCAGGACTGCATGTGGTGGCTGAACGTCACGCCCGTCGCCCACGACCGCTCGATTCTCGAGGTCGGCGGTTGCTTCCCGGAGTCGGTTCTCGCCGACCCGGAGTTCGAGGCGAAGGCCGCCGCTTACTACAAGCGCTGGGAGGACGTCGCGCTCGAGGACGTCGGGATCCTGGAGAAGCAGCAGGTCGCTCTCGGCTCGGTGCTGTACCGCCAGGGGCCGCTGTCGTGGCGCGATGACGAGGTCCAGGCGATCGGTATCTGGGTTCTCGATCACCTGCCGTTGCGGGCCTGACACGGCTCGCGCGTCCCGTGTGCGGATCCGACCCGGACCCGCGCGTCCGACCACGCCTACCGTCGTGACGACCCCGCGACGGAAGGAGGCGCAGGATGGCGCCGCACCTGGAAACGATCGACCTGCCGGACGGCCTCGAGGACCAGGCCGAGGCCGCACTCGGTCAGCCGTTCCTGCTCGATGGGCTGGCCTGGGGGCTGCGGGAGATGGTCGATCTCCTCGCCGGCCACGAGCCGCCGCCGGGCGCGATCGATCTCGGCGTCCCGGCCCGGGCGTTGCGCGACCGCCTCTTCGACCTCGACGCCGCTGACTTCGAGACGCACCAGCGCGCGATCCGCCGGACTCCTCGCCACCTCGCGGCGCTGTCGCGGTTCGCCCGTCGTACGGTCGTCCCCGCCTACGCGACCATGGCCGACCTGCCGCCGATCGGGGGCGGCGGTGCCCTCGACGGGCTGCGCGCCGAGTTCGGAGCGGCGGTGGCGCCGATTGGCGGCACTCGCGGTGGCTTGCTGCCGACGTGCGAGGAGTTGCTCGCCGAGGCACCGCCGGACCACGCGAGCTGGGAGCGCCTTGCGATTGCGCTCGTCGCCGACAACGAGGCCGATCGCGTCCTTCGCCACAGCGGCCTGATCGTGCTGAGCGAGATCGTCGACGATCTCCTCGACCACCTCCAGGACGGCGCCGAGCAGCCCGGCCAGCTGCTCGACTGGGTGGAGGGCGAGCGCGACGCGATCGCCGATGCGCACGCGTTCGCCTGGCTCGCGGCGCACCGGGAGGCGTGGCGTCGCACGTCCTCGCAGATGGCGCGCAGTGGCCATCGCGCTCGTGACCTGACCGGTATCCGCAACCTCGTCGCGACGGGTCTGCACGAGGCGGCGATGCCGTGCTCACTCGACCTGCTCGGGCAGCTCGCGATGTTCGTCGACGATGCGCTCGCGGTCTCATGAGCTACCCCTCGTGTGCATGAAGCGCATCGTCACGATCTCCCCAGCTCGCGAGATCGCGGTTCCGCGCGACGAGCTCGACGCGGAGCAGGCGTAGCGCCGCCGTTGCCGGCCGGCGAGCCGCCGCTATAGCGCGTCGACGCGGACGAGCGTGCCGTGGATCGCGGTCGAGTCGCCCATGTCCGAGCGCCGCGCCGTCGTCAGAACGTTGACGTTCCCGCCCCAGCGGCCCTTCGGCATCAGCGCCACGCCTTCCGGTACCTCGTCGCCGATCGCGACGACGACGTCGATCGCGCCCGCCTCGCTCGCGACGCGCACGCGCGCGCCGGCGGCGAGCCCGCGGCGACCGGCCTCGGTGGGATGCAGCGTGACGGTCGCCTCGCCGAGCCGCCCCTGCACCTTGCGGTCGTTGCCGAACGTCGCGTTCATCGTCCAGCTCGACGCGGGCGACAGCAGCCGCAGCCGACCGTCGGTCGGCGCGACGTCGGCGTTCGGCTGCGGCAGGCGGGGATGGCCATCTGCCGCGGCGGCGTCGCTCGCGATCTCGATGCGGCCGCTCGGCGTCCCGAACATCCCGTCCGCGAACTGCACGAGTGGCGTGCCACCGCGGTAGACGCTCCCGCGACGGCGGAGCTCGTCGAGGCCGCTGACGAGGTCCGACCCGGCGACGAGACGTTCCATGATCGAGCCGTCCTGCTCGTGCAGGGCCGGCTCGTCGAGGCCCATCGCGGTCGCCAGGCGCCGGAAGATCTCGCTGTTCGGCAGGGCCTCCCCCATCGGCTCGACCGCCTTCACCTGCGCCGCGAGGCCGAGGTCGAAGTAGGGGATCACGACGTCGTCGTGCTCGATGAACGTCGCCGCGGGGAGGACGATGTCGGCGTAGCGGACGGTGTCGGTCGGGAACGGCTCCAGCACCACGCTGAAGAGATCGTCGCGCGAGAGCGCCGCGAGCACGTCGCGCTGCCGGGGCGAGGACGCCGCGATGTTCATGTTCCAGCAGACCATCGCCCGTGCCCGCGCCGGGTCGGCGAGGACGTCGGGCAAGTCCATGTGCGAGATCGGCGGCGCGGGCGACGCGAGGTCGTCCGGGACGAGGGCGTCGTAGTCGACGCCGACACGGCTGCCGTCGTTGAGGTACATCAGGCCCGCGCCCGGCTTGCCGAAGTTCCCGGTCACCGCTGGCAGCGCCGCGCAGGCGCGGAAGATGTTCCCGCCGTCGGGTTGGCGCTGCAGGCCCTGTCCGAGCCAGAGGAGCGACGGGCCCTCGCCGTAGAGGCGCGCGACGCGCTCGACGTCCGCCGCGGGCACACCGGTCGCCACCTCGGTGGCCGTTGGCGTCCACGCGGTCAACAGCGGCTCGAGGTCGTCGAAGCCGACGGTGTGCGCAGCGACGTACGCGCGGTCGACGAGTCCGTCCCGCGCGATCACGTGCAGCAGGCCGAAGGCGAGCGCCGCGTCGGTCCCGGGCCGTGGCTGCAGGTGGATCTGCGCCCGCGAAGCGGTCGGCGTACGGAGCGGGTCGACCACGACGACGGTGCTGGCGGCCTCGCCGAGCCAGTGCTCGTCCTGGTGCGGCCCGCAGGCGGACGGGTTCGCCCCCCAGACGAGGATGCAGCGGGCGTCGTCGCGGGTGCGCGGATCGAACCCGGTGTCGGAGGTGCCGAGCACGTAGCCGAGCGCGGCGTGGCCGGCGTTGTTGCAGATCGTGTCCGGCGTGACCTCGGTCGCGCCGAGCCGGCCGAGGAGCCTCTGGCCGAACGTGTACGAGACGAGCCCGAGGGTGCCGGTGTAGTGGACGTTCAGGATCGAGGCGCCGCCGTGGTCGCGGACGATCGCGCCGAGCCGCTCGGCGCACTCCGCGAGCGCCTCGTCCCAGCTGACGCGCTCGAACGTGCCGCTGCCCTTCGGCCCCGTGCGGCGCAGCGGGTGCGTGACGCGGGCGGCGGGGTCGAGCCAGGCGCCGTTGTAGCCGAGCGCGCACTTGCGGCAGAGCTTGCCGCGCGCGACCGGATGGTCGGGGTCGCCGCGGACGTGCCGGACGGAGCCGTCCGACCGCACCGCGACGAGCACCCCGCAGGCGTCGTAACAGTCGCGCGGGCAGGTGGTTTTCACGACGCGATCGATGGGCGTATCGTTTCATAGAGTGGGCGGACCCGAGAACCCTGGTTGATCTTCGTCGCCGGTGGACGGCGTATCACTTCAAGCGGTCTGTTCTATCGTCCCCCCAATGGCGCGCGACCCCAGGCACGACGTCCTCTTCGAGCCGGTCGTCGTCGGGCCGCGCACGCTTCGCAACCGCTTCTACCAGACGCCGCACTCGACCGGGTTCGGGGAGCGTCCGCTCGCCCAGGCGGCGTTCCGCGCGACGAAGGCGGAGGGTGGCTGGGCCGGCGTCAACCTGGAGCTGACCTCGATCGATCCGGAGGCGGACCGCGAGCCGATGCCGACACCGGCGAAGCTCTGGGACGACACCGACGTCGAACGGGTCGCGATCCTCGCCGAGGCCGTGCACGCCCACGGCTCGATCGTCGGCGCGGAGTTGTGGCACGGCGGCTACAACATCGTCAACTCGCCGTCGCGGTTGGCGCCCGGCGGCCCGAGCGCGCTGCCGGCCGACCACTTCCCGCTCACCTACAGCTACGCGATGAGCGTCGCGCAGATCCGCCGCGTCCGCGACCTGTACGTCGCCGCCGCCCACCGCGCGGAGGCGGCCGGGCTCGACCTCGTCTACGCGTACGGCTCGCACAACTACCTGCCGACCCAGTTCCTGTCACCGTTCTCGAACCATCGCGACGACGAGTACGGCGGCTCGCTGCGAAACCGCGCCCGCTTCTGGCTCGAGATCATCGAGGCGATCCGCGAGGCGGTCGGCGGGCGCCTCGTCGTCGCGGTGCGGATCGGGATCGACACGTCCGGGCACTTCGGCCCGACGCTCGACGACGTCCTCGGCTTCGTGCGGATGGCCGACGACATGGTCGACCTGTGGGACGTCAACACGGCGGTGATCGCCGACCACGCGATCGACATGCGCCCGTCGCGACTCGCCGCGCAGGGCTACCAGGTGGAGTGGTCGGGCCGCGTCCGCGAGGCGACGGCGAAGCCGATCGTCGGCGTCTCGCGCCTGACCGACCCGGACCGGATGGCGGAGATCATCCGCTCCGGCGCCTGGGATCTGATCGGTGGCGCGCGGCCGTCGATCGCCGACCCGTTTCTGCCGGCCAAGATCGAGGCCGGCCGCTACGACGAGATCCGCGAGTGCATCGGCTGCAACATCTGCCTGTCGCGCGTCATCACCGCCGACCAGATCTCGTGCACGCAGAACCCGACGGCCGGCGAGGAGCATCGCCGCGGCTGGCACCCCGAGCGGATGCCGCGCACGTCGGCGCCGAAGCGCGACGTCCTCGTCGTCGGTGGCGGCGTCGCCGGGATGCAGTGCGCGCTGACGCTCGCCCGGCGCGGCCTGCGGCGCGTGCACCTCGTCGAGCGCTCGCCCGAGCTCGGCGGCTACGCGGCGCTCGCCGCCTCGCTGCCCGGTCTCGGCGAGTGGTCGCGCCTCGTCGACTGGCGCCGGACACAGCTCGCGAAGCTCCGCAACGTCGAGATCGTCACCGGCACCGAGCTCGGCGCCGCCGACGTGCGCGACTACGGGGCGGACATCGTGGTGCTCGCGACCGGCGCCGAGTGGCGCACCGACGGGCTCGCGCCGCAGACGCACGCGCCACTCCCCGGCGCCGACGCCGGGCGGACGCTGACCCCGGAACAGATCCTCGCCGGCGCCGAACCGGGTGAGCGGGTCGTCGTCTACGACTGCGAGGGCTACTTCATGGGCGTCGGCATGGCGGAACTACTCGCCGCCCGTGGCCATGCCGTCACGCTGATCACGCCGCTCGGTGCCGTCGGGCCGATGCTCGACCTCACGTTCGAGGGAGACCACGCGCGGCGGCAGATCCTCGCCCACGGCGGGTCGTTCCGCACCGAGACGGAGATCCTCTCGATCGACGACGGCGCGGTGCGCACACGGTGGCTCTACGGCGGCGAGTGGGAGCTCGCGGCCGACACCGTCGTGCTCGTCACCGCGCGACAGCCACGCACCGCGATGCGCGCGGAGCTGCCCGGCGCGTTCGCCGTCGGCGACTGCGTCGCGCCGCGGCTGCTCGCGGACTGCATCTTCGACGGCCACCGCCTCGCGATGGAGATCGACGAGCCGGACCCGATGGTGCCGGTCCGGGTCCGGCGGGAGCCGCGACTCGTCGAGGCCGCGCCCGGTAGCCTTGCCGGTGATGACTGACCGGCGAATCGTGATCCTCAGCGCCAGCCCGCGCCCCGACGGCAACTCGGTCGCGATGGCGAACGCCCTGCGCGAAGGCGCCGAGAGCGCCGGCTACCGCGCTGACCTGGTCGACCTCAACGCCGTCGTCGCGGGGCAGCTCCGCGACTGCCGCGAGTGCCGGGGCGTCGACGGCAACTGCTCGATCCCCGACGACTTCGCCCGCCTGATGCACGAGCGCGTAATCCCGGCCGAGGGTGTGGTCTACGCGACGCCGCTCTACTGGTACGGCATGGCCGCGTCGCTGAAGAACTACTTCGATCGGATGACCTGCTACATCTCGGCGAGCTATCCGCGCCGCGACGAGATCGCGGCCGGGATGCTCGACAAGCGAGTCGGACTGCTGATCGCCTCCGAGGAGCGTTACCCGACCGCCGGGCTCGGCGTCGTCTTCCAGGTCCAGGAGATCACGCGCTACATGCGCAGTCGCTTCGTCGGCGTCGTCAACGGCGTCGGCAACAAGCGCGGCGAGGTGCGGTTCGACCCGGCCGACCCGCTTGCCGCGGCCCGCCGGCTCGGTGCGGAGTTCTTCGACCTCCACCACAGCGACTACTGGCTCGAGGCCGAGCGCCCGAACGCCGTCTGGGGCCAGGCACGCGATGACGGCATCGACGCGGCCGTCGGCGTCTACGAAGACGCCTGATCGACGGTTTGCCCCGTCAAGCCGCCACGACGACGGCGACGCCGACACGCTCGTAGGTGTCCTTCGCGCGCGCGTCACGCGTTGCGAGGACGGCGTCGTGTTCGAGCGCGGCCAGGGCAACCAGCGCGTCGTACGCCGCACCACCCGCGATGTCGAGGCGGGCGAGCAGCGTCGGAAGATCGGCGGCCGTCTCCGGCCGCAGCGTGAGCCGACCGGGGAGTCTGACGTTCAGGAGGCGCGCCGCGTCGGCAGGCGTCAGACGCAGATCGCCGGGCAGCCGGGTCAGGACCGCGAATGACTCGGCGAGAGCGTGGCCCGCAACGAGCGCGGTGCGACCCGATAGCCATCGCTTGACCGGCTCGTGTGCGCTGTGGGTCTTGACGAGCAGCGGTACGACGACGCTCGTATCGAGCGCGAGAATCCCGCTCATCTCCGCCCGGCGTCGATGAGCCCGAAGACGTCGTCGTCATCGATCTGCGTCGTCCCGGTCGCGATCAACTCCCCGTCGACCTCGAGGAGCTGCGCCGTGCGTCCGACGGGCGTGATCTGCAGGCCGGCGCCGTAGCGGGAGACGTCGACGACGGACCCCGCGCGCAGCCCGAGCAGGTCGCGGAGCGGCTTCGGCACGACGAGCCGGCCAACAGCATCGATCGTTACCCTCATGGGAAGAGAATACCAGCGCGTTCCCTTCGGTCGTATCCGACAATGCGCGCAGTGCGAGTCCTGGCAGCGGTGTTCGTCGGTGGCGCGCTCGGGACGCTGCTGCGCGCGGGGCTCGCCGAGCTGTTTCCGGCGCCGCCCGGCTCGTGGCCGTGGGGGACGTTCGTCGCCAACCTCGCCGGCGCAGCGATCCTCGCCGTCCTCGTCGCCCGGAAGACGACCGCGCCACTCCTCGGCGCCGGCTTCTGCGGCGCGCTGACGACCTTCTCTGGCCTCGTCCTCGAACTCGAGCAGATGCTGGCCGACGGCGAGGTCGTGCTCGCCGTCGCCTACGCCGGCGTGAGCCTCGGTGCCGGTTTCGGACTCGTTACCGCCGTGGTCCGGCCGCGCGCGTGACCTGGGCCGCGCTCACCCTCGCCGGCGGCCTCGGCGCCGTCTGTCGGTACCTCGCCGGCCCGACCTGGCGCGTCAACCTCGCGGGCGCCCTCGCGCTCGGCATTCTCGCCGGCCTCGCGCCCGACCCCGACCTGGCAAGGATCGCGGCAGTCGGCTTCCTCGGCTCCTTCACCACCTTCTCGACCTGGCTCGTCGAGGCGCACGCCGGCCAGCCCTGGCGGGTGCTCGGCCTCCAACTCGCCATCGGTCTCGTGCTGGTGGAGACCGGGATCAGGCTCGGCGGCGCGCTCTAAACAACACGAACGCCGGCGAGGGCACTGGCAGCCGCTCCACGACGAGGCCGCGCGCCTCGATCATCGCCGCGAGGTCGCGTTCGGGGTACCAGGAGTTGAACGGTGACGCGACCGCCGTGACGAGCGCGCCGACGGCGCGCGGTCGCCAGTTCACCGTGCGCGCGTCGGCGACGGCGAGCACGCCCTCCGGCCGCAGCACGCGGAGGATCTCGTCGAGCGCCGGTGTGATCTGCGGGACGCAGCTCAGCCCGAACGACGACACGACGGCGTCGAACGTCGCGTCGGCGAACGGAAGCGTCTCGGCGAGATCGGCCTCGACCAGTTCGGTCTCGGGCGCCCGTCGTCGGGCGCGGGCCAGCATTGCCGAGGAGATGTCGGTGCCGACGACCCGCCCTCCCGGTCCGACGGCGTCGAGGAGCAACGGCAGATTCGTCCCGGGACCGCAGGCGACGTCGAGGACGTGCGCCCCCGTCTCGAGGGTGGCGGCCGCCACCAGCAAGCTGTGCAGACGTCGCCCCTCGCGTCCGAACGAGACCCGCACGAGCGGCGCGTAGAGTCCGCTGCGGGCAACACGATCGAAGCGTCGGCGCGGTTCGATGCGGCTATTGCCCGTGGCAGTGCTCCGGTTGCGGGGGGACGTCGAGCGCTGGGTTGCGGTCGAAGAACCCGAACGGCTTCAGCCAGAACGACACGATGTCGGCCGGCATCACGGGCCAGTCCTCGGGTCGCGTGATGTGGTGGATACCGAACACGTACCACAGGACGATATCCGAGTTGACTAGACATCGGTCGGCGCCGGTCCAGACCGGCAGCCCGGTGTCCGTTGCGCTCTGCGTCGGGAAGTCGCCGCACGGCCACCGCTCATCGTCGCGGTGCTGCGTCACCCACAACGGGTGGCGGATCGCCTGCGCCCGCTGCAGCACGGGCGAAGCGTCGGGGAGGTAGTGCGGCACGCACCCGGTCGGCACGAGCTTGTAGGCCGGTGCGAGCCCGAGGCGGTTGCGGACGCCGTCGTTCGCGACCTTCCACGCGCGCTGCGAGGCCCAGTCGTAGTCACGCCGTCCCTCCGACTCGCGGGTGAGCGGCGTCGCGACCGAGCGGAGCGCGAGGCCGTGCGGGTTCGACCCGCCGAGCGGCAGCGCCTCGGTGTGGGTCTCATACACGGTGTTCGCGTCGCCGTCGATGTCGAGATCGAGCCGCGCGACGATGAAGTGCTGGTGAAACGGCGCGTAGATGCCCTGGTCGACCGCCGATCCGTAGGGCGGCGGGCCGTCGTCGCCGAACCCCGTCGTCACCATGATCCCGGTCGCCCGTACCTCGCACTCGATGTTGCCGTCCTGGTAGAAGCGCCAGTAGACGAGGTACTCGTAGTTCGCGACGGTGACGTGAAACGACACGACCATCCGGCGCATCCGGCGAACCTCCGCGCCGGCCGTGGCGTCGACGTGCTTCCAGAGGACGGCGTTGTCCTCCTCGTGCAGGCAGATCGCGTTCTTGATCGTGAATGGCTCGCCGTGCGAGTCGGGCAGGACGGCGTCGAGGTAGCGGATCTCGCCGAGGCAGTCGCAGCCGAGCGCGAGCGACTGCGTCATCAGCCCGAGGCCCCACTCACCGATGTCGAACGCCGTGCGGCGCGCGTGATCCGGCGTCGGGTCGCGATACGGGACGACCATCTCGGCGAACGAGAGGCGGTGCGCGATCGGCCGCAGGCGGTCGCCGTCCTCGTAGGCGACCTGGTGCAGGACGAGGCCCTCGCGGTAGTTGAAGCCGATCCGCAGGCGCCAGCGCTGCCAGCGCAACTCGTTGCCGTCGAGGGTGAAGGAGACTCCCTCGGGCTGCGTGATCTGGAGCGGGCGGAGGTCGTCACGCAGCCGCTGGCCCGGCACGAGCGCCGGCGCGTACTCGCCCATCGTCGGCGGTTGGTCGCGGGTGCCGTCGTCCTCGATCTCGAGAACGGTCATCGCGTTCACGTCGACGATGACGTGGAGCCCCTTCAGGAAGTTGGCGTACGGGCTGGCGCCTGGCGCGTTGCGCAGCCAGACGTCGCACCAGCCGACGCGACGGTCCCGCCACTGCGGCGGAACGAGCGCCTCGCCGTAGGCCCAGAGGTCGAACAGGACCAGCGAGGGATCGGTGACCCCGCGCTCGGCGAGCACTGCGAGGACCGCGGGGTGCCGACGGAGCACCTCGTCGCATTCGTGGTACTCGTCGGGCGTGAAGTTCGGCTGGACGCCGTGGCGTTCCTCGAAGCTGATGACCCGGTCGTGGTCGAGATCGACCAGCGCCTCGAACGTTCGGCCGTCGGCCCGGTTCCAGGTCACGATCCGGCCGACGCGCGACGTCGCCGAGCCTGCCAGCAGATCCCGCTTGGCCGGCTCCTCCAGCGTCACGGCCGCGAACCGGAACGTTTCGGACACGCCGCGGTCCCTGCGCACAACGGCCACGGCCCGGCGGATCTCGTCAGCCGTGAGCGGATCGAGCGGATGCATCAGGCGCGAGCGTACCGCGAAGTCGGGTAGAACTCCGGCATGAAGCGCACCGGATTCTTGCTCACCGTGCTTGTTGTGAGCGCCGTCCTCGCCGCGTGCGGCGGCGACGACGAGACCGTCGAACCGGCCGCCTCTACGGTGGTGCCGCCCGCGTCGACCGAGGTGCCGCCCGCAACGACCGAGGCCGTGCCGACGACCGCCGCGAATGGGCTCTCGCCCGCGTGCGCGAAGGAGACGCTGGCCGTCAAGACCGCCGGCAAGCTGACGGCGGCGACCAGCGACCCGTCGTTCCCGCCCTATGTGATGGATAACGATCCCACGACCGGGCAGGGCTTCGAGTCGGCCGTCGCCTACGCCATGGCCGAGCAGTTCGGCTTCACGAAGGACGAGGTCGTGTGGGAGAAGGTCGCCTTCGAGGAGTCGTACGCGCCCGGCCCGAAGAAGTTCGACTTCGACATCAACCAGGTCTCGATCACGGAAGACCGCAAGCAGGCCGTGGCCTTCTCCGACCCGTACTACACCACGAGCCAGGCGATCCTCGTGATGGCCGAGTCGACGTTCGCTGGCGCTGCGAGCCTCGCCGAGCTGAAGGACGCGAAGCTGGGATCGCAGATCGGCACGTCGAGCCTGGAAGCGGCCAAGGACGTGATTGCACCGTCCCAGGAGGTGCAGGTCTACAACGACACCTCGACGGCAACCGCCGCGCTCCGCAACGGCCAGATCGACGGCATCGTCGTCGACCTGCCGACGGCGCTCTTCATCAACGCCGTCGAGCTCGAGTTTGCCGGCAAGGTCGTCGGCCAGTTCAGCGCCCCGGGCGGTGACGACTGGGGGCTCCTGTCCGAGAAGGACTCGGCCCTGACGTCGTGCCTGAACGAGGCGCTCGCGGCGCTCAAGGCGTCCGGGAAGCTCGAGGCGCTGACCACCGAGTGGATGTCGACGTCAGCCGAAGCTCCGGTCCTGCAGTAGGCGGCGCCTCCCGCCGGGAGGTCCGCGAGCAGGCCAGACGCGCACGGGCGCGCCGGGGACGACTGATCTCCGGCGCGTCGACCGTCGTCGTCATCGGCCTGGTGCTGCTCGCGATCGTCACCTCGCCAGGGTTCGAGGATGTCCAGCGGCTGTTCTTCAGCTGGGAGCACTTCTCCGAGGCGTTTCCCGACGTACTGCGCGGGTTCTGGCTCGATGTGAAGCTGTTCGTGGCGGTCGAGATCGTCGTGCTCGTGCTGGGGCTCGCCGTCGCCCTCGCCCGTCTCGCGCGCTCGCCGGCGCTCACGCCGCTCCGGCTCGGCGCCGCCGTCTACACCGACGTGTTCCGAGGTCTGCCGACGATCCTCGTCGTCTTCCTGATCGGGTTCGGGGTGCCGGCGCTCGGGTTCGGCTTCGTGCCCGACGACGTTGTCGTGCTCGGCGCGATCGCGCTCGCTCTGTCGTACGGCGCCTACGTCGCGGAGGTGTACCGCGCCGGGATCGCGTCCGTCCACCCGTCGCAGCGATCGGCCGCGCGCGCGCTCGGGCTGACGCAGCCGCAGGCGATGCGCTTCGTGATCCTGCCGCAGGCCGTCCGGCGGGTCGTGCCGCCGCTGCTGAACGACTTCATCTCGCTGCAGAAGGACGTCGCGCTCGTCTCGATCCTCGGCCCGCTCGAGGCGTTCCGCCAGGCGCAGGTCTACGCGTCGCTGAAGTTCAACTTCACGCCGCTGCTCGCGGCGGCGCTCCTCTACCTGTGCGTAACGATTCCGCTGTCGCGGATCGTCGACCACCTGCAGGCCAAGTCCGAGCGCGAGCGCGCCGCCGGCGGTGCGGTGTGACGCCGGTCGTCGAGTTGCAGGGCGTGACGAAGGCGTTCGGCGAGCGGCCGGTGCTGCGAGGCATCGACCTCGCCGTGGACGAGCATCGGGCCGTGGTCCTGATCGGCGCGTCGGGATCCGGGAAGTCGACGCTGCTGCGCTGCATCGACCTGCTCGACGAGATCGACGACGGCGACATCCTGCTCGACGGCGACGTCATCACCGACCTCGCCGTGAACGTCGACCGGGTGCGGGCGCGCATCGGCTTCGTCTTCCAGCAGTTCAACCTCTTCCCGCACCTCGACGTGCTCGCGAACGTCGTGCTCGCGCCCGTCCACGTCCATGGCGCCGGGCGCCGCGACGCCGAGGACCGTGCACGGGAACTGCTTGCGCGGTTCGGCCTCGAAGGGCGTGAGCGCGACTATCCGGACCGGCTGTCCGGCGGTCAGCAGCAACGCGTCGCGATCGTCCGCGCCCTCGCGACCTCGCCGCGCCTGATACTGCTCGACGAGGTGACCTCGGCGCTCGACCCGGAACTCGTCGGCGAGGTGCTCGAGGTGATCGCAGGGCTGAAGGAGGAGGGCATGACGATGGTGATCGCGACCCACGAGATGGCGTTCGCGCGGGAGGTGGCGGACGAGGTCTGCTTCCTGCACGAGGGCGTGATCCTCGAGCGCGGCGCTCCGGCGACGCTGTTCGGGAGTCCGGCGCGGCCGGAGACGCGCCGCTTCCTCGAGCGCGTGCGCGCTTAGTAGGCGACGGCACCGTGAAGCTCCTCGTCGTCGCATCCGCGGGAACCGACTTCGCGCCGATCCTCGACGCCCTGCCGTCCGGCGTCACGGCGCGCGCCGGGACCGCCGCCGACCTCGTCCCGCACGCCGCCGACGCCGACGCGATCGTCAGCTTCTTCGCCGGCGCCGATCAGATCCGCCCCGTCTTTCTCGCCGCGCCGCGGCTGCGCTGGCTGCATGTGATGTCGGCCGGCGTCGAGTACGTGCTGTTCGACGAGCTGGTACGCAGCGCCGTCGCGACGACGAACGCACGCGGCGCCTTCAGTCGTCCACTCGCCGAGTTCGCGATCGCCGGCGCGCTCCACTTCACGAAGCGCATCGACGACCTGCGCGGCCTGCAGGCGGCGCGTACCTGGGACACCGACTTCGTCGTCGGCGAGCTGCACGGCCAGACGATGGCGATCGCCGGCTACGGCGACATCGGCCGCGCCTGTGCGCGGCTCGCGCGTGCGCTCGGCATGCGGGTCGTCGCCCAGCGGCGCCGGCCCGAACTCTCCATCGGCGACGGCCTCGTCGACCGCACGCTCGGCCCGGACGGTCTCGTCGAGCTGGCGCAGGTCGCGGACGTCCTTGTGATCGCCGCGCCGCTGACGCCCGAGACGCGGGGGATGATCTCCGCCGACGTGATCGCCGCCCTGCGACCGCACACGATCGTCGTCAACGTCGGCCGCGGCGCCGTCGTCGACGAGGCTGCGCTCGCCGCGGCGCTCACCGCCGGCCGCATCCGCGGCGCCGCACTCGACGTCTTCGCGACCGAGCCGCTGCCGGCGTCGAGTCCGCTCTGGGCGCTCGACAACGTCGTGATCTCGCCCCACGCGGCCGACCGGACCGCCGACATGTACGGCGACGCGATCCTTGGCCTGGTCGCAAACGTCGAGCGGTTCCTGCGCGGCGAGCCGCTCGACAACCGATTCGATCCGTCGGTGGGGTACTGATGGGCGACCTTGACTGCATCGTGGTCGGCGGGGGCTTCGCAGGGCTGCGCGCCGCTCGTGACCTGCACGACGCGGGCCGCCGCGTCGCCCTGCTGGAGGCTCGCGACCGCCTCGGCGGGCGCACCTGGACGCGCCCGTTCGCAGGCACCGGGGCGAACGTGGAGATCGGCGGCGCCTGGTTCACCCCCGGGCAGGACGAGGTCGTCCGCGAGCTCGACCGGTACGGCGTCGGCACCCGGACGTACCCGGCCCCGAGCCGGGTTCGCTGGCATACGGACGGCGTCCTGCGCGACGGCCTGCCGGTGCCGTTCGATGAGATCGGCGCGCTCGAGCGAGCGCTCGTGACGATCGCCGGCGATGGCGCGCGGGCGCGCGTCGGGACGCTCGGGCCGGTCGCCTCGCAGTCCTGCGCCGACTACATCGTGGCGCTCGACGTTCCGCGGGCGACGGCCGAGTTCCTCGCCGCCTGGTGGGTGATGATCGGCGGCACCGACCCGGCGCGCGGCGCGATCATCGACGCACTGCAGGCGATCGCGAGCCACGGCGGCGTCACCGGCCTGATCACGGCGCTGCGCTACGCGCCGGCCGAAGGCTGGTCCGAGTTCGCGCGTCGCATGGGAGCCGATGTCGACGTTCGGCTAGGCGTTCCGGTCGCCCGTATCGTTGACGCCGGGGGGAGCGTCCGCGTCGAATGCGCGGGCGGCACGGTTCTGACGGCGGCTCGGGTTGTCGTCGCGCTGCCGGTCAACGTTCTGCCCCACGTCGCGTTCGAGCCGCCGCTGCCGACGGCGACGGCCGAGGCGGCGGGGACGAATGCGGGCCGCAGCGTCAAGCTCTGGTTCCACGCCCGTGGCATCCCGCCCGGCTCGCTCGCGGCCGGTCGCGGCGCCGGCGTGTCGTGGCTCTACGCCGACCGCCTACTCGCCGACGGCTCCGTGTTCGCGCTCGGCTTCGGCTGGGACGCGCCCGGCCTCGACCCGGCCGCCGCGCTGCACGCGTTCTGGCCCGAGGCAGAACTGCTGGCGAGCGACTGGCACGACTGGAACGGCGACCCGTTCTCGCTCGGGACGTGGGCGACGGCGACCGTCGGGAAGGCCGACCTCCTCGTCCACGATCGCTTCCCGCCGCACGGCCGCATCGCGTTCGCGGGCGCGGATATCGCGCCGCACGAAGCGGGCTGGATCGAGGGTGCGCTGCTGTCGGGCGCGGCGGCTGCGCGCTGGGCGCTCGCTGCAGGTTGAACCTGGAGGGGGCCCGGTCGGCCAGACCGGGCCCCATCAGGAGGGTGGACGCCGCACCGGCGGGTGGGCCGAGTGGGATCCGGTTCGGCGGCGCCCACGGGCACCGTACTGCCGCCGCGACGGTCGGGTGGGGCGCGTCCGGGATCGATGTCGTCTCGAAGTGGTGAAGGAGTCACGCCACACCTTCACCGTTCCGGGTCCGCCTCGTGACCCGCCTGGCGGCGGCGTCGCCGTAGCTTCCAGGCGTGACCCCACTCATCGCGCTGATCGCCCACGACGGCAAGAAGGACGAACTCGCGGAGGTCGTCCGCCGGCACCTCCCGCGCCTCGACGGGACGCCGCTCGTCGCGACCGAGACGACCGGGCACCTGCTCTCGGAGCGGTTCGGGCTCGACGTGCGCTGCATGCTCTCCGGCCCGTTCGGCGGCGACCTCCAGATCGGAGCACTCGTTGCGGCCGGGCGGGTGGGGCTCGTCATCTTCCTCCGCGATCCGCTCACGGCCCACGCCCATGACCCGGACATCAACGCGCTGATGAAGGTCTGCGACGTGCACCGCGTGCCGCTTGCAACGAACGCCGGATCGGCCCACCTCTGTCTCGCCGCCTACCGCGCGACGCCGGTGCCCCTACCGGCCTGGCACGAGCATGAGGAAGACGACTGACGTGACGCCGCTGACGTTCGAGGTCGAGGACGTCGACGGACTCGAACGGCTGCTCGGGCGGCATCCCCGGGTGCTGTTCCTGGGCGCGCGGTCCTACGCCGACACCTACCTCGACACCGGGGCGGGAGCGCTTCGCGATCGCGGCGCGATGCTCGCGATCCGCAGCGACGTCGACGGCGGCCGTGTGCTGCTCCGCACCGCCCGGGGGGAAGTCCTCTCCGAGCACCTCTGCGAGGGCGCGATCGCGGAGGGCGGGCTGATTGACGCCAGGGTCAGGAGCGTCGTCGGCGGGGAACGCGTCGGCCCCGTCTTCGTCGTCGAGACCGCGCGCCGGCGCTACGTCCTCCTCGACGGTCGCCGCTGGATGACGGACGTGGCCGTCGACGACGCCGCGCTGCGCTGCCGCGGGCGGCGGCCGCAGGTGCGACACCTGCTCGCCGTCGAGTCGCTTGCCGGTGCCCTCCACGACCGCGCCTTCCTTGACGACCTCACGACGGCCGGGCGTCTGCGCAGCCTCGGCCAGTCCCTGGTCGAGGACGGCTACGCCTCGGCCGGGTTCGCGGCGCTCGGCTGAACGACCGCTCGCTCCCCGCGCGGCAGCGCGAGTGACAGCAGCGCAGCGCCGGCGACCAGCGCGGCGGACGTGGCCAGGCAGATCTCGAGCCCCTGGTACTGGTAGGTCGCACCGCTCAGGACGGTGCCGGTGAGGCACGCGCCCGCGTTCGCCATGTAGTAGAAGCCGTGCATCGCGACGAGGCCGATCCGAGCATGGTCACGGCGGTCTTCGCGACGGACTCGCTCGACAGCGCTCGCGCGTTCCTCGCGCTCCCCGACCTCGAGGAGACGATGCGCGCAGCCGGTGTCGTCTCGGCGCCCGAGGTCTTCCTGACAAACGACGCCTGAGACGGACGCGCTACACGCCAGCGTCGTCGGCGAACGAGCGCATGTCCGGGAACGTCGCGTCCGGCACGGCGTCGGCGGGCGGTGTCGCCCCGCCGGCGCCGCCCGCCGCGGCGCGACGGTTGATCCAGACCGTCATCATGCCGAGCTGCTTCGCCGGGACGTGGTCGTGGTACAGGCTCTGAGCGACGTGGAGGATGCGCTCCTGCGGAACGCCGATCTTGGCGTGCGCGAAGTGGAAGTTCGCGAGGTCGGGCTTGTACGAGCCGACCTGCTGCGCCGTGATGACGTGGTCGAACCGCACGCCGAGTCGCTGCTCGCTCGCGGCGAACAGGTCGTCGTCGCAGTTCGTGATGACGGCGAGCTTGAACCGTGTCTGCAGCCGCCGCAGCGCGTCCGCGGAGTCGGGGAACGCGGGCCAGTCGGCGACCGATCCGCCGAACGTCGTCGCCTCGTCGTCCGTGACGGTGACGCCGATGTCGGCCGCGACGGCGTCGAGCGTCAGTCCGAGCACCTCGCGGTAGCGCTTGTAGGGGTGCTCGAGACCGTGCTCGTGTCGGGCGAACAGGCCGAGGAGTTCGTCCCGGTCGCGTTCGCCGAGGGCTGCCCGAAGGGCGGTGTCGATGCCAGACTCCCAGTCGATCAGCGTGCCGTAGCAGTCGAACGTGAGCACCTCGAATGGCGCGTAGTCAATCGCTCCCATCGAGGCATCGTGGCACGGATCCGCGTTGTCCGAAAACCGCTGGTGTCCTGCTCCGGAAGGTGCGATCCTCCGGGCGATGGACGTCGACACCCTCCACCGCATCGCCGAGAGTCGCGACGCCCGCTTCGACGGACGCGTGTACCTCGCGATCACGTCGACCGGGATCTACTGCCGGCCGAGCTGCCCGGCGATGGCCGCAAAGCGTGAGCACGTCCGCTTCTACCGCACGGCCGCCGCAGCCCAGCGCGGCGGGTTCCGCGCCTGCAAGCGCTGCCGCCCGGATGCCTCGCCGGGTTCGCCGGAGTGGAACCTGCGCGCCGACGCCGTCGCGCGGGCGATGCGCCTGATCCAGGACGGCGTGCTCGACCGCGAGGGCGTCGGCGGGGTCGCGCAGCGCCTCGGCTACTCCGAGCGGCACCTGACGCGGATCGTGACGGACGAGCTCGGTGCGCCGCCGATCGCGATCGCCCGCGCCCAGCGCGCGCAGACCGCGCGCACGCTGATCGAGACGACGCGGATGCCGTTCACGGATGTTGCCTTCGCGGCCGGGTTCCAGAGCATCCGGCAGTTCAACGACACGATCCGCCAGGTCTTCGCGCTGACGCCGACGGCGCTCCGCGGTCGCGTCGGTTCCGAGCCCGTTGCCGGCGGCGCGATCACGCTGCGCCTGCCCGCGCGCGCACCGATCGCCTGGCAGCCGCTCCTCGCGTTCCTCGCCGTCCGCGCCGTCGAGGGTGTCGAGGAGGTCGTCGGCGACCACTATCGCCGGGTGCTCGACCTCGCGAACGGTGCGGCGATCGCAGACGTCTCCCAGCGCGACGGCGCCATCACGTGCGCGCTGCGCCTGGACGACGTCCGCGACCTCGCGCAGGCGGTCGCGACGTTGCGCCGGCTGTTCGACCTGGACGCCGACCCGGTCGCCGTCGATGCCGACCTCGCCGCTGATGAGGCCCTCGCGCCGCTCGTCGCGGCCCGGCCGGGCCTGCGCGTCCCCGGCGCCGCCGCGCCGCACGAACTCGCCGCCCGCGCGGTGCTCGGCCAGCAGGTCTCCGTCGCCGGTGCGCGAACGCTCGCCGGTCGGCTCGTCGCGGTCTACGGGCGTCCGCTCGACGAGCCCGACGGCGCCCTGACGCATCGCTTCCCGACGGCCGACGCCCTCGCCGGCGCGGCCGACGACGATCTCGCGATGCCGGTCCGGCGGCGCGAGACCGTGCGCACGCTGATGGCCCACCTTGCCGACGGTCGGATCGATCTCGGGCCCGGGGCCGATCGCACCGCCGCCCGGGCGCAGCTCGTCGCGTTGCCCGGGATCGGCCCGTGGACGGCGGAGTACGTCGCGATGCGCGCGCTGAACGATCCGGATGCCTGGCCGGCTTCCGACCTCGGCGTGCGGCACGCCCTCGCCCGCCTCGGCCTCGAGCCGGCCGCCGCGGAGCGCTGGCGCCCGTGGCGGTCCTACGCAACCTTCCACCTCTGGAGCAGCCTGTGACCACGTACGACACCATGGCGAGCCCGGTCGGCGAGATCCTCCTGACCGCGGACGACTCAGCGCTGACGGGCCTCTACCTCCCTGCCGAGCGGCGTGTGCCCGGCCCAGACTGGGAGCACGGCGGCGCGTTTCTCGCGGGCGTCCGCTCGCAACTGGAGGCCTACTTCGCGGGCACGTTACGGACGTTCCCGATCGCTGTCGCGCCCGCTGGAACCGCGTGGCAGCAGCGCGTCTGGCGCGAGCTACAGGAGATCGGCTTCGGCGAGTCGATCTCCTACGCCGAGCTCGCCCGTCGCGCGGGCAATCCCGCGGCCGTGCGCGCCGCCGGCGCCGCAAACGGCCGCAACCCCGTGTCGATCGTCATTCCCTGCCACCGCGTGATCGGCTCGGACGGCCGGCTCACCGGATACTCGGGCGGCCTCGACGCGAAGCGCTGGTTGCTCGACCACGAGCGCGCCTGATCCGCGCGCCGTTCCTGCGCGCGTCCGCGAGGCTCCGGTGTAGCGCGGGTGTCCAAACGTTCGCTTCGCGGCGCCGGCGCGTCGTCTGGTGCGCCCCGCGGCACTGGTTGCGCGCCCTCCATAACGGGGCCTGTCCCCAGTTGGGCCGGGGTTCGGGGACAGGCCCCGGTCTCCGCCGTCGGTCTGCGAGCCGGCACGTCGATCTACGATCCCTAGCCGATGCGCAACGACCCCCTCGCCCGCGCCGCCGCGCACGCCGCCGCCTACCGCGCCTCCCTCGCGACGCGACACGTCGCCGCGACCGCTACGCCGGCGGAGCTTCGGGCCCGGCTCGGCCGCCCGCTCACGGACGACGGCGTCCCGGCCGACCGCGTGATCGACGAACTCGTCGGCGACGTCGAGGCCGGCCTGCTCGCGACGTCCGGGCCGCGGTTCTTCGGCTGGGTGATGGGCGGCACGCATGACGTCGCGCTCGCCGCGGACTGGCTCGTCTCCGCGTGGGATCAGAACCCCGCGATTGCGGCGTGCGCACCGGCCCAGGCGGCGATCGAGGAGATCGCCGGCGCCTGGCTGCTCGACCTGCTCGGCCTCCCCGCGTCGGCGTCGTTCGGCTTCGTGACCGGAAGCCAGGCGGCGCACGTCGTCGCGCTCGCCGCAGCGCGTCACCGGCTGCTCGCGGCTGCCGGTCACGACGTCCGCCGCGTCGGGTTGTACGGGGCGCCGCCGCTGCGGATCCTCGTCGGTCCGGAGCGGCACGCCACGATCGACCGGGCGGCGACCCTGCTCGGTCTCGGTCGCGACGCCGTCGAGACCGTCGGCGCCGACCGTGAGGGGCGGATCGATCCGGCCGCGCTGCGCGCCGCGCTCGACGGTCGTGCCGCGATCGTCTGCCTCGCCGCCGGCGATCTCAATGCCGGCGCGTTCGACGACATCGGCGCGTGCGTCGAGGCCGCCCGTTCGGGCCCGGCGCCGACGTGGGTGCACGTCGACGGCGCCTTCGGCCTCTGGGCAGCGGCGAGTCCGCGTCTGCGGTCGCTCGTCGCCGGCCTCGCGGCTGCCGACTCGTGGGCGACGGACCTGCACAAGGTCCTGAACGTCCCGTTCGACGCCGGCTTCGTGGCGGTCGCCCATCCGGAGGATCACCGCGCGGCGCTGACGGCGGACGCCTCCTACATGGTCACCGCGGGCGATCTGCGGGACGCGCTGCCGTACAACCCGGAGTGGTCGCGCCGCTCGCGAGCCGTTCCGGCCTACGCGACGCTGCGGACGCTCGGCCGGTCGGGCGTTGCCGCGCTCGTCGAACGTCTCTGCGACCTCGCCGACCGACTCCTCGACGGCCTCGGTGCGCTCCCGACCGCGACGGTTCGCGCGCGCGGCTTCAATCAGGGCATCGTCCGCTTTGGCGACGACGCGGCGACGGAGCGCGTGATCGCGGCCGTCCAGGCGGACGGGACGGCCTGGTTCGGACCGGCGACGTGGCACGGTGATCGTGTCATGCGCGTCTCGGTGACGTCGCACGCGACGACGCCGGCCGACATCGACGCGACGATCGTGGCCGTCGGACGCGCCCTGCGCTGATCGCTCTGCGGGATGATACGGATCGCGCGTCCGGCCGATGGCGAGAGGCGCGACGCGCGCCAAGCTGACCCCATGAACCACGACTCTCACCCGCGCAGCGCGCTCTGGCGCGTTCCCGGCCTCCTGGTGCTGGCGGCCGTCGCCGTCGGTGCGATCACGATCGCCGCCTCGGCGCGCGACGTACGCAACCTGGCCGAGACGCGGACGTTCCCGGCCAGCGATGCCGTGGTGGTCACGAACCACCTCGGCGACACCGTCGTCCGCGGTTCTGCCCGGGCGGACATCACGGTCGCCTCGGCCGTCAAGTACACGGGCGGCGACCCCCACCTCGTCGCCGAGTTCGCCCGCTCGCGTCTGCTCCTCACCGTCGAGTGCGGCGAGCACATCTTCGCGTGGGACCTGGGCGTTGACGACTTCGGGCTCGGCCGCCTCTGCACGGTGCGCCGCGAGATCGCCGTCCCGTCAGCCACGAACCTCACGCTGGAGACGGCGACGGGCGACGTCCTCATCGCCGGTTCGACGGCGCCCGCGATCAGCGTGCATTCGGGGACCGGCGACATCGAGGTGACGCTCCGCGATCTCCCGGATGACGTCGAGATCGGCACGGGCACCGGTGACATCACGCTCCGGCTCCCGCTCGGCGTCTACGAGATCGACGCCGAGACCGCGACCGGCGACGTGCGCATCGCGGACGGGATCATCGACGCCGAGGTCAGCTCGGCCCGGATCAGCCTGGCGACCGGGACCGGCGACATCCGTGTGGAGCGCTCCGATGTCTAGCGCGCGAGCCCTCGTCACGGCGCCCTTCGCACCACTCGTCAGCCTCCGCACCTGGGCCGGTGCGGCGTACCTGCTGCTCGGGTTCGTCATCGGTCTCGCCGAGTTCATCTTCCTCGTCACCGGCATCGCTGTCGGCGTCGGCCTCTCCGTCGTCATCGTCGGCCTCCCGCTCCTGCTGGCGGTCCTGATCGCTTCGCGCACACTGGCAGCGGTCGACCGGAGGCTCGCGAACGCGATGCTCGGAGCCGCGATCGAGGCGCCGCCGGCGCATCGCAAGGCGGAGGGGCCGCTGCTCGCGCGTCTGCGGGATCTCGTCGGCGCGTCGTCGACGTGGCGTGCAGTTGGCTGGCTGCTGCTGCGGCTCCCACTCGCCATCGTCGGGTTCACGGTGACCGTGGCGTTCGCCTTCGCGGCGTTCCTGCTCGTCGCGGAGCCGTTCGCCGGCGGCCTCCAGGACGCAGCTGCGCTCCCGCGCGCGGCCAGCATCGTCGGTGGCATCGCCCTCGCCCTGATCGGCCTCAGTGTCATCGACGGGTTAGTCGCGGTGCACAGGCGGATCGCACGGTCGCTCCTCGGCCCGTCCGTCGGCGAGGAGCTCGCCCGGGCCCACGCCGAGACGGCGCGGCAGGAGTTACGTGCCAACCTCGCCCGTGACCTGCACGACTCGGTCGGGCACTCGGTCACGGCCATGGTCCTGCAGGCGAGCGCCGCGCGGCGCGTGCTCGACACCGACACGGCGTACGTCGCGGGCGCACTCGAGGCGATCGAGACGCAGGGTCGCGAGGTGATGGACGAGCTTGACCACGTCCTGGCAGTGCTCCGCGACGAGCCGACGGCGGCCAGGGCAGACGTCAGCCTGGACCTGCTCGACGAGCTCGTCGCCCGGACGCGGGCAGCCGGCCTGCCGGTCACGTTCGACCGGCGAGGTGACTTCGCCACCGTTCCTGCTCACGTCGCACGGGAGGCCTACCGCGTCGTCCAGGAGGCACTGACGAACGTGCTTCGCCATGCGAGTGGCGCCGCGACCCGGGTAACCGTTGTCGCCGACGGCGAGATGACGGTCGTGGTCGCAAATGACGGCGGCGGTTCTGCGGCCGCGCCGGGCCGTGTCGGCGGCGGCCGCGGACTCGTCGGCATCGGCGAGCGCGTCTCGTCGTTGGGCGGATCGTTCGAGCACGGCCCGGCCGACGGCGGCTACCGTCTCCGTGCCGTGCTGCCGCTGGAGCGCCCGTGATCCGCCTGCTCGTCGTCGATGACGACGCCCTCGTCCGCAGCGGCCTGCGCACGCTGCTGCAGGCGGAGCCGGACATCGACGTCGTCGGCGAGGCCGCCGACGGCATTGACGCGATCCGGCGCGCCGCGGAGCTCGACCCCGACGTCGTGCTGATGGACGTCCGCATGCCGCGGATGGACGGCATCGAGGCGACACGCGCGATCGTCGCCCGCTCCGCTGAGCGGCCGCGAGTGCTCGTCGTCACGACGTTCGAGCACGACGACTACGTGTACGACGCGCTCCGCGCGGGCGCGAGCGGCTTCGTCCTGAAACGCGTGCAGCCCGAAGAGCTCGCGCAGGCCGTACGCATCGTCGCCGACGGCGAGTCGCTCGTCTTCCCCCAGCTGCTACGGCGGCTCGTCGAGCGCCACACGGGCGTGATCGATCCTCGCGACCGGCGAGCGCTGTTGCTCGCCGACCTGACCGACCGCGAGGCGGAGATCCTGCGGATGGTCGCGCGCGGTCAGTCGAACCAGGAGGTTGCGGACGAACTCGTCGTCGCCGTCCACACGGTCAAGACGCACGTCGCGCGCATCCTCGCGAAGCTCGAGGTGCGCGACCGCACGCAGGCGGTGATCTTCGCCTACGAGACCGGCTTCGTCCGGCCCGGCGACGGCTGAAGGTAGCGCTTGGCAGCGAGCGCCACGATCTTCGCGCAGGCGATCAGGTCGGCGACCGCGATCGACTCGTCCGGCATCCCCTGACCGGCGATGCGCGGGCCGATCATCGCCGCCGGCCGCCCCAGCGCCCGCCACAGTCTCGTGTCCGAGGCGGTGATGCCGAGCTCCGGTCGCGGGCGGACGCCGAGGACGTCGCCGCCGGCGTCGAGCAGCGCCTGCACGAGCGGGTCGGACGGGTCGGTCAGGTTCGGCTCCATCCCCTGGATCTCGAGCGACGTCGCGCCGACGTGGCGGGCGATCACCTCCGCCACGAACGAGCGCGCGTCGTCGAGCGTCAAACCGGCCGGGATGCGCAGGTCGACCTCGGCGCGGCAGGTCTCGGCGACGAGGTTGATCTTGGTGCCGCCGCGGATCGTGCCGACGCTCACCGTGGGCAGGTGCAGGACGCGGTCGTCGGCGTAGGTGAGCGCCTCGTCGGGCAGGCCCGCGGTTCCACCGGCGGCGAGCGCCGCCGTGACTGTCGGTGGGATCGACACGTCTCGCTCGCGCCACGCGGCAAGGTCGGCAATGACGGCGCCCATCGTCTCGATCGCGTTCGTAAGGCCGGACGCGAACGCGCCGGCACCGGCATCGCCGAGCGTCGTGACCTCGATCCAGAGCATCCCCTTCTCGCCGATCAGGACGAAGTCCGGGCTCGTCGGCTCGGCGCCGATCGCCGCGTCGCCGACGAGGTCCGGCCGCCGGGTGAGGACGAGCGGCGCGCCGTGCGGGGAGAAGCTCATCTCGTCGGACACGGCGCAGAGCGAGAGGCGGCCGGCGAAGGAACGGTCGGCCGCGAGTGCGAGGAACGCGTAGAGGAGCGTGGTCAGCCCGCTCTTCATGTCGCCGGCGCCGCGGCCGTGCAGGCGCCCGCCCTCGATCGCGCCGGAGCGTGGCGGCCGCGACCAGGCGGCCTCGGCGCCGTCCGGGTAGACGTCCATGTGGCCGTTCAGGACGAGGTGCGGCCCCGGCTCGCGCCCCTCGATCGACGCGACGAGGTTCGGCATCGACTCCTGATCAGCGATCGTCTCGACCGGGATCCCGTGCCGTTCGAGGAGGCCGCCGACGGCCGCCGCGACCGCCCTCGTATCGCCCGGCGGGTTCGGGCTCGCCTGCTGCACGAGGTGCGCGCAGAACGCGACGAGTTCGTCTGCGTGCTCGTCGATGAACGCTGCCGTGGGCACGCTGCAAGCGTATGCTGTCCAGCATGATCGTGCGCACCATCGACGAGATCGCAGGAACCGACCGCGACGTCTCGGGCACCGGCTGGCGGAGCCGCCGGATCGTCCGTCGCGACGACGGCATGGAGCACTCCGTTCACTACACCGAGGTTCTCGCCGGCAGCGAGCAGACGCTCTGGTACAAGCATCACTACGAGACGAATCTCTGCATCGCCGGGGAGGGCGAGGTCGTCGATCTCGCGACCGGGACGACGTACGCGATCCGCCCCGGTACCATGTATGCGCTCGACCAGCACGACCGGCACGTCCTGCGTGCCCACACCGACGTCACGCTCGTTTGCACGTTCTGGCCCGCGCTGGCCGGGACGGAGACGCACGATGCCGACGGATCCTATCTTCCGGCAGGTTAGGTGAGATTCGTTAGGAGCGTTTCCGTGAAGTAGGATTTCCGGAGTCGTCACGCGTCTGCGTGGCGGTCGGAAGGAGATGCGATGAGAGGGAGATCAGTCTGTACGGCCGCGGCGGCCGTCGCCGTCCTCGGCCTGCTCGCGCCGGTGGCGGGGGCCCATCGGTCAGACGGTTACGGGTCGAAGAAGGGCCAACTGACGGCGCAGGCGTCGTTCCTGACGCAGGTCGATCGTGCCGACGTCACGTTCCAGCCGATCATCACCGTCGGCGAGACGCTGAAGAGCGGGTTCCGCTTCGAGGCCGTTCCCGACGGCATCGCGATGCGCAAGGACAAGAAGGGGCGCGTCACGGTCTGGGTCAACCACGAGACGTCGATCGGGCCGTTCCCGTACGTCCCCGCCGCACCGACGGCCGCGAACGGCGAGAACGACTTCGACAGCTCCCAGGTGTCGGAGCTGACGCTGAACAGGAAGACCGGCGGCGTCATCGCCGGCCGCTTCGCGATCACCAGCGCCGAGGGCTTCCAGCGCTTCTGCTCGAACTTCCTCGCGACCCGCAAGGAGGGCTTCGACCGCGACATCCTCTTCACGAACGAGGAGTCGCCGGAGTGGATCGCCAGGGTCGCGCCCGACTTCACCGCGGCGATCGGAAACCCGGCCAACCGGCAGTCCGGCGTCACCGTCGCCTATGACGTGAAGAGGAAGAAGACCCACGTCATCTGGGGCATGGGTCGCTTCAACCACGAGAACACGGTCGCGATCCCCGGCTTCCGGAAGAAGGTCGTCACGCTCTCCGGCGACGATACGTTCCTCTCCAACCCGGCCCAGTCGCAGGTCTACTCGTACATCGCACGGAGCGCGAAGAAGCTCCTGCAGGACAAGGGCGATCTGTGGGCGTTCGTCGGCGATGACCCGGCGATCAACGACTACTACGACTTCCTGCCCGGCTCGACGCAGTCCGTCAGTGGGCACTTCATCAAGGTGCCGAAGGACGTCGCGACGGGCCGCAAGGCCGACGGCTCCGATGTCGTCGCCGCCGACTTCGGCTATCCGGCGCCGACCGCCGCGGAGTTCGCCACCGACGCGCTCGGCAACCCCGCCGACGGGCCGCAGTGGGTGCTCGAGCACTGGGGCGACCTCAACAACGTCTTCCAGTTCGTGCGGATCGAGGACATCGCGTACGACAAGCGGCACGGCATGTCGAACGTCGTCTACCTCGTCGACTCCGGTCGTGGCCGTGCGGGTGCCGCGCCCGCAGCCGGCCTCTCCACGAACGGACGGATCTGGAAGATGGTCCTCGACAAGGATGACCCGACGATCGTCACGAGCCTCTCCATCTTCCACGAGGGCGACGACAACCCGGTCAAGACGCCGGGCGAGATCCATCAGCCCGACAACATCGAGACGACGAAGAACTCGCTCCTGATTACGGAGGATCCGGGCTCGGCCCAGCAGTTCCCGGCCGGCTCGACACTTCCGAACGCGACGAGCGCACGGGTCTGGCGCATCCCGCTCGACGGCTCGCCGGCCGAGGTCGTCGCCAAGGTCGACCACTACGCCGACGGCGGCCCGACCGACGTCGACGGCCGCGCTCCCGGCAACTGGGGTGCGTGGGAGGCGAGCGGCATCGTCGACGCCTCGAAGGCGTTCGGCCCCGGTGCGTTCCTGATCGACGTCCAGGCGCACACGCTCTGGGTCGAGAAGGGGCCCGGTGCTGATCGCAACGGCGACGGCCAGCCTGACTACACGAACAAGCGCGAGGGCGGTCAGCTGATCCTGATGCGGATCCCCGGCGCCTAGACCGGTGCCACGGCGATCGCGGCGAACCGTGCCGCGATCGCCGTGGCGTGCGGCTGCCAGGCGGCGACTGCCCCGTCGAGCTCGGCCGTGATCGCCTCGACGTCGGCGCCGCGCTCGCGCAGGCTCTCGCCGCCGTTCTCGAACCAGCGCGTGACGTGACCGGCGAGTTCGGCGTGGAACTGGACGCCCCACGCCCGTTGGGCGAACCGGATCACCTGTGGCGTGCCGTCGGCAGCGGCGAGAACGGTGGCCTCCGGCGGCGGCTCGACGGCGTACTCGTGCCAGGACAGCGGGCGGATCGTGGCGGGAAGGTCGCCGAACAGCGGGTCGTCCTCCGCGTGCACCTCGACCGGGAGGAACCCGACGCGCAGGCGTCCGATCGGCCCCGCACCGCCGCCGAGTGCCTGCGCCATCAACTGCGCGCCGAGGCAGACCCCGAGCACCGGGATGCCCCTCGTGATGGCCTGGCGGTACAGGGCGCGCGCCTCGGCGAGCCAGGGATGGGCGATGTCCTCGTCCGGGTGCATCGTGCCGCCGAGTCCGATCAACGCGTCGATCTGCCCCGCGTGCCGCGGCGGCGACGGCTCGGCGAACGTCCGCCACGTCTCGAGTTCGAGGCCGGCTGCTCGCAATGGCGCTTCGAGCGCGCCGAGCAGGCCGCCGGCGGAGTGCTGGAGGATCAGGACCGTGCCGGGCATGCGGCAGTCAGACTACCGGCCCAGGTCGACTGATCGGCTCGAATGGAGGGGTGGATGGGGACGTCGGAGGCAGCGGCGCTCGCCGAGGCCGCGTACGCGGCGGGCACGCGGGTCGCGTTCGGCCTGCCCGGCGGCGGCGCGAACCTCGATCTGATTGCAGCCTGCTCGGACGTCGGCATCGAGTTTGTCCTGATGCGGTCGGAGTCGGCAGCGGTCTTCGCCGCCGCTGCCTACGCCGACGTCCGCTCCGCGCCCGGGCTCGCCATCTGCACCCGCGGCCCCGGCATCGTGGCCGCGGCGCTCGGCACCGCGTCGGCGCTGCTCGACCGGCAGCCCGTGATCGTCGCGACCGACGGCGCCGGTGCCGAGCATCCCCACCAACGCGTCAGCCATGCAGCGCTCGGCGCTGTCGTCGCCAAGGCCGTCACCGCGGACGGGGCAGCGGCAGTCCGGATCGCCATGACGGCGCCGCACGGGCCGGTTGTCTTCGACTTCGGCGGCAGCGAGTCGCCGCCCGAAGCGTCGTCTCCCGCACCGCCCGCGACCGCGGGCAGCGCGATCCGTGTGTCGGGTTCACGTCCGGCGATCGTCGTCGGCGGCGGCGCGCGCGCGAACGCCGGTGCGCTCCGCCGGTTGGTCGAGGGACGGCGGATCCCGGTCCTCGCCACCTACCGGGCAAAGGGGGCGATCCCCGACACCTGGCCGAACGCGGCTGGTCTGTTCACCGGCTTCCCTCGCGAGGGACTCCCGCTTGCACACGCCGACGCGATCATCACCGTCGGCCTCGACCCGGTCGAACTCCTACCGGCCCCGTGGGGCTGGCCTACCCCGGCGCTCGCGCTGGTCGAGGCCGAGCCACACGACCTCGCCCAGATCCCGGCCGGACGCACCGTGGTCGGCCCGCTCGATCGGACTCTCGGCCGCCTCGAACTCGATGACAGCGGCTGGTCAGCCGACGGTCGTAGCTTCCAGCGGGCGGCGCTCGACGCGATCGACGTGCCCGTCGCCGGGCTCGCGCCGCAAGACGTCGTGCGGGCGACGCGCGCGGCGCTGCCGTCGGGCAGCATCGCGACCGTCGACGCCGGCGCGCACATGCTGGTCGCGATGGGGTTCTGGAGTGTCAACGACCCGAGCGAGTGCCTGATCTCGAGCGGCCTCGCGACGATGGGCTTCGCCCTACCCGCTGCGATCGGGGCGAGCTTCGCGCGCGACGTGCCCGTCGTCTGCTTCGTCGGGGACGGCGGGCTCGGCATGGTCCTCGCCGACCTCGAGACACTCGCCCGGACCGGTCGTGACGTCCGCGTCGTCGTGTTCAACGACGCGAGCCTGTCGCTGATCCGCATCAAGCAGACCGGCCATCGGACCGATGCGGTCGCGGTGACGCATGCGCCGGTCGACTTCGCCGCCGCCGCCCGCGCGCTCGGCATCGCTGCCGGCACGGTGACGACAGCAGCGGAACTGTCGCTGGCCCTCGAGCCGGCCGGGCCGTACCTGATCGATGCGCGCATCGACGCGTCCGGCTACCGGGCGATCCTCGCTGCCGTTCGTGGGCCGATCGGGTGAGCATGGCGCTCGTCCGCCGAATCTGGGGTACGGTGATAGCGGAATGTCGGCGGACGAGTCGCATACCGACGGGGAGCAGCTACCCGCGGAGGATCTCGTCGCGGAAGCGGCGGTCATGGAGACGGCGGCCGAGTTCGCCGTGGTCGCTGTGCCCGAGCCCGAGGTCGCCGAGGTCGCCGAGCCGGCGGGTGAGGCGGCTGTCGCCGAGATGTCCGCGCCGCTCGAAACCGTGTCCGACGAGCAGGCTGCCGTTGCTGTCGACACCCTGATCGTCGAGGCAGCCGAGCGTCCCGACAGCGACACCGACGCTGTGTCGTCGCCGCCAGAGACGGCTGCGGCAGAGGTTCCCGCGGCGGTGGCAGCCATTTCGGACGAGCAGGCCGCCGCTGTCGCCGTCGACGCCTCGCTCGTCGACGAGGCCGAGCATCTCGTTGGTGCCGTCGAGGTCGCCGAGCCGCCGGCCGAGAGCGAGACCCCGCGGTCGTCGCCGGAGCCGGCTCCTGCCGAGATCACGGCGTCGATCGAGGCCGTATCCGGCGAACAGGCCGCGGTCGCCGTCCGCACCGCGATCGTCGAGGAGGCTGAACGTCTCTCTGGCTCGGAGGAGTGGTCGAAGGCATCCAACGGCTTCCGTGAACTGCTCGAGCGCTGGCGTGCTGTCGGCTCCGCCGGCCGCGCGATCGACGATGTCCTCTGGGCACGGTTCGAGACCGCGCGTGACGCGTTCTTTCAGCGGCGCAACGCGCACCACGCGGAGCGGTCGCGGCTCCTGTCAGCGGCCGCCGATCGCAAGCGCGAGCTGATCGCGGAGTGCGAACGGTTGCTCGAGCTCGGCGATCCGCGCAAGATCGGCGAGGGTCTCGATCGTCTGATGGGCGAATGGAAGGCCGCCGGGCGGGCCGGTAACGAGGATCAGGCGCTATGGCACCAGTTCCGGGGCGCGCGCGAGCGCGTGTTCGCGCTCCGTCGCGAGGCGGCGGCTGCCCGGCAGCGTCGGCGTGAGGAGATCAAGGCCGGCAAGGAGGCCCTGATCGAGGAGGCGAAGGCGCTCGCGACGCTTGCGACGGAGGGACTCCAGGAGGCGCTCGACCGGTCGATGACCGCCTGGAAGCAGGCTGGCTCGGCGGGCAAGGACGCCGACGATGAGCTGTGGGGCCGCTTCCGGGAGGCGCGCGGCGCCGCGTTCGGGCGTCTGCGTCAGCTGGCCGTCCGCGCCGAGCGCGAGGCCGCGCGCGCAGCGCAGAGCGCCGAGCGGGCCGTCTTCGCTGCGCAGCGCGCGGCCTTCTCCGGTGGCGCCGTCTCCGAGACCGAGGTGGAGAAGCTAAAGCAGACGTTCGCGCGCGCCGCCGACACGGTCGGCGAGGAGGTTCGGGAACAGTTCCAGGAGGCGGTCGGTCGTCTCAGCGATCGCGCGAAGGAGTCCGCGAGCGCGATTCCGGGTACGAATCCGCTTGGGATGGCGCGGGTGAAGCTGGAGATCACGATCCGCGAGCTCGAGGAGCGCGTGGAGCAGTTCCGTGCTGCCGGCTCCCGCGAGCTCGCTCGCGCCGAGAAGCGGCTGGCCGAGGAGCGGCAGAAGCTCGAGCGCATGCTCGCCCTGATCGGCCGCTGACGCTCAGAGTGAGCCGGCGGCGACCTCGCCGCCGATCACGGTCGCCTCGACCGGCATCGAGGGCACCTCGTCCAGCAGCACCGTCGCCGGGTCCGTGCCGAGCACGACGAGGTCGGCGAGATACCCCGGGGCGAGCCGCCCACGATCGTCGAGGTGGCAGGCGTGCGCCGCGTCGCGGGTCATCACGCGTAACGCCTCCTCCATGCCGATCGCCTCCTCCGGACAGATCGGCGTGCCGCTTCGCGAGACGTGCGCCAGTGCGCACCAGATCGAGTGCCAGGGATCGATCGCCTCCGGCTGCGTGCCGGTCGCGTCCGAGTTCCCGGGCGGGCGCAGGCCCATCGAGTGCAGCGTCCGCAGCGGCGTCGCCGCCTCGTCCGGCGCGAGGTCGCCGTACGAGTACGTGAACTGCGGCGTCGTGACGGGGATGATCCCGGCAGCCCCGATCCGTCGGAGCAGATCGGGATCCGGCCGCATGTCGCCGATGTGCTCGATCCGGTGCCGGTGATCGTCCCACGGTGCCGCCGCCTGGGCACGCTGCACGGCCAGCAGCGCCATCTCCGCGGCCTCGACCGTGGGCGCGACGTGCATCCAGAGTTGCAGGCCGGCCCGATGCGCCTCCAACGCCATCGCGTCGAGTTCCTCCTGATCCCACTTCAGATCGGCCTCCGGCGTGCCGTCGATACGGCAGCCGATGCCGTCCACGAACAGCTTGATGCCGCCGAGCGATAACCACTCGTCGCCGAAGCCGGTCTCGAGACCCATAGCGGTCAGCTCGCGGACCGAGCCGAGCCGCGGCACGTGCAGCCAGAGCGCGAGACGCACCGGCAGCTCGCGGCGGCGCCGCAGCAGCTGGAACGCCCGAATGCCCTCGCGCGTGAACGGCAACTCCGCCACGGTGGTGACACCTCGTGACGTCCAGCGGGCGCGGCCCTCGTCGCGAACGGCCGTGGCGATCGCCTCGCGCTCGTAGGTCGGGAGCGGAAGCCAGTCCCACAGCTCCTTCGCGCGGCCCGTCTCGATCTCGACCGCCGAGCCGCGGGGGAGCGTCGCGGAGCCGTCGAGGATGCCGGTCGCCTCCAGCGCGGCCGTGTTGAGCGTGCAGATGTGCAGGCCCGAGAAGACGACCACCGGATGGTCGGTGGTGGCGGCATCGAGATCCGCCCGCGTCAGCGGCCGCCGTTCGGTGACGAGCAGGTGCAGCGCGAAGTCCGCCCGGCCGACGATCCACTCGCCCGGCGGCGTGCGCTCCGCGGTGCGGTCGACCGCGGCGACGATGCCGGCGAGCGAGCCGTGGTCAGCGGCGAAGCAGTGGAGGGCGTACGCCAGGTGCGTGGCGCTCAGCTCGAGGTGGCAGTGGCCGTCGACGAAGCCGGGGATGACGTGCCGCCCGCGCAGATCGACCACCTCGGTTCCCGGCGGCGCGGCGGCGCGGATCGCCGCTGTCGGCCCGACGCGGACGATGCGACCGTCACGCACGAGCAGCGCCTCCGCGTGCGGCGCGTGGTCATCCATCGTGCGGATCGATCCGTCGACGAAGGCGATGTCGCGCACGCTCGTGAGCGTACACTCCGGCGCGATGACACCGGAACTGGACGAGCTGCGCGGCCGCTACCGGGCCTTCATGGAGGCGCATATCTACCCGGTCGAGGCGACGCTGAACGCTGACGGTCCCGGGTCGGACGAGATCCTGGCGTCGCTGCGCGATCGGGCGCGCGCCGAGGGTCTGTGGGCGCCCCACATCGGGCCGGAGGCCGGCGGGACGGGCCGCGGCTTCCTCGCCTACGCCTACCTGAACGAGGAGATCGGCCGCTGTTACTGGGCGCAGTACATCTTTGGCTGTCAGGCGCCCGACGCGGGCAACTCCGAGATCCTGGAGATGTTCGGCACGGCGGCGCAGAAGGAGACCTACCTGCTGCCGCTCGTGCGTGGCGACACGCGCTCCTACTTCGCGATGACCGAGCGCGAGGTCTCCGGTTCCGACCCGACCGGTCTCCGCACGACGGCGGTGCTGGACGGTGACGAATGGGTCATCGACGGCGACAAGTGGTTCCAGACCGGCGCCGACGGTGCCGGCTTCGGCATCGTGATGGTCGTCACCGACCCCGGCGGCGCGCCGCACCGGCACATCTCGCAGATCATCGTGCCGGCCTCCACGCCCGGCGTCGACGTGCTGCGCCCGATTCCGGTCCTCGGCCACGTTGGCCGTGGCTGGAACACGCACTGCGAGGTGCGCTACCGCGGCGCCCGCGTCCCCGTGACGAACATCCTCGGTGAGCGCGGCGACGGCTTCCGGATCGCGCAGAAGCGCCTCGGTCCGGGCCGTATCCACCACGTCATGCGCTGGCTCGGCCAGATGCAGCGCGCCTTCGACCTGATGTGCACGTATTCCCTCGAACGCGAGGCGTTCGGCTCGCGCCTCGCCGACAAGGGCACCGTGCAGGATTGGATCGCCGACTCCGCGGCCGAGATCCAGGCCTGCCGGCTGATGACGTTCCACGCCGCCGGGCTGATCGACGCCGGCAGCGAGGCTCGCGTGGAAATCTCGGCGCTCAAGTTCTATGCGGCGCGGATCCTGCACGACGTGATCGACCGCGCCGTCCAGGTGCACGGGTCGCTCGGCGTCTCGGGTGACTCGCCACTGTCCGCGATGTACCTCGGTGCCCGGTTCGCCCGCATCTACGACGGCCCGGACGAGGTGCACCGGATGGTCGTCGCCCGTCGCATCCTGCGCGCCTACGAGAAGGGCGATGGCTGGAGCTTCGCCTGACGGCGACGGACTGTTCGACCCGGTCGCGGTCGCTCGCTTCCTCGACGCCTACGGCATCGGCTCGGGGCCGATCCGCCATGCGCCGCTCGGCGACGGCCACTCGAACCTGACCTACCTGGTCGAGCGCGGGGACGTCCGCGTCGTGCTGCGCCGCCCGCCCCGTCCGCCGCTGCCACCCTCGGCGCACGACATGCTGCGCGAGTCGGCGATCCTGACGCGCCTCCACGCCGCCGGTGCGCGTGTTCCGCGTGTCTTCGCCGTCTGCGACGACGTGACGCTTCTCGGCGTGCCCTTCTACGTGATGGAACTCGCCGCCGGCGTCGCGTGCGACCAGGCGCTGCCCACGGCGATCGACCAACCGTCGGAACGGGCCGCGCTCGGCGCGGAGGTGCTCGACGTGCTCGCCGAGATCCACGCAATCGATCCGGCCGCGAGCGGGCTCGCGACGTTCGGGCGCCCCGACGGCTACCTCGCGCGCCAGGTCCGGCGATTCCTCGAGATCTGGCCGCACAACCGCACCCGCGACCTCGACGGCGGGGTGGAGCGCGTTGCCGCCTGGCTGCTCGCGAACCTTCCTGCATCGGGCCCGCCGACCGTCGTCCACGGCGACTTCCGGATCGGCAACCTGCTCGCGGCACCGGACGCGCCGGCGAGGATCACGGCGGTCCTCGACTGGGAGCTCTGCACGATCGGTGACCCGCTCGCCGACGTCGGCTACCTGGTGTCCACCTACGACGACCCCGACCTGTCACCGGTCACCGCCCTGACCGGATTTCCGTCCGCGGCCGACCTCGGCGCGCGTTACGCCGCCCTCACGGGCCGCGACGTCTCGCACCTCGCCTGGTACGAGTGCCTCGCGCACTGGAAGGCGGTCGTCTTCCTCGAGAACATGTGGAAGCGGTACCTCGCCGGCGATCGGGACGACGCGTTCGCGGCGCGGCTCGGCGAGCGGGTGCCGGCCCGGCTCCGCGCCGCCGACGAGGCCGCTGCCCGTTACGAGGCCGGGTGACGGTCGGCGGCCTCCTCGTCGTCGGCGCGCTCGGGTTCGTCGGCGCCCTCACGCAGGGCGTGACCGGCCTCGGCTACGGGCTCGTCGTGGCGCCGGCGCTGTTCGCCGCGCTCGAACCGCGGCAGGCACTGTTCGCAGGGCTCTCGTCCGCGATCGTCGTCAATGTCCTGATGCTCGGCGGCCGCCGACCCGTCGTCCACGCTCGTCCCGCCGCGCTGGTGCTCGCCGCCGCCTTCCCTGGCCTGGCGGCGGGCGCGGCCGTCGTCGGACTCGTCGCCAAGCACGACCTGCAGGTCGCCGTCGGCGTTGCCGTCCTGGCCGCCGTTCTCGCCCGGCTGTGGCACCCCGGCGTACTGATCGGCAGCGCCCGCGCCGTCGCTCGCCTCGGCGCCGGCGCCGTCGCCGGGTTCCTGACCACGACCGTCTCAACCAATGGTCCGCCGCTGGCGCTGTGGCTCGACGCCGAGCGGGTCGAACCGCGTGTTGCACGCGACACGCTACAGGTGCTGTTCGGGGCGCTCAACCTGACGGGGATCTGCCTCCTCCTCGTCCACGAGCGCCCGCAGGGCGAGGCCATCGCTGTCGCGGTGGCGCTCGTGCCGCTGCTCGCGATCGGCGTCCGCGCCGGCCGTCGGCTCGCGACACGTCTGGACGAGACCGGAGCGCGCCGCGCCGCGCTGGCGATCATCGCGGCGACGGGCCTTCTCAGCGTGATCGTCGGGCTATGGTGAGCCGGTGAGACGTCTGCTGATCGCCCTCCTCTGCATGCTGCCGGTTGCGTGTGGCGGCGGTGGCCCCGGGAGCGTGTCGGAGCGAACGGTCACCGTGACGCAAACCGTGTTCACGACACCCGGCGACACGATCGCGGTGCCGAGCGAAGGCCCGCTGACGCGCGACGGATTCCGCGACCTCGTGGCCGGGCTGCGCAAGATCGTCGGTCGCGACCCACTCGTCTTCGAGGTCTACCTCTACGAGACGCACGCCAGCTTCGAGGTCTATGACCGGACGACCGGGTTCACCGACGACTACGACTGGTCGCAGGGCGCCTTCGAGCCGCCCGAGCCGGTCAAGCGCGTGCGTCAGGACGTCAACCGGGAACTGTTCGCGCTGGAGGAGGTCGCCATCGACGGCCCGTTCCGCTTCATCTCCGGCGTGGCGGAGGTGCGTCTCGAGGGCGTCGAGTCGAGTTCACGGGCGATCCGGATCGCCCGTGACTCCGTCAGCGGCGACGCGCCGGGGCCGATCCAGATGTCGACGTCGCTGTCGGGGACGCGTCAGGACGCCTACATCGCCGGCGACAGCCGAGGGCGGATCACGGCGACGGAGATCCGCTGAGCACGACGTCGCGGTAACGCTCAGGGTCGGTCGCGCCCTCCGTGTTGACGACGAGCACCGAGCGGATGCCCGCGAAGCCGATCCGGTCACGGAGGTCGGCGCAGGCCGGTGACGTGGCGAGCGCGAGCAGCCCCGCTGTCGACGCGGCGCCCGACTCCCCGGCTTCCACGCCGAGTGCGGCGAGCTTCCGCGCCGCCTCGTCGGAGGCCGGATCGTCGAGGATCACGATGCCAGCGAGCCCGGCGGCGAGCGTCGGCCAGGCGGCCACGCTCGGCGTTCCCGCGTCGAGGCAGGCCATGGTCGTGTGCGTGCCCGTGATCGTCACCGGCCGCCCGGCCTCGAGTGATGCCGCGACGCAGGCCGCACCGGCGGGCTCGGCGCCGACGGCGGCGACGCCGTGGCGCATCGCCCAGCGCACGCCGCTCGCGGCGAAGGAGCCGACGCCGAGCTGCAGGACGACGAGGTCGACGCCCGCACCCTGCTCCGCGAGCTGGGCCCAGGCTTCGGCGAACAGCGTGCCGTAGCCGTCGATCACCCACTCGCCGACCGCCGAGCCGCCGGTGAGGTCGGCGTCGTTCACGGCGCGCGCCGCGGGGTCGGCCGCAGCATCGTCGAGCGAGGCGGTCACGGCGGCGTCGTACGCGTCGTCGACGACGACGACGGCCGCGCCCTCGTCGCGGATCGCCTGGCGCCGCGGCTCGGCGCAGAACGACGGCACGTAGATCGTCGCGTCGAGGCCGAGCAGTCGCGCCATGTGTGCGACGGCGCGGCCGTGGTTGCCGTCCGTCGCCGTTGTCAGGCGGCGGATGCCGGCCGCCTCGGCGGCGGCGCGCAGCTCGCCGAGGTCGCTCGACCCGCCGAGGAGGCGCGCGATCGCCCAGCTCGCGCCGAGGAACTTGAAGGCGGGGAGGCCGAAACGGCTCGACTCGTCCTTGATCCAGACGTCCTGCAGGCCCGCCTCCGTCGCGAGCGAGGGCGCATGGACGAGCCGCGTCGCCGCATATCCGGGCAGCGCGCGATGGAAGTCGAGCGTCGAGACGCCCACGTTGCAGATGGCACGTGTCATCGCGGCTCCTTCAGCCCGAGGGTTTGCGCGAGGAGCCCCGTTGCGGCGGCAACCGTGCGCAGGTGCGGGATCGGCGTCCCGGTCAGGTCGGCGAGCTCGACGACGGCGTCGACGATCGCGCCGAGCTCGAGCGCCTTGCCCGCTTCGAGGTCCATCAGCGTCGAGGTCTTGTGCTCGCCGACTTGTTCGGCGCCGTCGAGGCGTCGCTCGATCTCCACGCGCGGTTCGCAGCCGACGGCGCGCGCGACGGCGATCGTCTCCGCCATGATCGCGACCACGACCGCCCGCAGCGGCGGGTCGGTCGCGATCCGCACCATCGTCGCGCGGGTCAGGGCCGAGATCGGGTTGAACGCGACGTTCCCCATCAGCTTGACCCAGATGTCGTTCCGCACGTCGGCCTCGACGGGGCACTTGAGGCCGCCCGCGACCATCGCCGCCGCGAACTGCTCGCACCGCGCGGAGATCGTCCGGTCGGGCTCGCCGATCGAGAACCGGGTGCCCTCGACGTGGCGGATGACGCCCGGTGCCTCGATCTCCGTCGCGCAGTACACCACGCAACCGATTGCCCGCTCGGGCGCGATGACGGCGGTCGTCGCGCCACCCGGGTCGACCGCCTCGATACGGCGGCCGTCGAACGCGCCGCCGTGCTCGTGGAAGTACCACCAGGGCAGGCCGTTCTGGGCCGCGACGACGGCGGTGGTGTCGTGGAGGAGGGGTGCGAGGAGGGGGCCGCAGGTCGCGTACTGGTACGCCTTCAGCCCGAGGAAGACGACGTCGACGGGGCCGATCACGGCCGGGTCGTCCGTCGCCGGGACGCGGCTCGTGAAGTCGCCGCGGTCGGAGTGGACGCGGACGCCGTGTTCCTGCATCGCGGCCAGGTGCGCGCCGCGCGCGACGAGGTGGACGTCCGCGCCGCCGCGATGCAGCGCCGCGCCGACGTAGGCGCCGATCGCGCCGGCGCCGAGGACGGCGATCCTCACTCGGCTCCGATCAGCTTCGCCATCGTGCGCCGCTGGATCTTGCCGGTCGCGCCCTTCGGGATCGCATCGACGACGACGATCCGGTCCGGCACCTTGAACGCCGCAAGCGAGGCGGAGCAGTGCGCCCGGAGCGTCGCCTCGTCGGCCTTGGCGCGTAGAACGACGACCGCGCCGACCGCCTCGCCGTACTTCGCGTCCGGCAGGGAGAAGGCGACCGCCTCCGCCACGGCGGCGTGCCGCAGCAGTGCGTCCTCGACCTCGTGCGGCGAGATCTTCTCGCCGCCGCGGTTGATCAGCTCCTTGATGCGACCGGCCAGGTGCACGTAGCCGGCGGCGTCGAGTGAGCCGGAGTCGCCGGTGCGGAACCAGCCGTCGCGGAAGGAGGCCGCGTTCGCCTCCGGATTCGATCGGTAGCCGTCGACGACGCCAGGACCGCGGACGGAGACCTCGCCGACGATGCCGGTCGGTTGGGGCCGCCAGTCGCCGTCGAGGACGGCGACCTCGGTACCGGTCGGGAGGCCGACGCTGCCTGGGATCCGTTCGGCCGGCGGCAGCGGGTTCGAGGCCATCTGGTGCGCGGCCTCGGTCATACCGTACGCCTCGACGAGCGGGATCGCGAAGCGCTCCTCGAAGCTCGCGAGCAGGGTCGGCGCGAGTGCGGACGAGCACGACCGGGCGAACCGCAGCGCATGCGGCGGCCGGGTCGCGCCCTCCGCTTCGCGCGTCGCGAGGATGTGGTGAATGGTCGGCACGGCGCTGAACCAGGTGGCGCCGTGGGCGGCGCCGTCCGCCCAGAAGGCGCTCCCGGAGAAGCGGCGCGGGCAGATCACGGTGCCCCCGGAGACGAGCGTCGCGAGCGTCGAGGCGACGAGCCCGTGGACGTGGAAGAGCGGCATCACGCAGTGCGAGACGTCGTCAGCAGTCAGGCCGTAGGTTGCCGCGACGGTTCGCGCGGAGGCCATCAGGTTCCGCTGTCGGATCGGCACCTGCTTCGGCCGGGCCGTCGTTCCGCTCGTGTGGAGCAGGAGCGCCGTCGCGTCAGCGTCGGGCGCGGGCAGGTCGGAGGCCGCCGGGGTGAGCGCCGAGAGGTCGATGGCGTCGGGCAGAGTGGGCGCGTCGCCGGCGCGGCCGATCACGAGGCGCGGCTGCAGGTCGTCGAGGTAGAACGCGAACTCGTCCGCCCGGTACGCCGGGTTCAGGGGAGCGGCGGCGGCGCCGGCGGCGACCACTGCCAGGAACGTCGTGATGATCTCGGGGCCGTTCACCATCGAGAAGGCGACGACGTCGCCCGGCTCGACGCCACGAGTGACGAGGCTGCGGGCGAGGGTGTCGACGTCCGCGCGCAGTTCGCCGTACGTGACGCGCCGGCCAGACGCCGGCTCGATCAGGGCGGTGGCGGTGTCCGCGCCGCCGAGGGTGAGCGGCTCGCTCATCGGAGCGTCAGCTCCATCGCCGTCGCCGAAGCGGGGCAGGCGCTCGTGAACTCGACCGTTGCGCGCACCGGTTCCGGTACCTGGTCGCGGTCGACCGCGTGGAACCCGAAGCGCGGGAAGAACGTGTCCGCCGTCTCCGTGAGCAGGTAGAGCGCGGCGACGCGTCGCTCGCGGGCGAGCCCGAGCGCGGCCTCGGTCAGCGCAGTGCCGAGGCCCTCGCCACGGGAGGGTGCGGCGACGGCGAGGGAGCGCAGCAGCGCGTAGTCACCGACCGGCTCGAGTGCCACGACGCCGTGAAAGAAAGGGATCAGATCCCTTTCTTTCACGGCGACGAGCGTCGTGGCGACGAGGTCATCGAAGCCCGCCGTCGGCAGGCCGCTCGCCGCGAGGAGCGCGCTGGCGGCCAACATGTCGGTCGGCCTGGCGGGATCGATCTGCATCGCTGCCGAATAATGCCGCCATGCCTGACGTGACGGTGCGGACAGTGGGTGGTACGGCCGTGCGGATCGAAGCCGGCGCACACGAGTTGGTCGCCGACGAGCCGGTTCCCGTCGGCGCCGATCGCGGTCCCGATCCCTACGCGCTGCTCCTGGGAGCGCTCGGCGCGTGTACCGCCATCACCGTGACGCTCTACGCGAAGCGCAAGGGCTGGCCGCTCGAGGGAGTCGAGGTGCGCCTGCGGCACGAGCGCGAGCACACGGACGACTGCGCCGCCGGCGGCGCCTGCGATCGCGCAGAGGTTCGCGTTGAGCTTCAGGGACCGCTCGACGACGCCCAGCGGACCCGGCTCGCGGAGATCGTGACACGCTGCCCGGTCGCGCGGACGCTCTCCCGTGGCGTCAGCGTGGTGCACGGCTGACGCGCGCCGCCGCCGTCGCCTCGGCGTGGAACTCCCGATACATCTCGTGGACCGCGCCGCGGCCGTCGCCGAACCGCGCGACCGCCTCGTCGTACGGCAGCTCCGGATCAGCCTCGATCGCGTCCAGCCACGCGAGGTTGCGGGCGAGCAGGCCGGGGTCGGTCGTGCCGCCGTGGCAGGGCAGGACGACGAGTGGATCGAGCGCGGCGAGGCGCTCCAGCGAGCGGCGCATCGCGACGAACCCCTCGGGGGTCTCGACGTGCGGGAACGGCACCTCGGCCGCGTCGGCCGCGAGCAGGAGCCTGAGTTCCGGCACCCACAGCGAGACGTGGTCGTCGCTGTGCCCGGGCGTGTGGAGCAGTTCGATCCTCAGGTCGCCGCCGTCCAGCAGCAAGCCCTCGTCGCCGAACAGGACCGTTGGCGGCGTCGCCACCACCTCGTCGAAACGGCCCGGCATCCGCTCGCGCCACCGCGCCAGGTCGGCCTCCGCCTCGGCCCCGGTGAGGCGCTCACCGCAGCGGCGGTGGCCGATGATCGGTGCCTCGCCGGCGAAGACCTGGTTGCCCCAGGCGTGGTCGTAGTCGGCGTGGCTGTCGACGACGACCAGCAGCCGGCCGGCGCGGTCGTCCGCGATCGCGTCTCGCAGTCGGCGGGCGTCGGCCGGCGTCGACATCGTGTCGACGACGACGAGCAGGCGCCTTGTCCGGACGACGAACGTGTCGACCTCGTCGCCGAGCCGGAAGCGGCGGATCCGACCGTCGACCCCGGGTGGTTCCTCCGAGAAACGCACCGCTACGGGGCGGCGCCGTGCGTCGCGACGAGCCGGTCGAGGGCGTCGATCCAGGCCGTGTAGTACGCCGCGGCCGGGTCCTCGTCGGGATCGTGGCCATGCCGCTCGATCGCGGCGGCGAGGGCGTCGCGCCACTCGACCGCGCCGATGCCGAGCGAGCGCATCGCGACGACGCCGAGGCCGAGCGCGCGGGCCTGCCACGGCTCCTCGAAGACGAGCTCGCCGTTCGCGCGCGGGAGGTCGAGCGTTGTCAGCAGCGGATCGGTCATACCGCTGCCGGTGCGCGTGGCACGCCCGTGCCGATCATGGAGTCGCGCGTGACGAGCGCCGCCAACTCGTCCTCACTCAGATCGTCGCTGCCAGCCGGGCGCTGTGGCAGCACCAGGTAGCGCACCTCGGCGGTCGAGTCCCAGACCCGGATCTCGGTCGCCGCGGGGAGTTCGAGGTCGAACTCGCGCAGCACGCTGCGGGGCTCGGCGACGACGCGGGCGCGATACGGCGGGCTCTTGTACCACGTCGGCGGCAGACCGAGCACCGGCCACGGATAGCAGGAGCAGAGCGTGCAGACGATGACGTTGTGCGTGTCGGGCGTGTTCTCGACGACGACCATCGTCTGGCCCTCCTCACCGCCGTAGCCGAGCTCGGCGATCGCCGCCGTGCCGTCGGCGAGCAGCCGCTCGCGGTAGGCCGGATCGCTCCAGGCACGCGCGACGACGCGCGCCCCGTTCTGCGGCCCGACGTCGTTGACGTAGTGGTCGATGACGGCGTCGATCGCGTCGCTCGCCACGATCCCCTTCTCGACCAGGAGCGCTTCGAGTGCGCGCGTGCGCAACTCGGCCTCGCTCGCCGATCGCGGGTGGTGGTGGCCGTGCTCGTCGTGGTCGTGCTCGTGCTCGTGCATCAGACCGGCTCCAGGTAGCGTTGCCAGAGATCGGCGTGGACGAGATGATCGCCGACATCGGCGCCCCACAGGTCGCGGGCGGCGAAGCGGACGGCGTAGACGGTCTCGGTGACGGCGTTGTCGACGTCGGGGACACCGTCGTCGCCGTGGACGATCGCGATCACCCCGGCGGCGCCGCGCAGGTAGCGCGGGCAGCGCGTGTGCCAGAACGGCCGCATGCGGCGGACGCGGACGCTGTCGCCGACGGCGAAGCGTGGCGCGACCGGGGGCCGTAGCGGCCGCCGCCGCTGCAACGCCCGCACCAGTTTGGCTGCCGCCACCGGGTCGTCGGTCCGCTGCGGCGTCTCCCCGGCCGCGAGCCGCGCCGCCATCGCGTCAACCTCGGCGTGCGTGATCGCGCCGGTCTCGACCAGCGCCAGTTCAGCCTCGAACAGCCACTTGCCGTAGTAGGACTCCTCGAGGTAGCGCGCCGGCCCGATCCGCTCGATCGTGTGACGGAAGCCGTGCGCCGAGTAGGGGCCGGTCGCGAGCGCGAGCACGAACGCCCGCCGCTCCCAGTCGGCATGGGTCGGCTCCTCGGCGCCGGGCCAGGTAGCCGGACCGAAGCCCTGCATGCCGCCGAGATCGTGGACGCCGTCCATCAGGCCGCCTCGAGGTACGACTCGAACAGGTCGGCGAGGATCGTGCACCGCTCGCCGTCGTCGCCGAACACGTCGCAGCTCGCGAAGCGGACGAGGTAGACGGCCTCGATGTCGCCACCGGGCACGCGGTCGCCCGGGTGGATCCGCTCGACCCGGCCGCGACAGCCGCGCAGGTAACGGGGGAGCCGGTTGTGGCCGACGGGCCGCGCGCGGCGAACGCGGACGGCGGCGCCCGGCCCGAAGCGCGGTGCGACAGCGGCCGCGAGCGGCCTGGCGCGACGAAGTTCCGCGAGGAGGTGCGCGGCCTGCGCCGGGTCGCTGGTCGGCGTCGGTGCGTGGCCACCCGCGACGCGGTCCGCCATCGCCTTGATCTCGGCCGGGGTGACGACGCCGTTGGCCACCACGCCGCGCTCCGTCGAGTAGACCCAGCGCTCGAAGTAGCCGACGCGCAGGTACTCCGCCGGCGCCATCTCCTCACGGTCGGCCCGGCTGGAGTTCCTGCGAAGGCGCTCCACGCCGGTGATCAGCGCGAGCGCGAACGCCCTGATCTCCCAGTCTTCGTGCCACGGCTCCTCCGCGCCCGGCCAGGTGGCGGCGCCGAAGCCCTGCATCCCACCCATGTCGTGGACGCCGTCGATGGCGGCAACGATACTCCACCGCATGCCGCACTTCGACCTCCCGCTCGCCGAGCTTCGCACACATCGCTGCGCCGCACCCGCGCCCGACGACCTCGACGGGTACTGGGCGCGCGCGCTCGCCGAGACCCGCACGCTGGCATCCGATCCGGTGTTCGAGCCGTACGAGTCGAGTGTCTACGGCGAGCTCGCCGTGGACGACGTCACCTTCTCCGGCGGCGGCGGACACCCGATCAAGGCCTGGTTCCTGCGGCCGCGGCGCCCCACGTCCGACCGCCTCGCCTGCCGCGTCGTGTTCATCGGCTACGGCGGCGGTCGCGGGCTACCGGTGGCACACGCGCTCTACGCGGCCGCGGGCCACGCCACGCTCGTGATGGATACTCGCTCGCAGGGCGGCGAGTGGATGGTCGGTCACACGCCTGATCCCGCTCTCGGCTCGACCGGCCCGGAGCATCCGGGCGTGATGACCCGTGGCGTGCTCGATCCGGAGACCTACTACTACCGGCGCCTCTACTGCGATGCTGTGCGGGCCGTCGAGACAGCCGCTGCGCACCCGCAGGTCGATCCGGCGCGGATTGCCGTCTCCGGCTTCTCGCAGGGCGGCGGCCTCGCGCTCGCCGCGGCCGCGCTGGCGCCCGAGCACGTGCGGCTCTGTTTCGCCGGCATGCCCTTCCTGTGCGACATCGAGCGGGCCATCACCGTCGCCGCCGAGCCGCCATACACCGAGCTGGTCCGCTACCTCGCGCTGCACGTCGATCTGGAGGAGGCCGTCCGCCGGACGCTCCGCTACATCGACGTCGCCCTGCTCGCCCCGCGCATTCGCTGTCCAACGCTCGTCTCGGTGGGGTTGATGGACCCGATCTGCCCACCATCCTCCGTCTTCGCGGCGTACAACGCGATCGAGGGCGCGAAGGACATCGCCGTCCACGCCTTCATGGGCCACGAGGTGCCGGTGCAGCACGAGGAGCGCGAGCTCACGGAGTTCACGCTCGCCTTCTCGTAGAGTGAGCGACATGGCCGTTCCCTCGCGCGTCCTGCGCGTCTTCATCTCGTCCACGTTCCGGGACATGCAGGGCGAGCGCGAGGAACTCGTCAAGCGCGTCTTCCCCGGCATCCGCCGCCGCTGCGAGGAGCGCGGCGTCGTCTGGGGCGAGGTCGATCTGCGCTGGGGTGTGACCGACGAGCAGAAGGCAGAGGATGCCGTGCTGCCGATCTGCCTCGCGGAGATCGAGCGGACGCGGCCGTACTTCATCGGCATGCTCGGCGAGCGTTACGGCTGGGTGCCCGACGAGATTCCGTCCGACCTCGCCGACCGCGAGGCCTGGCTGCGCGACGACGCCGGACGCTCGGTGACGGAGATGGAGATCCTCCACGGCGTCCTGAACGCGCCCGAGATGGCTGACCACGCCTTCTTCTACCTGCGCGCCCCGGAGTGGGTGGCGACCGTGCCCGAGGCCGAGCGCGGCACCTACGTCGAGGACACCGATGAGGGCCGTCGCCGACTGGTCGAGCTGAAGGCTCGCGTCCGCAGCTCCGCCTTCCCCGTGCGCGACTACGCCGACCCACGCGCGATCGGCGAGCAGGTGCGCGCTGATCTCGAGGCGCTGATCGACCGGCTGTTTCCGGCCGACGCCGCGCCTGGACACCACGAGCGCGTACGGCTCGACCAGGAGACCCATGCGGCCCGCCTCGCCGGCGGCACGATCGAGCGGAGGGCCGATCTCGTCGCCGTCGACGTCGCCGCCGACGCCGACGGCCCCGGCGTGGTCGTCTCCGGCGCGCCAGGCTGCGGCGTCTCGACACTGCTCGCCGCCTGGGCCGCGCGACGCGCTGCCGCCCGGCCGAACACCCTCGTCGTGACGCACTTTGTCGAGGCCCAGCGCGGCGAGGCATCCGAGGCGGCGATGCTCGCTGACCTCTGCCACGCCCTTGGCGATCCGGAGCCGTCCGGAGACCTGAGGATGCGGTTCGCCCAGGTCCTCCGTGACGCCACGGCCGAGCGCCCCGTCACGCTCGTCGTCGACGGCCTGCATCTGATCGAGGCCGCGGGCGGCGGGCTCGCCTGGCTCGCCGGCGAGCAGCCGGCCACCCTCCGCGTCGTCGCCGGGACCCGCCCCGGCGCGACGCTCGCGTGGCTCGTCCAGCGCGGTCATGGGCGCGTCGACCTGCAGCTCTTCGACGCCGCCCAGCGGACGGCCGCGACCGTGGCCTTCCTCGCCGCGTACGCGAAGGCCCTCGACCGGCCGTTACTCGACCGCATCGCAGGCGCCGAGGGGCTCGCGAGCCCGCGCCACCTGCGGACGGTCCTCGACGAGCTGCGCCAGCACGGCGACCACTTCACGCTCTCGCCGCTGCTCGACTCCCTGCTCGCGCCCGACGAGCTCGAAGGGCTCGTCGAGGTCGTGCTCGCACGCTACGAGCGCGACTACGAGCTCGACCGACCCGGCCTCGTCCGCGACGTCCTCGGCCCCGTCGCCGCGTCGCGGGCCGGGCTGACCGAGGCGGAGCTCGTCGACCTGCTCGGCGACGGCACGCGGCGAGCACTTTCCCAGCTGCAGATCGCCGCAGGTTCGCTGCTCCCGGACGTCGGCGGGCGGATCCGGCTCGGCTTCGACGAGGTTCGGGCCGTCGTCGGCCGGCGCTACCTTGCCGACCCGAGCGCGACCCATCGGCGTGTCGCTTCGCTCTTCGCGGCGACGCCGACGAGTGCCCGTGCCCTCGAGGAGCTCCCGTGGCAGCTGCTCGCGGCCGGGGATGCCGACGGGCTCGAGGCGCTCCTCGTCGACCCCTCGTTCATCGTCGCCGCCCACGACTTCGACGCAAGCCTGCTGCCGCGGCTGTGGGCGCGCGCCGAGGAGCGCTCGGGCCTTCGCGCCGCGACCCTCTACGCGCCGTTCGCGGCCGATCCGGTCTCGCGCGCGACGTCGATCGTCACTCCGATCGTGCAGTCGCTCGGCGGCGCAGGTGTGGCGCTCGCACTCTGGAGCGCCACCGTCGAAACGCTGCGGCAGGACGACCCGAAGGCGCAGCTCCCGGGCGCGCTCGCGAGCCTCGGCGGCGCGCAGGCGCAGGCCGGTGACCTCGCGGCGGCGGCGGCGACCCTCGACGAGCTCGAACGGCGGCTTCCGCCGGACGCGCCGCAGCTCGCCATCGCGCTGCACCAGAACCGCGGCATCGTCCGCCGCCATCTCGGTCAGCGTGACGAGGCGCTCGTCGACCTTGCGCGTGCCGAGGAGATCGCCCGAACCACCGGAGCGTTCGGCGACCTCCAGGCCGCCGCCGGCGAGCGGGCCGGCGTGCTCGTGGAGCTCGGTCGCCTGCAGGACGCGCTCGCCGCCAGCGAGATCCAGGTCGAAGCGGCGAACCGCAGCGGCAACCCGGGCGCCCGCATGCGCGCCCTCGTCACGCGCGCCACGCTGCTTCACCAGAGCGGCGACATCGCCGGCGCCGCCCGCGCGACGGGTGAGGGCGAGCACCTCGCCCGTGACCTCGGCGACCTCGAGTGGCTGGCGACGGCGCTCACCGTCCACGTCCAACTGCGTCAGTGGGAGAACCGGCTCGACCTCGCGCGCGAGCAGATCACCGAGCTCGCGGACGTCCGCGATCGCCTCGGCCAGGCGGACGTCGCGGCGCAGGTGCGGGCGATGCTGCAGGCCGTGCCGGCGGGGCGCGGCGATGAGGACCTCGCCCGGCTGCGCGACCTGGAGCAGCGGTCGCTGCAGCAGCAGGGCCGCGGCGACTACCAGGCCTGCATCGAGACCTGCCAGGAGATGGCGCAGATCGCGCGCAGGAGCGGCAACGACCGCGGGCTCGCGAGCGCGCTCGGGAACGAGGCGGTGGCCCTGCACTACCTCGGGCGAATGGACGACGCGCTGCCGCTGTTTCAGGAGCAGATCGGACTGCAACGGAAGATCGGCGACCCGGTCGCGCTGGCGACGGCGCTGGCGAACACCGGGGAGTTGCTCGGCCGTCTCGGACGCAGCGACGAGGCGCTGGCGATGATCGGCGAGGCCGAGACGCTGGCGCGTGGCGCCGGTCAGGCGGAGTTCGCGGGCCAGATCGCGCAACTGGCCGAGCAGATCCGGCGCCGGTAGATTCGGAACATCCGACCGCGGAGGCAGCAATGGCCGAGCGATCGACCGGGACCCCGTGCTGGGTCGACATCGCGACGAGTGACATCCCCGGAGCGATCGCCTTCTACGGCGGCCTGTTCGGCTGGGACTGCCAGCAGGGGCCGCCCGAGGTCGGTGGCTACACGATGTGCCTCGTGGACGGCAAGCCGGCCGCTGCTATCTCACCGGTCATGGGTGACGCGCCGGCAACGGCGCCGTACTGGACGACGTACCTCGCGTCGGACGACGCCGACGCGACGGTGGCCGCCGCCAGGGCGAACGGGGCGACGGTGACGGTGGAGCCGTTCGATGTGATGTCGTTCGGGCGGATGGCGATGATCTCCGATCCCGCCGGCGTGACGACCGGTATCTGGGAGAAGCGCGACCACCGCGGGTTCCTGACGGACTTCACCGCCGGCGCCGTCTGCTGGCACGAGCACATCTCCCGCGACGACGCCGCGGGCGCCGCCTTCCTCGGTGCCGTCTTCGGCCTGGAGGGCGAGGCGTGGGCCGGGATGCCCGGCTACCGGGTGATGAAAAAGGATGGCGTCCCCGCCTGCGGCCTGATGCAGATGCGCGGGGGCTTTCCGGAGGACATGGGCCCGCAGTGGATGGCCTACGTCCAGGTCGATGACGTGGACGCCGCCTGCGAGAAGGTCGTCGCCCTGGGCGGGTCGGTCCCGCACGAGGCCTTCGACGTCGGGGGCGTCGGCCGGATCGCGATGATCACCGACACGCAGGGCGGACACGTCGGGATCGTCCAGCCGGTCCGGTGAAAGAAAGGGATCAGATCCCGATCTTTCACAGGCGTAGCACCTCGAGACCGGCCCGCGCGAGCACCGTCGGGATGCGGCGCGCCGCCTCGCGGCCGTCGGCCTTCGCTTCATCCGGCAGGGCGGTCCACTCGACCAGCACCGGGTTGATCTTCCGGTCGGCGTCGCGAGCCTGGCCGTGGCGCCAGCCGGCCGCCGTGCGTTCGGCGCGCCAACGCTCATGCTCGCCGGAGGCGAGCGTCTCGACCTCGCCCGCCGTCAGCGTGACGTGCGGCGCGCCCCAGCCGCCGAGCGGTACGAGGTCGCAGCCGATCGCGGTCAGCCCCTCCGCGAGCGCGTCGGCCTGGTGCCGGTTCGACTCCTGCACCTCGGCCGGCAGCTCGTCCCAGGGAATGTCGTACGGCGTGTCGACGGCGCGATCCGTGTAGTCGGCGTGGATCGCCCGCGCCACCTGCTCGTGCGCGCCGCCCTCGACGATCTCCACCGTGCAGGCGCGCTGCAGAAGCGGGAACGGGATGACGCCCGCTGCGCTCGCGCCCTCGCCGAGCAGGAGTGCGAGCCCACCGACGCCGACGGTGCGCGCGATTACCGCGGCCGTCTGGTTCGGCAGTAGTCGCCGGATGAGCAGGGCCGTCGTGACGGCGCGGGCGTCGTCGTCGAAGCAGACGACGACCGCCGTGACGGCGCTCTCCAGGGCGCCCCGCAGGCGTTCGGCCTCATCGCGGCCGGGCCGTTCGAGGTCGATGTCGACGGCGTCGAGTTTCGCGCGCTCCGCGAGGGCCGGCTGGGCGAGGAGCAGCGCGTTCAGCCGGGCAGTGGCGTCGCGGTCGATCACCGTGATGCGCGCGTTGGGGTCGCTCGACTCCCGCGCCGCCGCCTCGAGCAGGCACCGTCCCAGTTGGCCGAGGCCGACGATCACGAGATGCGGGCCGGGCGGGTGGCGTTCGAGGAGGAGCCGGGCGCCGGCCGAGTAGACGTCGAAGAAGTCGAAGCGGACGCCTGCGCCCGCAGTCCGTAGCGACTGGTGCCGCATCAGGGCGCACAGCCCGGCGTCACTCAGGTGGACCGACGCGCGCAACGGCCCGGCGCCGGGTGCGCGCGGGAGGGCGCCGATCGCCGCGACGACCTCCGCGTTCGTCGCATCGGTGCCGCAGACGACCACGACCTGCGCCGCCGCGCCGAGACCCGCGCGCTCGAGCGTGCGCGCCTCGCGGGCGTCACCCTCGATCACCGCCGACTCGCCGCGGCGCAGCGTGCGTACGCCCGGCGTGGCTGCTTCGTGCTCGACGCCCACCACCGTGCGCCCGGCGTCGCGGAGTGCGTCCGCGATGCGGGTGCCGCGATCGCCGAGACCGAGGACGACGACGTGCCCGCGCCGTCGTCGCGCCCGGAACGCGTCGGTGCGTCGCCGGGAGACGGCCGCGATACCTTCGAGCAGCGACGCGGCCGCGATCACCGGCCCCAGCCAGCGCGCGACCTGCAGCTGCCAGTTCGCGTTGGCGAGCTCGAGATCGAAGCCGAGGCCGAACAGGTCGGAGAGCTGGTAGACGTCGTCGACGAAGGTCCTCCCTTCCGGGGCCAGCCGCATCCCCCACAGCCCGAGCGCGGCCGTCGCGATCCAGCCGAGGAGGAGCACCTTCCAGCGACCCTTGCCCTTCGTCAGCGCGATGAACAGCGAGATCACGCGACGTCCCGACGATCTGCCGCCGCGATGTGGACGACCTCGACGGTGGCCGCTCGCGCGGCCGCGACGACCTCGGCGGTGCCACCCGGGCCGCGCGCCGGCTCTCCGTTCCACAGTGCAATCAGGACGTCGCAGGTAGCGACCAGCGCGAGGCCCTGGGCCCGGTAGCAGTCGGGCCGCGGCCGCGGCGGGTCGATCGACCGGACCCGCGCCGCGCGCGCCAGCAGTCGCTCGCAGTCGTCCGGCCGTTCGAGGTCGTCGCGGAAGTCGGATAGCGGCAGCGGCAGCAAGGCCTCCAGTTCCCAGCCACGCACGAGGGCGACGTGCGCGACGAACTCGTCCGCACCCTCGGCCATGCCGGAGACGAGGACGTACGGAGCGGCGTGGTGGGTCTCGATGCCGACGAGGGCGGCGGCGACCGTCGCCTCCAGACCGGCCTGCGCCGCGAGTAGCCGGTGACCCGTGACGCCGATCCTCGTCATCTCGCCGAACCCTAGGCTATACGCTGCCCGCCGTGACACGACTTGCCGGCGCCGAGTCAGGGACGCTCTCGCTCCTCGCGCGTGACCTGCTCCTCCGCCATCGCCGTATCTCCACGGTCGGCCTGTCCGCGAACCCTTCGCGGCCGAGCTACCGCGTCGCCGTCCACCTGGTTGCCTACGGCTATGACGTCGTCCCGGTGAACCCGATGGTGGACGAGGTGCTGGGGCGCGCCGCAGTGCCGTCGCTCGCCGACGTCGACGGGCCGCTCGGGATCGTCGACGTGTTCCGCAAGCCGGCGGACATCCCGCCCGTTGTCGCGGAGGCGCTCGCGATCGGCTGCGATGCGGTCTGGCTGCAGCTGGGGCTCGTCTCGGACGAGGCGGAGGCGATGTGCCGCGAGGCCGGCGTGCCGTTCGTGCAGGATCGCTGTATCAAGATGGAGCACTGCCGCTGGTTCGGCGGGCTGAACTGGTTCGGCCTCTCGACGGGGGTCGTCTCGTCGCGGCGGGAGGAGACCGCCCGTGCCGGCCGATAGGGCGTTCGGCTTCGACACGCGGCAGGTGCACGCCGGGCAGCGGGTCGATGCGACGACGGGCGCCCGCGCGGTGCCGATCTTCCAGACGACCTCGTACGTGTTCGAGGACACCCAGCACGCCGCCGACCTGTTCGACCTGAACCGCTTCGGCAACACCTACACGCGGATCGTCAACCCGACGACGGCGGTGTTCGAGGAACGCGTCGCCTCGCTCGAGGGCGGTGTCGGCGCGCTGGCGACGGCCTCCGGGCTCTGGGCGTCGGCGATAGCGATCCTCACCCTCGCGGAGTCCGGCGACGAGATCGTGTCGAGCGCGAACCTCTACGGCGGTACGCACAACCAGCTTGCGATCCAGTTCCCGCGGTTCGGGATCACGACGCGCTTCGTCGACCCGCACGACCTCGACGCCGTCCGCGCGGCCGTCACCCCGGCGACGAAGCTGCTGTACGCGGAGACGATCGGCAACCCGCGCATCGACGTGCTCGACATCGCCGGCTGGGCGGCGATCGCCGACGCGGCCGGCATCCCGCTCGTGATCGACAACACGTTCGCCACGCCCTACCTCTGTCGGCCCTTCGAGCACGGCGCCCACATCGTCGTGCACTCGGCGACGAAGTTCATCGGCGGCCACGGCACCTCGATCGGCGGCGTCATCGTCGACTCCGGTGCCTATGACTGGAGCGCCGGCCGTTTCCCCGGCGTCACCGAGCCGTCGGCCGGCTACCGCGGGATGCGGTTCTTCGAGACGTTCGGGAACTTCGCCTTCATCATGAAAGCGCGCGTCGAGACGATGCGCGACCTCGGGCCGGTGCTGTCCCCGTTCAACGCGTTCATGTTTCTGCAGGGCCTCGAGACGTTGTCGCTACGGATGGATCGGCACTGCGCGAACGCCCGCGCGATCGCCGCCCACCTGCGCGCCCATGCCCGTGTGCGCGGCGTCTCGTATCCGGACGAGGCGGCCTCGCCGTACGCCGCGAGCGTGGCCCGCTACCTGCCGCGTGGACAGGGCGCGATCCTCGCCTTCCAGATCGAGGGCGGGCGCGAGGCCGGGCAGCGGTTCATCGAGGCCTGCGAGCTGCTGTCGCACCTCGCCAACGTCGGTGACGCGAAGACGCTCGTCATCCACCCGGCCTCGACCACGCACCGCCGCCTCGACGACGAGGCCCTTGCCGCGAGCGGCGTCACCGAGGACATGATCCGCCTATCGGTTGGGCTCGAGGACGTCGCCGACCTGCTCTGGGACATCGACCAGGCGTTGGACCGCTCGCAGTGAAGGGCCTGCCGCTGGACCGGCCCGGCCTGCCGATCGAGGAGATCGGACACCAGGGCTGGAACGCCCTGCGCGGCGTGGTGCCGCGAGCGCGGCCTCGAGCTCGCGCCCCACGGCAAGACGACGATGGCGCCGGAGCTGTTCCGCCGTCAGCTCGCCGCCGGCGCCTGGGCGATCACCTGTGCGACGCCGACCCACCTGCGCGTCTACCGCGATGCCGGCGTCAGCCGGGTCCTCGACGCGAACGAGATCGTCGAGCCGCACGTGCTGCGCTACATCGCGGCCGAGCTCGCGCGCGACCCGGCGTTCGAGCTGTACTGCCTGGTCGACTCCACGGACGGCGTCGAGTTGATGGAGTCAGCACTCGCCGCCGCGCCGCGCCGCGAGCCGTGCACGTGCTCGTCGAGGTCGGCCAGGACGGCGGCCGGGCCGGGTGCCGGACCGTGGACGAGGCCTTTGCGGTCGCCGAGGCGATCGCCGGCGTCGACGCCTTCCTCGCGCGCGTGGTCGAGGTGTTCGAGCGCATCGGCGACCTGTTGCCGGAGCGGCCGCTGCTGACGGCCGGTGGCAGCGCCTTCTTCGACCGTGTCGCAGGTGGACCGGAAAGGGGACGTCCCAGCCGAGGCTGGCCAGGGCGTGCGGCGACGACGCCGGCCCGTAGACGATCGCGGCGTCGTAGCGATCCTCGATCTCGCTGCGCAGGCCGGCCCAGGCCCGTTCCACTCGGGCCGGTGCGTCCTCGATGTCGCGAAGGCCGAGGACCAGCCGAGCACCGATGGCGCGGAGGCGGTCGAGCGCCGGGATCAGCTCGCCTCCCAACCCGAGTGGCGTCTTGTCGACGACGGCGACATCGGGCGCGAAGGAGTCGGCGGCGGCCAGGGCGATGGCGCTGCGCATGTCCTGCGCCAGATCGAAGGGAATCGCGAGCCGCCGGGGTCAGTGGTTCCCCTCGACGTCCCGGCTGAGGGCCGGCAGCGTGACCACGTCGAGGCGGTCGAAGAGGTTGTAGTCCGACGCCATCGGCGAGCCCGTCACGATCAGGGCCGAAGCCGACCGATCGGCGTCCGTCGCAGCACGCGCGAGCGACAGCGCACGACGCAGATGCCCGAGCCCGACGCACTCGTTGGCGAAGAAGAGGTATCGGTTGCGGTCCACGTGGGAAGCGTCGTCGTCCCGCCGTAGCGTCGGCAACTAGACCTTCGTCCTACTACGTGGTCGCGAAGTCTCGTGAAACCGCCGTTCGCGGCCGTGAGAATCGCCGCAGGTGGTACGACCCGAGTAGCCGCATCGGTCATCACCATCTGGATACAATCGACGGAATGCAGGACGGGCGGATCGAGGTCGTCAGCATCGTCGACCGCGTCTACGACGCGCTCCGCGCACGGATCCTCGACGGCAGCGTCGCGCCCGGAGCGCGCCTCAGGCAGGAAGCGCTGGCCGACGAGCTCGGCGTCTCGCGCACGCCGCTGCGCGAGGCGTTGCGCCGGCTCGCGAGCGAGGGGCTGGTCGAACTGGAGGCGAACCGCGGCGCGCGCGTTCCGGCGCTGACCCGCGCCGACCTGATGGCGGCCTACGACGCCCGGCTGGCGATCGAGCCGGGAGCCGCCCGACTGGCGGCCGTCGTGCGCGATGAGGCTGCCCTGCGGCGTATGGACGGCGCGATCGCCGCCCACCGCCGCGCTAGCGGCAGCGCGGCGTTGTTCGAGGCGAACCGCGCCTTCCACCTGGCGCTCGTCGCCGCCGCCGCCAACGAGCACCTGTCTCGTCTCGCCGAGTTCCTCTGGGCGGCGCGAATCGGCGCGCTGATCTACGGCCGCCAGGACGAGACCGCTGCCGAGGTCGCCGCCGACGCGGACGAGCACGCGGCGATTGCGGCTGCGGTCGCCGCTGCCGACGCCGACGAGGCGGAGCGTCTCGTCCGCGAACACGTCGCGCGCGCCCGCGGGCTGTTCGCGGTGCGCGGGTGATCCGGCGCGGCCTGATCGCGGTTGCGCTCCTCGCCGTGGGCGCCCTCGCGGCCGGCTGCGGAGACGAGGGCGCAGCGGCGCCGCCTCCGGTGACGCCGACGGGTCTGACGGCGGCGGCGACCGTCACGGCCCCGACCCAGCCGGAGGCGCCGCCCGCGAACACCGCGTCTGCTCCGGCGGAGGACGTCGTGATCGGCTGGGCCGGCGACATGGTGCCGGCGTCGTCCGACATCGCGCTTCCCGACGATCCGGACTCGCTGCTCGCCGGGGTGCGGCCCCTGCTCACCTCTCCGGACCTGATGATCGTGAACCTCGAGGGCACCCTCACGGACGGCGGTTCCTCGAAGTGCGGCGCGTCGTCAACCGACTGCTTCGCGTTCCGCTCGCCGCCCTCCTACGCGCGGGCGTTCCGCCGCGCGGGGATCGATCTGCTGAACCTGGCGAACAACCACGCCTACGACTTCGGCGCCGCCGGCTACGCGGACACGCGCCGCGCGCTGCGCCGTGCGGGACTGGGTGTGACGGGCGGGCCCGACGACATCACGGTCGTGGAACGTGACGGTGTCCGGATCGCCGTCGTCGGGTTCGCGCCCTACGCGTGGGCGGCGCCGCTCACCGACCTCGACGCGGTCGCTCGGCTCGTCCGTAGCGCCGCCGACCGCGCCGACATCGTCGTGGTCGCGTTCCACGGCGGTGCGGAGGGCACGGCGGCGGCGCACGTTCCCGCGGGCGCCGAGACGTACCTGGGCGAGCAGCGGGGCGACCTGCGCGCATTCGGCCGGGCCGCCATCCGGGCGGGCGCGGATCTCGTGGTCGGCTCCGGCCCGCACGTCGTCCGCGGCGTCGAGTTCTACCGCGGCCGCCTGATCGCCTACTCGGCCGGCAACTTCGTCGGCTACGGCGGCGTCTTCGGCCTCGCCGGCGACACTGCCATCTCCTACGTCCTCCACGTCCGCCTCCGAGCCGACGGCGCATTCGTCTCGGCCCGCATCCACCCGACGCTCCTGACCGGTTCCGGCATCGCCGAGCGTGACCCCGCGAGGCGCGCGATCGGCCTCGTCCGCAGCCTGACACGAGCGGATTTCTTCGAAACGGGTGCTCGAATCGCAGGAAACGGTGCTATCGGCCGCAGAACGTAGTACGCTGCGTGCGAGCGGTCGACCTGACCGCCCTAAAGGAACGTTCGTGTGGTACGCGGGTACGTGCACCTCCAGCGTTCGTGATCGGGAGGTGCCTCGTATGGCTACCGGAACTGTCAAGTGGTTCAACGACGCGAAGGGCTTCGGCTTCATCGAGCCCGACGAGGGGGGCAAGGACCTCTTCGTCCACTTCTCCAACATCGCGGCTGCGGGCTTTCGCTCGCTGCCCGAGGGAGCTCGTGTGGAGTACGAAGCGCGCCAGGGGACCAAGGGCCCCGAGGCGATCAACGTTCTCGTCGTCTGACCCACGCCACTAGTAGATCGGAGCGGCGTTGCCAGCCGGCAGCGCCACCTGATGCATGACGACGCCGGCGAGCGCAAGCTCGCCGGCGTCGACGTCTAGCGGCGTCCCCGGCGCGCTCAGTGCGCGGTCGACCGTCGCGAGGGCGATCGGTCTGCCGGCGCGCCGGACACTGGCTGCGCCGACGCGAAGTTCGCCGACGTCCGCGCCCTCGCACAGGAGTCGCCCGCGCTCGAGGGCGCGTACTCCCTCGTGCTCGATCGCGACCAGGACGCGGCGATCGTCGCCGCCCGCGAACGCGCCGAAGCCGGCGGCAGCCGCCGGCTGCGGCGCGATGAAGTCCCGTTCGAGGCAGGGCTCGGCGTCTTCGATGCGGACCGTCTCGAGGGCGTCGCTGCCGACCGGGACTGCGCCGGCCGCAACGAGGTGATCCCATGTCGCCCGAGCCCCCGCCCGGTCGCAGTAGAGGGCGACGTGGTCGCGCCCCGTGCCGCAGAGGATGATCGGCGTGCCGGCGACGACGTGGTCCTCGACCAGGTCGCCAGCCGCTGGTGGCTGCAGCGCGAGCACCCTCGCCAGGTCCGGTCCCCGGAGCCGCATCCGGACGACCTCGTCGCCGTGCGGCTCGGTCGCAACCCCTGCCGCGGTCAGGGCGGCCCCGCCCGTCGGGTTGGAGATGTCGAGCATCAGCGCTCCGTCGTGTCGCGTGACGATCGTCACGGCTGCTGTCACGAGGCCGTCGGCGTTCAGCAGGATCGCAGCGCGCACCGCGCCCGACCCGGGCTCGAACGGACGTCGCCGCAGCCGCGCGAGAGCCGCCGCGGCGTCCGTCACGGGCACCGCGACGAGCAGGCGAGGCGCGATCCGGTCGATCGCGCAGCCGCTCCGGATCGCGTCGTACTCGGCGCGCGGCTGTCCGTAGCAGGCCGGGATCGAGCGGATCGCGGGGGGTGCCGGCACGCCGTGATGCTACAACTGTCGCCGTTCGGCGAGCGAAGGAGGGCCATTGTCCGCAGGAGCCTGGGCGGTGTTCGAGCACCGCATGAGCGAGATCGATGACCTTCAGGCGGCACTCGCGCTGCTGGCGTGGGACGAGCAGACGATGTGTCCACCCCGCGGCCGCGAGCTGCGGGCGTATCACTCGGCGACGCTCGCGACGACCGTGCACGAGCGGATCATCGACGAGGGCTACGGTGAGGCGATCGCCGAGCTGTCGGCCAACGGCGCCGGTCTCGACGACGCGAAACGGGCCATGGTGCGTCTCGTCAAGCACGACCGCGACCGCATGGTGCGGCTCCCGGCCGAGCTCGTCCGGGAGATCCGCCGGCAGGCCTCTCGAACGAACGAGTCCTGGGAGCGCGCCCGGGCCGCGAACGACTTCGCGATCTACCGTCCCGAGCTCGAGCGGATGGTCGAGCTCAAGATCACCGAGGCCGAGGCGCTCGCGGACGGCGGCGACCTCTACGACGCGCTGCTCGACGCGTACGAGCCCGGCATGACGGTGGCGGAGCTCGACCCGCTGCTCGCCGGGCTGAAGGCCGAACTCGTACCGTTCGTCGACGACATCCTCGGCCGGCCCAGGCCTGACACCTCGTTCCTCGCCGGTCCCTACGACCGTGCCCGCCAGGAGCACCTCACGCTGAAGGTGCTCGCCGACTTCGGCTTCGACTTCACCGCCGGCCGCCAGGATGTCTCGACGCACCCGTTCTGCGGCGGCCCTGCGATCAGTGACGTGCGGATGACGACGCGCTACTACGACTCGCTCGAGCCGGGCGCGCTGCTGTCGTCGATGCACGAGTGTGGGCACGGGCTGTACCAGCAGGGCCTGCCGGCGGCGTACGTGCGGACGGCGGTCGCGCACGCGCCGTCGCTCGGCCTGCACGAGTCGCAGTCCCGCTTCTGGGAGAACGTGATCGGCCGTTCGCGACCGTTCTGGTCGCACTACCTGCCGTACGCCGCCGACCTGTTTCCCGAGCATCTGGCCGGCGTCGCACTCGACGACTTCCTGCGCGGCGTCAACGCCGTCGAGGCCGGGGCGATCCGGGTCGACGCGGACGAGGTCACGTACAACCTGCACATCCTCGTCCGCTACGAACTCGAGCGTGACATCCTCGCCCGCCGCGTCGCCGTCGCCGACCTGCCGGAGGCGTGGAACGCGCGCTACGAGGCGTACCTCGGTTACACCCCGCGGGACGACCGCGAGGGCGTGATGCAGGACATCCACTGGTCGTGGGGCGAGATCGGCTACTTCGCGACCTACACGCTCGGCAACCTCTACGCGGCCGCGATCGCCGAGCGGATGCGCGCCGACGTCGACATCGACGCCTGCTGCGCCGCCGGCGAGTTCGGGCCGGTGCTCGACTGGCTCCGCGAGCGCGTGCACTCGGCCGGCAACCTCCTGCCCGGTGACGAGTTGATGCGACGGGTGACCGGCACGGAGCTCGGCCACGAGCCGCTGATGCGCTACCTGCGGGGGAAGTACAACGACCTGTACGAGGTGTAGGAGATTGCAAAGAACGCTATAGAATAAGAAACTTGCAACCGATACAATGAAGATGACCCCCTCCAAGAGCGAAGGACGTCAGGTCGTCGTGTTCGATCTGAACGCCGAGACGTACGGCATCGACATCCAGCGGGTGCACGAGATCATCCGCTACAGCCAGCCGCGCACCGTCGCCGGTGCCGACCCGTCGATTCGAGGTGTCATCAACCTCCGCGGCCGCATCGTGCCGATCTGCGACCTCAAGCAGCGCCTTACCCTCGCCCCCTCGCTAGACGTCGATGAGGCCAAGATCGTGGTGATCGAGATGGCCGCCGGCATCGCGGGCGTGATCGTCGACGCCGTCGCCGAGGTGCTCACCGTCGACCCGGACGCGGTCGCGCCCGTGCCGACCTTCACGCAGCACGCCGCCTACGTCGATGGCGTCGCGAAGGTCGCCGACCGCCTGGTCCTGCTGCTCGACGCCGACGCCCTGTTCGACATCGACGTCGCCGCCGCGTTCGCCGAAGCCGCGTAGGCGCTACGGCGCGGTGCGCGCGTTCGCCACGAACGCGTCGCGGGTGACCGGCATCCGCTCGCCCCACAGCGTCTCGACCGCCACGGCGTAGCGCCGGATCTCGAGCTGCGCCGCCTCGTGGTTGCGGAGCGAGAGGAAGTTCATCACCGACCGGGCGTTCACCGTCCAGTAGAACTCCGTGAAGATCCCGACCGGCAGGACGGTGCGCGCGACCTCCTTCGCGACGCCGTCGTCGAGCAGGGCGCGGTAGGTCGCGAAGGCGGCGGCGTACGACGCTGCGATCGCGTCGCGGGTCCGCTCGGCGTGCTCCGCCTCGACGGGCTCGAACACGTACGCGCCGGGCTTTCCGACCTGGGTGCGGACGTCGGCGGCGGCGGGGACGTAGAAGTCGGCCTTCATCTCCGCGTAGCGCGCGGAGAGCTCGTTGAACGACCCGATCCGGTGGCGCATCCACTCGCGGACCACGAAGATCGGGCAGCGGATGTGGAAGCGAAAGGCGTTGTGCTCGAACGGCGTGCCGTGCCGGTCGCGCATCAGGAAACGGACGAGACCCGCGTTGCGCTCGTCCATCGCGTCGCTGCGCGCGCCGAACGAGACGCGCGCCGCATTGACCACCGACAGGTCGTCACCCATGTGCGCATCGAGGCGGACGAAGCCGCCGCCCTCCACGTCGATCCGCTCCACGGGTGGAGTCTACGCGGTGCTGCGCACGATCCAGTCGCGCGTCCAGGCGGGGTCGCCGTCGTCCGGTTCGTTCGTCACCCACAACCCGGGAAAGCCGACGGCGCCGGTCGGCAGGGGCAGCACGGCCTCGGCGTGGCCGGCGCTGTCCGGCTCGATCATGCCGAGTGCGATCCGCGCCTCCCGCGTACCGACCCAGACCTGGTACGTCGCGCCGGTTGCCGGGCCGGGAACGCCCTGCAGTTCGATCCGGATCGCGGGCGAGCCGCGGAGCGTGCCGACGGCGAGCGTGCCAGTGGCGCCGCGCCAGTCGGGCGAACCGGCCAGGGCCTTGCTGGTGTCTGGCCGGAAGCCGCCGCCGGACCCGTCCATCAGCGCCGCGACGCCGGCCGTGGCGGCCAGCGTCAGCGCGCCCGCGGCGGCGACCCGCAGTGCCGTCAGATTCGACCAGAGCCGTGTCGGTGCCGGGCGCCGCGCGGCTGCGATGACGGCGTCGAGCACGCGCGCCTCGAGGTCGGCGGACGGCTCGGGGATCGGGCCCGCCTCGCGCATGATCTCGTCGATCCGCTGCAGTTCGCCGACGTCCTGGCGGCAGGAGCCGCACACCGCGACGTGTGCGCGCAGCGCCGCGCCGCGCCCGGGGTCGGACAGTCCGGGCACGATCAGGTCGGCGAGCAGGAGCCGTGCTTCGTCGTGCTCGATCATCGCACCTCCACCCGGTCGAGCGAACGGGCGAGCAGGGCGAGCGCGTTACGCGTTCGCGTCTTGACGGTGCCCAGCGGGACGTCGATCCGCGCGGCGATCTCGACCTGCGTGAGGCCGCCGTAGTAGGCCAACTCGATCACCTCGCGGGCTCGCGGCGCGAGGCTCGCGACGGCAGCGTGGACGTGGAACCGCTCCGACTCGATCGCGACGATCTCGGACGGCCCGTCTGCGTCGTCCGCGAGTTCCGGCGGCTCGCCGACCACCGTCAGCCGACGGCGACGCGCCGTGTCCCGCGCGGCATTGCGCGCGATCGTGAACACCCAGGCGAGCGGCGCGCCGCGCTCGGGGTCGAACGTCGCCGCGGCCCGCCAGATCGTGGCGAAGGTGTCCTGGGCGACGTCCTCGGCCGCCGCGTCGTCGCCGAGCATGCGCCGGCCGAGCGCCAGCACCGGACCCGAGAGACGCCGCCAGAGCAGCGTGAAGGCCTCCTCGTCGCCTCGGCCGATCCGGGCGAGCAGTTCGCCGTCGGTCGTGTCGGCGCTCACCTGTTCAGTATGGACCGCCAGCGGGTGGTCAGTCCACCAACCGGCCGCCGTCGACGACCAGGGCCGCGCCCGTGACGTAGGGCGCCGTCAGCAGGTAGCGGACGGCCCCGGCGATGTCGTCTGGCGTCCCCGCCCGCCCGAGCGGGATCCGCTCGACCGGCACGGGCGCTCCGGCGCCCTCGGGCTCGAGGACGACGCCCGGGTGCACGATCGACACGCGGATGCGCGGGGCGAGGTCGCGCGCGAGGCCGCGAACCAGCGTGCCCAGTCCGCCCTTGGCGGCGGAGTGAGGCAGGTACGACGGCCAGCCGGCGACACCGGCGACGTCGCCGATGAACACCAGCGCGCCGCCGTCGGTGAGGAGCCGCGACGCTGCCTGCGCAACGAACAACCCACCCCGTAGCGTCGCCCCGATCGCTTCCTCGAACAACTCCGGCGTCAGCAGGTCGAGGGCGACCGGCCGGAAGCCACCGGACGCCGCGTGGACGACGCCGTCCAGCCCGCCCAGGACGTCGGCTGCCCGCTCGACGGCGCCGACCGCCTCGGACGGCACGGCGAGGTCGGCGGCGATCGCGGTGATGCCGGCGGCAGCGAGTCGGACGTCCGGCGTCCGGCGATGGCGGGTGACGCAGACCGCAGCGCCGGCGCGCGCCAGGTCCAGCGCCAGTTCTGCACCGAGACGGTGCGCGCCACCGGTGACGAGGATGCGGGCTCCAGGTAAGTCCACGGTGCCGTACGCTAGCGCCGTGACCGCGCCGAACTGGATCTCCGTGGCGCGTATCCTGCTCGTGCCCGTCTGCGTCGTGCTGCTACTGGCCGGCGGCGAGGATGCCGTGCGGCTCGCGGCCGCCGTCTTCGCGGTCGCCGCGCTGAGCGACTTCCTCGACGGCTACCTGGCCCGCTCGCGCGGTTCGACGACGACGTTCGGCGCCTTCGTCGACCCGCTCGCCGACAAGCTCCTCGTCACGTGCGTACTGATCGCCCTTGTCGAGATGGGGCGGCTGGCGGCGTGGGTGGCGATGGTGATCGTCGCTCGCGAGTTCGCCGTCTCCGGTCTGCGCATGATCGCCGCGTCGAGCGAGGTGATCTCGTCCGCTCGCCTCGGCAAGTGGAAGACCTTCGTCCAGATGGTTGCGATCCTGGCGCTGATGCTGAACACCTCCAACCACACCGTCAACGACGTGCTGGTCTATGCGGCCGTCGCCCTGACGGTGGTCAGCGCCGTGCAGTACTTCTGGGCGGCGCGCGGTCATCTGCGCGGAGCCAGGGGGTCGGCGTGAGCACGCAACGGCCGGAGCGCAGCGGAGGCCCTTGCGTGCGGTGGCGAATGCCGTGTGATGATGCGTCGAAGGAGCGCACGGCATGAGCGCCGCGGCCGCGATCCTGGTCGTCGCCGCCTACGTCGGCGGGTCGCTCCCGCTCGGCTACTGGGCGGGGCGGCTGCGCGGCATCGATATCCGCGAGCACGGCTCCGGGAACACCGGCGCGACGAATGTCTGGCGCGTCCTCGGCCGCCGCGTCGGCGTGCCCGTGCTGGTCGGCGACCTGCTGAAGGGTCTCGTGCCGACGCTCGTCGGCCTCGACATCGCCGGGCCCGGCGTCGCGGTCGTGGCCGGTGCGGCGGCCGTCGCCGGTCACACGTTCCCCGTCCTGCTGCGGTTCGGTGGCGGCAAAGGCGTTGCGACCAGCGCCGGTGTCGTCCTCGCCCTGACGCCGCTGCACGCGGTCGGGCTCGCGCTGCTGTTCGTGGTCGTGCTCTGGCTCTTCCGCTACGTCTCGCTGGCGTCGATGGTGACCGCCACGCTCTATCCGGTGGCCGCGATCGCAACCGGCGAGCCGTGGCCGGTGGTCGCCTTCGGCGCCGTCGCGGCCGTGGGGATCATCGCGCGGCACCGTGCGAACATCGGACGGCTGCGCGCCGGCACCGAGGCGAGGACGAGTCGCTTCGGCCGCGGCGCGGCAGCGGGAGGTGCGCTGTGAGCGAACCGTCCGTGGAGCGCCTTGGCGCCCTGATGAGCGCGATCGCCCACGACCTCCGAACACCGCTCGCGACGATCTACGGGTTCGGCAAGACGATCGAGCGGGCCGGCGGTCTCGACGATCGTCAGGCGCGGTTCCTGTCGCTGATGATCGACGCGGCGGCGGACATGGATCGGATGATCGAGAACGTCTCGCAGATCGGTCACGTCGCGGAGGGCCGGGCGCGGGTGAAGGCGGTGGCGACGACGACCGCGGCTCTCTGCGCGGCAGCCGTCGCGGCGATCCCGGAGCGGGCCGACGGCCGTCACGTCGTCCTGGTCGGGGGGGCGGACGGCGGCGTCACGACCGATCCGGAGCGAGCGTCACGCGCGCTCGCCCTGGTCGCGGAGGCCGCGCTCCGGCTCGCTCCCGGACTGGTCGAGGCGACGATCGCCCCGGCCGGCACGGCCGTCCGGATCGGGCCGTTCGCGGACGAACTCCTGCCCGGGCTGCAGGCGTTCGGTCGCGATGTCCCGGTCGAGGCGGCGCGCATCGTCCTCGCGGACATGGGCGCGTCCCTGCGTGTCGAGGACCGCGAGGTCCTCGTCTCGTTCACCTGAGCAGGCGCGACAGGCGACGGTCGGCGAGGACGCGCCCGCCGGTCTGGCAGCGGGCGCAGTAGACGATCCGGTTCGACTCGAAGTCGACGAAGCGGAGGGTCTCCGCACAGCGCGGGCACGGCTCGCCGTCGTGGCCATGGATCCGCAGGAGCCGCCCGTCGTTGCGCTGCGGCAGCACCGGTCCCTGGCGTTCCACGCACTCGGCGATGCCGCGCCGGAGAATGGTGCCGATTGCAGCGAGGAGTCGGGTGCGCTCCGGCGCCGGTAGCCGCGTCGAGATCGCGAACGGCGGGAGGCACGCCTCGTGGAGGATCTCGTCGGCGAAGGCCCGCCCGATGCCGGCGATCGAGCGCCCATCGCGCAGCAGACTGTTCAGCTGGCGCGGTGCGCGGTCGAGCACGGCGTCGAACGCGGCAACGTCGAAGTCCGGGTCGAGCGGCTCGGGGCCGAGGTGACGGAGCAGTTCGGCGAGACCGGTCTCGTCGTACAGCCCGATCCGCATGCTCTTCCGCGTACCGCCCTCCGTGCCGAGGAGAGCGGCGCCGTCGGCAAGCCGCACTTCGAGCGCCGGTGCCTTCGGACGCTTCCCGCCCGGTGCGTGCCAGCCGATCCGGCCCATCGTCATCAGGTGGACCGCCAGGGTGAGGTCGCCGGCGCCGAACAGCAGGAACTTGCCGCGCCGCCAGACGCGGTCGATCGTCCGCCCGTCGAGTGCGGCGAGCGGCGGGACGGCCGTCTTCTGGACGGCGAAGTGCGTGCGCGGCGCGCCGTCGATCGGTGCCGCGCGGAGCGGCCCGGCGAGGGTCGCCGCCAGCGCCTCGAGCTCGGGTAGCTCCGGCATGGCGCAAGGGTACTCTCCCGGCCGATGCCAGCGTGCGAGGTGACAGTGCTGCGCGGTGGTCTCGTCGACTGCGTGCATCGCGTCGCCATCGCAGCCACGGACGGTGCCGGCGACAGTGCGCTGGAGGTGTTCCTGCGCTCGGCGGCGAAGCCGTTCCAGGCCGAGCCGGCGGTCGTCGCGGGCGTCCTCGACCGGCTCGGACTCGACGACCGGCACCTGGCCGTGGCCTGCGCCTCGCACGACGGCTCGCCGGCGCCGGCGGCCCGCGTGACGGAGATCCTCGCCGCCGCCGGTGTTTCCGTGGACCGCCTCGACGCGGGCGACGACGGTCGCGGCGATCCGATCCGCCACGAGTGCTCCGGCAACCACGCGCTCGGGCTCGCGCTCTGCGCACACGAGGGCTGGCCGCTGGTCGGCTACCTCGACCCGGCGCATCCGCTCCAGGCGGCGATGCGGGCGTCGGTCGGGCGTGCCGCCGGGGTCGTTCCGGGCGAGGCGATCGACGGCTGCGGCATGCGCGCGTACCGCCTCACGCTCGGCACGACCGCGGTCATGTTCGGACGTCTCGCCGCCGCCGACGGCGCGCTCGGACGCTGCGCGGCGGCGATGCGGGCACATCCGGAGCTGGTCCAGGGCGACGGCGGTCTCGACACGGACCTGATGCGCGCGGTACCGGGGTTGGTCGCGAAGATCGGTGCCGAGGCCCTGCTCGGCGTCGGCCTGGCCGATGGCCGTGGACTCGCCGTGAAGGTGATCGACGGTGCCTGGCGCGCCCTCGGCTGCGGCGTGATCGCAGGGCTGCGCGAGGCCTTCGGCCTGCCGCTCGACGAGGCCGCGCTCCTGGCGCACGCTGCGCCGCCGGTCGTCAACCGTCGGGGCGAGATCGTCGGGGAGGTGGTGACCGCACTTCGCTTCTGAGACGGCGGGAGTTGCGATCCGCACGAAGTCCCCCCATAATTCCGCCGCGGTGAGGGGATTTGCCTGCGAGGGCGGGGGGGAACGGCTGTGCTGACGGTCGATATCCAGCTGCCCGAGGTCGACGAGGTGCTCGCGCTGGTCGAGCTCGGCCTCGAGCGGGGAGTCCTCCTTTACGACGAGATCTCGGCCGTGCTCGACGAGATCGAGCTGACGAAGGAGCAGGTCGAGGACTTCTACACGTACCTGTTCGAGACGGGGATCGCGCTCGCCGATGCGAACGGAGATGTCGCGACGGCGCCGACGGAGGTGGCGCGAACCCCCGAGATCGATCTGACGATCGAGCCGAGCCTCGACTCGCTGCGGCTCTTCCTGCGGGAGATCGGGCGCGTGCCGTTGCTGACGGCGGCGCAGGAGGTGTCGCTCGCGAAGCGGATCGAGCGGGGCGATCCGGCCGCGAAGCGGCAGATGACGGAGGCGAACCTGCGCCTGGTGGTGTCGATAGCGAAGGGGTATCTCGGCCGCGGCCTGACGTTCCTCGACCTGATCCAGGAGGGTTCCCTCGGGCTGATCCGCGCCGTCGAGAAGTTCGACTACCGTCGCGGCTTCAAGTTCTCGACGTACGCGACGTGGTGGATCCGGCAGGCGGTGACGCGAGCGATCGCCGACAAGGCGCGGACGATCCGCATTCCCGTCCACATGGTCGAGAAGCTGAACCGCGTGGTGCATGCGGAGCGGAGCCTGACGCAGCGGCTCGGCCGCGAGCCGAGAGCCGAGGAGGTCGCGGCACTGCTGCGCTGTAGCGCATCGGAGGTGCGGGAGATCCTCCGGCTGGCGCAGCAGCCGATCTCGCTCGAGCGACCGATCGGGTCCGAGGACGACTCGGAGCTCGGCGAGATCGTCGAGGACAAGTTGTCGCCGAGTCCGTTCACGACGACGACGATGGCGCTGCGGCACAGCGACATCCATCGCGTGCTCGGTTCGTTGTGCGAGCGCGACCGCCGTGTTCTCGAGCTCCGCTATGGGCTGAACGGCGCGAAGCCGCTGACGCTGGAGGAGGTCGGGCGCTACTTCGGGGTGACGCGGGAGCGCGTCCGCCAGATCGAGAACAACACGCTCCGGCGCCTGCAGACGCTGCCGGTAGCGCAGGGCCTGCGCGACGCGATGCCCGACCTCTGATCCGATCCGGTTCGGTACACTCGCGCCGGAGGGAGCGTGCCCGAGTGGCTAAAGGGGACGGGCTGTAAACCCGTTGGCATCGCCTACGTTGGTTCGAATCCAACCGCTCCCATCGACTGGCTCGATCAGTCCCACGGCCGCCGCTCGTCGGCGTCCACCTCTGTGATCGTCGCGAAGCAGCCGGGGCAGGGCCCCTCGAGGCGCGCCTCGCCGGCCTCGAACCAGACGCGTCCGCGCCAGCGCTCGAGCTGGAGGCCGCAGGTCGGGCACGGGCCGGGGACGATCTCCTCCTCGACCGGTTCGGACTGCAGCTCCTCGCAGCGGTGGCAGACCATCTGCTCGTACGCGTAGGAGAGGCTGAAGCCGACGCGCACCTCGTGGAGGCGCTCGCAGGACGGGCAGCGGAGGGTGTAATCAGCGCCGGGCATCGGTGTCGCAATGGTGTGTCGCAATGGTGCCGCACACCTTTGCGACACGCGACTGTCGCGAAGGTGTGCGGCACGATTGCGACACGCTGGCTACGCCTCGGCGACGGCGACGAACTGTGGCAGCACGCCGCTCCAGCCGCCCTCGTAGGCCGCGCGCGCTTCAGCGCCTTCCAGCAGGGCGTCCCAGCCGGAGTGGACGACCTCGACGGTGCAGTTGACGGGGCCGGCCGGCGTGAACGTCACGGCGATGCGCGTGTACGGACGGCGTTCCGTCGACGGGTTCCAGTCGATCGCGACGTGACGCGGTGGATCCCAGCGTACGATCCGCCCCCAGTCGCACTCGGAGCCGTCGTCCTGCACCTCGTAGAAGCGTCCTCCCTCACGTGGCTCCAGCCGGCAATCGATCGCGACCCTGCCGGGGAACTCGTAGTGGGCGACGGCGTGCGTCTCGAGCGGCCACCACGTCCCGATGCGCGACGTGAACACCTCGAAGGCATGTTCGGCGCTGCACCGGAGGTCGACCGTACGTTCTACCGGCGCCAGGGCCAGGTCGGGTCTCATGTACGGCTCCCTTCGTCGTAGCTCGACTCGGCCGCCACACGAAAGGCGGTCAGACCGGTGTCCCACAGGGCGTTGACCCAGCAGCGCAGGTCGGCCAGCGCTGGCTGCTCCAGCGAGTAGATGCGCCGCCTGCCCTCGCGCCGCTCGCTGACGAGCCCGCTCTCACGGAGCACGCGGAGGTGTCGCGACGCGGCAGGCTGCGAGATCGGCAGGCCCTCGCCGAGTTTCCCTGCCGGGAGCGGTCCGCCCCGTAGGCGCTCCACCATCGTCCGGCGTTGCGGGTCGGCCAGCGCCTCGAACGTTGCTTGATACGGCATTCATTATATAACGTACATCGCATGTATCGCGGCGTCAAGGTGGTGTTCGCACAGCCCGGGCTGGGTAAACTGCGTCCGTGCTCGACGCGCCCCCCGGAACCCGCCACCAGCTGCTCGACGTCCTCAAGCGCCGCGGTGAGGCGCGCGCCGAGGAGCTCGCCGACGCGCTCGGTGTCACCGTGTCGGCAGCACGCCAGCACCTCGCGGCGCTCCAGGGCTCAGGCCTCGTCGGGCACCGCGAGCTGAAGGGCGCGCCGGGCCGCCCGAAGCACGTCTACCACCTCACGGATGCGGCGGAGGGGCACTTCCCGAAGTCTTACGACGTGCTCGCCACGGAGCTACTCCAGTTCGTCGGCGACGAGGATCCGGCGCTGCTCGCCCGTGTCTTCGAACGGCGCCGCCAGGCCCGCGTCGGCCGGGCGCTGCTCAGGCTCGACGGGTTGGAGTTTGACGATCGCGTTCGCGAGCTGGCGGCGATCCTCGACGAGGAGGGCTACCTCGCCTCCTTCGAGCGGCTGGATGATGGCTCGTATCACGTGCAGGAGCACAACTGCGCGATCCTCGGGGTCGCCCAGATGACGGACATTCCCTGCGTGTCGGAGATCGACTTCCTCCGCGACGCGATGCCCGACGCCACGATCGAGCGCACTGCGCACATGCTCGGCGGCCAGCACGTCTGCGCGTACCGGGTCGCCCGGGCCCCACGTTGACCCCGCGCACCGCCGTCTGGCGGCTCGCGATCGCGCGGATGCTCGCCGCGAGCGGTCAGACGGCCGTCAACACCGCGATCGCCTACGTCCTGTACGACACCACGGGCTCGACGCTCTGGACCGGCGTCTTCTTCGTTCTCACCTTCGCGTCGCTTGGAGTGCTGACGCCGCTCGCCGGCGTCGTCGTCGACCGCTTCGACCGCAGGCGCCTGATCGTCGTGTCCGAACTCGCGGCCGCAGGGTCCTTCGCGGCGCTCGCCCTCGTCTCGACGCCGGTGGCGCTGATCGCGGTGGCGGCCGTTGCCTCGGTCGTGGCCGCGCCGGTCCTACCGGCGACGCGGGCGGCCGTGCCGAACATGATCGGGGCCGACGACCTGACTTGGGCCAACAGCGCGATCGCCCGTGCCTTCGGACTGTCGCTCGTCGCCGGACCGGCGCTCGGCGGCGCGCTGCTCGCGCCGATCGGCATCGAGGGCGTCGCCGTCGGCGCCTCGCTGATCTGCATCGCTGCTGCTGCGCTCGTCTGGTCGATCGACGCGTCATTCCAGGAGAAAGCGGCCGCTACGACGGTGGCCGATGACCGCGGCATCCGCGCCGGTCTGCGCTTCCTGTTCGGCGAGCCTGTGCTGGTGGCGATCGTGCTCGCCGAGTTCGTCGGCTTCGCCGGCGTCGGGTTCGCGATCGTTGCGGACGCGCCGCTGGCGCAGGCCTTCGACGCCGGCTCCATCGGCTACGCCGCGCTGATCTTCGCCTGGGGCTTCGGGATGCTCGTCGGCTCCTGGCTAGCGGGGCGACTGGCGAGCGAGCGCCACGAGGTGCGGCTCGTCGTCGCGGGACTCGCGGTGATGGCGCTCGGGCTCGGCCTGATCTGGGTCACGGGGGTGTTCGTCGTCATCCTCGCCTTCAACGCCGCGGGGGGATTCGGGATGGGGCTGATCGAGGTCGCGCGGCAGGGCGTGATTCAGCGGCGGACGCCGGATGCCATGCGCGGCCGGGTGTTCGCCGCCGCCGAGGCGATCGGCGGCACGGCGTTCACCGCGTCGCTGCTGCTCGCCGGCATCTTCGTCGGGGCGATCGGCGCGCAGGCGTCGTACGCCGTGGCGGCCGGATCGAATCTCGCGGCGGCGGCACTGATCTGCCTGCTCCTCGTGCGGGCCGGTGCGCTTGGCTCGCGCCGAGTACGGGTCGCCTGACCGGCAGGCGTCAGCGTGGCAGCCGCCACGAGACGACCCGGCCGTCGATCGTCGCGTCGAAGGTCGTCGGCACGGCGGTCCTGATCCCGAGGGTTGCGGGTGCGCCGTGCGGCACGCCGGATCCCGCCGACCTGATCAGAATCGTGATGGCGTCCCGACCCGAGCGGGGGAGGTCGACCGTCGCGCCGTCGGCCCCTCCTGTCACGACCGGGCGGCCGCTGCCGGCGACAACGATATCGGCGGCGTCGGCACGGACGAGCCATGTGTCACGCATCGGTGCGATCGCCGCCGCGGCGCCCGGAACGAGCAGCCGGACGTCGTCGGCGCCGGTTCCGTGGTCGACGACGACGAATCGTGCGTCACGCAGGAGCCCGACCTCGCGGCGCCGGCCGCCAGCGGCAGCGGCGATCACGTCGACCGTCCAGCGCGACGTCCGCTCGACCAGTGCCCCGTCTCCGGCCGGCGCTGCCGGCATCAGGAGCATCTCGCCGGCCCGCGTCGAGACCGACGCGCCCAGCGTCGACGCGTCGAGGAGCAGGCGACTCTCGTCCGCGAAGCGACGCTCACCGCCTCCCCACCCGGTCCGCTGGACATGGGCGCCGACGTAGGGAAACGACACGTTGCGCGTCCCCGGGGCGGCGCCGTCGCGGCCGGCGGTGGCGCCGAAACGGAGGTCGGGCCGGTCGAGCACCGCCGCCGCCAGCGCCAGGTCCTCGTGGCCGTCCAGGAGCCCCGTCCGCGGGTCGGGCGCCAGGACGTGCAACAGGAAACTGCAGGCGGCATCGACACGCTCGGAGAAGCGGACCGGCAGAACGAGGTCGAAGCGCCGGGCGTTCTCGACGGTGCCGAGCCAGCGGCGCACGGCCGCGCGGTGCTCCGGGATCCCGTCCACGCGGTGGCCGCCGTCCGGCCAACTCGACGCGGCCAGGCTCCGATCGAGCCCGCCGAGGGCATCACCGACGCCGTTGTGATCGCCGAGGACGAGAGCCGCGATCAGTCGTGCGTGATGGACGTGAGCGACGTCGCCGTCATGAGCGGTCGCCAGCGCCCGGGCGTGGCGTGCGACCCCGTCGAGCACGGCACCCGCCGCCGCAGCGGCGGTTGGCCAGTGGTGCAGGGCGTGCTCGATCCGTTCCGCGCCTCCGAGCGGGTCGGCGGGCGGATCGCTGCCGATCGCCTGCTCGACGGTGGCGCGGGCAGGCAACGGCCGGCGGTCGGCGACCGCGAAGATTGTCCGCGTGGATCTGGTCAGTGGAGACGTCGCGATGACCCTGCCGGATCTCGACCCTCAGCGCAACCCCGGGGGGATCGTCGGTTGACGCCGATTTCCTGAGATTTCGTGGTTACGCCGCTAGCGAAACGATGGCACTATGAAGGGGAGGATCATTCGTGCAGGCCGTCGAGACACCCACCGCGCGCCCCGGCAGCGTCGCCCTGCGACGACTGGTCGTCGTCCTGCTCGTCCTGGCGGCGCTCGCCGCTGTCGGCACCGGTGCGTATGGCTTCGGCTGGCTGCGAGGCCAGCATTCCGAGCACGCCGTCGCGGCGGCGGCCGGGCCGGGTACGTGGCAGCCGGCGGCCGGTGGTCAGGTCCGGATCGACACCGTCAACACCTCGACGCTGACCCGCATGCCCGAGATGCCGATGCCCGACGCCGCTCCCCCGGGAATGCGTCGCTTCATCCTCGGCGTGACGCTGGCCGCCGACGGTCTCGGCGGTGGCATGGTGCTCTCCCGGGATGCGTTCACGGTGACTGGCGCCGGGCTGGACGGGCCCGTCACGCCACTGCACGCCGTCCCCCAGGAGCTTGAAGTCCCCCCCGGGATGAGTGCGTCGGGAACGCTCGTGTTCCAGGTCCCCGAGCAGGCGACGGGTCTGCGTTTCTCGATGACGGGTATAAACGCCCCGATCGACCTTTCCCTCGGCGCGGCGAGCGAGACCTCCCATGGTCACCCCGACGCTGACGCGACACCCTGATCGGGTCGACCGATGCTCGAAAGCCAGGGCACGTCGGCGCGGACATCGGCCGGTGACATCGCGTTCGCGCACGTTCGCCTGTTCGGACCGCTGAGCATCACGGTCGGCGATGTGGTGCTCGGGCCGCGCGAGTTCGGCGGCATCAAGCCCAAGCAGATACTCGAGATCCTGCTTCTCGAGCGCGGCCGGACGGTGTCCAAGGACCGTCTCGCGAACTGGGTGTGGGGCGAGTCACTGCCGCGCAATGTGACCGCGACGCTGGAGACGTACGTCTCGAACATCCGGGCGGCGTTCGGACGCGACCGGATCGGCCACCGGCTCGTCGTGACGGAACGCGACGCGTACCGGATCGAACCGTCGCTCTGTGAGATCGACCTCGACGTGTTCGATCGGACCCTCGCGACGCGACATGCCAGCCCGGCCCTCGCAGCGACGCTCGAGAGCGCACTGGCGATCGCGCGTGGCGAGGTGCTCGAGGACGAGCCCTGGTCGGAGTGGGCGGAGGTCCCGCGGGAGCGGTATCGTCGCGAGACGATGCGCGCGCGTCTCGATCTCGCCGAACTGCTCCTCGCCGAGCGAGACTTCGGCGCCGCCGCCCTCCACGCCGAACTCGGGATGGCGACGGAGGCACTCGACGAGCGCGCCGTCCGGCTGACGATGGTGGCCCGGTACGCGATGGGCCGGCAGGGTGAGGCGCTCGACGCGTACCGCAGGTGTCGCGGCGTCCTGGCGAAGGAGATCGGCCTCGAGCCGACCGCCGAGACGAAGGCGCTGGAGACGGCGATCTTGCGGCAGGAGCCGGTCGAGAACCTGCTGCCCGCCGGGACGAGGGCCGGCACGCCGACGCGTCCGTCGCGCGGGGCTCGATCCTCCCTCGAACTGCACCTCGGCCCCGGCGGCGACCCCGCCGAGGTCGCCGAGCTCGCGTTGGCCGGCGCGCTCGCACTTGCCCACGTCGGCGGCGGCGAGACCGCGGTCGTCCGTCTGCTGGAGGACGCCGCGCGTCTCCTCGAGGCGCTCGAGGGCGGGGCGGATCGCGAACGCGCGCTGGCCGATCTGCGCGGGCTGATCGCGCGGGGGCGACGACTCGATAGCGGTGAGGTGTGACCGAGGCTCAGCGACGCCGTTCACAGCACGCCGTCATCCAGTTCGCGATTTCGGGACTGGCGGTCCTGGTCGTGCTCGTCGGAGCGGGCATGTTCGCGCTCGATACGATCGCCCGCGACCAGGCGCTCGCGAGTGCTCGCGAGTTCGCCCAGCTCGCCGCGCGCGGCGCGATCGAGCCGTACCTGACCGACGAGTTGGTAGCGGGCGACACGAGGGACCTGCAGCGGCTCGACGCCATCGTTCGCGACCGGTTGCTCGGCGCGTCGATCGTGCGCGTCAAGCTCTGGACCGACGACGGGCGAATCGTGTACTCGGACGAGCCGCGCCTGATCGGCCTGGTCGTGCCGCCCTCCGCGAGCGAGGCCGCTGCGGTCCGCGACGGGACCGTCGAGGCCGAGGTGGCGGACCTCGCCGCGCCCGAGAACCGCTTCGAGCGCGGCGTCGGCAAGCTGCTCGAGGTGTACACGCCGGTGCGGACTCCCGGCGGCCAGATGCTCCGGTTCGAGATCTACCAGCGGTACTCGTCGGTCACGGCCGCGGCACGGGACTCCTACCTCCGCTTCGGCGTCGTCGCCCTCGTCGGCCTGGTGCTGCTCTGGCTGCTGCAGCTGCCGATGGCGCGATCGCTGGTGCGCCGGCTCCGACAGGGTCAGGAGGAGCGTGAGGAGCTCCTGCTGCGGGCGATCGACGCCTCCGACACGGAGCGTCGCCGGATCGCGACGGATCTACATGACGGTGTCGTCCAGGACCTCGCCGGCCTCTCGTTCTCGCTCGCGGCGGCGGCCGACCGGGCCAGCGGCGGCGGCGCGACCGCGGCGGCCGAGATCCTGGAGGAGGCGGCCGCGTCGTCGCGACGCGCGGTCCGGCAGATGCGATCGCTCCTCGTCGACATCTACCCGCCGAACCTCCACACCGTTGGACTGGAGGCGGCGCTGAAGGACCTCCTGTCGCCGCTACGGGCGCAGGGCGTGACGTCGGAGCTCGACGTCGAGCCGCGCCTACGGCTCGCGCCAGCCACCGAGCGGCTGCTGTTCGTGACGGCGCGCGAAGCGCTGCGCAACGTGGCCCGTCACGCCGAGGCGAGCACGGCCCGGGTCGAGGTGCGCGGCGACGTCGGCGGCGTCCGGCTGACGATCGACGACGATGGTCGCGGCCTGCCGCCGGACGACGGCTCCGAGGTCAGACCGAGCGGCCACATCGGGCTGGCGCTGCTGACGGATCTCGCTCAGCGCGCCGGTGGTGAGCTGGTCGTCGCCGAGCGCGAGGGCGGCGGGACGCGGGTCACACTCGGGGTGCCGACGGCATGATCCGTGTCCTCTGCGTCGACGATCACGCCGTCCTGCGCGCCAGCCTGCGCGAGTTACTCGCCGGCTACGACGACATCGAGGTGGTCGGAACGGCGACGGACGGTGACGGGGCGGGCCGGATGGCGGCGGTCACGGCGCCTGACGTCGTGCTGATGGACCTGCGGATGCCCGGCACCGATGGCGTCGTCGGGACGCGGCAGGTCCTCGCCGCCCGCCCGGACGCGCGCGTCGTCGTCCTCACCGCCCTCTCCGACGTCGACCACATCTCCCAGGCGATCGAGGCCGGCGCCGTCGGCTACGTCCTGAAGGATGCGAGGCCGCGCGAGCTGATCGAGGCGATCCGCGTCGCCTACCGCGGCGACGCCGATCCCGGCGCCGCCGCGGAGGAGCTGAGCAATCGCCGTAGCGACGCCCTCTCGGAGCGCGATCTGCAGCTGTTGCGACTCGTGCTCGGCGGGAAGGCGCCGACCGCCGGCGGCGTCGCGGTGGAACTGGAGGGCCTCTATCGACGGCTCGGCGTCACGCACGCCGAGGGTGCCGCGCTGTGGGCGCGGCGAAACGACATCGAGTAGCGGCTCAGCGGCTCATCCGGTCGGCGGCGTCGATCGCGACCACGAGGCTGGCGGCCGAGGCGATCCCCTGCCCGGCGATCGCGAACGCCGTGCCGTGGTCGACGCTCGTGCGCACGAACGGCAGGCCGAGGGTGACGTTGACGCCGCTGTCGAGGCCGAGGTACTTGATCGGGATCAGGCCCTGGTCGTGGTACTGCGCGACGACGAGGTCGAACTCGCCCTCGCGGGCGCGCATGAAGACGGTGTCGCCCGGCCAGGGGCCGGTGACGTCGTGGCCCTCGCGCCGCGCCGCCTCGATCGCGGGCGCGATGATCGCCGCCTCCTCGTCACCGAACAGGCCACCTTCGCTCGCGTGCGGATTGAGCCCGGCGACCCCGATGCGAGGCCGGGGGAGTCCGAACGCCGTCCCGGCGCCGGCGGCGGCGCGGATCGCGCGCAGCTCGCCCGCCAGGTCGAGCCCGGCAACCGCGTCACGCAGCGAGACGTGGGCGCTGACGAGCACCACGCGCAGCTCCGGGTTGTAGAGCATCATCGTCACGTGCTCGATGCCGGCGAGGGCCGCCAACATCTCCGTGTGGCCGGGGTAGGGGATGCCGGCGAGGTGCAGCGCCTCCTTGTTGATCGGCGCGGTGACGAGCGCCCGCAGATCCCCCGCCGTGATCAGGGCGACAGCCCGTTCGATGTACGAGAACGCGGCGCGGCCGGCGGCGGCGCTGACCTGCCCGACCTCGACCTCGCCGCGTTCCGTGGTCCCGAGGACGTCGATCACGCCCGGTTCGCCGCGCCGATCGCTGATGTGGGAGATGGCGTGGAGGCTGACGTCCAGGCCGAGGCTCGCGATCTCGCGTCGGAGTGCGCCGGCGGCGCCGACCACGACCACGTCGGCCGAGCGGCCGTCGGCCGCGAGCGCCTTGACGCAGATCTCGGGCCCGATCCCGGCTGGGTCGCCCATCGTCAGGGCGAGCGGCGTCATCCGCGCAGACTCGTCAGGTGGGCGTGGAGTTCGACGAGGGTGTCGGCGTCACCGAAGCCGCCGGCCTTGGTCACGAGCGTCGCGGTCCCGCCGGCGATGCGGCCGCGGACGATGCCCGGCTGCGGCTCGTCCACGACCTCGACCGAGGCGTCGTCGAGTCCGGCGACGACGGCACGTACCGTCTCGCCGCCGGTGACGATCAGCCCGTCGTAGCCGGCGGCGAGCAGCGCGCGCGCCTGCCGAGCGAGATCGGCTGCGACCGCGGCCGCTGCCGCCGGTGTCACCGCACGCGCGCCGACCGGCGGGGCGGTGACGACGGCGACCGACCCGTCGTGGACACTCATCAGCCGCTCGAGCTGGTCGCGGTTCACGGGGTGCAACGAGCCGACGATGACGGCGATCCGCCGCGCCGGTGGCAGTGGCGGCCGTGCCGTGGCGTCGGCGCGCGCGTGCCGGCGGGCGAGGGCGTGGGCGAGGCCGGGCGAGCCGACCCAGAGCACGTCCGCTGTGTCGCCGGCGGCCGCCGCCACGATCGCGTCAAGATCGGCGTCGGTGGTGGCGTCGCAGATCTCGACGCGATCCGCTGGCAGTGGCGCGAGCAGCTGGGCGATCGCTCCGGTCGTCACCGCATGTCGGGCGTCGCGGGCGAACGAGCTGCGGGCGAGATCGCCGCCGTCGAGGAGCTGCACGCCGCCGCGCGTCGTCCGCCCTGCCGCGGGGAAGGCAGGCGCGAAGATGACGCGGCGGCGCCCGGAGGCAGCGAGCGCCGCTTCGATCTCGAGCGCGAGGTGGCCGCGCAGGGTCGAGTCGACCGTCTTCACGAGCAGCGGCGCGTCCCGCACCTGGAGGATGGCGGCGCGGACGAGGCCGGCCGCCTCGGCGGCGCGCCGGCTGCGGGTGTCGGTGTCGATCGCGACGAGGTCGACATGCGGCACTCCGTCGCGGCCGCCCACGATCGCGACTGCGCGTTCCGCGGCGCCGTACGCGACGAAGGGTCCGGCGCCATCCATGGCGCTGGTGAAGTCGTCGGCGACGATCCCGATCCGCAGGCTCACGGACGGAAGTGGACCATAACGCGGGTGGCCGCCGGTCCACTGTGGTTGCACCTCGGTGAGGACCGACGGATGATGGTGTGTTGGCGCTCGTCGGCAGGCAGCCGGAGCTGACGGCGATCGCCGCCGCGCTCGCGGCTGCGTGCGCGGGCGGCGCCGTGCTGGTGCTCCGCGGGGAGCCGGGGGCCGGGAAGACGGCGCTGCTGTCGCACGGGCGCGGCCGCCGTCGACCGGGGCTTTGCCGTCGCGACCGCGGCTTCGGCTTCCAGGTCGGAGAGCTCCTCGCGCAGTGCCGGCAGCGACGACTCGCGCGGTCGATCGTCGAGCGCGAGCTTGAGATCTGGCGCGACTGGATCTCCCTGCCGTACGGCCTTGCCGTGCTGGCCGGCCGATCGGTTCGCGCCGCGCCGAAGAAGGTGGTCGTGAAGAAGGACTCGAAGACGACCGCGACCTTCATGCTCGAGAAGAGCATGAAGGTGACGCTCCGGGTCACGCCGGGCGCGGTCGACGCGTCGGGTGAGGCCACGGTCGAGCTCCTGGTCAGCGTGGTCCGGGACGGCGAGCCCCTGCCGGGCAAGAAGGTGGACGTCTGGTCGACGGGATCGACGCCGGCCGAGACCTTGAAGGTGCCTGCAGTGATCTGTACTGCGGGTGCTTGTTTCTGGCCCACCGCGGATCCGGGCGTGCTGGGCGCGTCGATCCCGAAGGCGGTCACGATCGACGCCAAGGGCGAGGCGCGACTCACCCTGCGCACGGGGATGGTGCCGGGAATCGTGACGATCCAGGCCTGGGCCGAGGCCGACGGCGGGGCCTTGCGGACGAAGAATCTGGACGACGTGCGAGACGAGGCGACGGTCGTGGTGAACGCACGGCCGGGCGCCAGTCTCGGCAGCCTGACGTTGCTCAGGCAAAGGCTGCAGACGTATGCCGCCACCGAGCAGGTCGACCTGATCTCCTCCAGCGCAGTCGCGCTTGCCGACCAGTTGAACGCTCTCGCCCCCGCCGCCGGCATGGCCGACGTCATCTTCTCGCCGGTGCGGAGGGTGGGCGATGGTGAGGAGGCCGTGATCGCGTCGCTCGCCACCACCCAGCCGCTGCTCGGCCGCGACGGTGCCTTCTCCACGTCCGCGACGACGTGCGTGATCCCGTTTCGCCGTATCAGTGCGGCACTGACGACGGTGTATGGCGGCTTCGCCGGCGTCGTGCGCGGCGGCGTGTTGCCGGACCTGCCGGTGCTCGGCCAGTGGCTGGCGGGGACGCCGACGACCGGGTACACGTTCGTGGCAGGCACGGCGGTGCGCGGCGGCGCGCCCAGTTACTGGGCCTCCATGGGGTGGCTCGACAAGACGGTACCCGGCCTCTGCCGCGGGTAGCTCACGGCGATCGGGAATGCCATTCCGTGGTCGACGTCCGTCAGGCGCCGAAGGGGGCGACGCTGAGGTATTTGAAGCCGGAGTCGACGGCGAGCGTGACGATCACGGCGTCCGGGCCGAGACGCTCGGCGAGGCGGTGCGCGCCGACGACGTTCGCGCCGGTCGAGATCCCGGCGAAGATGCCTTCCTCGCGGGCGAGCCGGGCGGTCATCTCGATGGCGGCGGCATCCTCGATCGGCTCGACATGGTCGACCTTCGCCGGATCCCAGTGCGGCATCACGAACCCCGTCCAGCCCTGGATCAGGAACGGGCCGGCGGCGCCGCCGCTGATCGCGGCCGACGATGCGGGTTCGTGGGCCTGGATGTAGACGCCGCGGGGCTTCAGGGCGTCCGACACGCCCATCAGCGAGCTGGCGGTGCCCATGCCGTGGCAGAACGCCGTCACGCGGCCGTCGCTCTGCTCCCAGATCTCACGCCCGAGCCGGTCGCGGTGGTCGGGGATGATGTACGGGTTGTTGAACTGGTCGGTGGCGTAGTGCCGGGGCCGCTGCGCGAGTTCGGCGGCGCGGGTGACCATGTTGCGGATGTCCTGCGCGGTCACCTTCGGTCGCCCCTCGACCGCCGGGACGACGTCGACCTCGGCGCCGAGCGCGCGCATCAGCTGGAAGCGCTCCTCGGTGAAGCAGTCGGCCATCACGATCAGCGCCCGGTACCCCTTCGCGCTGCAGACGAGGGCCAGCGCCGGGCCGGTGCTGCCGCCGGTGTACTCGACGACGGTGTCGCCGACCGACAGCAGCCCGTCGCGCTCCGCGCCCTCGATCATCGCGCGCGCCATCCGGTCCTTCATCGACCCGGTCGGATTGCGGTACTCGAGCTTCAGCCAGAGCTCGGCGCCGTTCGGCGGCGCGCAGCGGCGAAGCCTGACGACCGGAGTGTCGCCGATTGCTTCGAGTATCGACTCCACGGCGTGATCATCGCCGAGGCGCGGCGCCGCTGCAAGCGAAGCCGCCGGGCGATCAGGCCCAGAGGGCGCAGATGGGCAGGCGGGGAGCCGTTCACCGGGCGGATCGGCGACGGAGATCTGCAGACGGAGCTTCGCTAGACTCAGAGGGCCCTCCTGACTCCGGCCAGTGGTCGAGCCGGAGACATCGAGGGAGTTCGCCCTCTTAGCTCAGTTGGTAGAGCACCTCCATGGTAAGGAGGGGGTCGGCGGTTCGAGTCCGCCAGAGGGCTTCTGCGAATAGGCCTGTAAATAGCCACTTTCCGTTCACTCTCCCTTCGGGGAGTTCGGGGTCCGCGGGAACACTGCGGGAACATCAGGA
>VFJZ01000082.1 GCA_009885805.1 Actinomycetota bacterium
GCCGGCGCGGAGCTTCTGGGCGAGGCGGAAGGCCTTCGCGCCCTTGTCCGTCCAGACGCCGGCCGACAGTCCGTAGCGCGTGTTGTTCGCGAGCTCGACGGCCTCGTCGGGCGTCCGGAACGTGAGGATGCTGAGCACCGGCCCGAAGATCTCCTCACGCGCGATCCGGTGTGCCGGGGCGACGTTGGTGAAGTACGACGGCGCGAACCAGAAGCCGCGCTCGGGCAGGTCGCACGGCGGCTGGTGGAAGGCGGCGCCCTCCGCGGTGCCAGCCTCGACGAGCGTTCGCACCCGCGCGAGCTGCGCCGCCGAGTTGATCGCGCCGACGTCGGTGTTCTTGTCCAGCGGATCGCCGACGCGGAGCAGCCGCACCCGCCGGTCGAGCTTGCGGATCACGGTCTCGGCGACGGACTCCTCGACGAGCAGGCGCGAGCCGGCGCAGCAGACGTGCCCCTGGTTGAAGTAGATGCCGTTGACGATCCCCTCCACCGCCTGGTCGAGCGCGGCGTCGGCGAAGACGATATTCGCCGCCTTGCCGCCGAGTTCGAGCGTCAGCCGTCGCCCCGTCCCGGCGAGGTGCGCGGCGATCTGCTTGCCGACCGCCGTCGAGCCGGTGAACGCGACCTTCGCGAGAGCCGGGTGGCGGACGAGCGCCTCGCCGACCGCGGGCCCGCCGGTGACGACGTTGACGACGCCGGGCGGCAGTTCCGCCTCCTCCAGAATCTCGGCCAGGAGCAGCGCGGTCAGCGGCGTCGTCTCGGCCGGCTTCAGGACGACCGTGTTGCCGCAGGCGAGTGCCGGTGCGATCTTCCACGCCGCCATCAGCAGCGGGAAGTTCCACGGCACGACGGCGCCGCAGGCACCAAGCGGGCGCGGATCGGCGCCCGGAAACGCGTAGGCGAGCTTGTCCGCCCAGCCGGCGTGGTGGAAGAAGTGCGCGGCGACGAGCGGCAGGTCGACGTCGCGCGACTCGCGGATCGGCTTGCCGCCGTCCATCGTCTCGGCGACCGCGAGCTCACGGCTCTTCTCCTGGAGGAGCCGCGCGATGCGGTACAGGTACTTGCCGCGCTCGCCGCCGGGCAGCGCCGCCCAGGCCGGAAACGCCGCGACGGCCGCCTTGACCGCCGCATCGACGTCGGCCGCGGTCGCCTCGGTCACGTCGGCGATCGGCTCCTCGGTCGCCGGGTTGATCGTCGCGACGCGCTTGCCGCCCTTCGACCGCTTCCACGCACCGCCGATGAACAGGTCATACCGCGCCTTGATCTGCGGGCGGACCGACTCCGGCGCGGGCGCGTACTCGAAGACCGCCATCACGACGGAGGGTACTACGCCGGCCCGAAGACCCGTTCCAGCCCCTCCACCACGCCGTTCGTGAGCGCCGCCTCGGCCCCGGGCTGGATGTCGGCGTTGTGCGGTGTCACGACAACGCGCGGATGCGCGAGGAGCCGGGCATCGACCGCCGGCTCGGCGTCGAAGACGTCGAGGCCAGCACCCCAGAGCTGGCCCTCGGCGAGCGCCGCGATCATCGCCTCGGTGTCGACGACGGCACCGCGCGCGGCGTTGACGAGGATCGCGCCGCGTGGCAGGAGACTCAGCTCACGCGCGCCGATCAGGCCGCGCGTGTCGGGCGTCAGCGCGACGTGGAGCGTGAGGATCGCCGCGACGGCGAGCAGACCTGCGAGCGGCAGAAGCTCGACGCCGGCCACCGGCCGCGGCGTGCGGTTCCAGCCGACGACGCGGAGGCCGAACGCCGGCGCACGACGCGCGACGGCGTGGCCGATCGCGCCGAGGCCGACGATACCGATCGTGCGACCGGTCACGTCCCAGCCCATCGGCTCGGCCTCCCCCCGCGCTGCCCAGCGGCCCTCGCGGATGAACCGGTCGCCGGCGGCGATCTGGTGGCTCACGGCGAGCAGCAGCCCGAACACGTGGTCGGCCACCGCGTCGGCATTCGCACCGGTCGGGCGGCAGAGCGCAACCCCCCGCCGCTCCAGCGCAGCCGTGTCGACGGTGTCCACCCCGACGCCCTGGTTACCGACCGCGCGCAGATGCGGCAGGACGTCGAGGAGGGCGTCGTCGACGACCTCGCTGGACGTCCAGATCGCCGCGGCGTCCGGGTGCTCGCCGCGCAGGCAGGCGTCGCGCACCGAGGCGTCGAGCACGCGGACGTCGAAGAGGTGCTCCGCCCGCTCGAAGGCGAGACCGGGAAAGCGGATCCGGGAGACGAGGACCGGGCGGGCGGTCACGACGCCGAGAAGGCGTCGGGCGAGCTGTAGGCGCCGGTGCGGAGCTTGCGCAACTGCATCAGAAGGTCGTTCACGAGCGACGACGCGCCGATCCGGAAGCGCGCCGGCGTCAGCCACTCGTCGCCGAGCGTCTCCTTCACGAGCACGAGGACGCCGAGCGCCGCCTTCGCATCGCGGATGCCGCCCGCCGGCTTCATCCCGATCACGCGCCCCGTCTCGTCCGCGAAGTCGCGGATCGCCTCCAGCATCACGAGGATCACCGCCGGCGTCGCGGCCGGCGAGACCTTCCCCGTCGAGGTCTTGATGAAGTCGGCGCCGTGTCGCATCGCGAGGAACGAGGCGCGGCGCACGTTGTCGTACGTCTCGAGCTCGCCCGTCTCGAGGATCACCTTCAGGTGGGCAGCGCCGCAGGCCGCCTTCACCTGCTCGATCTCGTCGGCGACTCGGCTGTAGTCGCCCTCGAGGAACGCGCCGCGATCGATCACCATGTCGATCTCGTCGGCGCCGTCGGCGACCGCGGCCGCCACCTCGGCGAGGCGGGTCGCGAGCGGCGCCTGCCCGGACGGGAACGCGGTCGCGACCGACGCGACGGCGACGCCGCTGCCGGCCGTCAACTCCTTCGCGAGCCGGACGAACGGCGGGTAGACGCAGACCGCGGCGCAGCGGGGAAGGCTCGAGTCCGACGGGTCGGGCAGCAGCGCCTTCGCGCACAACCGCCGCACCTTGCCGTCGGAGTCCTTGCCCTCGAGCGTCGTCAGGTCGATCATCGACAGCGCGAGCCGGAGCCCCTCGCCCTTCGCCGTCGTCTTGATCGAGCGCTTCGCCAGCCACGACACGCGGTTGGCGACGCCGACGGCATCGACCGGGACGTCATCCGCTCTCACCGACGCACCGCCTCGAGCAGGGGAGCGACCTGCGTCGAGCCGACACGATGCGCACCCGCCGCGATCAGCTCGACCGCCTCGTCCCGCGTCCGGACGCCACCCGCCGCCTTGATCGTGATGCCGGGGCCGAGCTCCTCCCGCAGCAGCTCGACGTCGAGCACCGACGTGCCGCGCGGGCCGAGGCCGGTCGACGTCACCGCCATGTCCACACCGGCTGCGCGGAGCACGCGCGCCGCGAGCCTGATGCGCCGATCGTCGAGGTACGCCGTCTCGACCACGGCGCGGATCGCCGGTCGCCGGCGGCCGTTGGCGAGCGTCCGCAACTGCGCCGACCGGACGATCGCCGCGAGTTCGTCGCGCGCCCCGTTGACGTCGCCCGACAGGAACGCGTGCAGCCCCAGCATCACCTCGACCTCGTCGGCGCCGTCGTCAAAGGCCGCCATCGCGGCCGCCGTCTTGACCTCGGACGTGTCGGCGCCGAACGGGAACGACACCAGCGCGACGAGCTTCACGTCGCCGCCGTCGAGCTGTTCCGCGGCCCGGGCGACGTGCGCCGGCAGGACGCACACGGCCGCGACGTGGAGCCGGCGCGCCTCGGCGCAGGCGGCGTCGACATCGTCCCGCGCAGCCGTCGGCCGGATCAGAATCGACTCGACAGCCTTGGCCATCTCTCCGGGTCGTGGCGCCACTCGGCGCATCGTACCGACGCGCGGATGACGCTTCCCCTTCACGGCTGCCCCCCGCGACGGTATGGTACCGGCTCCGAACGTCTTACCCGTGGATCTCAACGACTTCACCCAGCGCGATCGCCAGAGCGAGATCGCGAAGATTGCCGCGCGCCGCGCGGACCGTGACCGCATGCGCCGGGTGTACCGCAAACGGCGCGCGATGGCGGCCGTCGCACTGGTCCTGCCGATCGCTGGTTTCGCCGTCGCCGGCCGTTTCCCTTCCGACCCCGCGACACCGACGACCACCGCAGTCAGCGCACCGGCGACCGCACCGGCGGCGGCCGACACCACCGGAGCGCAGACGCGCTTCCCGGCGCCCCCCGAGGTGCGTGCCGTCCACCTCTCGATGCACCTCGCCGCCAACGGGCAAGCGGTGCAGAAACTGCTCGCGGCGGCCGATCCGGCGACGGGCATCAATGCGATCCAGCTCGACATCAAGGACGAGAACGGCGAGATCGGCTTCATCGACGGCATGCCATCGCTGGCCGTCAAGTCCGGGTCGGCCCGCGATATCTACGAGCCGCGGATCGTCGTCGAGCAGTTCCACGACGCCGGCCTCTACGTGATCGGGCGCATCGTCTCCTTCCAGGACCCGGTACTCGCGTCGGAACGACGGAAGCGCGCGATCCTGACCGACGGCGGCGACGTCTGGACGAACCACAACGGCCAGGGCTGGCTGAACCCGTACACGAAGGCCAACTGGCGCTACCTGATCGACATCGCGAAGGCGGCCGGAGAAGCCGGCTTCGACGAGATCCAGTTCGACTACGTCCGCTTTCCGACCGACGGCGACCTCAGCACCGTCGACCTGGACCGCACCAGCAAGCGTATGGAGGCCGCCATCTCGGGCTTCCTGAAGCAGGCGGTCACCGAACTGCACACGATGGACGTGCGCGTCTCCGCCGACCTGTTCGGGCTCGCGGCGAGCGGTGACATCGGCATCGGCCAGAACCCGCGCGAGCTCCGCGATATCCTCGACGTCGTCTCGCCGATGATCTACCCGCAGGGGTACGCCGACGGGACGTACAACATCCCGTGCCCCGTCTGCGCTCCGGCGGAGACGATCCGGGCAACGCTCGACGAGTGGCGGACGGTGATCAACGGCGGCACCGCCGAGCTCCGACCGTGGCTCCAGGCCTACGATTGGAAGGAGCACGATTACACCGCCGACGAGGTCCAGGCCCAGGTCGCCGCGACCCGCGAGTCCACGAGCCGTGGCTTCATGCTCTGGCACCCGGCCGTGACGTACGACGAGGGCATGCTCCGCTTTCCGCCGACCGGGGCGTGAGCCGCAGTCACGAGGCGCGCGCGGCGGCGCTCGACCTCGCGATTCCGGACTTCGCTCGCGACGGCTACTACGGCGCGGGCTACGGCTCGATGAAGTCGCATCACCTGACGCGCGGCATCCTCTACCTGTCCGGTCACGTCCCCGAGGGGCCGGACGGCGGCGTCCACCCGGGGCGACTCGGGCGTGACGTCTCGATCGAGCAGGGGTACGCGGCGGCGCGCCAGACCGGGCTCAACTGTCTGGCCGGCATCAGGCTCGCCGTCGGCTCGCTCGACAACGTCCGCTGCCTGATCCGCAACCTCTGCTTCGTCGCCGCCGCGCCGGACTTCACGGACGTGCACCTCGTCTCGTCGGGCTGCTCCGATCTGCTCCGCGACGTCTTCGGCCCCGAGGACGGCCTCGGCGGCCGCGCCACGATCGGCGTCCAGAGCCTCGCCGGCGACCACTGCTTCGAATGCTGGCTGGAGGTCGAGGTCGATGTCTGACGCGCGCGCACAGGGCTACCGGCACGCGATCGCGACGCCGCACGCGACGGCGACGGCGATCGGCGACGACGTCTTTCGTGCCGGTGGCAACGCCTTCGACGCGGCGATCGCCGCGGCCGCCGCGCTGACCGTGTGCTATCCGCACATGTGCGCGGTCGGCGGCGACATCCTCGCCCTCGCCGCGACTCCGGACGGGGCGGTCCGCGCCGTCAACGGCTCGGGCGCGGCACCGGTCGCCGCCTCCGCCGGGCGCCTGCGGGAGCGCGGGCTCGGCGAGATGCCGCTGACCGGCGCCGAGGCGGTCACCGTGCCCGGCGCCGTCGCGGCCTGGGAGACGCTCCATGCGCTCGGCGCGTCGCGACCACTCGCCGACCTGCTCGAACCGGCGGCCCGACTGGCCGAAGAGGGACTGCCGTTGGCGCCGGGCGTGGCGCGTGCGCTCGCGGCCGAGGCGACCACCCTCGCCGCCGACGCCGGCCTGGCCGGAGTCTTCTTCCCGAGCGGCGCGCCGCTCGCTGCGGGCGATCTCCTGCGCCAGCCGGCCCTGGGCCGGACGTTCCGCGCGCTGCAGGCGGGTGGCGCGGCGGCGCTCTACCGTGGCGAGATCGGAGCCGCAATCGTCGCCCACCTGCGGTCCGTCGGCTCGCCGATGACCGCGGACGATCTCGCCGCCCACGCGACGGAGGTGACCGACCCGATCTCGCTCCGCTTCCGCGACGAGGAGATTCTGACAGCGCCGCCCAACTGCCAGGGGCTCCTCCTCCTCGAGATCCTGGGCGCGATCGAGGCGCTCGGCGACGCCGATGTGCTGGGCGCGGACGCCGATCTGATCGCCGAGATCTTCCGCCTCGCCACCCTCGACCGCACCGCCCACCTCGGCGACCCGCGACACGTGAGCGTGCCGGTGTCGCGGCTCCTATCGCCGGCACACGCGGCGGCGCTGGCGGCAGCCGCGCGTGAGCGGCGGAGCAACGGCGGCCTTGTCGGACCGCCCGAGGCGGCGCCGCGCCCTACCGGCGACACCGTCGCGCTCGTCGCCGCCGACGCGGACGGCAACGCGCTGTCGGTCATCCAGTCGATCTTCCACTCGTTCGGCTCCGGCATCCTCGAGCCCGAGACGGGCGTCATCCTCCACAATCGGGGTGGGTTCTTCTCGCTCGACGAGAGCTCGCCGAATCTCCTCGCCGGCGGACGGCGGCCCGCCCACACCCTCATGCCCGTGCTCGTGCGTCGCGACGGCCGACTGGTCGGCGTCCATGGCACGATGGGCGGCAAGGTGCAGCCGCAGATCCACGCCCACCTCGTCCTGCGCGCCGGCGCGGGCGAGGATCCCGCTGTCGTCGTCGCCGCGCCCCGCTTCGTCGTCGGCGGCCTGGAGGCGGGATCGCGCGACGACATCGTGATCGCCGAGACCGGCTGCAGCGCGGCTGCCCGCGCCGCCTGGCGGCGGGCCGGTTTCGAGGTCCAGGACCGACCCGACCACGACGAGGAGGTCGGGCATTCGCACGTGATCCGGATCGACGCCGACGGCCTGCTGCGGGTTGCTAGCGACCCGCGCAGCGACGGCGCCGCCGCAGCCGACTGAACGGGAGGTAGAGATGCATCCGCTCGATCCGCTCACCGCCGACGAACTGGCCCGCAGCATCGCGATCCTGCGCGAACGCGGCGACCTCTCCGATCGGCACCGCCTGATCAGGCTCGTGCTCGACGAGCCCGCGAAGGACGCGACGCACTGGCAGGCTGACGCGAACGCCGACGAGCGACGGGCGTTCGCGGTCGTGCGCGAACGCGGGACGAACGCCGTCACCGAGCACCGCGTGCGCCTGAGCGACGCGGCCGTCACGACGACGCCGCAGCCCGGCGTGCAGTCCGCCTTCTCGCTCGACGAGTACGAGATCGGGATCCCCGCAGTGAAGGCGGACGCCCGCGTCCGCACCGGGCTCGCGGCACGCGGTATCACCGATCTCGATCTTGTCCACGTCGAGCTGTGGCCGATCGGCGGCCAGGTGCCTGAGGGGTTCGATGGCAGACGCATCGTCTGGGCCGCGCTCTGGCTCCGCCACGACCCAACGGACAACCAGTACGCACATCCGATCCGCGGGCTCGAGGTGATCTACGACATGGGCGCCGAGGAGGTGGCGCGCGTCATCGACCATGGCCCCGTCGAGATTCCGGCGGCCGAGGCGCGCTGGCTGCCGGAGGAACTCGGCGCACTGCGCAGGACGCCCGCAGCGCTCTCGATCGTCCAGCCGGACGGCCCCGGCTTTCGTCTCGACGGGCGCGCGCTGTCGTGGGAAGGCTGGACGCTGCGGATCGGCTTCGAGCAGCGGGAGGGCCTGACGTTGCACGCAGTCGCGTACGAGGGACGGCCGGTGTGCTATCGCGCCTCGATCGCGGAGCTCGCGATTCCCTATGCCGACACGGACTCGACGAACTACCGCAAGTCCGCCTTCGACATCGGCGAGATCGGGCTGGGCCATTTCACCAACGCCCTCGAACTCGGCTGCGACTGCGTCGGCGACATCACCTACCTCGACGCTGAGCTCGCGACGGACACGGGCGCGGTGGTGCGGCTGCCGAACGCGATCTGCATCCACGAAGAGGACGCGGGCATTCTCTGGAAGCACGTCGACCACGGCCCGGGCCGGACCGAGGTTCGCCGGTCAAGGCGGCTCGTGATCTCCTCGATCGTCACCGTCGACAACTACGACTACGGCTTCTACTGGTACCTGCATCAGGACGGTGCGATCGAGTTCGAGGCGAAGCTGACCGGCATCATTTTGACGGCGGCGTCGCGGCCCGGCGAGACACCGCGGGCCGGTTCGCTCGTCGCGGCCGGGGTCAACGGCATGTGGCACCAGCACTTCTTCTGTGCCCGCCTCGACCTCGACATCGACGGCGAGGACAATGCCGTCTACGAGGTGCACTCGGAGTACGCCGGCGACACCTTCACGGTCGCCGAGCGCCTGCTCGAGACCGAGGCCGACGACGCGGGCGTGATCGACCCTCTCGCCGCGCGCCACTGGCGGATCGTGAACCGTGGTCAGCGGAACGCGGTCGGTGCGCCGACCGGCTACCGGCTCGTCCCGGGCGGCAACGTCCGCATGTTCATGTCGCCGGACACGCCGATGGGCCGCCGGATGGCGTTCTGCGGGCGACATCTGTGGGTGACGCCGCACGACCGCGCCGAGCGCTGGCCGGCCGGTGACTACGTCAACCTGTCGGACGCCGCGCAGGGGCTGCCGGAGTGGACGCGGGCGGCCGAGTCGGTCGTCGACCGCGACGTGGTCGTCTGGTACGCGTTCGGATCGCACCACGTGCCGCGCCCGGAGGACTGGCCGGTGATGCCGGTGGTGCGGATCGGGTTCCGCCTCGAGCCGTACGGGTTCTTCGACCGCAACCCGTCGCTGACGCTGCCGCCGGAGTGTCGCAATGGTGCCGCACACCTTTGCGACACGCCAGCCAGCGCCGAATAGCGCGCCACTGGCGACGGAGGCAGCGCCCGGAGGTACCACCTACCCCGAACAGAGGGACGTCCACATCAGGCGATCGGGCTCTCCGTGTCGCAAAGGTGTGCGGCACGATCGCGACACGCCATCGTCGCAAAGGCGTGCGGCACGATTGCGACCCGCGCCAGATCCCACGCCAACGCCTGATTCGACGTCACCACCGGCTTGCCGAGCCGCGCCCCGAGCGGCCCGACCACGTCGCGCGTGCGCAAGCCGGTGCACGAGATGAAGAGTGCCTCGGCGTCGGGATGGGCGCCGAGTTCGGCGCCCGCGCTGATCAGACAGGAGGCGGAGACGCGATTCATCTCCGGATCCCCGTCGAGCTTGAAGCTCGCGCGGACGACGACATCGATCCCGCTGGCGGCGAAATGGTCGGCGATCAGCGAGCTCGCGCCGTCGAGATACGGCGTCAGCAGCGCGATGCGCGTCGTGCCCAGATCGCGCAGCCGGTGCACGGCGGCCTCGACCGGCGTGCAGACCGGAACGCCGGGCCGGCCGGCCGCGATGCGCTCCTGCACGACACCGGGGCCGACCGCGACGGTACCCGACGTGCACGAGAAGCCGATCGCCCCGAGCGGACCGCCCGGGACGAGCAGCGCCGCCGCCTCGGTCAGGTGGTCGCCGAGGCGAACGAGCGACTCGGGTGTCGCGACGACGTCCATCGGTATCCGCGTCGAGAAGGCCTCGAACCCCTCCGGCAGGAAGGCCTCGACGTCGGCGCCCGACGCACGGTCGGTCGCGAGGAGGATCAGTCCGACCGGCACCGCCAGCTCGTCGTCGAAGGATGCCTCCAGACGGGGCCACTGCGATTGCGCGATCGTCATCATTCCATCAGCGTACGCGTCACGGACCGAGCATGTCGAGCACGCGGTCGTCGTCGCGCCAGCCGCGGCGGACGCGGACGGTCAACTCCAGCATCGCCTTCCCACCGAGCAGCCGCTCGACACCGACGCGAGCGTGCGCGCCGATGTCGCGGATCATTCCACCGCCGGCGCCCACGAGGATGCCCTTCTGGGACTCGTGGTCGCAGAACACCGTGCAGGCGATGCGTGCCACCCGGTGCCGACTGCCCGGCTCGTACTCGTCGACGAGAACTGCGACGGCGTGCGGCACCTCCTCACGCATGCGGGCGAGGGCCGCTTCACGGACGATCTCGGCGATGCGGAGCCGGATCGGGTCGCCGGAGGCGACGTCGAACGGGAACAGCGCCGGTCCAGCCGGCGCCCGCGCCACGAGCTCGTCGCGAACCCGCTCGACGCCGTCGCCGCTGCGGGCCGAGACCGGGACGAGCGCCGCGAACTCGCCGAGCGGCGCCGCGCGCTCGATCGCCTCGCCGATCGCCCGCGGCGACAGCCGGTCGACCTTGTTCAGAACCACGATCACCGGCGGTCCGGCAGCGAATGCGCGCGCGGCGATGAAGCGGTCGCCGGCGCCGGGCGGCTCGGTCCCGTCGAGCACGAAGAGGATCGCGTCGACGTCGGCGAGCGTCTCGTCGACTGCACGCTGCATGCGCCCCGTAAGCCCGTCGCGCGGCCGCTGGAACCCGGGGAGATCGAGCAGGACGAGCTGCCAGCCGTCACCGTGCACGAGGCCGGCGATCCGGCGTCGCGTCGTCTGCGGCTTGTCGGAGACGATCGTGACGTGCGCGCCGCAGAGCGCGTTGACCAGCGTCGACTTGCCGACGTTGGGCCGACCGGCGAGTCCGACGAGGCTGCAGCGGAACGCGGGATCGTCACTCAACGCCGTGAGTGTAGGCGTCACAGCGCCGGGATCGCTTCGCCTTCCCCGCCGGCGAGCGGCGGCGCGTCAGCCGGCGGCGGTGGCCTCGGCACGACGCGACGGGGGGCCGCAGGCGATCTGGTCTGCCCACGCGGCGCCGGCCGGGGGCGCGTCGGGCGCGGCGGCCGCCGCACATCGCCGCCCCTGAACCGCACGACCGGCGGGCGTACGCGGGACGGTGTTTCGGGCGCGGCCGGCACCGGCGCCGGCAGCGGAGCGGCGAGCGGCAGCGGCGGCAGCGGCACAGCCGCGATCGTGTCGGCCACTGCAGCGGGCGGACCCGACACGTCGGCGCGGGGCGCGACGGTGATGCCGGCCGCGATCAGCGCTACGGCGACAGCCAGCGGTGCGAGACGACGCCGACGCTGTCCGAACTGGGCCGACCCCACCCGGCACGCCGCCGCCACCGTGGCTACAAATGCCGCCGCCTCCTCGGCGGGATCGCCAGCCTCACCCGCGACCGGAACGACGATCCGCAGCAGGCCATCCCGAACGCCGAGGTCGTCCGCCGCCAGCGCGCCAACGCCGATGCCGCGGGCGGCGAGCGCCGCGCCGAGCCGTCCGGCCTGGGCGACGGCGATCGCCGCCGTACCTGGACCGAGCGGATCGGTCCGCTCGGGGAGCGCAGCGAGCACCGGCACACCGTCGCAGCGGGCAGCGCGCACGTCCGGCACCGGCAGCCCGGCGGCGCCGGCCTCACGCCACGGCGCGTCATCACCGGCCGCCGCGAGGACACGCAGCCGCACCCGGAGGCCGTCGTCGATACCATCGAGGACGACGCCGGGACGCAGGAGGCGGATGTCGACCCGGATCGCGCGCACGTGCCGAGCATCCCACCGCCACTCCGCACGGGACCGTCACGGACCCGCGCGAACGACGAACTTCAGCTCCAGACCTGGAAGATCGCGAGCGCCACGAGGGCGCCGACGACGCCGCCGTAGATCACCTCGACGGCGCTGTGGATGCCCGCCTCGACGCGGGTCTGGGCGACGAGCGCCGCCATCAGGAACGTGATCGACGCGACCAGCACGTTGTGCCTCGTGCCGGCGGTGATGAAGAGGACCGCGGCCCAGCCGGCGAACGCTACCGCCGCGTGCCCGCTCGGCAGCCCGCCCCGGATCGGCGTCCCGCGGCCCGTCGCCGCCTTGATCGCGATCACCACGATCGTCACCAGGACCAGCGCGATCACGGTCAGATGTACCGGCGACTCCCGCACCTGGCGCAGCAGCGATGAGGTCGGCGACGCGAGCCGGTCCGCGAAGACGAGATAGCCGACGACGACCGCGATGAAGGCACAGACGAGCACCGCCCCGGCGGCGACGTCCTTGGCGACCTTCGCCCGCGGGTCGAAGCTGGAGGTCGCGACATCGATCGCCGCCTCGATGGCGGTGTTCAGCATCTCGGCGACGATCACAAGTCCGGACACGATCATCAGCGCGAGCAACTCCGTCCGCGTCACGCCGAGCGCCAGGCCCGCCACGAGCGCAGCGGCCGCCGCGGCGACGTGGATGCGCATGTTCCGCTGCGTGCGGAGCACGTGCATGACTCCCTCGAACGCGTAGTTGAGGGAGGTCAGCACCGAACTCGCCGGCGCCGTCCGGCGGTCGTCGTTCAGCGCCACGCCACCTCGTCGAGCGCGTCGGTGATCCGGTCCTGCAGCTCGAGCATCGCGCCGCCGTCCGTCTCGTGATCGTGCCCGAGGAGGTGCAAGGTGCCGTGCACGGTCAGGACGACCAGCTCGCGGCCCGGGGTGTGGCCCTGCTCGACGGCCTGCTCCGCGCACCGCTCGAGGCAGATCACGACGTCACCGAGCAACCGCGGCATGCCCGCCGGCAGTGCCTCGTCCTCGTCGATCGGAAACGCCAGGACGTCGGTGACCTCGTCGTGCCGCCGGTGCTGACGGTTCAGCGCCCGCATCGCATCCGCCTCGACGAGCAGGATCGCCGCCTCCGCATCGCCGGCGCCCTGTCCCTCGAGCACGCTATCGACAACATTCGCAAGCGCGATCTCGTCGATCCGCTCGTCGGTGCGGTTGTCGATCTCGACCGGCATCAGCGGGGGCCACCGCGGCGCTCGTGGTCGACGCGGTAGGCCTCGACGATCCGCTGCACGAGCTTGTGACGGACGACGTCGTGACGGTCGAAGGCGATGAAGGTGATGTCGGGGACGTCGAGCAGGACGTCGCGCACCTCGATCAACCCCGACCCCTGGCCGCGCGGCAGGTCGGTCTGCGTGACGTCGCCGGTGACGACCATCCGCGACCCGAAGCCAAGCCGCGTCAGGAACATCTGCATCTGTTCGGGCGTCGTGTTCTGCGCCTCGTCGAGGATGATGAACGAGTCGTTCAGCGTGCGGCCGCGCATGTAGGCGAGCGGTGCGACCTCGACGATGCCGCGCTCCAGGTACTGCTGGACACGGTCCGAGTCGAGCATGTCGAGAAGGGCGTCGAACAGTGGCCTGAGGTAGGGGTCGACCTTCGCCATCAGGTCGCCGGGGAGGAACCCGAGCCGCTCACCGGCCTCGACCGCCGGGCGCGTGAGGATGATCCGCGAGACCTCGCGATCGATCAGCGCGGCGACGGCCAGCGCCATCGCGAGGTACGTCTTGCCCGTGCCGGCCGGGCCGATGCCGAAGGTGATGGTGCTCGACCGAATCGCGTCGCAGTACCGCTTCTGGTTGATCGTCTTCGGGGCGATCTTCTTCCCGCGGTGCCGCCAGACGACGTCGTGCAGCACGTCGACGGCCCGCCCGTTCTCGGCCAGTACGCCGGTCACGGCCTCGACCGTCTGGGCGGCGATGGCTAGCCCCTGCCCGACCAGCTCCTCGAGCTCGTCGACGACCTCGCGCGCCCGCTCGAGCGGCGCGCTGTCGCCATCCAGGATCAGCTCGTCGCCGCGCAGGAAGACACGGATGCCGAGCTGTGTCCCGAGCGCCCCGAGCAGCTCGTCCGAACGCGACGCCAACTCGTGCGCCAGCTCGTCGGATACCTGGAACGTCTCCCGGGCCACACTCCGCAGTCTATTCGCCGGTGAGGCGCTCGCGGACGAGTGCGGAGACGGCGCGGCCGTCCGCCCGCCCCTCGGTCCGCGCCATCACGAGCTTCATGACGGCGCCGAGTTCGCGGGCGGACGTCGCGCCCGCCTCGGCGATTGCCGTGTCGACGAGGGCGACGAGCGCGTCGCGGTCGAGCTCAGCCGGCAGGTACGCGCCGATCAGCCGTGCCTCCTCCTCCTCGCGGAGCGCGTCATCCTCGCGACCACCCTCCCGGAAACTCGCGGCGGCCTCGTCACGACGCTTCCGCTCGCGCCGCAGCAACGCGATCTCGTCAGCCTCGGCCAGCGCGCCGCGGTTCGCGACCTCCGCCTCCTGCAGCGCTGCGAGCAGACCGCCGAGCGCCGACACGGGCAGCTCGGCGCGCGCCTTGCGGGCGGCGAGGCGATCGTCACGGACGCGGTCGATCAGGCTCACGCGATGCTCCCTGCGAGGATGGTGTCGTCGTCCGCCGCGACGGCCCGCGCGGCGATGACGTCTCCCGGCCTGGCGCCGGGCGCCGTGACGCTCCACGACGTGTAGTCACGAGCGTAGCCGGTCGCCCGTCCGTCGCTCCCGATCCGCTCGACGAGCACCTCGTCGACCTCGCCGATCCGCGCGGCCAGGCGCGTGTGGCCCTGCAGCGCCGCGAGCGCGCGCACGCGCCGCGAACGGTCGCGCTTCGACGCGGGCGGGACGGGATCGTCGCCGGCCGTGCGCGTGCCGGGCCGCGGCGAGTAGGGAAAGGCATGGACGCGCGACAGGCCCGTCTCCCGCACGAGGTCGAGCGTCCGCTCGAAGGCCGCCTCGTCCTCGGTCGGGAAGCCGACGATGACGTCGGCCGTCACATTCAGACCCGGCAGGGCAGCCCGAGCGGCAGCGATCCGCTCGGCGTAGCGTCCGGCGGACGCGCGCCGCCGCATCGCGGCCAGGACGCCATCGTCGCCGGACTGCATCGGGACGTGCAGGTGCGGCAGCACCGCGCGCGTCTCCGCGAGCGCCGACACCAACGCAGGATCGAGATGGTCGACCTCGACGGAGCTGAGGCGCAGCCGACGGACACCGGGGACGGCGCCGACCGCGCGGATCACGTCGGGCAGACGCTGCCTGCCGTCGCGATACAGGCCGACGTTGACACCGGTGATGACGACCTCCGGCCGACCCTGGCGGACCCGCCGTGCAGCCTCGGCGGCGAGGTCGACGAGCGGCCGTGATCGCGTCCCACCCCGGACCAGCGGGATGATGCAGAACGAGCAGGAGAACGAGCAGCCGTCCTGGACCTTGACGAACGCCCGCACGCGCCGCGCGAACGGATCGGCAGGCGCACCGCCCTGGCAGCCGAGCGACCGCGCCAGACCGACGACGGCCGCCGGCGTCTCCTCGGCGGGCCGCGCGACGACGTGGACGCGCGGGTCGAGTCCAGCCCGATCCAGCGCCGGGAGACGAGCGGCACAACCGGTCACGACCACGTTCGCCGCGCCCTCTGCGAGCGCGCGGCGGACAGCCTGGCGCGTCTTCACGACGGCCTCGGCCGTGACGCAGCAGCCGTTGACGACGTGCAGGGCACCCCCGGTGGGCACCTCCTCGTACCCCTCGGCGGCGAGTCCCTCGCGGAGCGCCTCGAGATCGGTCCGCGACACCTTGCAGCCGAGGAACTGCGCCGAGAACGTCGTCATCCCCAGACCCGGTCGGCGAGTCGGCCGACGAGTTCGAGCTTGCGCCACTGGACGTCCTCGTCGATCGCGTTGCCCTCCATCACCGAGGCGAACCCGCACTGGGTCGACAGCGCCAATTGCTCGTACGGGAGGAAGGCGGCGGCCGCGTCGAGCGCGCGCAGGACCTCCTCGTCGGACTCGACGTCGGGTCGCTTCGACGAGACGACGCCGAGCACGAGCGTCGCGCCGGCCGAAACGAAGCGGATCGGTTCGTAGCCTCCATCCCGGGCCGTGTCGTCCCACTCCACGAGCCACGCATCGACCGGCACCTCGCCGAACATCCGCGCCGCGACCGGCTCCAGCGACCCCTCACAGAGCCAGTGGGAGCGGTAGTTGCCACGGCAGACGTGGATCGCGGTCGTGACGTCGTCCGGGATCCCGGCGAGCACGGCGCGGTCAGCCGCGATCGCCCGCTCGAGCACGTCCGCGACGTCGTGCCCGGCGCGCTCGAACGCGGCGACCCAGCCGGGGTCGCACAGGTACGGATAGAGCGCGAAGTCGAACTGGATGTAGCGGCAGCCGGCGGCGATGGCGTCGGCGACGAGGCCGCGCTCGATCTCGATCGCGTGATCGACCAGTGCGTCGAGATCCGCGTACCCGCCGCTACCGGCCGGCGTGAACGTGGAGGGGTGCGCGAACAGCGACGCCGCCGGAAAGGTCAGCTTGAACGGCAGCCCACTCTCCGCCGTCAGAAAGGCCGCCTCCCGGGCAGCGGGGCTGTCGACAAGGCGCAGCCGCTCCTCGACACGGTGGACATGCCAGGTCACGGTGTCGCCGGTCGCGTCGCGGAACTGCACCGGGTTCGAGTCCGTCGAGTAGCCCTCGACCGCATCCCAGAACGAGTTCTGGAACATGTAGCGTCGGAACTCCCCGTCAGTGACGACGTCGAGGCCGGCGTCGGCCTGGCGCCGGATGGCGTCGCGAATCGCAAGGTCCTCCGCCTCGCGGAGCCGATCGAGGCCTCGTGCGCGGACCGCCGGCAGCAGCGCGCGCTCCCCCGAGTCGTAGACCGCCTCGATCGCTGCGCGCAGCGCGGGCGGGCGCAGCAGCGAGCCGACGTTCTCCGCGCGAAACCTCAAAGGCCCACGCTCCCCCACGCCTCGACGGCGCCGGGACGGTCCTTGCCGAACGAGTCCGGGTTCGTGCCGAGCGCCTCCGCCACCTCCAGCGCGATCCGCTGGACTGCGACGGTGAGTGGGAAGATGCTGAGCGGCTCCGGCAGACCGGTCTCGACGACGTGTGCGACCGTCACGCCGAAGCGGCCGGCGGCGGCGGCGATCTCGCGCACGCGTTCGCCGCCCGGGCCGCCGCCGTCGAGCGCGACGAGCGTGTCGCCCGCCTGGAGCGCGACGCTCGGCCCGTGGTACAGCTGCTCGACGGCGAGGCCCTCGGCGGCGACGTACGCCGTCTCCCGGACCTTCAGCGCACCCTCGGCGGCCGTCCACTGGTTGCTGCCGGCGCCGGTGAACTCCAGCAGCCGCCCGGGCGGAGCGACGCGCGGGCCCGCGCCGGCGAGCGCGGCGGCAACTGCATCGGCGACGCCCGACAGGTCGAGCGTGCCCCCGAGCGCACCGGCGATCTGGGCGAGGCGGGCCAGGCAGCCGAGGTGGCTGGCGGTGAACGCCGCCGATGTCTCCGGCGCCACCGTCTCGACGTCGCCGCCGGCGCCAATCCCGGAGACGATCACCGTCGGGACACCCAGCGCCGCCGCGCGGTCGCGGACGATCGTCGCGTAGCGCTTCGTGTTGCGGTGCGTCAGGAGCACGAGCGCGTCCGCGGCGGTGGGCACGCGGCCGTCGAGCGCCGCGTCCATCGCCTGCACGGCGACGGCGTCGACGCCCGCGTCGCGCAGCAGGTACGCACCGTGGTTCGCGGCGTGCCAGCTGGTGCCGGTGCCGACGATGTACAGGCGCCGCCCTGCGAGCCGCTCCGCCGCCCGCTGCGCGGGCGCGGGGTCGGCAACGATGCGGCGGAGGTCGGCGGGCTGGCGGTCCATCGTCTGACGCATCGCGGAAGTCATGGCGAGATCATGCCAGGGCGCCGAGACGGTCGAGCGCGAGCACCGTGGCTGCGATCGCGGCCGTCTCCGTCCGCAGCACGACATCGCCGAGCGTCGCCAGCGGCACCCCGGCGGCACGTGCGGCGGCGCGCTCGTGATCGAGGAATCCCGCCTCCGGGCCAACGAGCAACACGACCGGTCGCGCGACGCGAGCGAGGGCATCGTCCAGCGACCCGTCCGGGTCATCGGGCGTGAGCATGATCGCGCCACCGCCGAGCGTCGCCGCGAGCGGGACGGGAGCTTCGACGACCGGGATCCGCTGCCGTTTCGACTGGCATGCCGCCGCCTGCGCGATCCGCCGCCAGCGGTCGGTGCGCGGCTCGCGCCGGATGCCGGCCGTCTCGAGCGGCGACAGCCGCTCGACGCCGAGCTCGACGAGCTTCTCGACAGCGGTGTCAGCGCGCGGTCCGGTGAGCGCAAGGCGAACGACCAGCGGCACCGCCGGGCGCGGCTCGCGCAGAATGCTGCGAAGTTCAACCTCGCCGCGCGCCGCCAGCACCGCAGTCCAGACGCGACCGTCGGCATCGGCGACCTCCACCGGGTCTCCGGCGCGGAGCCGCAGCACCCGGTCGATCCGCCGGGCGTCCTGGTCGCACACCCGACGCACGGCGCCGACGGCACCCGACTCGTCGTCAGGGAGGAAGAAGTGGAAGACGTGCGCCACGGCGAGCCGCCTACCGGCGCTCCAGCAGCAGTGCCAGCCAGCCGTCGCACTCCTCGCTATCGGCAACGTCGTAGCCGAGGGGCCGGAACCGCTCGTGCTCGAGCAGACCCGAGACGATCACGCGCGGCCCGAGCGCGGCCCGGTCCGCGAGCGGTTCGAGCAACGAGCGCTGGAGGTTGGCGACCTGGAGCGCTGCCGCGGGGATCGGACCGGCCAGAGCGTCGGCCGTCCAGACCTCGATCGCGACGCCGTTCGCGGTCGCATTCGCACACGCCGCCGCCACGGCGTCGGGGTCGACATCGAACGCGCGGACCGACCGGTGGCCGAGTCGAGCGGCGATGATCGCGAGCACGCCCGAGCCGCAGCCGATGTCGAGCAGCGAGCCGCGCGGCGCCGGCTCCCGCAGCAGGAGCGCGGCGGCGGCGCGGGTCGAGCCGTGTGCACCCGTGCCGAACGCGAGCCCCGGCTCGATCACGACCGCCTCGACGCCGTCGTCCGGCTCGAGCCAGGGCGGCCCGATCCAGAACGGACCGACTCGCACCGGTCGGTGAAACGCCCGCCAGCCGTCGCGCCAGCCGGGTGGCACGGCGTCGGCGGACGCGTCGAGGTCGGGGACGAAACCGGGCTCGGCGTAGCCGCTGATCAGAACCGCGTCGCCGTCGCGCTCCTCCTCGACGCCGGCCGGGAACGCCGCCAGCGCGGCGAGGAGCGCGACCTCTCCCTCGGACTCCGTCACGCGCACGGTCCACCGCACGAACGCGGGCTCAGCGCTGTCAGCCATTGCCGAAGCGGCGCAGCTTGCCGAGCAGGCCCTCGTCGGTCTCGCCGTAGTTGCGCGGGCCGAGCGCGCCGTCGAGTTCCTCGACGAGCTTCTTCTGATCGCCGGACAGCCCGCGCGGGACACGCACGTTCACGAGCACGCGCAGGTTGCCGCGCCGGCCGCTGCGAACGTCGGGCATCCCCTGGCCCTTCACGACCCGCACCTCGCCGGGCTGCGTGCCCGGTTTGAAGTCGAGCGACGCCGTCCCCTCGAGCGTCGGCACGTCGATCGCCGTTCCAAGCGATGCCTGGGTGATGGTCAGTTCGACGACGGAGACGAGGTCGCGTCCGTCGCGCTCGAAGCGCGGGTCGTCGGCGACGGCGATGGCGACGTAGAGATCGCCGGCCGGCGCCCCGGGCTCGCCGGCGTGGCCCTGTCCACGGACGCGCACCTGCTGGCCGTGGTCGATGCCGGGCGGGATCGCAACGGTGATCCGGCGCTCCTCGGCCCTAAGTCCGGCGCCGCCGCAGTCCCGGCAGGGGGAGGCGATGAGACGCCCGCGACCGCGGCAGCGGGCGCACGTACCAGTGCGCACCATCTGCCCGAGGACGGTCCGCACGACCTGTCGCAGCTGGCCGCTGCCGCCACAGTCGGTACAGGTGGCGGGTTGCGTCCCCGGCTCGGCGCCGGACGCCTCGCAGCGGGCGCAGTGGCCCTGGACGGCGAGGTCGATCTCGGCCCGCACGCCGAACGCGGCATCGCGGAGGGAGATCGTCGTCGCGACGGCGGCGTCCGCACCGGCGAGCGGCCCGTGCGAGCCACCGCCGCCACCCCCGAATCCGAACAGGTCGTCGCCGAACAGCATCGAGAAGAGGTCGCCGAGGTTGCCGGCCTGGTAGGCAGCGTCGGTGCGCGCGTGGCTGCCCTCGACGCCGGCGTGTCCGTGCCGGTCGTAGCTCGCGCGCGTGGTCGCCACGGACAGGACCTCGTATGCCTCCGCCACCTCGCGGAAGCGATCGGCCGCCTGCGGGTCGTCCGTGTTGACGTCGGGATGCAACTGACGCGCCAGGCGACGGAACGCCTTCTTGACGTCGTCGTCGGAGGCGTCGCGCGCCACCCCGAGGGTCTCGTAGTAGTCGCGCTTGACCGCCATCCGCCATCCCATCGTAGCCGTGCCATCCTCTCGGGCATGCCGAACTTCAAGGACGAGCTGTCGCCCGCCGTCGTCGAGCGGCTGGCCACGTCGCTCGGGCTCGGAGCGCCCTTCGTACGCGAGGCCTGCGATGGTCTGGAGCGCCTCGAACTGAAGGCGCGGGCGGCTCACATCGAGGGCGCGCTGCGCGACCACCTCGGCGGCGACCTCGACCAGATCGAGGGGGCGATCGACGCCGCGCTCGTGGAAACCGCCTTCAGCGGCTGGATGCTGTGGCCGGTCGGCGATCTCGTCGCCGCGGCCGGGCTCGACCAGCCGGAGCGCACGTTCGCGCTGCTCGCCAGGATCACGCCGCGCTGGACGATGGAGGGCGCGGTGCGCCCGCTGATCGACCGGCACCCCGCGGTGGCAATGCAGACGCTGACGGCGTGGGCTCGCGACCCGGACGAGCACGTGCGCCGGCTCGCCTCCGAGGGGTCGCGGCCGCGGCTTCCCTGGTCGCCGCGGCTGCGAGCGCTGATGGCCGACCCGACGCCGGTGCTGCCGCTCCTCGACCACCTGCGCGACGACGCCTCCGAGTACGTCCGCCGCTCCGTCGCGAACCACCTGAACGACATCGCGAAGGACCACCCGGAACTGGCCCTGGCGGTGGCGTCGCGCTGGCGGGCCGAGGGGGGCGCCCATACCGATGCGGTGCTCCGCCGCGCCCTACGCACGCTGGTGAAGGCGGGCGAGTCGCGCGCGCTCGCCCTGCTCGGGTTCCGCGGCGCGGTCCGGCTCGTCACGCTCGCGATCGGCCCGACGCGCGTACCGATCGGCGGCACGGTGACGATCACGGCGGTCGTGACGGCCGACGAGCCGTTGCGCGCCGCGATCGACTACGCCGTCCACCACGCCGGCGCGCGCGGCCGGCGAGCGCCGAAGGTCTTCAAGTGGACGGCCCGCGACCTCGTGCCCGGGGTCGAGCAACGTCTGGAGCGGCGGCACGCCTTCCGGGAGGTGAGCATCCGCCGTATCTACCCGGGCCCGCACCGCGTCGAGGTGATCACGAACGGCGTCGTCCTCGGTGGCGCCGAGATCGACGTCTACTCGTAGATCGCGCCGACGAACTCCGAGAGGGCCGCGGCCGCTCCGCGCACGGAGGCGATGGCGGCCGCGTAGTCCATCCGCACCGGGCCGACGAGGCAGATCACGCCGAGGTTGCGCGCACCGGCGCCGTAGCCGGCCGCGACCAGCGACAGCGGCCGGATGCGGGGGTCGTCGTGCTCGTCGCCGATGCGGACCAGCACGCGATCGGCGGCGAGGGCGTCGCGCAGCAGGGCCAGCATCGTCGCGCGCTCCTCGAGCGCGGCGGCGAGCAGCCCGAGGTCGTGCACCTCCCTCGCTCGCAACGCCGACATCAGCCGGGAGGCGCCGCCGACGAAGACGCGCTCGTGCTCCTCCATGACGTCGGAGAACGCGGGTGCGATCGCGAGCAGGAAGGCCTGCTCGCGGACCGACAGGTCCGGGGCCTCGAGGCGGCGGCGCAGTGCATGCGTGCCGATCGCGATGCCGGTCACGGTCTCGTTGAGGTACTCGCGCGCCGACTCGGCGAGCTTCGAGTCGACGGGTTCCTCGAACGCGAAGATGCGCTTGGAGACCGTGCCCGAGGCCGTGATCACGACCACCATCACGACCTGCGGCTGCAGTACGAGGACCTCGACGTGCCGGATCTGGGTCGCCGTCACTGACGGCGCGGAGGCGAGCGCGAGCAGGTTGGTGACCTGCGACAGCGCCTCAGCCGTCGTCTGGAGGGCGGCGTCGACCTCCTGCGAGCCGCCGAGATCGAGCGGCAGCGGCCGACCGGGCGCGCGACTGGCGAGCAGGTGCTCGGCGTAGCGGCGGTAGCCGGCGTCGGTCGGGACGCGGCCGGCCGACGTGTGCGGGTGCCCGAGCAGGCCCATCCGCTCCAGCCAGGCCAGTTCGTACCGGATCATCGACGGCGACACTTCGAAGTCACCCGCGTCGGCCAGCGACTTCGAGCCGACCGGCGAACCCGTCTCGATGTGCTCCTCGATGACGCGGACGAGGAGGCGCTCGCGCCGCGTCGTCAGGTCGGTGTCGGTCGGTTCAGGCATCGCGAAGCAGACGGGCGGCGATGTCGTGGGCGAGGTGCCGTCCCCGTTTCTCGAGAAGGATTCTACCGCCGTCCTCCCGGGCGACCCCGTGCGCTACGAGCGCGGCGAGCGCCGCATCGTCAATGACGTCGGCGACGGCGGCGTGCTCGACGCCCTCGGCCAGCCGGAGGCCGAGGATCAGCCGCTCGCGAACCCGCGTCGCGTCGTCGAGCCCCTCGACGGTGCCTGGCGGCTCGCTGCCGGCGGCGAGCGCGGCGAGGTACGCGGCCAGGCGCGGCCCGTTCGTGCGGCGCTCGTCACCCAGCGTCGAGACGGCGCCGATGCCGACTCCGAGATAGTCGCGCCCGCGCCAGTAGGCGCTGTTGTGCCGTGACCAGGCGTCGCCGCGCTCGAAGCTGGCGGCCTCGTACCAGCGGTAGCCCGCTGCTTCGAGGCGCTCGATGACGCGCTCGTAGTGCCCCTCGAGCCGTTCGGCCTGGGCGTCGAGCGCCGCCCGGTGGTGGTGCGTGAAGCGCGTCCCCGGCTTCGCCTCCAGTTCGTAGACGGAGCAGTGGTCGGGTTCGAGCGCGATCAGGGCGTCGAGGTCGGCGTCGAGCGCGGCATCGTCCTGACCAGGAATGCCGTGGATGAGGTCGAGCGAGAGGTTGCGGACACCGGCCGCCCGCAGCAGGTCGACGGCGGTCGTCACGTCGGCCGGGGTGGCCTGGCGTTCGAGGACGCTCAGGAGCGGCGCCTGGAACGTCTGCGCCCCGAGCGAGACGCGGATATCCCTCGCGCCGAGCGTCGCCGCGAGCGCCGCGGTGACCGACTCCGGATTGCACTCGACCGTGCGCTCCGCGGCGGGCGGGAGGGCGTCGAGGAGCCGCGCGAGGAGGTTGGCGCCGAGGAGCGAGGGCGTGCCACCGCCGACGTAGACCGTGTCCGGCGCCGGATCGAGTGCGCCGCCGCGGAGCCGGAGTTCGGTCAGGACCGCCGCGACGTACGCCGCGTGGCGGTCATCGTGTCCGGTGACCGTCACGAAGTCGCAGTACCCGCAGCGGTGGGCGCAAAAGGGCACGTGGACGTAGAGGTGGCGGGCGGGCACCCGGGCATTGTCGCAATCGTGCCGCGCACCTTTGCGACACGGCGCTGTCGCAAAGGTGCGCGGCACCATTGCGACACCGAGCATCGTTGGCGCCCGAGAGCGCGTCGCGTACGGCGCCCCCAACCGACCCGAGGATGTCCAGAAACGTTCCGCTCGCTCCGCGCGCGCCTCACGTACGCCAACGTGATGGCCTCCGCCGCCGTGTTCATCGCCCTCGGCGGGGTCTCCTACGCCGCCGTCGCGAAGAACAGCGTCGGCACCGCCCAGCTCAAGTCGAACGCCGTTACCAGCGCCAAGATCAAAAACAACACCGTCGCGATGACCGACCTCACCGCGGCGACCCGCACGCTGATCAACGCTGCCGGCCCGACCGGCGCCGCCGGCGCCGCCGGACCCGCCGGCAACAAGGCGCCGGCAGCACGATGAGCTCGATGGGAATAACGTCGAACGTCACCCGCTTCACAGGGCTCTCAGGAGTTGGCGGCGCGGGTGCACCCGGCTACCCGGTTGGCGAGATCACCCCGAATGTCGCACTCACCATCGGCGCCGGGGCAGTGCGCGCCGACGGGCTGACCCTCATGACCGAGACGATCGCGTTGACGGTGACCCTCGACGGGGCCGACGCGGCGATGACCTGCACCATCATTGGTCCAGGGAATACCTGCACGCTGCCGGGAACGATGAGCGTGCCGGCGCGGAGCCGGGTCGGAGTGAAGGTCGTCTCGAGCGCCTTCGCCGCGGCGGACCTTCTCCTGATCGCTCTGCGCTGACCTGCGCGTGTCGCAAAGGTGTGCGGCACCTTTGCGACACGCGCCGGCCCCGCCTATCCTGTCCCACGGGACAACGACCTGGGAGACGCGATGGCGACCACCGCCCACACGCAGATCGACCGCGAGCGGATCCGCGAGCTCGCCGCACGCGAGGAGACGCAACTCAACGCCGAGACGCAGGGCTCCGGCCGCCTCTTCGAGCGGGCGCGGAAGTCGCTCTCCAGCGGCGTCGCGTCCTCCTACCAGCTGCGCGACCCGTGGCCGATCTACCTCGAGCGCGGCGAGGGCGCCTACGTCTGGGACGTCGACGACAACAAGATGATCGACTTCCACAACGGCTTCGGCTCGATGGTGCAGGGACACGCCCACCCGGCGATCACCAAGGCCGTGACCGAGCGGATGGCGCTCGGCACCCACTTCGCCGCCCCGACCGAGGACGCCGTCGTCGTCGCGGAGGAGCTGCAGCGCCGCTGGGACCTGCCGCTCTGGCGCTACGTCAACTCCGGCTCCGAGGCGACGATGGACGCGATCCGCATCGCCCGCGCCCACACCGGCCGCGACACGATCATGAAGATCTTCGGCTCCTACCACGGGCACCACGACTACGTGATGGTCTCGATCGGTGTCGCCTACGACAAGATCGGCGACCGCGACAACTACGCCTCGCTGCCCTACGGGGCCGGCATCCCGCAGTCCGTCGCGGAGATGACCGTCCCGGTGCCGTTCAACGACGCCGACGCCATGGAACGCCGCATCGAGCGCCTGATCCGCGAGGACCGCAAGCCGGCCTGCGTGATCATGGAGGCGGCGATGATGAACCTCGGCGTGATCCTGCCGGTGCCGGGATACCTCGAGGCGGTCCGCGAGATCACCCGCAAGCACGGCATCCTCCTGATCGTCGACGAGGTCAAGACCGGCATCTGCATCCACCCGGGCGGCGCGTCGGCGCGTTGGAACATCCAGCCCGACCTCGTCACGCTCGCAAAGGCGCTCGGCGGCGGCCTGCCCTCCGGGGCGATCGGCGGCACCGAAGAGGCCCTCAGCACCGTCACGGACGGCAAGGTCTACCAGGTCGGCACCTACAACGGCAATCCGCTCGTGATGGCCGCAGCGCGCGCGAACCTGCTCGAGGTGATGACCCCGGACGCCTACGCGCACCTCGACTCCCTCAACGACCACATCCTCGCCGGGTGCGAGGGCGTGATCGCGAAGTACAACCTGTCGGGCTACGCCGTCGGCATCGGCTCCAAGGGCTGCGTCACGTTCTCGCCCACGCCGATCACCGACTACGACTCGTTCAAGGCGAACCAGGACGGTGAGCTGAGCGACCTGGCGTGGCTCTACAACATGAACCGCGGCATCTTCATGACGCCGGGCCGCGAGGAGGAGTGGACGCTCTCCATCACGCACACGAAGAACGACTGCGACCAGTTCGTCCGCGTCTTCGACGAGATGGCGCGCGACCTCACGAGCTGAGCACACGTCGCGCACGGCCCACGCGAGCGGCGACCGCCGCCGCGTGGGCCCCGCGCACGTCGTCGGCCGCGCCGACCCCGATCCCGAGCAGGTCGGCGCAGAGTCGCTCCAACGGGTCCCGATCGGTCCGCCCGCACTCCTCTCCGACCGTCCCGAGCGGCCGACGGAGCAGCGGCGCGAACGCCGCGCTCAGCGCGGGCGCGGCCGCCCGGAGCGCGTCGGCCGGTGGGATGCGCAGCTGCACGAGATTCATCCGCTCCACCTTCAGCGGGCCGCCGCCACCGCCGTAGGCGCGCCCCAACGCCTCCAGCTGCAGCCCGGCGACCGACGAGTTGAGGAACGCCGCCAGCGCGCTCGCCGGAATGCCGTCGGGCGGCCAGATGCGGTACAGCTCGCCGGAGGCCCACAGCTCCGGGTTGAGGTATGCGATATGGCGGTCGCGCATCGTGCGGACGGCGAGCACTGGCGCCGGCTCCTGCGTGATCGCGCTCCAGATCCGGCGCGGCCGGACGCCGCTCCGCGCGGGGATGCCCTCCCGCACCGCCCGCTCCTCCTCGGCACCGAGGCGAGCGGGATCGGCGGTCGAGACGAGCCACCGACGCGGTGCGCCGCCGATGACGACGTGGTGCTCGCCGCGCGTCGACTTGACGATCGGACGCAGGCAGGCGGGATCGATCGCCCCGGGAGCCGGTCGGTAGAAGAACGCGTCGGCGCCCGTGATCAGGTACGAGCCGACCCGGCACGAATCGCCGAGCGGCACCCCGCAACCGAACAGCGGTGCCGCAGCCGGTGCCCGCAGCAGCGGACCGCCCCACTTCGGCATCGCCCTCAGATCCGGCCGCGTGATCCGGGTCGTCCCCGCCCCGACCTGTCGCAGCTCGACCGGCCCGTCCGCGCCACGACGGACGACGACGATCACGGAGTTCACGTCGGCGCCGGCAAACGTCCGCTCGGCCGGTCGCTCGATCAGTTCGCAGAGGCCGGCGTCGAGCAGGAACCGCCCGAGCGGCACGCCGTAGGCGGCGTCGAGCCAGGCGCTCGTCGTGACGAACGCGAGCACGCCATCGTCCGCGAGAAGCGAGACGCCGAGCACGAGGAACGCCGCCGCGAGATCGGCCCGGCGCGGCAGCCCGAGGCCCGGGGCGAGCCGCTCGACGGCGGCCGTGACGCGGTCGGCGTAGCGCCCCGGTCGCCCCAGCGGGTCGACGAGCGACTGGTGACGCACGTAGGGCGGATTACCGACGATAACGTCGTAGCGTGCCGGCAGTCCGTCGCCCCAGCCGGGATCGAGCGCGTCCCGGTGATGCACCTCGACCCCCGGCACCGCGACGCGCGCCAGCGCCCCGGCGTCGGCGTCGACGCCGACGAGCCGAGCCGGCGGCCCCGCCACGGCCAGCCAGGCCGCGAGGAAATCACCGGCGCCGCACGCCGGGTCGCAGACGATCGCGTCCGCCGGTGCCCGGGCCAGGTGTCGCAGGGCGGCCGTACAGGCGGCCTCGGCCTCGATCGCGGGCGTGTAGACGGCTCCGAGCGCGCGCCGCTCAGCGTTCGTCAGGTGCTCGGCGACGGCCACCTCGCCGAGGGTAGCGCCCGGCCCGGACTACGGTGTGGGCGCCGGCTTGGCCTTCGCTGCCTTCTGCACCGCGACGAGGGCCTTGGCGAGCCGGTCTGCCCGCTTCTCGGCCGCGAGCAGGTCCTTCTTCGACTGCTCGAGCACCTTGGCGATGTCGTCGAGCGCCTTCTTGTACTTCGTCGCGGTGTCGTCGACCGCGTCGGAGTAGCCGCGGCGGCGCCCGTCCCTCAGGCCGTCGGTGTAACCTCGCTTCGTGCCGTGCACGTAGCCGCGCGCGAACGACTTCTTCGACGCCGTCGACTCGCCCTCCGTGACGCCGGCCGCGAACCCGCCGTCGTAGCCGCTCTTCCGCCCCTCGGCGAGACCGGCGGCGCGGGCATCGGCGACGAGCACGCCGATGTCCGCCTGGACGGCGGGGACCTCACGGGCGGCGCCGCCGACGGTGTACGCCGCGCCCGCGGCGCCGACTGCCAAGAGGACGCAGGCGAGGAGCGCCAGGACGAAGGTCACCTGTCGCGGCAGCCGCCGCGAGGGGCCACGCGGCAGATCGTCGACCAGGTCGAGTTCGGTCGGGAAGGCGAGCGCGGTATCGGGGACGTTCGCCACGGCCCCCTACTTATACCACCCGAAGGAGGGCCCGCAAAAGGGTGATTTTTCGTGGACCGGCGTCAGGACAGGCGGACGCGCGCCGCGTGCAGCCGGGTGATCGACTCCTCCCGCCCGAGCAGCGCGACCGACTCGAACAGGCCAGGTGACACCTTGCTGCCGGTGATCGCCACGCGGAGTGGGAGCAGCGCGACGCGCGGCTTCAGCCCGGCCGCCTCGCAAACACCGCGCAGCGCGCCGTCGACGGACGTGGTGTCGAGCACGGCGAGGCTCGCGAGCGCGGCGCTCGCGGCATCGAGCAACGACGCGGCGGCGGGCATCTCGGCCAGGGCCCGCCACGCGGCGGGGTCGTAGACGACGGGGCGGAAGAGGAATCCCGCGAAGTCCTCGAACTCGCCGAGGGTGGCGATCTTCTCCTGGACGAGGGGAACGGCGGCGCCGAGGTCGCGCGTCGCCAGGGGCGAGCCCCGCTCGACCAGGTAGCCCGTGAGCCGCCGGCCATAGTCGCCCGGCTCGAGACTGCGCAGATGGACGCCGTTCATCCAGGCGAGCTTGACGTGGTCGAAGACGCCGGGCGACGGCGACACGCGGTCGAGCGTGAACCGCTCGACGAGTTCGTCCACCGACATGATCTCGGTCGTCGAGTCGTAGCTCCAGCCGACGAGCGCGAGATAGTTGACGACCGCCTCCGGCAGATAGCCGGCATCGCGAAACTCCTCGACGGAGGCCGCCCCGTGCCGCTTCGACAGGCGCTTGCGGTCGGGGCCGAGGATCTGCGGCAGGTGCGCCGTCACCGGGTACGCCCGGCCGAGGGCCTCGGCCAGCAGCACCTGGCGTGGCGTCGAGGGGAGCAGATCGTCGCCGCGGATGACGTGCGTGATGCCGTGATGGAGGTCGTCGAGCACGTTCGCGAGCTGGTACGTGGCGCCGCCGTCCGCTCGCAACAGCACGTGGTCGCCGAGCAGCCGGTTCTCCCAGCTGACGTCGCCGCGCACGAGATCCGCCACCTCGGTTGCGCCCTCGAGCGGCGTCTTCAGGCGGATCACCGGCTGCCGCCCCTGCGTCTCGAACGCGGCGACCGCGGCCGCCGACAGCTCGCGGTGGGCACGGGTCGGCGCGGCCGGATCGTCGGTCTGGCGAGCCGCCTCCCGCGCAACGGTCAGCTCCTCCGGCGACTGGTAGCAACGGTACGCCAGACCGTCGACGACGAGCGACTCCGCGACCTCGCGGTAGACGTCGGCGCGCTCACTCTGCAGGTACGGCCCGTGCGGTCCGCCTCGTGCCGGCGACTCGTCGAAGTCGAGGCCGACCCAGTCGAGCGAGCGCTGGATCTGCTCGATCGCGCCGACGGTCTCGCGGGAGGTGTCGGTGTCCTCGATCCGCAGCACGGCGACGCCGCCGTGGTGACGGGCGAAGAGCCAGTTGTAGAGCGCCGTGCGGACGCCGCCGACGTGGAGGTACCCGGTCGGCGACGGGCAGAAGCGGACGCGGACCCCCATCGAGGCCCTATCGTACGCGGCCGATGCTCTACGGCGCGCACGTTTCCGCAGGCGGTGGGCTCCTGAACGCGATTCCGCGCGCCGTCGAACTCGGCTGCGGCGCGCTCCAGGTCTTCACGCAGAGCTCGCGGATGTGGAAGCCGACGCAGCACGACCCGGCCGACCTGGCGCGCTTCGCGCCGCTGGCGGCCGAGGCCGGCATCCGCTACAGCCTCTGCCACGCGATCTACTTCATCAACCTCGCCTCGCAGGACGAGGAGATCTACGGCAAGTCACTGGCGTCCCTGACGACGACCGTCCGCGTCGCCGCCGCGATCGGCGCTGACACCTGCTTTCACGTCGGGTCGCACCGCGGCGCCGGTCTCGACGCAACGATGCCGCGGATCAGGGCCGGCCTCGAGGCGGCGCTCGAGGTGCTCGGCGATGACTGCTGGCTCCTGCTCGAGAACTCCGCCGGCGCCGGCGACACGATCGGCCGCGACGTCGCCGAACTGGCCCGCGTGATCGAGGCGACCGGGCATCCGCGGGTCGGGATCTGCATCGATACCTGCCACATCTACGTGTCCGGCGTCGACCTCTGCGACGCCGACGCCGTCGACCGCTTCGTCGCCGAGGTCAGCGGCGCGATTGGCCTCGACCGGCTGCGAGCGCTCCACGTCAACGACACTGCCGCGCCGATCGGCTCGAACCGCGACCGGCACGCGAACATGCTGGAGGGGCTGATGGGCGAGGGGATGGGTGTGTTCCTGTCGCACCCGGCGCTGCAGCACCTGCCGGCGATTCTGGAGACGCCCGGCCCCGAAGGGAAGGGCTCCGACCGCGAGGAGGTCGAGCGGCTGCGCCGCGTGCATGAGGCCGGGCTCGCGGTCAGACGTTCCGCGGCACCGCGGTGACGCGGAACGGCTCGCCCTCCGTCGGCTCAGCGAACTCCGGGTTCACGCAGCCGGCGGGCGGCAGGCGCGAGACGTAGGCGCGCTCGACCGCCGATCGGCAGACTGGCAGCGGGCGCCGCGCGGCGCGCAGAGGTCCGAAGCGACCACCGTTCGCCTCGCGTACGCGGGTCAGCACCGCGAGGTCGATCTCGGCCGTGAAGACGCGCTCGACGCAGCCGACGACGCGCCGGCCGGCGGCGTCGTCGTAGGCGTACAGGTTCGGGCAGGCGCCATCGACGCAGCCGCCAGGATCGATCGTCCAGTCGCAGTAGACCCGGCAGAGCCGGCACGAGCCGCTATCGCCTGCAGCCGCCATACAGGAATTGTTCCCGCACGACGGCTGAAAACACAAGTCAGCGCGGCAAGCCGTCGGGTCGGAAGCACTGCTCCAGCGCCGCCGCGACCCGTGCGCGCTTCCCCGGAGCGACGTGCGCGTCGTCGATCAGCGTCGGCCCGGTCACCCCGGAAGCCTCCTCGAAGCAGCGCCGTGCCGCGTCGAAGCGCGGCTGCGCCTCCTTCAACATTCGCGCGTACTCCGGCGAGTCCGCCTCGTTGCGGTCGACCTCGGCGGCGCACGGGGTGTACGAAGCGGTCGTCGCGCCGTGGCGCTCGAGGCACGCGACCGCACTGGACGCATCGAGATCGAAGCGGAGCGTTGCCCCCGCACACTGCACCGAGATTGTCCCAACGGCGGGACCGTTGGAGGGGTGCGCATGGTGGGTGGCGCACTCAGCGTTGGCCGTCGCCTTCGACGACCCTGTACCCGGTACGGTCACGACAACGTCGAACGGCGCGGCCACCACCACGACTGCCAGCACGCGGCGAGGACTCACGGGGGCCGCCTCTCACGGGGGCCTCCTCTGCGCGCGGACTCTATGAAGCCAGGGTATCTCGAGTCAAGGGCGAATCACACATGAGCCGACGGCCGTCGGTGGAGCCTACGCTCGCACGTCGATCGTGACGCCGCCCTGCGAGGTCACGAGCGAACCACCGGTAATCCGCGCGGACAGCCGCCATTCGCCGGGCAGGGCTTTCATCTTCGTGACGAGGCGTCCCGAACGCGTCTTCAGCTTCAGGCACACCTGGTAGGGCGTGTCGTCCGCGAGGGGTTTGGCATTTCGCAGCCGGAACCGCCACTCCCACTGCTCGCCACCCGGCCCGTCGGCCCGGATCCGCAGCCGCTGCCCGGCACCGCGCTGCACGGTCGGCCAGCTGGCGTTGATCCTGACGTGCAGCAGCAGGTCTTTCGTCTCGGGCGTGACCGTCTTGATCTCGCGGCCCGGTGTCACATGCGTGCGGGTGACGATGCTGCCGTCGCTCAACTGCACCCGGACGCTGCGCTCGGTACAGAAGGCCACGCCCTTGACGGCGATGCCGACACGGCGTGCCTCCGCCACCGGAACGAGCATCAACAGGGCCGCTGCGGCGGCGATCGGGACGAGACGCCTCACGCGCCTCATCCTACTTGGCGAGCAGGCCTCGGTAGGTGGCGGCGTCGAGCAGGGCGTCGGCGGACGACGCGTCGTCGAGTCGGACGCGGATCAGCCAACCGCCGCCGTACGGATCACGATTGACGAGGACCGGATCGTCGATCACCCCGTCGTTGACGGCGACGACGACGCCCGTGAGCGGCGCGATCACGTCGGAGACGGCCTTGACGGACTCGAGTTCACCGTATGGCCCGTCTGCCTCGACGCGGGCACCGACCTCCGGAGGCTCGAAGTAGACGACCTCGCCGAGCGCATCCTGCGCGTACCACGTGATCCCGAACTGGGCCTCGTCGCCCTCCAGCCGCACCCAGTCGTGCTCGCTGTGGTAGCGGAGGTCGTCCGGGTAGGACTCATCGGCGGCCATGGACGGTTACTGCTCCTTCTTGTAGAGCGGTTTGCGATCGATCGCCGCGCCTCGGCGGCGACCGCGGATGTCGATCACGATACCGGTGCCCGGCGCGGCGTGCGCGGCGGCAACGTAGCCGAGGCCGATCCCCTCGTCGAGAGTCGGCGAGAGCGTGCCGCTCGTGACCCGGCCGATCACGGCGCCGGCAGCGTCCTCGATCGCCATCCCGCCGCGTGGGATCGCGCGCTCCGTCATGCGGAAGGCGACTAGACGCTCGGTCGGTCCCTGCTCCTTGATCCGTCGCAGCGCCTCGACGCCCGTGAACTCCTTGCCGAGGGCGCACACCCAGCCGAGGCCGGCGGCGACGGCGTCGGTCTCCGTCGAGATGTCGTTGCCGTGCAGCGGATAGCAGACCTCGAGTCGGAGCGTATCGCGGGCACCGAGGCCGCAGGGCTCGGCGCCGGCGACGAGGAGGGCATCCCAGACCGTGCCGGTCGCGCCCGCCGGGCAGATGATCTCGACGCCGCGCTCACCCGTGTAGCCGGTGCGGGCGACGAGGCAGCGGACGCCGGCGACCGCACGCTCGGCGAACGCGAACGGTGCGATGTCCGCCGCCACACCCGTGAGCAGGTCGTCGGCGTTCTGGCCCTGCACGGCGATCATGCCGTGCGCATCCGAGACGTCGGTGACGCGCACGCCCGCCGCCGGCCGCCGCGCCTTCAGATGGGCGACGTCCGTCTCCCGGTTCGCCGCGTTGACCACGAGCAGGTAGGCATCGTCGCCGCGGCGGTAGGCGATCAGGTCATCGACGATGCCGCCGCCGGCGGTCGTCAGGAGCGTGTACTGCGCCTCGCCCGCCGCGAGACGGTCGAGATCGTTCGACAGCACCGACTGCAGGTACGCATGGGCGCCCGGGCCGTCGATCTCGACCTGGCCCATGTGGGAGACGTCGAAGATCCCGGCGCGTTCGCGCACCGCGGCGTGCTCGACGGCGATACCGGCGTAGGAGACGGGCATGTCCCAGCCGCCGAAGTCGATCAGGCGGGCGCCGAGGGCAACGTGACGAGCGTGGAGCGGCGTCGTGCGCGTCACCGAGGCACGAAGCATACAGCGTGGGCCAGCGCGTTCGCCGTCCGCGCCTCAGCGGTCGTCAGCGCACCGATCGCGCAGAGGAAGGCGAACTCGTCGCGCAGGTGGGTGCGCATCATCTCCGGCCCATCCGTGGAGACCGTCACCCGGACGCCGCCGTCGAGCAACGCCCGGAAGACCTCGCACACCTCGTCGGCGTCGCGGAGCGCTCCCGTCAGGAGATTCGAGGTGGGACAGACCTCGAGCACCGTCCCCGTCTCGCGCAGCAGTGCCAGCAGGGCCGGGTCGCGGGCCGCGAGGATGCCGTGGCCGATGCGGTCGGGCCGCAGGTGCTCGACGACCTCACGGATCTCGCTCGCGAACCCCTCCTCGCCGACGTGGATCGTGACCCCCAACCCGCCGGCCCGCGCGCGTTCGACCAGGGGCGCCAGATCGCGATACGGGAAGGGACCGGGGCCGGGCCGCGGCCCGGCGATGTCGACGCCGACGACGCCGCGATCGCGATAGCGCAGCGCCTTGGCGACGATGACCTCGTTCTGCTCCGGCGTGAAGGTGCGGTCCATCATCAGGATCAGGCCGGCGCGCACCTGCGGATACTCGAGCGAGGCGCGGTCGAGGCCACGGACGGCGGCGACGATGATGTGATCGAGGTCGCGCTCGCCACCGCGGTTGCGTTTCATCGGGTTGAAGCGCACCTCGCAGCACGTGATCCGCTGCGAGCGGTAGCCACCGCCGATCATCCCGTGGACGCTGCGCTCGACAGCGAGCGGCGACGACTGGATCAGCTCCGTCAGGTGGTAGATCCGGTCGAGCCCGTCGAGACCGTCGACGCCCCTCGGATCGGCGATCGTCGTCAGGTCGCGGAACTCCCAGAAGTCCTTCGTCGGCAGGGCGATGCCCTGTTCGTGTGCGATCTCCCACAGGACGTGCGGCGGCACCGAGCCGCCGAGGTGCGCGTGCAACTCGGCGAGCTCGGCGTCGGCCGGGAAGGGGGCGGCGCTCATGCCGTGCGCTCCATCGGAGCATCGTCGCACGGCATTCGCCACCGCACGCAAGGGTAGACGCGCTACTTCGCGATCAGCACGTCACAGGGCGCGTGGTGCGCAACGCGATCGGACACGGAGCCGAGGAGCAGCCGCTTCATGCCGGCGAGATTGCGGCTGCCGACGACGATCGTGTCGTAGCCGTCGCGCTCCGCGGTCTCGCAGATGGCGGTGCCGGGATCGCCGCTCGCGGCGATCGATTCCGCCTCGATCCCCTGCTCACGCAGGAGGGTGATCGCCTCTTCGAGCTCGCGCCGATGTTCGGCGGGCCCGTCGTTCGGGGCGAAGGGCCCGCCGGAACGGGCGCCGCCAGCTACGATCGGGACGACACTGATCACTCCGAATGTATCGCCGTTCGACCGCAGGCGGACGGCGCGGTCGAGCGCGCGTCGTGCGCTCTCCGTACCGTCGTAGCCGATCAGGATCCTGGACATCTCGTACCTCCTTGCCCCAATGCTCCTCGCTCGGGCGCGGCGGCGAATCGGCGCCGCCGCCGAGATCGTCTGCGGGTTACCCGCTGGTGGCATACGCTGCTCGTGCCATGGCCGCCCCGAATCGCTTCGCCGTCCTCGCCGAGGCTGCGCTCGCCGTCCAGCGCGGTCTCGACATGGAGACGACCCTGACCGCGCTGGTCGAGGCCGCCTGCACCGTCACCGGCGCCCGCTACGCCGCGCTCGGCGTGCTCGGCCCCGACCGGCGCGTCGCCCGCTTCGTTACCAGCGGCCTCACCGCTGCGGAGGTCGAGGAGATCGGTGCGCCGCCCGTCGGCCGCGGCATCCTCGGCGTGCCGATCGCCGAGGGGCGCGCGCTACGGCTGGACGATCTCGCCGCCGACCCTCGCAGCGTCGGCTTCCCGCCCGGCCATCCACCGATGCGCTCGTTCCTCGGTGTGCCTGTCTCGGTGCGCGGCGAGGTGTTCGGGAACCTCTACGTGACGGAGGCTCCGGAAGGGTCGTTCAGCGACGAGGACGAACAGGTCATGCTCGTCCTCGCACTCAAGGCCGGCTTCGCGATCGACAACGCACGTCTCTATGCCGAGGCGCAGGCGCAGACGGCGGACGCCGTGCGCGCCGCCCGCGCCCGTGCCGGCGTCACGGCCGTTGCCGCCTCGATCCTCCGCGAACGTGACGTGACGGTGGTCATGGCCGCGCTCGCCCGGGAGGCGCAGGCGCTCGTGCAGGCGCGCGCCGTCGCCGTGGGCGTACCCGACGATGTCTCCCAGACCGTCCGTTTCCCGGTGGCCGTCGGCGAGGGTGCCGACGCGATCCTCGGCCGGGAGTTGCCGCTCGCCGACTCGCTGTCCGGCACCGTCCTGCAGGCTGGTGAGACGTTGCGGGTGGACGATGCCGCCTCCTACGCGAGCGCGCACGGCAGCACTTCCGACCTCGGCGCATCCGCGCTGCTGGCGGTGCCGATGCTGGTCGGCGACGATCCGGTCGCCGTCATCTCGGCGATCGGTCGCACCGACGACGCCCCGTTCAGCGCGGAGGACCAGGACGTCCTCGAGAGCCTCGCATTGCTCGGCGCGGTGGCGATTCATACGGCGCGCGCGTTCGGGCGAGAGCGGGCGCGCTCCGAGGCGCTCGCGCGCATCCGCCAGGTCGAGGCAGCCTCGGCGGCGCAGCGGCTCGGGGCGAGGCGCGTGATCGAGACGCAGGAGACCGAGCGGCGCCGGCTCGCGCAGGAACTGCACGACCGCACGGCCGGGGCGCTGGCGGGCGTCCAGTTGTCGCTCAGGCGCCTGGAGCGCGACGTGGACGCCGGCCCTCTCCGGGAGGCGCTGGGCGCCGCGCGAGCGGACGTCGCCGCCGCCATCGACGAGCTGCGCGACCTGATCGTCGACCTGCGTCCGCGGGTTCTCGATGACTTCGGTCTCGCCCCCGCGCTGGAGCGGCTCGGCGACTCGCTGGCCCGGCGCAGCGGGCTGATCGTCGACGTCGCCGCCGACCCGACGGTGAACACGATCGCCGGCGACGTTGCCAGCGCCGCCTACCGCATCGTCCAGGAGGCGCTGACGAACGCGGCGCGCCACTCGCGCGCGGCGCACGTCCGCGTCAGCGCGACCGTCGAGGGCGATACGCTGTTCGTCGTGATCGAGGACGACGGCGTCGGCTTCGACCGCGCACGGGACGGCTACGGGCTCGAGGGCATGCGCGAGCGGGCGGTGCTGAGCGGCGGGACGCTCGTCATCGCCACGCCCACCGGTGGCGGCACGCGCGTCACGTTCGAGGCTCCGTTGTGATCCGGATCGTGCTCGTGGACGACCACGCGATCGTCCGCTCCGGCGTGCGCCGGCTGCTGGAGGAGTCCGGCGACTTCGAGGTCGTCGCGGAGGCCGGCGACGGCCCCGAGGCGCTGCGGATGGTTCGCCGCCACACCCCCGACATCGTCGTGCTCGACATCGGGCTGAAGACGGGCTCGGGCCTCGACGTGCTGCCGGAGATCCGCGAGGCCGGCCCGCGGGTCGTCATCCTGTCGATGCAGGATGAGCCCGCCTACGCGCGGCAGGCGTTCGAACGGGGAGCCCAGGGGTACGTCCTGAAGGACGCCGCCGACGAGGACCTCGTCGCCGCGATCCACGCGGTCCTCGACGACCGCATCTACGTCCACCCCGGGCTCGCCGCGCGCCTCGTGCTGCGGCAGCCGGGCGACGAGTTGTCACAGCGGGAGCGCGAGATCCTCCGCCTGATAGCGCTCGGCTACACGAATCAGGAGATCGCCAAGAAGCTCTTCCTGAGCGTGCGCACCGTCGAGGCGCACCGGCGCCACATCCTCGACAAGCTACGCCTGCAGACGCGCGCCGACCTCGTGCGGTACGCGTTGGAGAACCGGATCGTCGGTGTCGGCACGTGAAAGAAAGGGATCAGATCCCGTTCTTTCACGTCAGCCCCGTAGCGCCCGCAGCGCGTTCAGGATCACCGCCACGTCGATCGCCTCCTGCAGCAGCGCGCCCGCAATCGGCGGCAGGTAGCCGAGCGCGGCCGCAACCATCCCCGCGAACGACAGCGCCATCCCGACGAGAACGCTCTGACGGGCGATCGTCATCGAGCGCCGCCCGATCGAGACGGCGTCGGCGACGCGGTCGATGCGGTCGACGGTGATCACGGCGTCGGCGGTCTCCGAGGAGATCGTGGCGCCGGTGGCAGCGGCCAGAGCGATGCCGACGTCCGCCGCCGCCAGTGCCGGCGCGTCGTTGATGCCGTCGCCGACCATCAGCACCGGCGCCAGTTCCGGGTCGGCGCGGATCGCGCGCACGACAGCCACCTTGTCCGCCGGCGACTGGTCCGAGTAGACGGCGTCGACGCCGACGCGGGCGCCGATCGCCTCCGCCACCGCCCGGTGATCGCCGGACACCATCGCGACGTGTCGGACACCCGCCGCGCGCAGCGCCGGGACGAGCGACTCGGCGTCGGCACGGAGTTCGTCGCCGAGGACGATCTCGCCGGCGAGGTGGCCGTCGACGCCGACGAGGATCGCCGAGCGCGGCGCGGCTGCGTCGCCGGTCGCGATGACGTAGCCGGCAGCACGCAGGTAGCCGGCGCCGCCGAGGACGACACGATGCGAGCCGACGACGCCGGCGATGCCCCGGCCGGCCTCCTCGGACGAGGACAGCGGTCGCTCCAGCACCAGACCACGGGACTCCGCGGCGTGCACGACGGCCTCCGCCATGACGTGCGCGGAGGCCTGCTCCAGTGACGCCGCCAGGCGCAGCACCTCACCGGTGCCGAACCCGTCTGCAGCACGGACGTCCTCCACCGTCGGCGTGCCGCGCGTCAGCGTGCCGGTCTTGTCGAACAGCACGGTGCGGACGGTGCCGAGCCGCTCGATCACGCCGCCGCCCTTGACGACGATCCCCCGCCGGGCGGCGCGCGACAGGCCGGAGAGCAGCGCGATCGGGGCCGCCAGAATCAGCGGGCAGGGCGTCGCGATCACGAGCACGGCGACGGCGCGGACCGGGTCGCCGGAGGCGGCGAACGCCGCGAGGGCCATCGCGATCGTGATCGCCAGGAACCAGACCGCGTACCGATCGGCGACGCGGACGAATGGCGCGCGCTCGCCCTCGGCGGCCTGGACGAGGCGGACGACGGCCGCGTACGAGCTGAGCGCCGCCGATGCCGTGGCGCGCACCTCGAACGCGTCACCGGCGTTCGCGACGCCGCTCCGCACCGTCTCCGAGGCGTGCCTGGCGACCGGCAGCGGCTCGCCGGTCAGCGCCGACTCGTCGAGCACGGCGGTGCCGAGCGCCTCTCCGTCCACGGGCACGACCTCGCCGCCCCGCACGAGCACGATGTCACCGGGTACCACGAGATCGACCGGCACCTCCTCGAAACCGTCGCCGACCCGCCGGTGCGCGATCCGCGGCGCGCGCTCGACGAGCGCCGACAGCTCCCGCCGGGCGCGCCGTGTTGCCGCCCGTTCGAGCGCATTGCCGCCAGCCAGCATCAGCGCGACGATCGCCGCCGCCAGGATCTCGCCGATCGCCA
>VFJZ01000046.1 GCA_009885805.1 Actinomycetota bacterium
CGGTGTAGCGTTCACCTTCAAGGTGATCCCCCTGAGCAGCGTTTTCGTGCCTCGACAACACGAACAATGCCTGCTCAGGCGGACATCACCGACCTCCCGCCACCCCCGCTTCCGGACGCATGCGGGCTAGTCTCTCGACCTGCGATACGTGTACGCTGGGTGGCTCAGTTGGAGCACCGTGCGGCCTGGTTCAGCGCGTTGCTCCACGGCCTCGTGCGCGGCGGCGATCTGGTCGAGCGTGAACGTGAGGTGAGTCTCGGTGCGCAACAGGCCGTCTTGCAGGCAGGCGTTGATGTCCCTCGCGGCTTGGCGTTTGGCCTCGCGAGGGAAGTCGTCGCTGCCCAGCAGTCGGATTGTTGTGTTTTGAAACAGCAGTGGCCAGAACGCCAGCTGCGGCTCGGGGTCGGCCGATGCATAGGTGGCGATCACACCGCCCTGGGCGATCACACCGGCATGGAGTTCGGTGTATTCGCCGAACGCGACGTCTACGATCCGGTCTACTCCGTCGGGAGCTGCTGCGCGGATCGCGGTGGAGAGATCGTGGTCGCCGGTGAGGAACACGTGCTCTGCGCCGCACAGCCGCGCGCGCTCGACGTCGTCGTCGTGACGGACGATGGCCAATACGTGGGCACCGCTCCAAGATGCCATGCTCGTGGCCATTGACCCGACGGCGCCCGCCGCGCCGGTCACGAGCACGGTCAGGCCGGTGACAGGGCCGTCGGCGAACACGGCGCGATGAGCGGTGATTCCGGGGATCCCGAGGCAGGCACCCTGCTCGAACGTGACCGCTTCCGGAAGGGCGATGGCCTGCCACTCGGGTACCACGACGAACTCGGCAGCGGTACCGAATGGCCGGTAGGACTGCGCACCGAAGCACCACACTCGTTCGCCGATCCGCCCCGACGCGACGCCGGGGCCTACGGTGTCGATGATTCCCGCGCCGTCTGAATGCGGTATCACTCGCGGAAAAGGCATCGCCGTGCCGGCGCCCGCGCGCTTCTTGACATCACCCGGGTTGATGCCCGAGACGTGCACCTGGATTCGCACCTCGGCGGCTCCTGGCTGCGGAGCGTCCGCGTGGCCGACGATCAGCACCGCGGCAGAATCGCCGCGCTGCTCGTACCAGGCTGCTCGCATGACCTCGGACCGCCGGTCGTCACTCAACACGCGACTACGCGCCAGCGGGGCTGGTCTTGTTGAACATGTAGCGGGCGATCTTCCACTCGCCCTCTCGGCGGGTGAAGACGAACAGCTCGCGATTGGACTCCGGCGCGGTGGCGCCGTCCGCACGCACGGTGACGTAGCCCTGCGAACGCGTCACGACGTGCGCGACGTCGCCATCGACGCTGAGGTCGTCGGTCTCAAACGCGATGTCGAGCTTGATTGCCTCGAAGATCTGCCGGTAGCTGCCCACGATGCCATCGCCTGTGGCGGTCGGCAGGAACAGCGGCATGAACACGCCGTCCGGCGCGTACAGCGACGCGGCGAGTTCGGCGTCGGCGCTGTTCAACGAACGCTCGTACGTGCTCAGCAGCGCCTCGATCGCTTGGGCGTCAGTGGTCGCGATAGTGGTGTTGGTCATCGATTGTCTCCTCATGCTCGACGCGCCGCACGCTTGCTTATTGATTGCGGTCACAATAACATCCGTGGAAGTGATTTACAAGGAAGTACTTGATACGGTTGCGTCATGGCCCCACGTCCGTCAACCTCCGGAGTTCGCGCAGGCCATCGTGGCAGCGACCACTGACAGGCTGACCGACCACAGAACCTGTCTGCGCGGCGCCGTGGCCGGGCTGCTACCCGCCGGCGAGCGACGGGCATTCGCTTCGTTCGCCATGACCTCAGCGACGCGCCGATGAGCGCCGCGCGCGTCAATCGCATCGAGTGGACAAGCGACGTGATCCGATTGGAGATCGTCCTCTGGGAACGCGTCGACGCGCGCTTGCGTGACCGACACCAGTTGCCACTGTCCTTCTTCGAATCGTTGTACTTCGTCTCGCGCGCGTCCGGCCAGAGCATGCGCGTTGGCGACCTCGCCCAGTCGCTGAAGGTCACCGTCGGCGGGACGAGCAAGCTCGTAGACCGGATCGAGAAGGCGGGGTTGCTGACGCGCCGGCCGGACCCCGACGACCGCCGCGCCGCGCGCGCCGTGCTCACCCCGGCCGGCAAGCGCAAGCTCGCCGCAGCGATCAAGACCTACGAAACTGAAGTCACGACTATCCTCGATGCTGCTCTCACCCCCAAAGAGCAGCAGCAGATGCACCAGTACGTCACGCGGCTGCTCACCACCACCACCGGAGAATCCTCATGATCAAGACCATGCGTGCGGCGGTGCTCGACGCTCCTGGACCGCCCGAGGCGCTGCAGATCCGTGACCTGCCAATCCCCAAACCTGCGCCCGGATGGGTCCTGATCGAAGTCAAGGCCTTCGGCCTGAACCGCTCCGAACTGCACACCCGGCTCGGACTCGCCCAGGGTGTGACGTTTCCGCGCGTCCTGGGCATCGAGGCGACCGGTATCGTCGCCGCCGCCCCTGGCGGCGAGTTTGCACCGGGTCAGCAGGTCGCGGCGATCATGGGCGGTATGGGCCGCACTTTCGACGGTGGCTACGCCCAGTATACGAGTGTGCCCGCCACCCAAGTCATCCCGTTCGAGTCTGGCTTGGAATGGGCGACGCTCGGCGCCGTCCCCGAGATGCTGCAGACCGCTCACGGATCGCTCACCATCGGCCTGAACGTCCAACCAGGCCAGACGCTGCTGATCCGCGGCGGAACATCCGCAGTCGGCATGGCTACCGCGATCCTCGCCAAGGACCGCGGCCTCACCGTGCTTTCGACCACACGCCAGGCGCAGCGCGCTCCGGCACTCGAAGCGATCGGCGTCGACCACGTGCTCATCGACGATGGCGACATCGCCGAAAAGGTTCGCGTGATCGTTCCCAACGGCGTTGACGCGGCGCTTGAGCTCGTCGGTACCCCCACGCTCCCCGACACCTTGCGCGCCACGTGCGTACACGGTGTCGTCTGCTTCACCGGGATGCTCAGCAACCAGTGGACCGTCCCCGACTTCTACCCGATCGACTATCTCCCGCGCGGCGTCCGCCTTACAGCCTACGGCGGCGGCGCCGCAGACCTCCCCGCCGATGTCCTCCAATCCTTCCTCGACGCCGTCGACGTCGGCCGGCTAACCGTCCCCATCTACCGCACCTACACTCTCGACGAGATCGCCTCCGCGCACGCCGACATGGAAAACGGCAACGCCACCGGCAAGCTTGTCGTTCTCACATGACAACCGCGACCGTGTCGCTGGGCTCGTCTGCCACCGGGAACGTCAAGCCCGCTTCGCTTGAGAGGGACTGCCAGCCCGAAAGCCGTCTACGGTCACGCTTACGCGTCGAGGTCGTTGCATGCAGGCGTCGCTGCGTCAGATCGAGTACGACATGATCGTGGCGCGGCGGCGTTCGTTTGACGAGAAGGCGTAGTGCTCGCGGGTGTCGACGCTCTCGTGCCCGAGCACGTCGGCAACGGCGTCGAGGGGCTGGCCGTCATTGAGCTGGAGCGTCGCGAACGTACGCCGCAGCACGTGCGGCGATACTCGGCTGCGGCATTCGCCGTGCATCGGCTCTTCGACGTACAGCCCCGCGCGGGTCGCGCGTCGCTTGACCATCGCGTAGAGGCTGCGCTTAGCCCGGATTCCTCAGGAAGCGGCGTGAGTGGTGGTTAGGGCGTGTGATCGGGGTGTCGGCCGGTGTCGGTCGCGTGTGGCGGCCGTGTGACGGTCGCGGATGGCGTTTGCGGTCGGTCTTGGCGGGCTCCGGGTTCATGTCGGCGTAGCGCGGCGCGGGCGGGTGTCCGGGCTGGTGATCGCGAGGCGGTGCGAGACTGCCGCTACGGTGCCGGGAGCGCAATCACTGTAGCGTTCACCCGCAAGGTGAGTCCTCCTGAGTAGGGTTTCGTGTCTTCACACCACGAATAATCCCTGCTCAGGCGGACATCACCGACCTCGCCCAAGCCACCCCGACCCGGCTTGCTGAGGAATCCGGGCTAATCGCCGTTGCGGTACGGCCGGCCGGGAGTGCGACGGGCACCGGCATGAGGTTGGCGCCAGTAATGACGCCGTTGCCGAGTTGCCCGAAGGTGTCACTGCCCCAGCAGGTGACGACGCCGTCATCGAGGATCGCACAGGTGTGGTTGTCGCCGGCGCTGATGTCCGAAGCAGCGCGGCCAGCAGGGAGCGCGACCGGCACTGGGGTCGGCTTGTTGGCGGCTACCGCGTCGTCGCCGAGTTGCCCGAAGCCGTCAAACCCCCAACAGGCGGCGCTACCGTCATCGAGGATCGCGCAGGTGTGCCGGATCCCGGCGGTGATTGCGGTGGCGCGCCGGCCGTCCGGAAGCGCGACCAGCATCGGTGTCGGTTGGGTTGCAAAGACCGCGTCGTCGCCGAGTTGCCCCTGTGCGTCGTTCCCCCAGCACGCGGCGTCGCCGTTCCAGAGAATCGCGCACGAGTGGAGGCCGCCGGCGTCGAGAAGGCCGGCCTGGACGCGGCGCACGCTGCTTCCGGCCTGTTCGGCGCTGGCGCTCCCAACCGGGACGAGCAGCAGCGCGCAGAGCAGCGCAAACAAGGTCAGGCGGCGGAACATGACGGGCCCCTCCCGTGTCCGATGGCGCGCCAGCGTACGGCCGCACGCCGAGTGACGACGTTTCTCGTTACGTGTCACGCGAGATTGCCCGCGCCGCGTCGAGCAGCGCGCGGGTTGCGCTCGACACCGGGTCGCGGTCGAGGACGACGACGCCGACGCGCTGCTCGATCGCCGGCTCGACAAGGGGGGCGGCGGCGAGCCCGGTCGCGTCGTCGCCGTCGAGCCAGGTCGCTGGGAGGATCGTCGCCCAGCGCCCGGTACGGACGTGTCCGAAGAGCACCGGGACGGAGTCCGCCTCCACCTGCGGCGTGGCATGCGCACCAGCGCGGGCGAACGCGGCGTCGAGGATGCGGCGGTTCTGCATGTCGGGCGTCAGGAGGCAGAGCGGGCGGGTCGCCGCCTCGCTCCAGCGCACGGGATCGGTTCCGCCGCCGGCCGTGACCAGCACGTAGCGCTCCGGCGCGAGCGGCTGCGTTCGCACACCCGCGAGCGGCTCGTTGTCGAGGTAGGTGATCCCGGCGTCCAGTTCGAACGCATGGAGCCGCCGCTCGATCTCGATCGACGACAGCGACTGCACCGTCACCGAGAGCTGTGGATGCTCCGCACAGAGCGTCGAGGTGAGCGCGCTCGCGATCGGGAGCGTCGTCGGGATCGCGCCGAGCCGGAGCCGGCCCGTGAGTGCACCGCGCAGTGCCGCGAGATCGTCGCGCAGTCCGTCGCAGTCGGCGAGGATCTGCAACGCCCAGGCCACAACCCGCTCGCCCTCGGGCGTCAGGCCGGCGTAGCTTCGCTCGCGACGGACGAGCGGCACGCCGAGCTCGTCCTCCAGGCGCCGGAGGCCCTCGCTGAGCGCGGGCTGGGAGACGTAGCACGCTGCCGCCGCCCGGCCGAAGTGCCGCTCGCGCGCGAGGGCGACGAGGTATTCGAGCTGGCGGAGGACCATGATAGGCACAGCCTATCGAACGGTCGCCCGAATCGATTGGCAGCCCGCCCAGGCGCAGGGCACTCTACTGATGGCAACCGGCTCGGAGGGTGATGCATGTCTCGAGGACGTCTCACGACCCCGCTCGTTCGCGACGGCGGCGAGCTTCGCCCCGCGACCTGGGACGAGGCGCTCGACCGTGTCGCCGAGGGCTTTGAGCGCTGCCGCACGACGAGTGACACGACGACGTCGTTCGGCATCTTCTCCTGCTCGAAGGCCTCCAACGAGATGAACTTCCAGGCTGGCAAGTTCGCGCGGCAGGTGATGGGGTCGAACAACATCGACTCCTGCAACCGCACCTGACACGCTCCCAGCGTCGTCGGTCTGGCGACGGTCTTCGGAGCGGGCGGCGGGACGTCGTCCTACAGCGAGATCGAGGAGACGGACGTCATCCTCCTCTGGGGCTCGAACGCGCGTGAGACGCACCCGATCTTCTTCCACCACCTCCTCAAGGGCGTTCACGCGGGCGCGCGGCTGTACGTCATCGACCCGCGCCGGACGACCTCGGCGCAGTGGGCCGACGGCTGGCTGGGCCTCGACGTCGGCACCGACATCGCCCTCTCGAACACGATGGCGCGCGAGATCATCCACGCCGGCCTCGCCAACCGCTCGTTCATCGACCGCGCGACGACCGGGTTCGACGAGTACGCGGCGTCGGTCGAGGCGTTCACACTCGCGGAGGGCGAGCGCCTCACCGGTGTGCCGGCCGCGGTCATACGCGAGGCGGCGCACGCCTACGCGCGAGCCGACCGGGCGATGATCTGCTGGACGCTCGGCATTACCGAACACCACACCGCCGTCGACAATGTCCTCAGCCTGATCAACCTCTCCCTGCTCTGCGGCCACGTCGGCCGCTACGGCTCCGGCGTCAACCCGCTGCGCGGCCAGAACAACGTGCAGGGCGGCGGCGACATGGGCGCGATCCCGAACAAGCTCACGGGCTTCCAGGACATCGAGAGCGACGCCGGCGCGCGCGCGCGTTTCGAGGCGGCTTGGGACTGCACCATCAAGCCGCGGTACGGCTGGCACCTGACACAGATGTTCGACGCCATGGAGCGCGGTGAGTTGCGGACGCTCTACGTGATCGGCGAGAACCCCGCGCAATCCGAGGCCAACGTCCACCATGCGCGCAAGCTCCTCGACGGCCTCGACTTCCTGGTCGTGCAGGACATCCTGCTGACGAAGACGGCCGCGCTCGCCGACGTCGTGCTGCCGTCGGCGGCCTCCTGGTGCGAAACCGAGGGCACCGTCACCAACTCGGAGCGCCGCGTCCAGCGTGTGCGCAAGGCGCTCGACCCGCCGGGCGAGGCACGCGACGACCTGTGGATCCTCGCCGAACTCGCACGGCGCCTCGGGCGCGACTGGGGCCAGCCGACCGCCGCGCAGGTGTGGGACGAGGTGCGCGCTCTGTCGCCGATGCACCGCGGCATGCGCTACGACCGGCTCGACGCGTTGGGTGGTATCCAGTGGCCCTGCCCGGACGAGGAGCATCCCGGCTCGTTGCGGCTGCACGAGCGGCTCTGGGCCGACCCCGTGGAGGGGCCGCTCGCGCCCTTCTCGGTGGTGGAACACCGGCCGCCCTACGAGGCGCTCGACGCCTCCTATCCGATCCGCCTCACCACCGGGCGGCGCCTGGAGTCGTACAACACCGGCGTTCAGACGAATCTGTACCGCTCGCCGCTGCACCGCGGCGAGTCGCTCGACCTCTCTCCCGAGGACGCCGAGCGGCTGCTCGTCGAGGAGGGCGAGATCGTGCGCGTCTCCTCGCGCCGCGGCGCCGTCGAGGCTCCGGTCCGCGTCGACCGGTCGCTGCGTCCGGGCCTCGCGTTCATGACGCTCCACTTCCCCGACCAGGTCGACTCGAACGTGCTGACGGTCGATGTGACCGATCCGAAGAGCGGCACCGCCGAGTTCAAGGCTGCGGCGATCCGGGTCGAGAAGATCGCGCCCGCCGAGGGCGCCGCGAAGGCCACGACGACGGAGCCCGCATGGACATCAAGCTGATCGACGCCGAGGCGACCGCCGCCGAGCGGGCCGCCCTTGACCATCTGCTCGGCCCGCCGACCTCGTCCTGGGAGGGCGGCATCCGCGTGCCCGAGCGCGATACGCGCACGGCGGCCACGGGCCACGCGCAGCGGTCGCGGCGCCACGAGCTGCTGCCCGCGCTGTGGGCGATCCAGGAGCGCATCGGCTGGATCTCGCCGGGCGCCATCAACTACGTCTGCGAGCGGCTGACCGTGCCGCCGGCCGACGCCTACGGCGTGGCGACGTTCTACGCCATGCTCTCCACCGAGCCCCGGCCATCGCGGGTCGTCCACGTCTGCGAGGATCTGGCCTGTCGTTGTCACGGCTCGCAGGAGCTGATAGCGCAGATCGAGGAGCGCTTCGGCGGCGAGGGCGAGCTGTCCGATGACGGCTCGGCGACGTGGTACCGCTCCCCCTGTCTCGGCCAGTGCGACCGGGCGCCGGCCGTGCTCGTCTCCGACGCCTCGGAGACGCCGCGCGAGTCGGTGCTGGCGCCGGTCACGGCGTCGACGGCGCTGGCGGTGCTGGCAGGTGGCGAGCCGCCGGCGCTGGTGTTCCCGCCTCTGCCGCAGGAGGACGAGCCGTCCCTGCGGCTCCTCCGTCGCGTCGGCCGCGTCGATCCGGTCAGCCTCGACGACTACCGGGCCGCCGGCGGGTACGCGGCGTTGCGCCGCGCGATCGAACTCGGCCCGGACGGCGTGCTGCGCGAGGTCAAGGACGCGAAGCTGCAGGGCCGCGGCGGGGCGGCCTTCCCTACCGGCGTGAAGTGGGAGGCGGTCGCCAGGCAGCCGGCCCGGCCGCACTACCTGATCTGCAACGCCGACGAGTCCGAGCCGGGGACATTCAAGGACCGCGCCGTGATCGAGGGCGACCCGTTCGCGCTGATCGAGGCGATGACGATCGCCGCCTACGCGACCGGCTGCGAGCTCGGGTACGTCTACCTGCGAGGCGAGTACCCCGACGCGCACCGCATCCTCGGCGCGGCGATTGACGCCGCCCGCGAGCGTGGCCTCCTCGGCGAGGACGTCATGGGCGAGGGCTTCCGCTTCGAGCTTGTCATCTTCAAGGGCGCGGGCGCGTACATCTGCGGCGAGGAGACGGCGATCTTCAACTCGATCGAGGGCTTTCGTGGCGAACCGCGCAACAAGCCGCCGTTTCCGGTCGTCGAGGGTGTGTTCTCGAAGCCGACGGTGATCAACAATGTCGAGACGCTCGTCAACGTGCTGGAGATCCTCGAGCGCGGGGGCCCCGGCTTCGCTGCGGTCGGCACCGAGGCGTCGACGGGGACGAAGCTCTTCTGCGTCTCCGGCCACGTCGTGCGGCCCGGCGTGTACGAGGTGGAGTTCGGCGCGACGCTCCGCGAGCTGCTCGAGCTCGCGGGTGGGCTGGCGGCCGGGTCCGAGTTGCAGGCGGTGCTGCTCGGCGGCGCCGCTGGCGGCTTCCTTCGACCGGACGAACTCGACTTGCCGTTGACGATGGAAGACGCGCGGGCCGCGAAGACGACCCTCGGGTCGGGCGTCGTGATGGCGCTCGACACGACGGTCGACCTGCCCCGCTTCCTGCAGCGGATCGCCGCCTTCTTCCGCGACGAGTCCTGTGGCCAGTGCGTCCCCTGCCGCGTCGGCACCGTCCGTCAGCAGGAGGCGCTCGCCCGGCTCGTCAACGGCCACGGCCGCGGCGACGAGGTCGAACTGATCCGCGAGATCGGCCAGTGCATGCGCGACGCCTCGATCTGCGGCCTGGGTCAGACGGCGTCGAGTGCCATCGAATCCGCCATCGACCGCCTGGGGGTGTTCAAGTGACCCTGATTGCCGCACCGCGTCGGATGGTCGAGTTCGAGGTCGACGGCGAACCCGTGAAGGTGTTCGAGGGGCAGACGATCCTCGACGGACTCCGCAAGAAGGGCATCGACACACCGACGCTCTGTTACGGCGAGACCTTGCGACCGGCGAATGTCTGTCGCGTCTGCGTCGTCGAGATCGAGGGCGCCCGCGTCCTCGCGCCGTCCTGCTCGCGCAAGGCCGAGCCGGGGATGAAGGTGCGGACCGACTCGGAGCGGGTCCGCCATTCCCGTCGGCTGGTGCTGGAGTTCCTCGCCTCGTCCACGGATCTGTCGACGGCGCCGGAGGCCGAGGCGTACTGCGCCGAGTACGAGGCGGCACCGGAGCGGTACGGTCCGCCTGCACCGCCGGATCCGGACCGCGATCGCAAACGGGCCGGTCATCACCTCGAGCCGGACGGGCTGACGGCGGCCACCGTCTACGCGCCGGTGAAGGTCGACAACGAGTTGTACGTCCGCGACTACTCGAAATGCATCCTCTGTTACAAGTGCGTCGACGCCTGTGGCGACCAGCATCAGAACACGTTCGCGATCACCGTCGCCGGCCGCGGTTTCGACGCCCGCATCTCCACAGAGTATGTCGTCGAGTTGCCGGAGTCCGCGTGCGTCTATTGCGGGAACTGCATCGCGGTCTGCCCGACCGGCGCGCTGATGTTCAAGTCGGAGCACGACCTCCGTGCCGCCGGCGAGTGGGACGCCGAGGGACAGACCGTCACGACGACCGTCTGTCCCTACTGTGGCGTCGGCTGCAATCTCGACCTGCACGTGCAGGACAACCGCATCGTGAAGGTGACGAGCCCTGCCGATCACGACGTCACCCAGGGCAACCTCTGCATCAAGGGGCGCTTCGGCTTCCAGCACGTCCAGGGCCCGTAGCCGTGCGCGGGGCGAGCGTTGACGCTCAGGTCGTGCGCTACGGCCCTGCCGGCGCACGCCGGCGCCGTGATCGCCTCGCTGGCGAAGAGCCGCTCGAGATCCGTGTCGAGGGACTCGGGCAGCCGGCCGTCCGCGTCGCAGTGACGATGCGCACGCCGGGTGCCGACTTCGACCTCGCGGCCGGCTTTCTCTTCACGGAGGGCCTTCTGCACGCGCCGGAGGAGATCGCCGCGATCAAGTACTGCACCGACGTCGAGCGCAGCGAGCAGGAGTTCAACGTCGTCACCGTGCACCTGCGCCGGCCGTTCGACGCGACGAGCCTGCAGCGGAACTTCTACGCCACGTCGAGTTGCGGCGTCTGTGGGAAGGCCTCGATCGACCAGATCGAGGTGACCTGCGCGCCGCTGGCGCCGGGTCCCGTGGTCGAGCCGGCCGTGCTCCTCGGGTTGCCGGAACTCCTCCGCGCCCGCCAGCCGACCTTCGAACGCACGGGCGGCTTGCACGCGGCAGGCCTGTTCACGGCGACCGGCGAGCTGATCGAGCTGCGCGAGGACGTCGGACGACACAACGCCCTCGACAAGGTGATCGGCGCGCGCTTCGGCGCCGGCGCGACGCCACTCGCGGACCATCTCGTGCTCGTTTCGGGGCGGATCGGGTTCGAACTCGTTCAGAAGGCGGCGGTCGCCGGTATCCCTCTGCTGGCCGCGGTCGGTGCGCCGTCGAGTCTGGCCGTCGATGCCGCCCGGCGGCTCGGCGTGACCCTCGTCGGGTTCCTGCGGGACGACGGCTTCAACGTCTACAGCTACACCGAGCGCGTCGCTCCGTCGTCGTGACGTTGCGGAACGTCACGGTCGCGGCCGCGCTTGAGGCCTGGGGGGCGCGTCTCGATCTGGATGCGGAGACGGTCGCGCCGCACGAGGCGTGTGGCCGACTGCTCGCTACGCCCGTCGTCGCCGGACGGCCGTCGCCGGCCGTGCGCTGCGCGGCGATGGACGGCTACGCCGTCCTCGCCTCCTCGACTCCGGGTAGCCTCGGTCCGAGCGCCTTCGCGCCGATCGACACCGGCGCCCCGATTCCCGAGCAGTTCGATGCCGTAGTCCGGCGCGAGGTCGCCGTAGTGGCGGAAGATCGGCTCGATGTGCCGGTCGTCACGGCCGGGACGGACGTGCGCCCGGTCGGTGAGGACTTCGTGGCCGGGGTGGTCCTCGTCGCGGGCGGCGTGCTCGACCCGTTGACGCTCGCGCTGGCGGTCGCCGGCGGCAACGCAACGGTCGCGGTGGCGCGCCGGGCCCGGGTCGCGATCGTGCCGACCGGGGACGAGGTCGTCGCCGCCGGTGACGTCGGCCGGCCGTCCGACGTGATCGACTCGAACTCGCCGATGCTCGCCGCGCAGGTTGGCGAGGCGGGCGGGACGCCGAACGTGTGCGCGATCGTCCCCGACGACCCGGACGCCATCGCGGGTGCCGTCGCGGCCGCCGCCGTCGACGCCGACCTGGTTCTTCTGGTCGCGGGGTCGTCAGGGGGGCGCCGCGATCACGGCGCCGCCGTCATCCGCCGACTCGGCGATCTCGCGGTCGACGGCGTCGCCGTGCGGCCGGGGCACCCGGTCCTGCTCGGGCACATCTCCGGGACGCCGATCGTCGGTGTGCCCGGCTATCCGGTGTCCGCCGCGCTGACGTTCGAGCTGTTCGTCCGGCCGCTGCTCGCGCCGCCGCGACCGCAGCTGTCGGTCCCGCTCGGAGCGGCGGTCGACGCCGGCCCGGTCGAGCGAGTCGTGCCGGTGCGGCTCGCGGACGGCGCGGCCTGGCCGTTGCGGACGCGCGCCTCGTCGCTGGCGGTGCTGGCGGGCGCCGACGGCTACGTGCGCGTACCGGCGGGGACGGTGCTGGCCCTGGGCGCGATCGTCGTCGTGTCGTTGTTCGCGTAACGGCGCGTGTGTGCCGAGACCGCCGCGTTTCTCACGGACCGCGCGCGAGTCTGACGCGAGCCCGTGCGCGGGCCTGGCTCCTTTTCGGACATTCCCGGCCGCGAGGCCTGGCGCGTGTCCGAGAACGAGCCTGACCAGTGAACGCGACCCTCGCAGTCCGTGACAGAGGCGTGACCTGTCGAGCGCCGTACGCGCGCTCAGGACTCCGGCTGGTGTCGAGCCTGTCGAGCCAGTGCGTGTCCGTGGCAGGTTGCGCCAGTGTCCGCTGGTCGTCGCCGAGCTCCCCGGCGCGCCCGACTCGTTGCCGGCGCGGCGGCGATGCTCGCCGCTGGCTGCGGCTCGTCGCAGAGCCCCAAGCCGCCGCAGGCGTCGATCCAATCGGGCGGCACTTCGGTCGCGATGACCCTCGCCGGCTACTGCTGGACCGGAAGTGGCGTCGCGGTATGCGCCGACGGTGGCGAACTCACATGCAACAGATCCGACCCAGTCCCGGTGGCTACCGTCGCGGTGGGCGACGGCGACCGCGTGACGGTCCGCCTTGGCTTCGATTTCCGCACCGTCGTTGCCGACGCTGCTGGGCGGCCCGTCGGCGCCACTGTTGCCGGGTCGGAGGTAGTGCTGTCGGACCTGCCGAAGCCTGGCTCCGACGGGCTCGTCCTGCGGCTCGTCGCGACGGCCGACGGAGGCGACGCCGCCTACTGGGCCTGCCTGCGGGCAGCTTCGGGCTGATCGTCGCCACCGTCACCGGCCCGCCGTAGAATCGGCGCCATGCTGCTCCTCACCGGCGGTCGCGTCCGCACCCTCGACGCCACCGGCACCGTCGCAACGGCGCTCGCAGTCGACGGCGACCGGATCACTGCCGTCGGTTCCGACGCCGCGATCCTCGCGCTCGACGGCGAGCGCGTCGACCTCGCCGGCCGTACCGTCATCCCGGGACTGATCGACGCCCACAACCACCTGCTGATGACCGGGCTCGGCCTTGCGCAGCTGCAGCTCTTCGACTGCCGCTCGATCGCCGAGATCGTCGATCGCGTCGCCGAGCGGTGCCGCGAGCTGCCGCCCGGGGCCTGGGTCCTCGGCCGCGGCTGGGACGAGAGCCTGCTCGACGAGCGGCGCCACCCGACGCGGCATGATCTCGACCCCGTCTCGCCGGATCATCCGGTCGTACTCGAACGCGTCTGGAACAAGCTGACCTGCAACTCCCGTGCGCTCGCCCGAGCCGGGATCACGCGCGAGACGCCCAACCCCGCCGGGACGCTCTACGCGGGCTCGTTCGAGCGCGACGCCGACGGCCATCCGACCGGACTGTTCCGCGACCGTGCCAAGGATCTCATCCGTCGTGTCGTCCCCGAGCCGGACGAAGCCGCACTCGTCGCTGCGATCGACGGCGGCTGCCGCGCGTACAACCGCCTCGGACTGACTTCAGTCTGCGAACCGGGCCTCTACCCGCACGAGATTCGTGCCTACCAGCAGGCCGAACGCGAGGGACGGCTGAGCGTCCGCGTCGACCTGATGATGGCGGCCTGGGGCTGGGGCGGTGCCGCAGAGGAGGCCGGCCTACGCGACCGACTGTCCGCCGTCGGCCTGCAGACCGGTTTCGGTGGCGCGATGCTCCGGCTCGGCGGTGTCAAGTTGCTGCCAGACGGCGGCATCGGCGACCGCACGGCCCGCGTCTACGAGCCGTACCTGGAGGGCGGCAACGGCACCTGGGTGATCGACCCCGCCGAGCTGCCCGGCATCGTCAGGTTCTGCCACGACCTCGGCTTTGCCATCGATACCCACACCTGTGGGGACGAGGCGCAACAGGTCACCGTCGAGGCCTACGCCGCGGCGCAGTCGACGAACCCGCGACCGTGGCTGCGCCACCGCGTCCATCACGCGTACTTCCCGACCGCTCGTGCGCTCGACCTGATGGCGACCCACCGCATCGGCGCGGTCGTCTCGAACCCATTCCTGACGTCCCTCGCGGAGAGCTTCGTGACGTCGCTCGGCGAGGAGCGTGCGCGCCGCGCGATGCCGATGCGTACCTACCTCGATCGTGGCATCCCGCTGGCCGGTTCGTCGGATTCCCCGGTCGCCGACCACAACCCGTGGGTCGGCATCCACGCCGCCTGCGCCCGGCGCACCGAGCACGGCCGCGAGCTCGATCAGACGGAGTGCCTGACCGTCGAGGAGGCGCTCCGCTCCTACACGAACGGCGGCGCGTGGATGATCGGCCGCGATGACGACCTCGGCTCGCTGGAGGTGTGCAAGCGGGCCGACCTCGTGGTGCTGGAGGAGGACCCGCTCGCCGTGCCGATTGACGACCTCAGGCACGTCGTGCCTGATCGCGTCATGGGCGGTGGGCGGTGGGTGGCGTGACGGCGGCTACAGCCCGGCGATGACCTGGTCGGGCCGTGCGACCTCGAGGCCTACGACGTCATCGAAGTCGCGGTCGGCGGTGACGAGCCGCAGGCGGTTGCCGAGTGCCACGGCGGCGATGATCGCGTCGTTGACGCTGAGGCGGGGTGACGAGCCGTAGAGGCGGAGCGCGCGCTCGCGCGTCGTCGCGTCGGGCGCGATCACTCCGGTGGCGACGGCAATCATCTCAAGCGCGAGTCCGATCGCCTCCGGTCGGTCTGACCGGCGCGCACGCGCATGCACGAACTCCGCGATCACGATGTCCGTCAGGTACGCGTCAACGACCCCCCTCGCGCAGGCACCGATCAGCTCGCGCGCCGGGTCCCGCAGCGCGTGTTCGCCGCCCGTGGCGTACAGCAGGACGTTCGTGTCGAGGAGGATCACGACACGTCGAGCATCGCATCGAGTTCCCGCTCGAGGTCTGCCGGGTCGGCCGGCAGCCCGACGGATGGCGCTGCGAGAATGCGCTCGAGCGCGTCGAGACGGCGCGCCGGCGCCGTGTCGATCGTCCGGTCGATCGCCTCCCGGACGACGGCTCCGACCGACATCCCGCGCTCGCGCGCATGCTGCTCGAGGCGGTGGTACTGCGCGGACGCGACGAGCACCTGCAAGCGGTGGCTGAGCATGCTCATAGCATACTCATTTCGAGCGAGTCATGACGGGTGGACGGCACGCATGATCCGCTCGCGGCGGGCGACCGCCGCGCAGGCCTCGGCCCGAACTGACGCCGAGGTCGCCGGCCGTGACGAGTTCGCGCAGCCGCGGCGGACGCAAGCCCGCGAGAACGCTGGGTTCGGCGCTGCCGCGGAGCGCGCGCTCGCACCGGCGTCTCGATGATCGGCCGCTGAACGGGCTGCACCGTCCGCTCGTCGACGCCCAGTCCGAGGTGTCAACGGTTCGGTGCAGTCTGTTGACATGGACGAAGGCGAGACCGGTCGACGGAGTTCCGCGCGGAGCGTTGCCAGTGGCCTGGGCGATCGCGTTCGGCGGCGCCGTGACCCTCGCGTACTGGGTCGCCAGGGCGCTCGACCACGGGCTGAACGACACCGGTCGTGAGACGTCGGAACCACCGCTGGCCATCTTCCAGGTCGGCGGGTTCGCGTTCATCGCCGGGCTCGGCGTGGTGATGTCGTGCTACTTCAGCCACGCCGCGCGGCGACACTTCGTGATCGGTGCAGGTGTGGTGGCTGCCGTGGCGGTCGCGATTCCCCTGGCGCTCACGTGGAGGGTGATGTGGGATCGTCACGCGTTCGCTGCGCTTGGCAAGCGGCTGGGGACGACGTGGTCCGGCGATCCTTCCTCTTACACCGAGGATGGCGATCAGGTCGAGGCGCGGTTCGTCGCCCGCTACCTCCGGCGCGGCGACGTTCCGGCCGAGTCCGTACTCGCGTACTACGAGCAGCGACTCGAGCGCGATGCCTGACCCTGTATCCGTGATGGGCATTGGGTGGCGGTGATCTGCCGTCGAGCGAGGGAAGCGATGAGCGTCTGGAGCCACGGGCCCGGAGACAACCACAGATCGATCGACGTGGACCTCAACGCCTGCCGTTAGCGTTCAGCTACGCGCCGCCCGGACGGCACGCATGATCCGCTCGCGCCGGGCGATCACCTCGGCCGTCCGCTCGGCGTCGTAGTCGCCGCGCAGGCCGCGGCCCGACGCGACGCCGCGGTCACCGGCCGCCACCATCGCCCGCAAGCGCGCTGGCGGCTCGCGTGGCCCGTCGAGGACCGGCATCATCGACTCGGCGACGGCGAGGTGAATGTCGAGACCGGCCAGGTCTTGCACCTCGAACGGGCCGATCGCCGCCCAGCGCTGGCCGAGCCCGTGGGTGAGCGCCCGATCGACGTCCGCGAAGTCGCAGACGCCGGATTCGACAAGGTTCCACGCCTCGCGCATGACGGCGTACTGCAGGCGGTTGAGGATGAAGCCAGGGACGGCGCGCGTGAGGACGGCAGGTGCCCGGTCGAGAGCGATCGTCCATCCCACGAGTCGGTCGATCACCCACGACTCGGTCGCCGTGCCGGGGCAGATCTCAACCAGGTCCATCAGGTCGGGCGGGTTCGACCAGTGCCACGCGGCGAAGCGCGGGTCGAGCGCGAGGTCGTCCAGCGCGAGCGCCGAGGTCTGGGTCGTCACGACGGCGTCCGGGCAGCGATCGAGCGCATGAGCGAGCAGGTCGCGCTTCGGCCCAACCTCCTCCACGATCGCCTCGGAGACGAGGTCGGCGCCGTCGAGCGCCTCGTCGAGGTTGCCGGTGACGGTCACGTCCCGGATGTCGACGCCCTGCGGACGCCGCGCCCAGAGCGTGACGTTACACCCCGCCGCCGCCAGCACACCGGCGAGGACGGCGCCCATCTTCCCGGCGCCGAGCACCGCGACCCGCGCCGGGACGCCCGTCATGCCGGGGCGGCGGCGGTGACCTCGATCTCGACGACGAGCGCCGGATCGACGAGCGCGGCGATGACGACGAGCGTCGAGGCCGGCTTCGAGTCGCCAAGGGCGGCGTCCCGTGCGGTGCGGTACAGCGGCACCTGCTCGAGGCCGGTGACGAAGGCGTTGACGCGGACGATGTGCTCGACGCCCATGCCGGCGGCCGCGAGGATGCCCTTCACGTTCGCCCAGGTCTGCTCGTGCTGTTCGGCGTGCGTCGCCGGCAGTGAGCCGTCGGCTCGCAGACCGATCTGACCGGAGGCGTGGAACCAGCGCATGCCCGGTGCGGTCTCGACGCCCTGGCTGTAGCGGGAGGCCGATGCCACCTGGCCCGCCGGGTTGTGCATTGCGTGGATCGTCATCGACCGAGCATACTGCCGGCATGGGTATCGCGTCGCGTCCGGCAGTCGGCGGACCGCAGGATCTGTTCTACTCGACCACCACCACCGAGGACCTGCCGCGGATGGTGCGCGGTGAGGGCATCTACCTCTGGGACGACCAGGGCAATCGGTACATCGACGCCGCCTCTGGGCCGTTCATGACCAACCTCGGCCAGGGCAACGAGCGCGTTCTGCGGGCGATGTACGAGCAGGGGAAGCAGCTCTCGTTCACCTACGTCCGTAACACCCGGCACGACGCGAACCGCGACCTGGCGGATCGCATCGCTCGCCTCGCCGGCCCCGGGTTCGAGCGCGTCCACTTCACCTCCGGCGGCTCCGAGGCGAACGAGATGGCGATCAAGTTCCTGCGCCAGCACGCCGTCGCGACCGGGGAGCCCGAGCGGTTCCGCACGATCACGCTGATGCCGAGCTATCACGGCGCGACCCTCGGCACGATCGGCATGAACGGCGACCAGGACGCGCCGGCGATCTACGGGCCGATGGTGACGTTCTCGGAGAAGATCCCGGCACCGCTGACCTGCCGCGCCGACAGCGCCGAGGCGGCCGCGCGGGTGTCGCTGGCCGCCCTGGAGGAGACGATCGCGCGTGTCGGCGCGCACACGATCCTGGCGCTCGTCGTCGAGCCCGTCGGCGGGCAGTCGAGCGGCGCGAACGTCCCCGACCCGCTGTTCTTCCGTGAGGCGCGCCGGATCTGCACGGCGAACGGCATCCGCATCGTCCACGACGAGATCATGTCCGCCGTCCGTTCCGGGCGCTTCCTCGCCTCCCACTACGAGCCCGACGCGCTGCCCGACCTGGTCGTGCTGGCGAAGGGCGTCGGCGCCGGCTACGCGCCGCTCGGCGTGATGCTCGCCCCCGCGGCGATGGTGGACGAGCTCGCGGAGCTGACCGGCTTCAACATCTCGCACACCTTCAACGCCAACCCGATCTCTTGCGCCGCCGGCATCGCCGTCGTCGACGAGGTCGTCGATCGCGATCTGTGCGGTGCCGCGGAACGGCTCGGTGCCCACTTCCGCGGGCGCCTGACCGACCTCATGACACGCTGCCCGCTGGTCGGCGACGTGCGCGGCCGGGGGATGCTGCTCGGCATCGAACTGGTGCGTGACCGCGCGACGATGGAGCGCTTCGGGCCCGAGTTCGACCCGGCCGACCGGCTCCGGCTGCACGCGGCGCGCCACGGCCTCCTGCTCTACGCCCGTCGCCAGAACGCCGGCCGCTTCGGCGACTGGTCGACGCTCGCGCCGCCGCTCATCTCCACCGCGGCGGAGCTGGACGAGCTGGCAGAGCGCCTCGGCCGCGCCCTGGACGACGCGGCCGAGGAGTTGCTCGTCTGACCGCTACGCGGTGATGGGGTGTCCGCCCGCGATCTCGGTCACGGTCATCGCCCGGGGTCGCAAGGTGCCGCCGAGCGCGAGCACGAGGAAGCCGATGCCGCTCAGCAGCAGGGCGATGCCGACGATGATGCCGAACAGCGCCAGGCGCTCCGCCATGTAGGCGGTGTTGAGCGCCGTCGAGAGCGCCGTCTCCGTCACCCACACCTGCCGCAGTCCGTTCTCGACCGGCTGGCCGTTGGCGTCCTTCGCCGCTGCCGTCTCGTCGTTTGTCGGCTTGCCCCCACCGTCGATGAAGCGGCCCATCTCGGAGTACGTCTGACCGCCGGTCATCGCCATCGTGTGGACGCGCATGACGTCGGCGAACGCGCGTGCCTCGTCACCGGTGTCGACCAGTTGGCCGGGGATGGTGGAGTCCGGCGTGCCGATGATGCGCTCCTGTCGCAGCGAGTCGCGCACCTCGCTGTAGCCCGTCGCGCCGATGAAGATGGCGGCCGCGCCGAAGAGGACGAGGACGATGCCGCCGAGGAGTCCGCCGAGTTCGATCAACCTGCGCATGATGCGCTCCTTTTGTAGCCTGCACCCGCAACGGTCGCGGCCGCGGCGCGCGACGACATCGGGGGAGACCCGCACGTCTGCTGCGGGTGGCACGCACTCGCCTACAATCTCCGCCTGGTGGCCGCGGCGGAGATCACGTACCTGGAGGCGATCCGCCTCGCGATGCGGGACGCCATGCGCGACGACGAGCGCGTCTTCCTGCTCGGCGAGGACGTCGGCCACTTCGGCGGCGCGTTCGGCGTCACGCAGGGCCTTCTTGACGAGTTCGGGGGCGACCGGGTGATCGACACGCCGATCTCGGAGGAGGGGTTCATCGGTGCGGCGTTCGGTGCGGCCTGGATGGGCGAGCGTCCAATCGCGGAACTGCAGTTCGCCGACTTCGTCTCCTGCCCCTTCGACCAGATCGTCACCGTCGGGGCCAAGACCCACTGGCGCAACGGCATCGCGTTGCCCGTCGTGATCCGACTGCCCTCGGGCGGCGGCGTCCGCGGCGGCCCCTTCCATGCCTCGTCGCCGGAGGGCTGGTTTGTCGGCACCGCCGGCCTGAAGGTCGTCTGTCCGGGAACGGTGGAAGACGCGTACGGGCTCCTCCGCGCCGCCGTCGAGGACGACGATCCGGTGCTGTACTTCGAGCACAAGGCGCTGTACCGGCGTCTCCGCGCTCCTCAGCCGGACGCTTCCTACCGTGTGCCGATCGGCCGCGCGCGCGTCGCTCGGGACGGGACTGACGTCTCCGTCATCACGTACGGCTCGGGCGTCTCCCTGGCCCTCGGCGTGGCCGAGGCGATGGCGCCGGGAGCGTCCGTCGAGGTCCTCGACCTGCGCACGATCTGGCCACTCGACGTCGAGGCGGTGCTGGAGTCGGTCGCGCGCACCTCGCGGGCGCTCGTGCTGCAGGAGGCATCGCGTTCGACGGGCGCCGCCAACACGATCGTGTCCCTGGTCGCACAGCGCGCGTTCGAGCGCCTCGACGCGCCGATCAGGGTCGTCGCGCCGCCCGACACGCCCGTGCCCTATGCGCCGGAGCTCGAGGACGCCTACCTGCCGTCGGCGGCGGGCCTCACCAGCGCGCTGGAGGATCTCCTTGGCTACTGACGCGTCCGCCGTCATCCCCTGCGAGGAGGCGCCCGCTGTCGACGACGACGTCCGGCGCCGGATCTTCCGTTGTGTCCTGCTCCACCGGTTGATGGAGGAGCGGATCATGCTGCTCTACAAGCAGGGGCGGATCCCGGGCTCCGTCTACACCGGCCGTGGCCAGGAGGCGGTCGGCGCCGCCGCCGGCGTCGCGCTCTCGGCTGACGACGTCGTGGCGCCGCTCAACCGCGAGATGGGCTGCCACATCGCGCGCGGCGTCACCGTCGCCCACATCTTCCGCAACTACCTCGGTCGTGCCACCGGCCCGACGGGCGGCCGTGACGGCAACATGCATTTTGGCGTCCCGGAGCAGGGCGTCTTTCCGCTCGTCTCGATGCTGGGCGATCTGGTGCCGGTGATGGTCGGCGCCGCCCTCGCCTTCAAGAGGCGCGGCGAGCCGCGCGTCGCTTTGACCTTCTTCGGCGACGGTGCCTTCAACTGCGGCGACACGCACGAGGGGCTGAACCTCGCCGGTGCGCTGAACGTGCCCGCGGTGTTCATCGCTCAGTCGAACCGGGTCGCGTACTCGACGTTCACGGAGCGCTCGATGCGCAATCCGGTGCTGGCGCAGCGGATCGAGGGCGGCTACTCGATCCCCTGTCCGCGCGTTGATGGCACCGATGCACTGGCGGTGTACAGCACGGTGCGCGAGGCGGTCGAGCGGGCGCGCAGCGGTGACGGGCCCCAGGCCGTCGAGGCGCTGACCGTACGGATGGACGGCCACGCCGCACACGACGACGCTCGTTACATGGACCGCGAGCTCCTGCACGAGTACGCCACCCGTCGCGACCCGGTCGAGCGGCTCGCGGCGCGGCTGATCGCCGACGGCATGTCGGCGGACGAGGTCGCATCGCTGCGGGACGCCGCCGCGGCGGAGGTCGCCGCGGGCCTGGCGGAGGCGGAGGCGGCGCCGGCGCCCGACCCGGCGACCCTCGAGCAGGGGGTGTACGCCTCGCCGGTGCGCTGACGGGCGGGGCTGACGGGCGGGGCCTGACCCCGTAGTGCAGCGGACCGGGGACTGGCCCCAAGAATGCCGGTTTGCGGGGACAGGTCTCGAAAATTGGCGCGCAAGGTGTGCTCAGGGCGACACACAGTCCTACGCGCACGTCGCCGGGTGTCCGCGGAAGCGCGCGGATCGTGCAGAATGCTGCGCCGTGGCGCACGCCAGTCTCGTTGCCGATGTCGCCGCGATCGCGGCGATTCCTGCGCCGACCGGTGCCGAGGAACAGCGTCTCGCCTGGCTCGAACGCCGGCTGCACGACGCGCCGGGAATCCGTTCTCGGGACGACGTCGGCAACCTGATCTGGCGCTGGGGAACCGGACGGCCCGAGCTGGCGATCTTCGCGCACGTCGACACCGTCTTCGCCGCCGACGTCGATCACACCGTCCGCGAGCGGGACGGCTGGCTTCACGGGCCCGGTGTTGGCGACAACGCCGCTGCCGTCGCCGTCGCCGTCCACGCGGTCGAGCAGGTCCTCCGTGAGGCGGTGCTCGCGTCAGGCGCGGTGGCGTTCACGGTCGGCGAGGAGGGACTCGGGAACCTCCGCGGCGCACACCACGCGTGCGCGACCCTGCGCCCTGATGCGGTGATCGCGGTCGAGGGTCACGGGCTCGACGAGATCTGCGTCGAAGCCGTTGGCTCGTTCCGCGCCCGCCTCACGATGGCGGGTCCCGGCGGCCATTCGTGGTGGGATCGCGGCCGCCCGAGCGCCCTCCATGCTCTCGTCTCGCTCCTCACGGTCCTTCTCTCCGAGGCCGCGCCGGATGCCCCGGTGAACCTCGGCCGGGTCGAGGGCGGCGGCGCCATCAATGCGATCGCCGCACTCGCCACCGGCACGATCGAGTCACGGTCGCTCTCCGACGACGCGCTCGACGCCTTCGCCGCCGGCCTCGCCGACCTGTGCGTGCCCGCGCCGCTGACGCTCACGGTCGAACCGCTCGGTCGCAGGCCCGCAGGGCGGATCGCCCCCGATCACCCGCTTGTCGCCGCAGTCCGCAACGTCCGCCGCACGATCGGCCTCCCCGACGTCCTCGCCGACGGCTCGACCGACGCCAACGCGGCGCTCGCCGCCGGCATCCCGGCGCTCAGTATCGGCTGCGCGCGCGGGCACGATATGCACGCGACGAGCGAGCGGATCGAGACAGCGTCGCTCGGCGCCGGGCTCGCCCAACTCACCGGAGTCCTACGACGACTCCTCGCGTAGCGGCGCTCCTCTACACTCGGCACTCGTACGGGCGCATCACCACGGAGGGCGGGCGATGATCAGGACCGGCGACGAGTACCGGGCTTCCCTGCAGGACGGTCGCGAGATCTGGATCGACGGCGAGCGCGTCGACGACGTCACGACGCACCCGTCCTTCCGGCCCGTCGTGGATATCCGCGCCCGGATCTACGACATGGCACACGACCCGGCGACGCGCGACGTGATGACCTACACCGACGACACGGGCGACACCTGTGCCGTCGGGCTCAAGCTTCCGCATACGCAGGAGGATTGGCACCGAAAGCGCGCGTCGACGGATGCCGTCCTCGATGACATCGCCGGTGTCGTGACGCGCGTCGGCGACGAGACGGTCGGCGAGATGTGGTCGCTCTGGGACGGCCGTGACGTCCTGAACGAGGTCGACCCACGGTTCGCGGAGAACATCGAGCGTCACATCCACGAGGTCATCCGGCACGACCCGTTCCACGTCTCCGCGAACACCGATCCCAAGGGCGATCGCTCGAAGATGCCCCAGGATCAGGACCCCGACTTTCTCCTGCACCTCGTCCGCGAGACCGACAACGGCATCGTCGTTCGCGGCGCGAAGTACGAGACCGCCGCCGCCTATGCAAACCAGGCGTTCGTAAAGCCGACGATCGCGAACTGGGGTACCGAGGCGATGTCCGACTATGCCCTCGGCTTCATCTGCGACATGGGCGCGAAGGGCCTCCGGCATCTCTGCCGCACCGGTTTCGCGGGTCGCGCGCCAATCGCGGATTATCCGCTCGCGAACCGGTTCGACGAGGTCGACACACTGCTGATCTTCGACGACGTCGAGATCCCGTGGGAGAACGTGCTGTTCTACCGTCACACGCGTGGCGCGCAGCACATCCGCGCGACGCTTCACCGCTACTCGGCGTTCGCGTTCGTCCAGCGCAACCTGCGCGTCGCCGATCTTCTGATCGGCGCGGCACTATTCAACGTTCGCCAGACCGGCCTTGAGAAGCAGCAAGCGGTGCAGGAGAAGCTCGCGCGGCTCGCCTGCTACCGGGTCGGGATCGACGCGCATCTGACGGCGTCGATCGCGAACGCCGGGCCGTCACCCGCGGGCCTGCTGATGCCGAATCAGTCGCTGCTCTACTGCGGCCGTGTGTTCGCCTGCACACAGCTGCACGAGATGATCCATCTCGCCCGCGAGTTGTGCGGCGGCCAGATCTGCGTGACGCCCGACGCGGCGATGTTCGAGACTGCGGGGCCAGCGGAGTGGCTGGACAAGTTCTACTCGATCAACGACACCTGGCAGGCCGACGATCGTCGACGCCTGCTGGCGTTCGCCCGCGACCTGATCAACTCCGACTCCGCCGGCCACCGGCTGACGTTCCAGCTCTTCGCCCAGGCCCCCCCCTATGCCCATCTGAACGCCGTCTACCGGGCGTTCGACTGGGACGGGCCGCTCGCGATGGTCAAGGACGCCGCCGGCCTCTCCGACCGCGTCTACCGGGGCGCGGAGGCGCCAGTCTCATGAGCAACCGCATCACCGTTGGCGGCCACATCCGCGTCCGCCCGTTCAACACCGCCGACACCTATCCCGAGCAGAACCTCGGCAACGACCTCGCGCAGGCCGTCATCGCCGGCCACACGATCTACCTGCGCGGACAGGTCGCGCAGGACCTGGAGACGCGGGAGAACGTCGCGATCGGCGATGCGGCGGGACAGGCGGCGAAGGTGATGGACAACATCGAGACGCTGCTCGCGGAGTGCGGGGCGCGGCTCGAGCACGTCGTCAGCTGCCACGTCTACCTGACGGACATCCGCCACCGGGAGCCGGTCTACCGCGTCCTCGGCGAGCGGATGCCGGGCGTGCATCCGGTGTTCACAGGGCTCGTCGTCCAGGCGCTCGCCCGCCCGGAGTGGCTCGTCGAGGTGACGGCGACGGCGGTCCTGCCATGACGTTCTCGCTGGTCGGGCGCTGCGGGCGGACCGGCATGTTCGGCGCGATCGTGACGTCGTCGAGCCCGGCGGTCGCGGCGCGCTGTGCGTTCGCTCGCGCCGGCGTGGGCGCGGCGTGCAGTCAGAACGTCACCGACCCCCGCCTCGGGCCCGCCGTTCTCGACCGGCTGGCGGCCGGGCGGTCCGCCACCGAGGCGCTCGCCGACGTCGTCGCCACGGCACTCCACATCGCGTACCGGCAGCTGACCGTACTCGACGCCCAGGGCCGGTCGGCTGCGCACACCGGCGAGCGGACGCTCGGGACGAACGCGACCGCTTCGGGGCGTGACTGCCAGGCCGCCGGCAACATCCTCGCCTCCGCCGGCGTGCCGGGCGCGATGGTCGGCGCCTACGAGCGGGATCCCGGTGCGCACATCGGCGACCGGCTGCTCGCGGCGCTCGAGGCCGGCGCCGCGGCCGGTGGCGAGGAGGGACCGGTCCGCTCGTGCGGCATGGTGATCGTGCGCGACGTCTCGTGGTACGTCGCGGATCTGCGCGTCGACTGGTCCGAGGCCGACCCGATCGCCGAATTGCGCGCGTTGTGGGGCGTTTATGCGCCACAACTCGACGACTACGTCACGCGCGCGCTGGATCCGACGCAGGCGCCGAGCTACGGTGTGCCGGGCGATGAGTAGGCACCCGCTCGATCCGCTCGACCCGGCCGAGATCGAGCGCGCGGCGTCGATCGCGCTGACGGCCGACGGACTGTCCGACCTCCGGCGCGTCATCTCCGTCGAGCTCCGCGAGCCCGACAAGGCCGACTACCTGGCGTGGCGCGGCGGCGCGCGGGTGCCCGCCCGGGAGGCGTTCGTCGTCCTGCTCGACCGCGGACGCGGGTGCGGCGTCGAGGTTGTCGTCTCCCTCGACGGCGGGTGCCTGCTCTCCGCCACGACGCTCGACGAGGGCGTGCAGCCCGCGATCTCGATCGACGAGTTCTGGGAGACAGGGGAGATCGTCCGCGCCGACCCCCGGTATCTGGCGGCGCTCGCCGCGCGCGGCGTGCACGATCCGGCGCAGGCGTACATCGAGGCGTGGTCGGCTGGAGACCACGAGAGCGCCGGCGGGCGATTGGTCCTCGCGCTGACCTGGCTGCGGGAGCACCCTGACGACAACCCGTACGCACGGCCGCTCTACGGCCTCGTCGTTGTCGTTGACCTCAGCGCCGGCGTGGTCATCCGCGTCGACGACCACGCTCCCGGCACACCGCCGCCCGCGGTCGAGCGGGGCGTCTACCGCAACGGCGGCGGGCGCGCGTACCGTGACGACCTGAAGCCGTTCGAGGTGACGCAAGCGGAGGGCCCGTCATTCGCACTCGACGGGCGCGTCCTACGCTGGCAGAAGTGGGAGTTGCACGTCGGGTTCCATCCCCGTGAGGGCCTCGTCCTCAACGACATCGCCTACACCGACGCCGGCGAGCGCCGTCAGGTCTGCCATCGCGCGTCCATGGCGGAACTGGTCGTGCCGTATGGCGATCCGAACCCGACCGTGCACTTCAAGAACGTGTTCGACACGGGTGAGTACGGTCTTGGCGAGTTGACGAACCCCCTGTCACTCGGCTGTGACTGCCTCGGCGAGATCCGCTACCTCGACGTCGTCGTCAGCGATCCTGCGGGCGCCGCGGTGACGATTCCGAACGGGATCTGCATCCACGAGGAGGACGTCGGCTTGCTCTGGAAGCACACCGACGACAGCGGTCGTCCCGACCGTGCGCGGGCCCGACGGCTCGTCGTCTCCTCGATCGTCACGGTCGGCAACTACGAGTACGGCTACTTCTGGTACTTCCACCAGGACGGCTCGTGGGAGTTCGAGGGCAAGCTGACCGGCATCCTCCATTCGGCCGGCTGGATCTCGAAGGAGCGCTCGCCACACTCTCTACCGCTGGGGCCGGGCATCGTCACCTCGAACCATCAGCATTTCTTCTGCGCGCGGCTTGATCTCGACGTGGACGGCCCGGCGAACTCCGTCTTCCGCACCGATGCGATCTGCGACCCGTGGGGCCCGGGGAACCCGGACGGCGTCGCGTTCCGTACGGGCCGTACGACCTTCACCCGTGAGTCCGAGGCGAAGGACGTCGTGGCCAGCGAGACGGCGCGCCGGTTCCGGGTCGAGAACCCGACCCGTCGCAACCGGATCGGCGACGCGGTGTCGTACGAGCTCGTCCCTGGCGACAACGTCGCGCCGATGCAGCAGCCGGACTCGACGGTGCGGCGGCGCGCGCGGTTCCTCGACCACCACCTGTGGGTGACGCCGTACGCGCGGGATGAGCGCTACCCGGCCGGCGAGTATCCGAACCAGCACACCGGCGGCGACGGCCTTCCGCGTTGGACGGCGGCGGACCGTCCGCTCGAGAACGCCGACGTCGTCGTCTGGTACGTGTTCGGCGCCCACCACGTGCCGCGTCTCGAGGACTGGCCGGTAATGCCGATCGCCCGTTGCGGCTTCACGCTGCGCCCTGTCGGCTTCTTCGACTACAACCCGGCGCTGGACGTCCCGCCGCCGGGTCACTGCCACACCTGAGCCGCGCCACGCTCTACCTTCCCGGCGTGGCCACCGATCCGCTTCGCGTTGCCATCGTCGGTTCCGGGCCCGCCGGGTTCTACGCCGCCCAGCACCTCCTGAAGGCGGGTGCACAGGTCGACATGTTCGAGCGGCTGCCGACGCCGTGGGGGCTCGTTCGGCTCGGCGTCGCGCCCGACCACCCGAACATCAAGGCCGTCTCGCGGGTCTTCGAGAAGGTCGCGGAGCAGCCCGGCTTTCGCTTCTTCGGCAACGTCGAGATCGGCACGCACCTGTCGGCCGGCGACCTCCGCGCGCACTACCACGCCGTCGTCTGGGCCGTCGGCGCACCGGCCGATCGGCGCATGGGGATTCCGGGTGAGGATCTGCCCGGCTCCGTCTCGGCGACCGCGTTCGTCGCGTGGTACAACGGCCACCCGGACTACGCCGACCTCGCGATCGATCTCGACGTGGAGCGGATCGTCGTCGTCGGCAACGGCAACGTCGCGCTCGACTGCGCGCGGATGCTCGGTCTGACCCGAGCCGAGTTGGAGAGAACGGACACCGCCGATGCCGCGATCGAGGCGATCGTTTCCTCGCGCGTGCGCGAGATCGTCGTCCTCGGCCGCCGCGGCCCGCTCGAGGCTGCGTACACGTCGCCGGAACTCGCGGAGCTCGGGGAGATGGCCGGCGCCGACGTCGTCGTCGACGCGGCCGAGGCGGCAGTCGCCGTCCCCGACGACGCGACGCACATGCAACGCCGCAGCGTCGAGATCGTTAAGGAGTACGCCACGCGCGCGCCGTCCGGGCCGCCCCGCACGGTCCGTCTGCGGTTTCTCGCGTCACCGCTCGAGTTGCGCGGCGACGGCCGGGTGCAGGAGATCGTCGTCGGGCTGAACCGCCTCGAGCCGGGCGCTGACGGGAGCATGCGCGCCGTCGCAACGGGGGAGACCGAGGTGATCGAATGCGGCCTTGTCCTGCGCTCGGTCGGCTACCGGGGCACGCCGCTCGAAGGCGTCCCGTTCGACCCCGAGCGCGCGATCATCCCCAACGACGGCGGGCGCGTCGCGCCCGGGGAGTATTGCAGCGGCTGGATCAAGCGCGGCCCGTCCGGAGTCATCGGCACGAACAAGAAGGACGCGAACGAGTCGGCCCAGCAGCTTCTCGAGGACGCCGCCGCCAAGCTGCTCCCGGAGCCGGCCGACGCGTCCCCCGCCACGATCGCCGGGCTTGTGGCGGAGCGGCAGCCACACGCCGTGGAGTACGACGGGTGGCTGCGGATCGACGGGCACGAGCGCGACCGGGGCCAGCCGCACGAGCGGCCACGGATCAAGCTCTGCACTTGGGACGAATTGATGGCGCTCGGTCGCGCGCCGGTTTCCTGAGTACAGTCGGACTATTCGAGCTCGTCTGCCCGGCGCGGTCGCGCGGATCAGCGGCTCGATGGCCGGCGTCAACGGTCGGGCGGCCGAGGTGGGGCTGTTCCCGTCCGTTCGGCTGATCCGCCTCACCCGGGGCCTACGAGGAGCGGTCGATCACGCTATCGGCGGCCGGCGGGAAGTTCTCGGCGCGTGTGCCCGTCGGTATCTGGGCGGTGGTGACGACCACGTTCGGCGCGGGCAAGGCGTCGAGTAGCGTGCGCCTCTACCGCGCGACGGCGAAGAAGGCCGTGGCGCTCGGTCGTGCGCGTCCCGTCCGCGCGCCGTCAGGCCCTTCTGCGCCGCGCCCGGCGGCCGGCGTGCCGCGAGTCAGCGTCGCGCCGGTGGTGATCCCCGGTCTCGGCGACGTCTCGGGGCTGTTGATCACCGACGTCTTCGGTGCCGGCGAGAGCGACGCCTGCAAGATGCACGTCGTCGAGGATCGCGAGAGCCCGTACTTCCAGGCCATCCTCGCCGAGGCGCGTCTTCGTGCCAGTCGCTACATCGACCCCGCGGACGCCCGACCCCTGAAGGAGTCGATCGAGCGCACCGTCTCCGACGCGAACCTGTTCGAGGCGTCCGAGGCGTTCGGACGCGACGCCGTCGCGAAGCTGTGCAAGTTCCCGCCGAGCCTCCGGCTGACGATCTCGTCCAACGACACACTCAACGTTTCCGGCGCCACGTTCGTCACCGTCTGGAACGGCGTGTTCGAGTTCCCGCTGCAGGCGCTGCAGAAGTCGAGCGCCGTGTACAGCCTGACAACGCGCGAGATCGCGGCCTGGAGTACGGACATCACCGCGGGCGACTGCGCGGGAACGCTGGCGTGGAGCGGGACGGCCGATGCGGGCGAAGGCAGCATCACGCTCCGGCGTCTCCCGAATGGGGGTCTGACCTACTTCGTGTCCTACGCCTGGTTCCGCTCGACGCTCGTCGACGGCAGCCTCACCTGCGTCGGGCAGGAGCCTCCGGTCGTCCCGTACAGCACTCCGGCCAACGCGCCCGTCGTGATCTCCGAACGTCCGACGCCGGCGCTGCCGGCGGATGAGTCCGGGCCGATCGGGGTGCGGACTCTCGGCGGGCCGCCGATGAACGCTACCTGGACGCTCGCCGCCCCGTAGCCTCATCCGCACTGCGAAGCGCGTAGGCTTTGCGGCATGCATTCCTCGTACGCCCTGGCGTCCTCCGAGTTCGCCGTCGAGCGCGGCGGACAGTCCGCTCCCCTCGCCGACCTCTGGCCGGGCGGCTACCGGCCGGACGATCGGCTCGGCGTCGTCCTCGCCAGCCCGATGGACGCCGCCGGCTGCTCGAACCTGATCGCCGGCACCAACACGCTGTTCTACGACCACCTGCGCGCGACCCGCGGCGTCGGCAACTTCTTCCGCTACGCCGAGACGTTCCTGTTCGGCGTCGGCTGCGAGCCGGGGGATTTCAATCAGCTGGACGTCTGGCCGCTGCACAAGTTTCTGACGATCCTGCAGCCCTCGTCCGAGGCGCTGATCGAGATGATCAATGACCGTCGCATCACGCTGCTCGCGATCCCCGAGACCGGCGCACGCTGCCGTGGCGAGGTGATCCTCTCCACCTGGAACGCGTACTGCGACACGGTGCGCTGTGTCGTCACCTACGCGCCGCGAACGGGGAAGGCGCGTGACGCCGACGTCACGCTCGTAGGCAATCGCGTGGTGGAGTCGTACGTCGAGCAGGCGATCTTTACGACGCCGGGCATCGGCGCGGGTGAGCAGGCACGGTTGCGGCGGCTTCGGCGCAACCTCGACCGCGAGGTGATGCAGAGCGTCGAGGAGTACCGCACGCTGCCGAATCCCGCAGCGGCTCGCGCGTTGCTCGGCGTCACGCAGGTGCTGCCGCCCGGTCACCAGGAGCTGACGCGACGCGCGACACCGACGACGATCGTGCCGGTCGAGCAGCCACTGCCGCCGTTCGACGCGCCAATCGCCCCTTTTGACGTCGCGGTGACGGCTCCGGAGCCGCCGGCACCGTCGAGTGACGCGCTCCTGCATACGGCCTTCGACGCGATCCAGCGTCGGCAGGGCGGCACCTTCGCCGAGTTCGAGGACTGGGAGTGGATCTCCGACTTCGGCGATCCGATCGCCGAGCACCACGCGGTGCGCGAAGCAGTCGGCATCTGGGACGAGTCGCCGCTGCAGAAGTGGCTGTTCCGTGGTCCTGATGCGCAAGCTGCGGCGGACTGGTGCTTCGCGAACGACATGGCGACGCTCGAGACCGGCCAGGCGCGCTACGGGCCGTTCGTCGACGAGTGGGGGAAGATGCTCGGCGACGGCGTCGTCTTCAATCCGGGGCCGCACCTGGACGGGCTGCTGGTCGTGACGGCGCTCGCCTCCGACGCCGATCACTTCCGGCGGATCACGCGCGACCGGTTCGACGTCGAAGTCGTCTCGCGAACGATGGCGCTGCCGCACCTGCAGGTGCAGGGGCCGCGCTCGCGCGAGCTCATCGCCTCGATGACCACCGCGGATGTCGCCGGGCTGCGCTACTTCCGCTTCATTCCCGAGCCGATCACGATCGGCGGCGTCGACGGGTGCATCCTCGCGCGCACCGGCTACTCGGGCGAGCTCGGGTACGAGGTCTACACGTCCCCGGAGAACGCGGAGCGGCTGTGGCAGGAGCTGCTCGACCAGGGCGCCGGGATGGGCATCCGCCCGTACGGGTTGGCTGCGGTGGAGTCTCTTCGGATCGAGTCGGGCCTGATCTTCCTCGGCTTCGACTACTTCCAGGGCGCGACGTCGCCATTCCACGCGAATCTCGATCGCACCGTCAACCTGACGGCCGCCGACTTCAACGGCCGCGCCGCCTTGCAGACGGAAGTCGCCGCCGGTGTCACGCACCGGATGACGACGCTCGTGGTCGCCGGCGAGGAGGCACCCGACTACGGCGCCGACGTGTTCCGGCACGGCCGCGCTGTCGGCAAGCTCCTCTCGCCCTCGGCGGGGCGGTCGCCGACCGTCGATCGGCTCATCGGCATGGCCTGCCTCGAGGCCGACCTCGTCGAGGTCGGCACGAAGGTCGACGTGGAGCTGGCGGACGGCCGGACGGTGCCCGCGACCGTCGACCAGTACCCGATCTACGACCCGGAGAAGAAGCGACCGCGGTCGTGAGTGACGGGCCCGTCGGAGTCCTCGCGGAGGGGGCCGGCGGGCTTCTCGTCGCGCGGGCGCTGCTCGCGCGGCTGCCGAAGGAGGACGTGCTGCTCCTCCAGGACGATGCCTACGCCCCGTATGCTCGGCGGGCGGCGCGGGTTGTGGCCGATCGCGCGCCTCGCCTCGCGGCAGAGATCGCCGCCGGCGGCGCGAAGGTCCTCGTGGTTGCGTCGCTGCAGGCCGGCGAGGATGCGCTCGAGCCGATCGCCGCGGCGGCCGGTGTGCCGACCCTGGGACTCGACGCGACGCTGGTGCACGCGGCGGCGCGGGCGCGCGGCGGGCCGATCGCAGCGGTGTTCGCCGAGGGGACGCTGCGCGGTCGTCCCTGGCTCCGCGCTAACCGGTTCCAGCGCGGCGGCAGCGAGGTGCTGCCGGTGCCGTGGCGCGTCGGCACGGACGCGCCGTCCGTTGCCGCCGGCTACACGGTCGCGCTGATCTGTCCGCTCGCCGCGGGGCTGGCCGCCTCCTACGACCAGCCGGTCGATTGCGCCGAGGTCGTCGCCGAGCGCGTGCATCGGCATCTGATCCGGATGGGCGCGCTCGCGAGACGCCGCCGGGCCGGTCGGCTCCTGCGCCTATCGTCGCACCCGCTGCGCGCCTGACGCGGCGTCAGCCGATGTCGTCGACAGCCTCGCCGATCGCCGCGACCGCGCGGTCGACGTCGGCCGCGTCGAGCACGAGCGGCGGCTTGATCTTGAGGACGTTGTCGTACGGTCCGTCGGTCGAGATGAGGACGCCGCGCTGCTTGACGCCCTCCTTGACGGCCGCCGCCTCCGCGGTCGCGGGCTCCTTCGTCGCCTGATTGCGGACGAGCTCGACGCCGATGTACAGGCCGCGGCCGCGCACGTCGCCGATCAGTGGCCGGGTCGCCATGAGTTCCTGCAGGCCGCTCCTGAATCGATCCCCGAGCACGTGTGCGCGAGCCTGCAACCGTTCGTCGCGGATCACGTCGAGGACGGCGAGGCCGGCTGCGGCCGAGACGGGATTGCCACCGAACGTGTTGAAGTACTCCATCCCCGTCACGAACGAACGCGCAACCTGCGGCGTGGTGACGACAGCGCCAAGCGGGTGCCCGTTTCCGATCGGCTTGCCGAGCGTGACGATGTCGGGGACGACGCCGTGGGTCTCGAAGCCCCAGAAATGGCTGCCGACGCGCCCGAACCCGACCTGCACCTCGTCCGCGATGCAGACGGCACCGGCCGCCCGAGCATGCGCGAACGCCGCCTCGAGGTAGCCCGGTGCGAGCTCGATCTGGCCGGCGCAGCCCGGCAACGATTCGGCGATGAAGGCGGCGACGTCGCGCTCCGCGCATCCGGCGTGGACGTCGTCGGCATAGCGGGCGCCGTCGCCTCCAAAGCGTCCGCGGTACGCGTCGGGCACGGCGCAGAGGCCGACGTGGCCGGGGCGACCGGTGCCACCGGGACGGTCGAACTTGTACTGCGAGATGTCGATGAGCGAGCCGAGGTTGCCGTGATAGGCCCATTCGAGCGCGAGGATGTCGTGGCGTCCCGTGTGCGCCCGCGCGAGCCGGAGGGCGAGATCGTTCGCCTCCGAGCCGCTGTTCGTCAGGAAGACGACACTGAGTGGGTCCGGGAACGTCGCCGCAAGCCGGCGCGCGTACTCGACGACCGTGTCGTGCAGGTAGCGCGTGTTCGTGTTCAGCCGTGCAGCCTGCTCCGCAATCGCGGCGACGACGCGTGGGTGGCCGTGCCCGACGTGGCAGACGTTGTTGACGAGGTCGAGCCAGCGCGATCCGCGCTCGTCGATCAGGTACGCGCCGTCGCCGCGGATGATCTTCAGCGGCTCTTGGTACGAGATCGAGAGCGCCGTCGACAGGTTCGTCCGTCGCCGGTCTACCAGTTCCCCCGGCGAACGTGTCGGTATCGGACGCGGCGCGCCGCTCCGCAGGATGAGATCCGGGTCAGGGCAGATCGACTCCCAGATGCCAAGCTCGGACGGCGCCGCGACACCGTCGATCGCTGTGCCGCGCCCGATCAGGGTCGTGAGCAGTTGGAAGTGCAGGTGCGGTTCCCAGCCGCCGTTCTCCGCCGCCGTCCCCAGGGTTCCAATCCGGTTGCCGGCGCGGACGACGGTGCCCGGTTCGAGCAGATCGTGGGCGAGGTGTCCGTAGAGGGTGAAGAACGGCGTGCCGTCCCCCGTTGCGTGCCGGAGAATCGTGACGCCGCCGAAGTCGTACCGATCCGGACGCACTTCGCTGCCCTCGACGACGCCGGCGAGCGGTGCGTGGAGCGGTTCGCCGGCGGGCTGCCAGACGTCGATCGCCATGTGCACGCAGCGGCGCTCGTCGGGGTCGGTCGTCGCAAACGCGGCGCCGGCGTAGACGTCTCGGCGCTCCCGGTACCCGCCGGGACGGCCGCCCTCCAGCCGGATCACGGGTGCGGCGTCGGCGAGGGCGAGGTAGCTCGTCACGCGATGCTCCGTTGGCACTGCGCGGTAGCCGCAGGCGTCGCGGTAGCGGAGGTGCGCGACCTCGGCGTCCTCGGTGGCGAGTTGTGCGACGAGGACGCGGATCGGTTCCTGGGAGATGCCGAGGTACGCGTTCCCCGGATCATCGCGTTGCTGGTCGGCGGCGTTGATGATCGACATCGCGAGCCGCGCGCCGATCAGATCGTGCAGGACGGCGAGTTCGCCCGGAAGCAGGGGCGTCTCAGCGTGATACCCGGCGATCAGCGGCAGGATGGCCCGCACCGGTCGCTCCTGGCCGAGCATCGCGTACGCGCAGGCGACTGCGAGGCCGCAGACGCGCGGCGCGTAGACGATGTCTCCGAAGTCGATCAGGCCGGCGACGCGGCCGTCGTCGCCGACGAGGATGTTGTGTTCGTTCGCGTCGTTGTGGATGACCTGCCAGGGAAGGCCGTCGAGGTTCGGCCGGAGTTCGGCGAACCGCGCGTCCATCATGTTCCAGCGGTGTCGGCGGCGCATCGCCGGGTGCTCGAGGATCGCGAGCGCGCAGTCGATGCGGGCGACGTACCCGCCGAGGTCGCGCATGACCTCGGGCCCGTGCGGGCCGGCGTGCGCCCATGCCGTCCCCTCGAGGTAGTCGAGCAGGCGGACGTGGTGGTCGCCGTGGCGCGTCGTCGCGCCGACGAGGCGGGGTGTGCCGACGAGGCGGAGGGCGGTGTCCTGGAACTCGAGTTCGACGACCGGCGTGTCGGCCGCATGCACCTTCAGCACGTAGGCGGCGTCGGCGACGTCGATCCGGAAGTTCAGGTCACGCTCGCCGGGGAGCGCCGTTGCGCGGCCGTCGACGCCGAACGCCTGGCGCGCGATCCGTTCTGCCTCTGCCGTCGTCATGAGGGGTAGTGGAGCACGCCCCGGGGACGGTGCGCAACGCTTGCGGGGTCCACGCACGAAGGGAGACCTCACGATGGATCGCCCGCCGCTCTCGAAGCGGCTCGCCGCCGAGGCACTCGGCACGTTCGGCTTCTTCTTCATCGGCTTCGTCTCGATCGCCGCCGGCGCGCCCGGCCCGATCGGTTTCGGCTTCGGCCTCTTCCTGATGATCACCGCCTTCGGGCACATCTCCGGCGGTCACTACAACCCCGCCGTCACGATCGGCCTCACCGTCGGCGGCAAGCACTCATCGTCGGAGGTCGTGCAGTACATCGTCGCCCAGCTGATCGGCGGTGTTGTGGCGGCGCTCGTCACGATCGCCCTGTTCGACGGCATCGATGTCGCGCTCGTCAACGCGCCGGGCGACGGTATCTCGGACGGCAAGGTGCTGATCCTCGAACTCATCGCGACGGCGCTGTTCCTGACCGTGATCTCGGCGGTCGCGACGGATTCCAGCGCGCCCTGGAACGGCGTGATGGCGCCGATCTTCATCGGCCTGTTCATCTTCACGGCAGCGACGGTGTTCGGGCCGCTGACGGGTGGCTCGTTCAACCCGGCGCGTTCGCTCGCGCCGGCGATCACGGCGGGCGAGTTCGGCGATGTGTGGCTCTACATCGTCGGGCCGATCGTGGGCGGTGCGGTCGGCGGCGGGCTGTTCCGCTGGATCCGGCAGACGCCCTGAGCGGGTCCGCGCGGAAGGTCTGACGGTCCGCGCGAGACGTGCGTGCCTCCTCCGTGTCGCAATGGTGCCGCACACCTTTGCGACACGGAGGAGTTCCATGGCCCGGCGACGGCGACGCGATCTGCCCGGCGACCTTTACCACGTGACGGTCAGGGGGAACAATGGCCGGGGAATCTTCCCGGACGACGACGACCATCGCCTCTTCCTCGGCATTCTTCGCGATGTCGCCGAGACGTACGGGTGGGTCGTCTACCACTACTGCCTCATGGGCAACCACGTGCATCTCCTCGTTCGCGCTACCCAGCCGGCGCTTTCCAGTGGCATGCGCGAACTCGTCGGGGGATTCGCTCGGGCATCGAACCGGCGGCACGCGAGGACCGAGCACGTTTTTGGCAGCAGGTTCTTCGCCGCCCCCGTGCTCACCATCCCGCATGCCATGGCCGTCTGCCGCTACATCGTGGTCAACCCGGTGCGAGCCGGGATGTGTCGGGACGCGAGCGATTGGGCCTGGTCGAGCTTCCGCGAGGTGTGTGGGCTTCGGTCACCGCTCCACGGTCTCGATGTCCGGTGGACTCATCGGTTGTTCGCGCTCCACCGGGACGACTTCGCCGCCTTCGTACGAGCCGACCCGGGCGGCAGCGGCGGTGACCGGCCCGACCTCGCGGATCTTCTGCGTTCGGATCCGGATGCGGACGACGTTGCGTCAGCGCGTGCCTACGGGCACACCGTCGGTGAGATCGCTGACCACTTCGAGCTCGGCGCTCGGGCGCTGCAGCGGCGGCTTCGTGTCGCAAAGGCGTGCGGCACGAATGCGACAGGGGCGCGTCGCGAAGGCGTGCGGCACGATTGCGACACGGGCTAGGCCAGCTCCAACGCTCCCGCCGCCAGCAGCCCGCGGAACGCGGCGACCGTTTCCGCCACGCCAGCGGCGAGCGGCGTCACCGGCTCCGGCCGCCCGACGACGCCCGCGTACGCCGACGCGTCCAGCGGCGCCGGGAACGGCAGCACCGGGCCGTCCACCGTCACGTCGGCGCCGGGCACCGCCGCCCGAATCGCCGCCACGATCTCGGCCGCATCCGGGCACGCGCCCGACAGGTTCAGCGTCGCCGCACCCCGAAACGGGGCCCGCGCGGCATCGATGAACGCCTGCGCGACATCACGCGCGAGCTGCAGGTGGCTCCGGCCCGAGTAGGTGATCGCGTACGGCTCGCCGCGCACCGCTGCCAGCATCGCCCACGTCGGCGCGGCCGTCACACCCTGGTCGCGCCCGATGCCGTACACCGTGTACGGCCGGAAGCCGATCGAGGCGACCTCGTCGTCATACCAGTAGACCTGCGCCGTACCCTCGTTCGCGCGCTTGTAGACGCCGTAGTGCGTCGCCGCGCGGCCACGCGGGTCGGTGCCGTCGTCGTCGCCGGCGAACGCGGCCACGCTCGACGCGAACACGAGCGGTCCCGCCAGGCGACCCGCCTCCCGCGCCGCCTCGAAGACGTTGACCGTCCCGACCACGTTCACCGCCGCGCCGAGCGACGGATCGGCACGGCAGAACGGGATCTGCAGCCCCGCGAGGTGGATGATGCGGTCGGCGTCGCGCAGCGCTGTCGCCGTCGCCGCGCGGTCCGTCACATCGCAGCTCCGCTGCTCGACATCGTCGACGCCGAGCATCCGCTGACGGTGACGTGAAGCGCCAGCGAGGTCGATCCCGACCACGTCGTCGCCGGCATCGCGGAGGAGACGGACGACCCAGGCGCCGATGCAACCGCCCGCGCCGGTGACGGCGAATCGTTCACTCATGCCGGCATCATCTACGAGCTACCCCCGCAGGCGCCGCCGGCAACGGTCGTCGACGCCGTCACGACCGGGGCCGCGATCGCGTTTGCGACCGCGTCGCGGATCTTCCGAACATCGGGAATCGGGAAGCCCTTCCCGTCCGACGCCTTGTCGAACTCCGGCGGCACGAACCCGATCGAGACGATCTCGCCGGGATCGATCGAGGCCGCGAGTCGCGAGATCGCCGGCAGCCCACCTGCCGGGATGTCCGAGCTGACGCTGTCGGAGAACGTCTTCGCGAGCGCTCCAAACGACCGCAGCACCTTTGCCGGCGACGCCTGGTCCGCGATCGCGGCGATGACGCATCGCTGACGCTCGATGCGCGAGTAGTCCGACGACTGCGACCGCGCCCTCACGTAGGCGAACGTCATGGCCGCGTCGAGGTGCTGACGCCCTGGCTGCAGGTCGATACGGATCCAGTCGCCGCCTTCTTCGTACGGCGACACGCGATCGAGGACCGGCTCCGGCACGTCGAGGTCGATGCCGCCGAGCGCATCGACGAGACCGAAGAAACCGCGGAAGTCGACCAGGACGTAGTAGTCGATCGGCAACCCGACGAGCTGGCCGACCGTCTGCTTCAGCGCGGTCGTCCCGGGGTCGTGCCCGCCGCTGAACAGGTTCGGGTTCTCCCGCGCGTACTCGTACAGTTCGTTGAGAGGGTTCACGAACACCCTCGGTGCGCCCTTCGCGCGCGCCGCCCGCGCGAGCGGCACCTGCGCGAGGTTCCGCGGAACGGACAACAGCGCCGCCCGCTCGGACTCGACGCCGATCGTCGCAACGATCATGGTGTCCGTCCGCAGGCCCGGGCGACCTGGCCCCTGGTCTGCACCGAGCAACAGCACGTTGAGACGCCCGCGCTGCATCCACGGCGGCTGCCCCTCCGGCCCGTGGACGACGATCGATGACCCGGCGATCGTCGGAAGCAGCGTCACCGGCCCGTCCCCGCCGGCGTCCGCGATCGGGGTCGGCGCGACCACATCCCCGGGCTCCTCCGCCGCGAACACCGTCTCGATGGCGTCGTAGCCCCGATACGCGTACACACCGACGGCAACGTGCGGGACGGCGGCGAGCAGCGCGAGCCCGCCGAGCGTCGCGGCTGCGGCGCGTCGGGCCCGGCCGAGCCGGTACGCGTCCACGATGCTGGCCAGGCGAAGCGCGAGGAACGCGACGTCGACAGCAAGGAGTGTCAGCAGGAAGCGGCTGTCGGTCGCCCGCGCCGCGAGGTCGCCGCGGGAGTCGACACCGCCCACCCGCCAGGTGAGGAGGCCGAGCAGGACCGCCGCTGCGGCGAGCATCACGAGGCCGCGGCGACGCTCGCCGACGTAGAGCTGTCCGAGTCCGGGGACGAGGAACGAGAGCGCCGCGCACCGGGCTGCGAGCCGCGGGCGGTCACCCGGCCTCACAGTTGCTCCGTCTCGCCGCTCCGTGTCAGGTCGTAGCCACCGAGTGCCTCGATCCGGGCCCGCATCGCAGGGTCGCGGAGCGAGCGAAGGAGCGGCTCGAGGCCGCCTGCCGCGCCCGTCTCGAGTGCGACCGCGAACGGTTCCCAACTGACAGCGACGAAGCCGAGGTCGAACCGCTGCGCGAGACCGCGGGAGGCGAGCCCCGCGTCGGCGGAACCGCTCGCGACCGCCAGCGCGACATCGACGCCGCGCGCGACCTCGGGATCACCGGCGTCGAGCGCGATGCCCTCCTCCGCCGTGACGCGGTCGAGCAGCGCCCGCGCCCCCGTCCCGACGGGGCGTCGCGCGACCCGCAACCCGGCCAGCCCGGCGGCCGAGCGGATGCGGTGCGGATTCCCCGGCGCCACGATCAGCCCCGCCTCCCGTTGCCACAGGTGAACGAGCAGCGGCTCCGCCAGCACGCCGCGGGCGTAGGGCGCGTTGTATGTCCCGGAGACGTGCCACAGGTGCAGCGTGGCGCCGTCCGCGGACCCGTCCTGGAGCGCCGCCAGGCCGGCGAACGAGCCCGCTGTCGAGACCAGGTCGATCCCGGCGCGGACGCTCGCCACGAGCGCCAGGAGGGCCGGGTCGTCGGAGCCGGCGAGGCGGAAGATCGCACCGCTCCGCAGATACCGCTGTGCGGCGAGGACGCCCCCCGGCGCGACGTGGCCGATGCGGCGCTCCTCGGTCGTGACGACTCCCGCTTCGGCGAGCGCCCGGTACGCGCGGAGCGCCGTCGCCTGACTGGCCGATCGCTCGCGGGCGATCGTCCGCAACGCGGGCAATGGGCTGCCCTCGTGCAGTCGTCCCGCTGCGATCTCCTCGGCGATCACGCGCGCGAGCTCGCCATAGGTGGCCATCGTCGCTGCGAGACGATACTCGCCCGTGCGGATACCGTGTGCGGCCGTGGAGCAGCCGGACGGCATCGAGCGCGCGGAGCGGTCGCCCCACGCCGCGCCGCTCGTGGTGGACAGCGGCGCTGGGACGAACCGGTTCGTGCGCGTCTCGCTGGCCACGGCCGCCGCCGTGCTGCTCGCCGTCGGCGTCGCCAACCTCGCGATCGACCCGCTCGCGACGTTCGGGACCGGCCTGGTGCGGCCCGTCGTCTTCTCCGACCACGCCGAACGATTGCCGCTCGTCGACCGGCTACCGGCACCGCCGGAGGTGGTCATCCTCGGCTCGTCGCGCGCCCTGAAGGCAGAACCCGGGTACCTGGCGAGCAGGACCGGACTGCGCGGCTTCAACGCCGCCACCTCCAACGGCAAGGCCGAGGACGGCTTCGCGTACGCCCACCTCTTCCACGACCGCTACCCGGACACGCGGATCCGCCACGTCTGGTTCCTCGAGGTCGAGGCGTTCCGCCACCTGCCCGCGAGCCCCCAGCTCCTGGCCAAGGACGCCCTCGCCCGTCACTTTCCCGCCAGTCTGCGCGGCGGCTCGCGGCTCGACGATATCCAGCGGCTGTTCGAGTGGGGGACGGTCAAATCGTCGGTGAAGGCGCTGCGCTGGGCGGCGACCGGGCGCAGGCCGGGGAACGTCGCGGAGCTGGCGGCGGACGGCTTCCGCGTCGTCGATGCGCACGACCGCTCCGAGCGCGCGGGCGTCCCGTTCGAAACGCGTCTCGCCGTCTCCATCGGCACGGCTCGATCCTTCATCCGCGGCATCGAGCGCGACGGCCTCGCTCCCCAGCCCCGTCGCTACTTCGAGGAGGCCATCGCGGCGATGAACTCCTGGCACTCCGAGCCTGTGATCGTGCTCGGCCCGGTCCATCCGGACTACCGCCGGGCGCTCGGACCTGCGGCGTACGACCGGCTCAACGCGCTGCTCGACGCGTACCTCACCTCACTCGCGCCGCGCCTTCGCTTCACCGTCGTCGACGCCCGCGATCTGGCGTCGTTCGGCGGCAGTCCGGCGGAGTTCTACGACGGCATTCACCTGCGCCTTCCAAACATGCGCCTGCTCCTCGACCTCGTGGCACGGGAGGCCGGCCCTGCTCTTCAATAGCCGCGAGTTCCTGTTCGCATTCCTCCCGCTCGTGCTGGTGGGCTGGTGGGCGATCCGTCACGCGACCGCGCGGCTCGCGTACCTGGCGTCGATGTCGTACGTCTTCTATGCCTGGTGGGACTGGCGGTTCCTCGGGCTGATGTGGCTGTCGACCGGCATCGACTACCTCGCCGGGCACGCGATCGCCCGCAGCGACGACCGCACACGCCGACGGCTGTTGCTGATCGCCGCGATGACCGCGAACCTGGCCCTCCTCGGCTACTTCAAGTACGCCGGCTTCTTCCTGGACTCGCTCGACGGGCTCGGTCGCGCGCTCGGTGCCGACCCGGATCTGCCGGTGCTCGAGATCGTGCTCCCGATCGGCATCTCGTTCTACACGTTCAACTCGATGTCTTACACGATCGACGTCTACCGCCGTGTCTGCAGGCCTGCGGCCAACGCCGTGCACTACGCGGCGTTCGTGGCGCTGTTCCCGCACCTCGTCGCCGGCCCGATCGTGCGCTATGCCGACATCGAGTCGCAACTCGCGCGGCTGCAGCCGCGGCTGACGTCGATCTACGCCGCCAGCGGTCTGTTCTTCTTCTCCTGCGGCCTGGCGAAGAAGCTGCTCCTCGCCGACCAGTTGGCGCCAACGGTTGACGCCCTGTTCGCGCGGCACGACGGCATCGGCCTGCTGTCGGCCTGGGCCGCCGCCTTCGGCTACTCGCTGCAGCTCTACCTCGACTTCTCCGGCTACTCGGACATGGCGGTCGGGCTCGCCTTCCTGCTCGGGTTCCGTTTCCCCCAGAACTTCGACTCGCCGTTCAAGGCGGTGAACATCTCCGACTTCTGGCGCCGCTGGCACATGTCGCTGTCGTTCTTCCTGCGCGACTACCTGTTCAAGCCGCTCGGCGGATCACGCGGCACGCGCGCACAGACGTTGCGGAACCTGATTGTGGTGATGTTCCTCGGCGGCCTCTGGCACGGCGCCGCCCTGACGTTCGTGGTCTGGGGCCTGCTCCACGGCCTGTTCCTCGCCGTCCACGCCGTCGCCCGTGGCGCCGGGCTGACACCGTCGTCCGTCGCCGTCAACCGCGCCCTCACCTTCGTCTGCGTGGTCGGGGCGTTCGTCGTCTTCCGCGCCGCCACGCTCGGCGATGCGCTCGACATCCTCGCCGGCATGGCGGGACTCCATGGCCTCGGCGTCGCCTCGTTCGGGTACGGCTACGCCCTGCTCGTGATCGCGCTGCTGGTGTTCGTGAATGTCGCGCCGAACACGTGGGAGGTGCATGTACTTCCCACCCGTCGGGTCGCCGTGGCGCTCGGGGCGCTCGCCGCGCTGGCCGTGCTCCAGATAGCGGAACCGAGCCCGTTCCTCTACTTCCAGTTCTGAGCTATCGTCGCTCCCCATGGTCGACTGGGAACTCCTGCGCCACGAGGCGCACGCCATGACGCGACGCTCCTACGCGCCGTACTCAGACGTCCACGTCGGCGCCTGCGCGCTCGTTGACGACGGGCGCCTGGTGCGCGGCTGCAACGTCGAGAACGCCAGCTACGGTCTCGGGCTCTGCGCGGAGTGCGGCCTCGTCTCCGACCTCTGCGGATCGGGCGGCGGTCGGCTCGTCGCGCTCGCCGTCGTCGCCGGCGACGGCGAGCCGCTGGCGCCCTGCGGACGCTGCCGTCAGGTGCTGTACGAGTTCGGCGGCGCCGGGCTCGAGATCGACCGGCCAGGTGGCCCGGTCCGCCTCGGCGACCTGCTGCCCGAGGCGTTCGGCCCGGAGGACGTGGCCGTGCGCGCCGGTTCGTAGTATCCTCTCCCGATCCATCGGAGGAGGGATACGTGAAGAACCGAAAGCTGCTGTTCGCACTGTTCGCGCTCGTCGCCATGCTCGTGCTGGCGGCCTGCGGCGGGGACGACGAGGCTGCAACCACGGAGGCGCCCGCTGCCAGCACCGAGGCACCGCCGGCATCGACCGAGGCGCCGCCAGCCACGACCGAGGCTCCGGCTGCCCCGACGACCGACGTCACCGTCGGCCTCGTGTTCGACATCGGCGGCCGCGGCGACCAGTCGTTCAACGACTCGGCTTACGCCGGCCTCGAGCGTGCCGGCACCGAACTCGGCGTCAAGTTCACCGAGGCGTCGCCGAACGACGACGGCTCGAACCGCGCGGAGCTGCTGCAGCTCGCGGCTGATTCCAACCCGATGGTGATCGCTGTCGGCTTCCTGTTCGAGGGCGACGCAGCCAAGACGGCGGCCGCCAACGCCGGGAGCAACTTCGGGGTCGTCGATTCGGCGATGCTCGACTTCACGAAGGATCCGCCCGCGCCGTACGGCGACAACGTCTCCGGCCTCGTCTTCGCCGAGCACCAGGGCTCGTTCCTGGTCGGCGCCGCGGCCGCACTCAAGTCGACGACCGGATCGATCGGCTTCATCGGCGGCGTCAAGGGCGTCGGCGGTCTGATCGAGAAGTTCGAGGCCGGCTACATCGCCGGCGCGAAGGCCGTCAACCCGGACATCAAGGTCGTGTCGGAGTACATCACCGAGGCGCCCGACTTCGACGGCTTCAATGCTCCTGACCGCGCCAAGGACATCGCACTCGCGATGTACGAGGGCGGGGCGGACATCGTCTACCACGCGGCCGGTGGTTCCGGCGCCGGCCTGTTCGAGGCGGCAAAGACGCACAGTGAGGCGTCCGGGACGAAGGTCTGGGGCATCGGCGTCGACTCCGACCAGTACAACACCGTCGACCCGGCAGTGAAGGACTACGTCCTCACGTCGATGCTGAAGCGCGTCGACGTGGCCGTGTTCGAGATCATCAAGGCCAAGGTCGACGGCACCATCGCCGCCGGCCCGACCACCTACGACCTGTCCGTCGACGGCGTCGGCTACGCCACGTCCGGCGGCTTCGTCGACGACATCGCCCCGCAGCTCGAGGAGTTCAAGGCGAAGATCATCAGCGGTGAGATCGAGGTTCCGACCGATCCGGCCGCGGCCTGATCGTCTGATCTGATCGACCGATCTGGTGGGCGGGTGGGGCTACGGCCCCGCCCGCCCGCTTCGTAGGGAGGTCCTCGCAGCGTGGCACCGGCGATCGAACTGAGGGGAATCACGAAGCGGTTCCCGGGCGTGATCGCCAACGAGGCGGTCGACCTGACGGTGGCCGAGGGCGAGATCCACGCCATCTGCGGTGAGAACGGCGCCGGCAAGTCCACGCTGATGAAGATCCTGTACGGCATGCAGGCCGCCGACGAAGGCTCTATGACCGTGTTCGGCAAGGAAGTGCACTTCGCCTCGCCGAACGATGCGATCGACGCGGGCATCGGCATGGTGCACCAGCACTTCATGCTCGCCGACCAGCTGACGGTGCTGGAGAACGTCATCCTCGGTGCCGAGCCGATGCGCTCGGGCGGCCGGATCGACTTCGCCGCGGCCAAGCAGCACCTGGTGAAGGTGTCGGAGGCGTACGGCCTCGACGTGGCGCCGGACGAGCTGATCGAGGCGCTCGAGGTCGGTGAGCGGCAGCGGGTCGAGATCATCAAGGTGCTGTATCGCGGCGCGAGGATCCTCATCCTCGACGAGCCCACGGCGGTGCTCGTGCCGCAGGAGGTCGACGAGCTGTTCCGCAACCTGCGGGAGCTGAAGGAGGGCGGCGCGACCATCCTCTTCATCGACCACAAGCTCGACGAGGTGCTCGAGATCGCCGACACGATCACGGTGCTGCGGCAGGGCCGCTCGATCGCGACCGTCAAGCCGGCCGACGTGACGGCGAGCGACCTCGCGGAGCTGATGGTCGGCTCCGAGCTGCCGACACCGGAGACGACCGAGTCGACGGTCACCGACGTCGTCGCGCTCGCGATCACCGGCGTGACCGTGACCGACGAGGAAGACCGGACGCTCGTCAACGACGTCTCGCTCCGCGTCCACCGCGGCGAGGTCGTCGGCATCGCCGGCGTCGAGGGCAACGGCCAGTCGGAACTCGTGGACGCGATCGTCGGTACCCGCGCCGTGGCGAGCGGCACGATCTTCCTGCTAGGCGACGACGTGACGCGCGCGCCTGTCCGGCACCGGCGCGAGCTTGGCCTCGGCTACGTGCCCCAGGACCGGCAGGAGGAGGGCATGCTCCTCCCCGCGCCGTTGTGGGAGAACGCAATGCTCGGCCACCAGACGCGCGCGCCGTTCGCGAAGGGGCCGTGGGTTGATCGCGCGGGCGCGCGCGCCCGCACCGAGGAGATCCGCCGCTCGTTCGACGTGCGCACGCCGAACGTCGACGTCGCGGCCCACGCACTGAGCGGCGGCAACCAGCAGAAGCTCATCGTCGGCCGCGAGATGACGGCCGGCCCGACGGTGTTCGTCGCGGCCCACCCGACGCGTGGCATCGACGTCGGAGCACAGGCCGCGGTGTGGGATGCGATCCGCGACGCGCGCAGGCTCGGGCTCGCGACGCTGCTGATCTCGGCCGACCTCGACGAGCTGATCGGCCTCTCCGACACCATCGTCGTGATGATCCGCGGGAAGATCGTGGCGACGCTCGACCCGCACGACGTGACGCCGCGCAGCCTCGGCTCGTACATGACCGGCGCCGCCTTCGAGAGCGGGGCGACGCCGTGAACGTCGCGCTCGGCCGGCGGATCATGTGGGCGACGGCCGCGCCGCTCGCCGCGTTGCTCTTCGCCGTCGCGATGTCGTCGATCGTGCTCGTCATCTCCGGCAGCGACCCGCTCGCGGCGTACGGCGACATGATCGCGCACGCCCGGAAGCTCGAGACCATGATCGACATCCTCAACCGGGCGACGCCGCTCTACATCGCCGGCGTCGCCGTCGCGATCGCATTCCGGATGAACCTGTTCAACATCGGCGTCGAGGGGCAGTACCTGCTCGCGGCGCTGGTGGCGGCGCACGTCGGTGGGCTGATCAGCCTGCCGGCGGCGTTGCACGTCGCGGTCATCCTCCTCGTCGCGATGAGCGTCGGCGCCGCCTACTCCGGCCTCGCCGGGGTGCTGAAGGTGACCCGCGGCATCAACGAGGTGATCTCCACGATCATGCTGAACGCGATCGCGATCTCCGGCCTCGGCGCCTGGCTCGTCAGGGAGTGGCAGGCGAGCGGGTCGATCGAGCCCGGCTCGGCGACCCGCGTCGGCACGACGCCGATCGACGAGTCCGGGCTGATCGGCGACCTCAACGGCGTGCTCGAGGTGTTCACGCGCGACATCAAGCAGGGCAAGAGCCTGACCGGCGTGCTCGTGCTCGCCCTGCTCGTCGGCGTCGGCTACCACGTGCTCGTCAACCGCACGCGGTTCGGGTTCGACCTGCGCGCGAGCGGCATCAACCCGTTCGCCGCGCGTGCGGGCGGCGTGCCGCCGAAGCGCATGATCGTGACGGCGATGGTGCTGAGCGGCGCCGTCGCCGGGCTCGTCGGCGTCGCCGAGGTCATGAACGTCGGCTTCTTCCCATCGAACCCGATTCGCGGGCTCGGGTTCATCGGTATCGCGGTCGCGTTGCTCGGTCGCAACAACCCGCTCGGGATCGGTGTCGCCGCGCTGATCTTCGCGTTCCTCGACGTCTCGAGCGGCGTCCTGCAGTTCACGGGCGCGGCGTCACGCGAGATCGTCGTGATCATGCAGGGCGTCATCATCCTCGCCGCCGTCGTCGCCTACGAGGTGACGCGGCGTGCGCGCGAGCGTGAGGAGGCCCGCTCCGCGGCTGCAGCGCTGGCGGGGAGCCCCGCATGAGGCGCTTCGCGGAGCTGCCGGCCTGGGCGCGCTGGGCGCTGTACGCGGCGCTCGGCGTGCTGCTGCTGACGATCGTGCAGGGGTTCGACGACACCAACCGTCTGACGGCGGCGTCGTCGTCGCAGGCGATGTTGCGCTGGGGCATGCCGATCCTGCTGGCCGGGCTTGGCGGCCTGTTCGCGGAGCGGGCCGGCATCGTCAACATCGGCCTCGAGGGGATGATGATCCTCGGCACCTGGTTCGGTGCCTGGGGCGCCCTCAACTACGGCGCCTGGGCGGGGCTGCTGCTCGGCATCGCCGGCGGCGCACTGGGTGGCCTGATCCACGCCATCGCGACCATCAGCTTCGGCGTCGATCACGTCATCTCGGGCGTCGCCGTCAACATCCTCGCGCCCGGCGCGACGCGGTTCCTCTCGTCGGAGATCTTCACGGGCTACGACGGCGGCTCGATCACCCAGTCGCCGCGGGTGCCCGGGGTCGGGCACATCACGGTGCCGGTGCTGGCGAGCGGTCCGGACCTGCTCGGCGACGTGATGCGGGCCGACGTGTTCTTCTTCTCCGACGTGGCCGGCCTCACCCGCGGCCTCGCGACGCAGCTGTCGCTGGTGACGCTGATCGCGCTGCTGCTCGTGCCGTTCACCGCGTGGCTGCTGTGGCGGACACGGTTCGGGCTGCGTCTTCGCGTCTGCGGTGAGCGGCCCGAGGCGGGCGAGTCGCAGGGCATCAACGTCTACCGCTACAAGTACGTCGCCGTCGTCATCAGCGGCGGCTTCGCCGGCCTCGCCGGCGCGTTCATCGTCAGCCCGGAGCTGTCCGGGATCTACCTCGAGGGGCAGACGACTGGCCGCGGGTTCATCGGCCTCGCCGCATTGATCCTCGGCAACTGGCGGCCGAGTGGCATTCTGATCGGCGCGCTCTTGTTCGGCTACCCGTTCGGCGTCGGCCTGCGCGACCTCGACGGCGCCGCCTCGCACTCGCTGCTGCTCGTGAACGCGATCGCGCTGGTCGGCGTCGCCGTCTGGGCCCATCGGCGCGGTCAGCGCACGAGCACGATCCTCGCCGTCGTGCTGAGCGGTCTCGCGGCGATGTGGTACCTGGTCGCGGAGGAGGTGCCTGACTGGTGGACGGACATCCTGCCGTACGTGATCGTCCTCGTCGTGCTGGTCTTCTTCACCCAGCGGCTGCGGCCGCCGGCCGCCGCGGGTCGTCCGTATCGGAAGGGCGAGGCCTAGCCGCGCACGCGCACGGCGTCGTAGCCGCGCAGCACGAAGTTCTGCCGCAGCACCGGTTCCTCCGCCAACTCGAGCGTCGGGAAGCGGCGCAGCAGCGTCGCCACCGAGGTCTGTAGCTCGAGCCGCGCCAGCGGCGCGCCGAGGCAGAAGTGGATGCCCGCGCCGAAGCCGATGTGACGGTTCGGCGTGCGCCCCACGTCGAGGACGTCTGGATCTGCGAACACGGCCGGGTCCCGGTTCGCCGAGCCGAGCAGCGCGCCTGCCTTCTCGCCGGCAGCGATCCGCTGACCGCCGACGACGACGTCCTCGGTCGCAGTGCGATCGAACAGCTGCAGCGGCATGTCGAAGCGGATCAGCTCCTCGACCGCGGTCTCCACGAGCGCGGGATCGGCGCGCAGGCGCGCGACTTCGTCCGGACGGCGCAGGAGCGCGTTGAAGCCGTTGCCGAGGACGTTGACGGTCGCCTCGTGCCCGGCGTTCAGCAGCAACACCGCGGTCGCGACGAGCTCCTCCTCGCTCAGGCGGTCGCCGGCGTCCCTGATCTCGACCAGGTCGGTGAGCATGTCGGTCTCGGGCCGGCGGCGCTTCACCGCGATCAGGTCGCGCATGTAGGCGTCGAACTCGGCGCAGGCGTCGAGCGCGGCCTGCACCGCCTCGGGCGGCCGGTCGTACTCGTACATCTTCACGATCGCGTTCGACCAGGGCCGAAGCGGCGCCCGGTCCGTCTCCGGAACGCCGAGCAGCTCCGCGATGACGATCACGGGGAAGTCGGCGGCGTAGTCGGCGATCAGGTCGAACTCGCCGGCCTCCTCGAGCGGGTCGAGGAGCCGGTCGGCGAGCTCCTGCAGGCGCGGTCGCAACCGCTCGACGTGACCGCGCGTGAACGCGCCGTTCACGAGCCGGCGCACGCGGGTGTGGTCGGGCGGCTCGGAGTCGAGCAGCGAGTGCCGGTGCAGGGCGTTGAACGTCGCGAAGCGCTCGACCGGCTCGCGGTCGACCCAGATCCGACCGAGCCGGCGCTGCCGCAGCACCGAGTTCGCGTCCTCGTGCCGGAACATCAGCCACAGGCCGGTCTCCTCGTGCCAGAGCACGGGCGACTCCTCCCGCAGCCGGGCGAACGTCGGATAGGGATCGCGGATGAAGGCCGGGTCGGTAAGATCGAGCGTCGCGGGCATGCGCCCGCCAGGCTACCGAACTCGGGAGGAACGATGGCGGCGACCGACAGCACCATGTGGAGCGGGCTGCTCCACGGCGGCCTTGCGGGCTCGTTCATGAAGGTGCCCTACGTGCCACCGCGCGCCTCCGAGATCCGAGCCGCGACCGCGAAGGCGGCGATCTACGGCCTGCCGTACGACGGCACGAACATCTCCCGCACTGGCACGAATGGCGGGCCGCGCCAGATGCGCGACGTCTCGTGCATGTCGACGAGCTACCACGCGATGTACGACTTCGACGTCCTCGAGGCGACGAACCTCGTCGACTGCGGCGACTGTCAGGTCGTGCTCGGCAATGCAGAGACGACGTTTGCGCGCGCCCAGGCGGACATCTCGCAGATCATCGAGGGCGGCGCGTTGCCGGTCGTGCTGGGAGGCGAGCACTCGGTCACGATCCCGGCCGTCCGCGCGATCAAGGAGCACTACGCCGACCCGGGATTCATCCTCGTCGACACGCACCTCGACACGGCGCCCGACGTCGGCGGCGAGCTGCTCAGCCACTGCTGCCCGGTGACGCGCGCGGTCGACGCCGGCTTCGACCCGAAGAAGATGGTGCTGCTCGCGATCTCCGGCTGGATGAACCCGCGCACCGAACTCGCGTACTGCCGCGAGCACGGCATCACCGTGATCTGGCTGGAGGAGATCTGGGAGCACGGCACGCGCGCCGCCGTCGACCGCGCGCTCGCGATCGCCGGCAGTGGCGACGGCGTCTACCTGTCGTTCGACATCGACTCCCTCGACGCGGGCTACGCCGTCGGCACCTGCTGCCCGACACCGGGCGGCCTGACCAGTCGTGAGGCGATCGAACTCACGCGCGGCATCGCCGCGCCGGGCCTGATCGGCTTCGACATCGTCGAGGTCGCGCCGACGCTCGACCCGACCCCGGCGAGCGCGCTGCTCGGCAACCGGATCGCGATCGAGGCGATGGCGTTCCACGCCGGGTGCGGCCGCTGACGGCGGGGGCGAATCCGCACGTTCGGGTCGGCGAATCCGCACGTTACATCGGGCGGATCCGCAAGTTACGCCCGGCGGATCCGCATGATGACCTACACTTCGCTGGTGGGATCACGTCGTGACCTCGTTGGCCGGTACATCGAACCGCGGCTTCGCGCCGCCCTCCAGCGCTCACCCGTCGTCGCCCTGCAAGGTGCCCGTCAGGTCGGGAAGAGCACGCTCGCGCGCGCCATCGTCGGCGATCTCGGCGGCGAGTTCGTATCCCTCGACGACCCGCTCCTACGAGCCGCTGCCGAGCGTGATCCGCAGGCGTTCATCGATCGCCCGGGCCTTCTCTGCATCGACGAGATCCAGCGTGTCCCAGACCTCTTGCTCGCCATCAAGCTCGCCGTTGACGAGCGGCGCGTCGCCGGCCGGTTTCTCGTCACCGGGTCCGCGGACCTGCGTCGGCTGCGGTCGGTCAGGGATAGCCTCGCCGGCCGCATTGAGCGGATCGTCCTGCACGGCTTCACCCAGGGCGAACTCGAGCGAACGCGCGAGGCCTTCCTCGACGCCGCGCTCGCCGGCCGGCTCGGCGTGGACTGGACTTCGTCGTTATCCCGCGCCTCGTACCTCGCACGCGCGGGCCGCGGCGGGTTCCCCGAGGCCGTCGCGCGGGATGATGAGGATCGCGTGGCGTGGCTCGAGTCGTACGTTGCCGACATCGTCGAGCGCGACCTCCCCGAGATCGCGGGCCGCCATCGCCTCGGCGTCATGCCGCGTCTGGTCTCGATCCTCGCGGCCGGCAATGCGCGCGAGCGCAACATCGCCTCGCTCGCCCGTACGCTCGACATCGGCGAGCGCGCCCTGCCTGCCTACCTCGAACTGCTGGAGCTGCTGTACCTGGTGGTGCGGATTCCGGCGTGGTCGGCGGACCTCGGTCGCCGGCTCATCGCCCGTCCGAAGCTGTTCCTCGCCGACCCGGGACTCGCTGCGGCCGTCGCGGGCCTCACGCCCGAACGGCTCTCGCCACGCTCCGACCCGCGCCCGGCCGGTGCCCTCCTGGAGGGGTTCGTCGTGACCGAACTCGTCCGGCAGTCGTCGTACGCCGAGGCCCGGGTCACGCTGCACCACTTCCGCGATCGCGGTGGCGACGAGGTGGACGTGGTCGCCGAGCACCGAGACGGGCGCGTCGTCGCGATCGAGGTCAAGGCCGGGGCGGCGCCGGCCGACGCCGTGCGCTCGCTTGTCCGCCTCCGTGATCGGCTCGGCGAACGATTCGTCCTCGGTGTCGTGTTGTCGACCGACCAGCATCCGGCGAGGCTCGGCGATCGTCTGCTTGCGTTGCCGATCGAAGCGCTCTGGCGTGACACGAGCCGGCGGGCGGCGGCGTGAGGCCCGCACCGGCCGCGGTCGGCGACGTCCTCGCCGCAGTCGACACGCCTGCACTGCTGCTCGATCTCGACGCGTTCGAGGCGAACCTCGTCGCGCTCGCGGCGATGGTCGCGGGGACGGGCGTCGCCGTTCGTCCGCACGGCAAGGCCCACAAGTGCCCAGAGATCGCGGAGCGGCAGGTCGCCGCCGGCGCCGTCGGCGTCTGCGCGCAGACCACCGGTGAGGCGGAGGTCTTCGTGCGCGCCGGGATCACGGACGTGCTCCTGGCGAACGAGATCGCCGACCCCGGCAAGGCCTCTCGCCTCGCCGCGCTGGCGGGCCTCGCGACCGTCGGGGTGTGCGTCGACCACCCGGCCCAGGTCGCCCTGCTGGCCGACGCGACGGCGGTTGCCGGGACGACGCTCGGCGTCCTCATCGAAGTCGCGACGGGCCAGCGCTGCGGTATCGCGACCCAGGAGGAGGCGCTCGTGCTCGCCGCGGCGGTCGGCCAGGCGTCCGGTCTCGAGCTTCGGGGCATCCAGGCCTACGCGGGCACGGCCCAGCACGTGCGCGACCCGGCGGCCCGCGCGGCGGCGATCGAGGAGGTCGCCGCGCTCGTCACAGCGATCCGCGACGCGATCGGCGTCCGCCACGTCACCGGCGCCGGCACCGGCACGTTCCCCCACGAGATCGCGAGCGGTGTCTGGACCGAGATCCAGCCGGGCTCCTACGCGCTGATGGATGCCGACTACGCGCGCAACACCAAGCCGCCGCCCTTCCGGCAGGCACTCCACGTCCTCGGCCGCGTGATCTCGGCGCACCCGGATCGCGCGGTGCTCGATGCGGGCCACAAGGCGGTCGCGATCGACTCGGGCCCGCCTGTCGCGCCCGAAGGCCACGAGGTGGTCTCCCTCGCCGACGAACACGCGATCCTGGTGCGCGGCGCCGGCGCGGAGCCCCTTCCGCTCGGCGCGGTCGTGCACCTCGTGCCGTCGCACTGCGATCCCACCGTGAATCTGCACGACTGGATCCTCGCGGTGCGGGCCGGGGTGGTCGAGGAAGTCTGGGCCGTGGCGGCGCGCGGTGCCTGAGGCGAGACGACGGACTTACGGCGGCGGAGCCAGGTTCGCGCCGCGTCGCCGAGGACGGCACCTGGCGTCACGATCGTGGCGATCGATGGTCGCCCGGTAGCGGAGATCGACCAGCAGCTCGTCGATACCTCTCTCGGGGACCTCGCGTGCGTCCGAACTGAGCGTCAGACCTCGATCGGCACGATCTGGAACCGTTCGACGTCGACCAGTCCCTGATCGGTGATCTTCAGCGCCGGGATCACGCTCAGCGCGAGGAACGACAGCGTCATGAACGGCGCCGAGACGGTGACGCCCATCGTCGTGAGGGTGGCGACGAGTTCGTCGAGCGCGGCGACGACCTCCTCGACCGGGCGGTCGCTCATCAGGCCGGCGACGGGGAGGGGAAGCTCGGCGAGGACCTGACGGTCGGCGATCGCGACGATGCCACCGCCGATCTCGCCGAGGCGGCGGACGCACAGCGCCATGTCCTCGTCGGCGACGCCGACGCAGACGATGTTGTGCGCGTCGTGCGCGACGGTCGTCGCGAACGCGCCGCGCGTGAGACCGAACCCCTGCACGAGGCCGAGACCGATCTGACCGGTGGCGTGGTGGCGCTCGACGACGGCGATCTTCGCAATGTCGCGCGCCGGGTCGGCGACGACGGCGCCGTCCGCGACCGTCGGCTCCATCTCCAGCGCCCGCGTGATCAGCTGCTCCGGGACGATGCCGATCACGCGGACGCGACGGCCGGTCGACGCGATCCGCAGCTGCGAGCGCCCGAGCGGCGCGATGCGGACGCTCTGGCGCACCCACAGCGGCACCTCCGGGCTCGCGAACGGCGCCACGACGCCGTCGCGGACGACCTCGACGCCGTCCTTGAAGACCGCCTCCGGTGCGAACGACACGAGATCGGGAAGGAGGACGAGGTCGGCGCGGTAACCCGGCGCGATCGCCCCGCGGTCGCGCAGACCGTGGCAGCGCGCGACGTTCGTCGACGCGAGCAGGATCGCGTCCTCCGGCGCGATGCCCTCCTCGACGGCGACGCGCGCCATGCCGTTCATGTGCCCCTCGCGCAGGAGCGAGTCGGGCTCGCGATCATCCGTGCAGAAGGCCGTGAAGTCCGGGCCATACTGGGCCACGAGCGGCAGCAGGTCGCGCAGGTTGCGCGCGTTCGACGCCTCGCGAATTAGCACAAAGCAGCCCTTCCGCCGCTTTTCGAGTGCCTCCTCGAGGGTGAACGCCTCGTGGTCGGTCGAGATGCCGGCCGAGAGGTAGGCGTCAAGTGACTTGCCGCGCACGCCCGGCGCGTGACCGTCGGCGCGCTCGGCGAGCGCGCGCTTCGCGAGCGCCTCGGGGTCGCCCGCGATGACGGCCGGGAAGTTCATCATCTCTGCCACGCCGAGCGTGCGACGGCGGCGCAGGATCGACTCCATGTCGCCGAGCGAGAACGGTCTGCGCGCCGTCTCGAACGGGCTCGCGGGAACGCAGGACGGCGCCATCACGAACACGTCGAGCGGCACGCCCTCGCAGGCGTCGAGCAGCCAGTGGACGCCGTCCGTGCCGAGCACGTTCGCGATCTCGTGCGGGTCGCAGACGATTGCCGTCGTGCCATGCGCGAGGACGAGCCGCGCGAACTCCGCGACCGTCAGCTTCGCGGACTCGACGTGCATGTGGGCGTCCATGAAGCCCGGCACGAGGTACCGGCCGGTCGCATCGATGCGGCGGCCGCCCTCGTAGGCGCCGACGCCGGCGATCAGACCGTCGGCGATCCCGACGTCGCCGTCCAGCCACTCGCGCGTGAACGCGCAGAAGACGCGGGCGCCGCAGATCACGGTGTCCGGTTCGGCGTCGCCGCGCGCGACGGCGATCAGCCGTGTGCGATCCATCAACCGCAGTATGATCGCCGTCGTGGGCCGACTGACGACGCACGTGCTCGACACCGCCGCCGGCGCCCCGGCGGCCGGCGTCGAGATCGTCGTGCGCCGCGACGGCGAGGTTGTCGCCACCGCGGTCACGAACGACGACGGGCGCGTCGAGGAGCCGCTCCTCGCCGGTACCGCCCTCGTCGCCGGCCGCTACGAGGTGACGTTCGCGATCGGCGGCTACTTCGGTGGCGCCGGCTTCCTCGACGACGTGCCGGTCCGCTTCCGCGTCGACGACCCCGCCGCCGACTACCACGTGCCGCTGCTCTGCTCGCCCTGGTCCTACGCCACCTACCGGGGCTCGTGATGGACGCCGCCACCGTGATGGAGCGCTGCGACGCGTTGCAGGTGCACACCGAGGAGCCGGGCCGGCTGACGCGACGGCTCGCGACGCCGGCGCTCGCCGGGGCGATGGACGCCGTCGAGGGGTGGCTGCGCGACGCCGGCCTCGAGACCCACCGTGACGCCGCCCTGAACCTGTTCGGACGTCTGCGCTGCGGCTCGCCCGGTGCGCCGGCGTTCCTCCTCGGCTCGCACCTCGACTCGGTGCCCGACGGCGGCCGCTACGACGGGCCGCTCGGCGTCCTGACGGCGCTCGCCGTGGTGGAACGAATCGGCGCGACCGGCGCCCGCCTGCCGTTCGATCTCGAGGTCTGCGCGTTCTCCGACGAGGAGTCGACGCGCTTCAGCACCGCCTACTGGAGTTCCGCCGCCGTCGCCGGTCGCAGCGATCCGGCCTGGCTCGACCGGAGTGACACGAGCGGCGTCACGCTGCGCGACGCACTCACCGCCGCCGGCGGCGACCCGGCCGCGGTCGCCGGCTGCGCCCGCTCCCGCGGGGAGGTCGCCGGCTGGCTCGAACTCCACATCGAGCAGGGGCCGATCCTCGAGCGGGACGGGCTGCCGATCGGCGTCGTCACCGGCATCCAGGCCCAGGCGCAGCACCGCTTCACGATCGCGGGGACGGCCGGTCACGCGGGAACGACACCGATGGCCGGTCGGCGCGACGCGCTCGCCGCGGCGGCCGCCCTGATCGTCGGCGTGGAGGACGTCGCGCGCAGGACACCCGGCGTCGTCGCGACCGTCGGGCGCATCGACGCCGAACCGGGCGCGACGAACGTCATTGCCGGCCGCGTCACGCTGACCACCGACGTCCGCCATCCCGACGACGCCGTTCTCGGACGCGCGCTCGCCGAGATCGAGGACGCGGCGCACGCGATCGCCGCCGAGCGGGGCGTCGAGATCACGAACGAGGCGCTCGCCCTCAACCGCGCCGTGCCGTGCGATCCCGGCCTGATGTCGGCCTGCGCGCGGGCGATCGCCTCGCAGGGGCTGCCCGTCCGTGAGCTGGCGAGCGGCGCCGGCCACGACGCCGTCGCCCTCTCGCACATCGCGCCGGTCGCCATGCTGTTCCTGCGCTGTCGCGGTGGGATATCGCACAACCCGGCCGAGTCCGTGCTCGCGGCCGACGTCACGGTCGCCCTGGACGTCATGGAGCGCGTCATCACCACCATCGGAGGACGACCATGAGCGACCGGATCCGCATCACCAGTGGGGAGTTCAGCTTCCTCGGCCGCCTGGAACGCGAGCGCGCACCGCGGACATGCGAGGCGTTCGAGCGCCTGCTGCCGTACGAGCAGCGCGTCATCCACGTGCGTTGGTCGGGCGAGTCGTGCTGGATCCCGCTCGGCGACTTCGACCTCGGCGTGCCGTTCGAGGACGCGACGAGCTATCCCGCGCCCGGTGAGCTGCTCTGGTACCCGGGCGGGATCTCCGAGACGGAGGTGCTGTTCCCGTACGGCAACTGCTGCTTCGCGTCGAAGGCGGGGCAGCTCGCCGGGAACCACTTCCTGACGATCACGGAGGGCCGCGAGCGCCTGCGCGACCTCGGCGTGAAGACGCTCTGGGACGGCGCGCAGCCGGTGCGGTTCGAGCAGGCGTGACGCTTGCGGCCCTCGCCGCCGCCTCCGACGCGGTGCGGGCGACGAGCGCCCGCACGACGAAGGTTGCGCTGCTCGCCGACGCGATCCGGTCGCTGCCGCCGCCCGAGATCGAGGCCGGCGTCTCGTACCTTGCGGGCGAACTCAGGCAGCGGCGGATCGGCGCCGGCTGGGCCGCCCTGCGAGAGTTGCCACCGCCGGCATCGGCGCCGACGCTGACGATCGCCGAGGCCGATGCCGCCTTCGCGGCGATGGCGGGCGCCGAGGGCGGAGGCTCCACGGGGGCGCGCCGCGACCTGCTCGCCCGGCTCTTCGCCCGCGCCACGGAGGCCGAGCAGCGGCTGCTCGCGGCGCTCGTCGCGGGCGAGTTGCGTCAGGGCGCGAAGCAGGGCGTCGTCGCCGATGCCGTCGCGGCCGCGGCCGGTGTTGATCCAGGGCTCGTCCGCCGCGCTCTGATGCTCCGTGGCGACCTCGGCGTCGTTGCGCACGTGGCGCTGACGGAAGGTGCGGCGTCGCTCGGCACTCTCGGCCTCGTCGTCGGGCGGCCGTTGGCGCCGATGCTCGCCTCGCCGGCCGCCTCGATCGCCGAGGCGCTCGCGGTCTACGCGCCCGCGTCGGTCGAGTGGAAGCTCGACGGCGCCCGCCTGCAGGTGCATCGCGACGGCGCCGATGTCGCGCTGTTCACGCGGAGCCTCGACGACGTCACCGCGAGGCTGCCGGAGATCGTCGCCGTCGTCGCGGCACTGCCGGTCGGGGCGCTGGTGGCGGACGCCGAGGCGATCCTCCTCCGCCCGGACGGCCGGCCGGCGCCGTTCCAGGAGACCTCGAGCGCGTTCGCGCGGGGCGCCGGCGCGAGCCTCGACATCGTCCTGTTCGACCTCCTGCACCTCGACGGTGACGACCTCCTCGACCGGCCGCTTCGCGACCGCCGCTCGGCGCTCGAAACCGTCGCCGCCGACCGTGCGATCACCCGCATCGTCACCGATGACGTCACCGCCGCGACGGCCTTCTACGACGATGCAATCAGCCGTGGCCACGAGGGCGTGATGGTCAAGGATCCCGCGTCGCTCTACGAGGCGGGCCGCCGTGGTTCGGCGTGGCTGAAGGTCAAGCGGACGCACACGCTCGACCTCGTGATCCTCGCCGCGGAGTGGGGCCACGGCCGCCGGCAGGGGTGGCTCTCGAACCTCCACCTCGGCGCCCGTGACCCGGCGACGGACACCTTCGTGATGCTCGGCAAGACGTTCAAGGGCCTGACCGACGCGATGCTCGCCTGGCAGACGGA
>VFJZ01000020.1 GCA_009885805.1 Actinomycetota bacterium
CAGGTGGACGAGCTCGAGCCCTTCGCCGGCCTGGCGGTAGCGCTCCTCCTTGCCGACCTTGCGCTGCTTGAGGCCGTAGGCGACGTTGTCCAGCACGCTCATGTGCGGGAACAGCGCGTAGGCCTGGAAGACCATGTTCACGTTGCGTCGCGCCGGCGGCAGGTAGGTGACGTCGCGGCCCTGCAGCAGGATGCGACCCTCGCTCGGCTCCTCGAAGCCGGCGATCATCCGCAGCGTCGTCGTCTTGCCGCAGCCGGATGGTCCGAGCATCGTGAAGAACTCGCCATCGAGGATCGAGAACGAGACGTCGTCGACTGCACAGAACTCGCCGAACATCTTCGTTACCGCATCGATGACGATGCCGCCGCCCTGCTCCACGCTCCCCATACGGCGATACGATAGGTACGATCCGGCTCGGAAGCAAGGAGGATCTCGGGTAGCCTTGCTGCGTGGCCCCGCGTTCCGCCACCACCGAGCGTCGGGCGTTGATCCGCGAAGCCGCCATTCGCGCGATCGACGAGCGGGGCTTCGATGCCGTTCGCTACAGCGACGTCGCGGACGGAGCCGGGGTCGCGGTCGGGACGGTGCAGTACTACTTCGCCTCGCGCGATGCCCTGCTCGGCGCAGCCTTCCTGGAGACGAACCGTGCCGCGATCGCCAACGCTCGCCGAATCGCGGCGGAGGCCGGCGACGATCCGTGGGATCGGCTGGAGGCGCTCGTTGCCGAACTGGCCGGCGCGACGTGGGCGGTGTGGCTCGACTTCTGGGCTGCGGCCCGCCTTCACGCCGAGCTGCGCGCCGTGCTCGAAGCGGCCTACGAGGCCTGGCGCGGGCCCGTCGTCGAGGCGATCGAGGATGGCCTGCGGTCGGGCGTGTTCGCGTCCCCCTTCACCGCCAGCGAGCTCGCTGCGGCCCTCGTCGCGATGGTCGACGGCCTCGGTCTGCAGCGCGAACTCGGTCTGCCCTGGTTGCAGCCCGCGCGCGCGCGGCAGCTCGTGCTGGGGATGCTGTCGCTCGCCCTCGGCCGCGCCCTAGTGGTGGTGCGACCCCGACCTGGCGAGTCGCTTGGCGCGCCTCCTGGACCTGCTCCAGCAAGCCCAAGCGACGGGCGACGCTCCCGCTCGCTCCAGCCACGCCAACCGGTCACGCCATTTCAGGGTCGAACCCCTAGTGTCCTGTCGCGGAGATTCGTTCGCGATATCGGGCGAGGTTGGTGAGGATCTCGTCGGCGGTCTTGACCCAGACGTAGGGGCGTGGGTTGTCGTTCCAGTGCGTCATCCAGTGGTTGATGTCGGCTTCGAGGTCGCGGACGCTGCGGTGGACGCCGCGCTGCAGGAGCTTGCTGGTGAGCTCGGAGAACCAGCGTTCGACGAGGTTCAGCCAGGAGCAGCCGGTCGGTGTGAAGTGCAGCACGAAGCGGGGGTGGCGTAGCAGCCAGCGTTGGATCGTCGGGGTCTTGTGGGTGGCGTAGTTGTCGACGATCAGGTGCATGTCGAGGTCGGCCGGTACCTGCTCGTCGAGCTGGTCGAGGAACCGTTTGAACTCGAGCGTGCGGTGGCGCTGATGCATCGATCCGATCACCTTGCCGGTCGCGACGTCGAGCGCCGCGAACAGGCTGGTGGTGCCGTGGCGTTCGTAGTCGTGGCTCATCCGCGCCGGCGTGCCGGGCAGGATCGGCCGGATCGGCTGGGAGCGATCGAGCGCCTGGATCTGGCTCTTCTCGTCGACGCAGAGCACGAGCGCGCGCTCGGGCGGGTTCAGGTACAGCCCGACGACGTCACGGACCTTCTCCACGAACAACGGGTCGGTCGAGATCTTGAACGTCCCGATCAGGTGCGGCTTCAACCTGAACGCGCGCCAGATCCGCGCGACGGTGTCCTTCGACACGCCCACCGACGAGGCCAACGATCGCGTCGACCAGTGCGTCGCGTCCGCCGGGGTCTCCTCGATCGTGCGTCGCACGATCTCCGCCACCTGCTCGTCCAGCACCGTCCGCGGGACACCCGGCCGGGGCGCGTCGTCGAGGCCGTCCAGACGACGCTCAACGAACCGCCGCCGCCATTTCGAGACCGTCTTCGGATGCACGCCGAGTTCGGCCGCGACCTCATCGTTATCGAGCCCATCCGCGCACCGCAGCACGATCCGGCTGCGCCGCGCGAGCCGCTGCTCGGTCCGCGGCCGACGCGCCCACGCCTCCAACTGCTCCCGCTCGGAAGCGTCCAGAACCAGTACCGCCTTCGGTCGTCCCGTTCTTGCCATCCACGCCTCCCTAGAGGGTGCCGTAGAAGGCAACGGACCACTTCCCCAATTATTCCCCGAACCTCAGCGACGAGACACTAGCGCGATCGACCGCCGCTAAAGGCACGACGTGTGTACCATAGGCCGCATGTGCGGGATCGTGGGACTCTTCGCGAAGTCGGACGCCATCGCCGATCGCCTCGGCGAGCACCTGTCGCGGATGCTCGTCCAGATGAACGACCGCGGGCCCGACTCGGCCGGCGTCGCCGTCTACCGTGACCCGGCGCCCGACGGCGCCGCGAAGCTGACGCTGCAGTGCGAGGCGGCTGGCTACGACTGGGGCGCAGTCGCGGCCGGGCTGAAGGCCGTCTTCGGCGGCGATCCGATGCCGCAGGTCCGCGACCACCACGCGGTACTGGTCGTGCGGGCGGGCGCGGCCGCTGCGCAGGCGTGGGTGCGCGAGCACCACCCCGACGTCCGCGTGATGAGCGCCGGGCGGGTGATCGAGATCTACAAGGAGACCGGGCTTCCGAGCGACTTCGCCGCGCGCCACCACCTCGGCGACATCCGCGGCAGCCACGCGCTCGGCCACACGCGGATGGCGACGGAGTCGAAGGTGACGACGCTCGGGTCGCACCCGTTCTCGACCGGCCTCGACGTCTGCCTCGTGCACAACGGCTCGCTGTCGAATCACAACGCCCTGCGGCGGATGCTGCGACGCGAGGGGATCGAGTTCCACACCGAGAACGACACCGAGGTCGCCGCCGGGTACCTGACGTGGCGGCTGCGCGAGGGCGACTCGCTCCACGACGCGCTGCTGCAGTGCCTCGATGACCTCGACGGCTTCTACACGTTTGCGATCGGCACCGCCGACGGCTTCGCCGTCTTCCGCGATCCGATCGCCTGCAAGCCGGCCGTGATGGCAGAGACGGACGACTGGGTGGCGATGTCGTCCGAGTTCCGCGCCATCGCGGTCCTGCCCGGTGCCGAGGATGCAAGGATCTGGGAGCCGGCACCGGCGACGCCGTACATCTGGGAAGGGGCGCGGGTCTGATGGCGACGAGCGCCGCGATTGAGGTCGTCGATCTCGCCGTCACGCCGCTCCGCGACCTGAACCAGCGGCTGCACGACCTCGCGGCCGGCGCTGGACCGCGGTCGTGGCGCGTCGTCAACCCGTCGGGCGCGCACAACATCGCCTGCGGTCTCGACGCGGACATCGAGGTCGTCATCGAGGGGCACGCCGGCTACTACTGCGCGGGGATGAACAAGCGCGCCACCGTCCGCATCACCGGGACGGCCGGGCAGGGCGTCGCCGAGAACATGATGAGCGGCCGCGTCACGGTCGACGGGAACGCCAGCCAGGCGGCCGGCGCGACGGCGCACGGCGGGCTCCTGCACATCCGCGGCGACGCGTCGTCGCGCTGCGGCATCTCGCTGAAGGGCGCGTCGATCGTCGTCGAGGGCTCGATCGGCCACATGAGCGCGTTCATGGCCCAGACCGGCGCGATCGTCGTCTGCGGTGACGCGGCCGATGCGCTCGGCGATTCGATGTACGAGACGCACATCTACGTCCGCGGCACCGTCGCGGGACTCGGCGCGGACTGCATCGTCAAGGAGCTGCGCGACTTCCACCGGGCGGAGCTCGCCGGCCTTCTCGAGCAGGCGGGGATCACGGGCGTCGATGTCGCCGACTTCACGCGCTACGGGTCGGCGCGGAACCTCTACACCTTCAAGATCGACAACACCTACTGAGGCTGTGATGCACCCGTCCAGCACCTGGCACCCCGGTCTGCGCGAGTCGGCCCTGTTCGACCGCCGGACGATCGCCGAGATCCAGCGCGCGGCGCGCGAGGGCATCTACGACATCCGCGGCTTCGGCGCGAAGCGCCACGTGCCGCACTTCGACGACCTGCTGTTCCTCGGCGCCTCGGTTTCCCGCTACCCGCTGGAGGGCTACCGTGAGCGCTGCGGCACCGACGTGACGCTCGGCAGCCGGTTCGCGTCCAGGCCGCTCGAGCTGAAGATCCCGGTCACGATCGCCGGTATGAGTTTCGGCGCCCTGTCGGGGCCAGCGAAGGAGGCGCTCGGCCGCGGTGCGAGTGAGGTTGGGACGTCGACCACCACCGGCGACGGGGGCATGACGCCGGAGGAGCGCGGCCACTCCGACCAGCTCGTCTACCAGGTGTTGCCGTCGCGGTACGGCATGAACCCGGACGACCTGCGCCGCGCCGATGCGATCGAGGTCGTCGTCGGGCAGGGCGCGAAGCCGGGCGGCGGCGGCATGCTGCTCGGTCACAAGATCTCCGACCGCGTCGCGCAGATGCGCGACCTGCCGAAGGGCATCGACCAGCGCTCCGCCTGCCGGCACCCCGACTGGACGGGGCCGGACGACCTCGAGATCAAGATCCAGGAGCTGCGCGAGATCACGGATTGGCAGAAGCCGATCTACGTGAAGGTGGGCGCCACCCGGACGTACTACGACGTGCAGCTGGCGGTCAAGGCCGGCGCGGACGTCGTCGTGGTCGACGGCATGCAGGGCGGGACGGCGGCGACCCAGGATGTCTTCATCGAGCATGTGGGTATCCCGACGCTGCCCGCAATCCCCCTTGCCGTGCAGGCGCTGCAGGAGCTCGACATGCATCGCAAGGTGCAGCTGATCGTCTCGGGCGGCATCCGCTCGGGCGCCGACGTGGCGAAGGCGATCGCGCTCGGCGCGGACGCGGTCGCGATCGGCGTGGCCGCACTGATCGCCCTCGGCGACAACGCTCCCGAGCACGACGACGCCTACAGGGAGATCGGCTCGGCCGCCGGGTACTACGACGACTACCAGGCCGGGCGCGACCCGGCCGGCATCTCGACGCAGGATCCCGACCTCGCGGCGCGGTTCGACCCGGTCAAGGGCGGCCGCAAGCTCGCCAACTACCTGCGCGTCCTGACGCTCGAGGCGCAGACGCTCGCCCGCGCCTGCGGCAAGAGTCACCTGCACAACCTCGAGCCCGAGGATCTGGTGGCGCTGACGGTCGAGGCGGCGGCGATGGCGCGGGTGCCGCTCGCCGGGACGACGTGGATTCCCGGCCAGAACGGCGGCTACTGAGCTGGACTGCTACGCCGTCATCTTCACGAGTCGGGAGTCAGGCGTCGATGCGGAGGGCTACGCCGCGGCGGCGGCGCGGATGGAGGAACTCGCCCGCGCGCAGCCGGGCTTCATCGGGATCGACTCGGCCCGGTCGCCCGACGGCCTCGGGATCACCGTCTCGTACTGGGAGTCGGAGGAGGCGATCGCCGCCTGGAAGGCACACGCCGAGCACGTGCCCGTGCAGCGGCTGGGGCGAGAGCGCTGGTACGACTGGTTCCACACGCGCGTCGCGCGTGTCGAGCGCGAGTCGTCGAATTCGTAGGCATCAAGACATCAGCGCCGTTATGATCTGATGTATGAGGACGACGCTCACGCTCGATGACGATGTCGCTGCCGAACTCGATCGGTACCGTCGGGCGGCTGGCATCACCCACCGGCAGGCGGTGAACGAGATCATCCGCCGCGGCCTCGGTGCCGCCCCCCGTCCGCGTGGCACGTTCGTGACGAGTCCGATCGCGTCAGGCCCGCTCCGCGTGGGTATCGACGATGTCCAGGCGGCCCTGTCGCTGATCGAGGGCGACGATCGCCCGTCGTGATCCTGATCGATGCGAATCTCCTGATCTACGCGCGGGTCGCCGACACGCCGCAGTACGAACCGGCTCGTACTTGGCTCGACCAGCAACTGAACGCGACGCCGCGGGTCGGACTGCCCTGGCCGAGTCTGATGGCGTTCCTGCGGATCGTCACCAATCCGCGCGCGACACCGAGCCCCGTCGAGCCCCGGGCCGCGTGGGTTGCGGTGCGGGAGTGGCTGGCGCTGGAGAGCGTCTGGATTCCTGTGCCGACCGATCGGCATGCCGAGGTGCTGGACGGACTGGTCGACGGCTCGTTCGGCGGTGACCTCCTCCAGGATGCGCACCTTGCGGCGCTCGCGATCGAGCATGGGCTGACGCTGGCATCGACCGACGGAGACTTCGCGCGGTTCGCCGGGCTGCGCTGGCTGAACCCGCTAGCCGCTTGACATCAGCGCAGGCGGAGCCGGAGGCGATCGTCGGCCATGCCGTCCGCCGCCTCCGCGAGCGTGACGTCGAGATCGTCCTTGACGTGCAGGAACCGGCCGCTGAGTGGGTCGGCGTCGCCCGCCGCGATCCGCAGGACGAGGTCGGCCGAGTCGGTGGCCGTCTGCCAGGCGTCGTCGGGCGTCCCGGCGAGGTCGGCCCAGCGCAGGAAGACGTCGCTCGAGGACATGTCGGTGCGGACGAGGCCCGGCGCCATCGCGAACGCGGTCACCCCGGTGCCGGCGACCTCGGCCGCGATCCGCTCCATCAGCACGACCGCGGCGCACTTCGCCGAGGCGTAGGCGCTGCAGTAGGGCGCGGGGACGTCCGCCATGCCGCTCGTCATGGTCGCGATGCGGCCGCTGCCGCGCGCGAGCATCGACGGTAGAACCGTGTGGGCTGGGAGCGCCGCGCCGAGCAGGTTGACCTCGAAGTCCCGCCACCAGATCTCCTCGGCGACCTCGTAGAACGGGCCCCACGCGCCCGCGATGCCGGCGTTTGCGACGAGCAGGTCGACGGGGCCGAGGTCTGCAGCGACGCGGGCGTGCGCCGCCTCGACGTCGCGGCGCACGGTGACGTCGCACGCCAGCGCGAGACCGGGCGCGTCGGCGCCGGGCGCGAGCGACCAGACGGATACGCGCGCGCCGGCGGCCTCGAGCGCGCGTGCGATTGCGAGACCGATCCCGCGGGCGCCGCCTGTGACGACCGCGACCTGGCCCGCGAGGCTCACCACGGCCCGCCGCCGATCCGCAGGTGGCGCGAGCGGAGCAGCGCCGGGTCGGCGCCGACCACGGCCACGAGGCGACCGTCGACGCGGTCGAGACTCTCCGCGAGGCGGATGATCGCCGCCGCCGCGCAGGCCGTCGCGCTGTCCGGAGCGGCGGCCGGATCGCCGGCGATCAGCAGGACGCGCTCGGTCGCCTCGCCGGGGGCCGAACGGCAGGCGTCGTAGGCGGCGCGGACCGGCGCCGCGACCTCGTCCCACCACTCGTCGATGTCGGTCTCGTGAAAGCGCAAGCGGACCAGGTCAGGTGGCGGCTTCGCGGATCACGTAGAACTTGCGCACGGCCGTCGGCTGGTCCCAGACGAGTGGCGTGCCCTTCGCGATCGCGAATGCCTCGCCGGGTCCGAACTCCTGCGCGGTGCCGTCGGGGCTGCGGAGGATCAGGCGTCCCTCGATCAGGACGCAGACCTCGTCGACCGGATAGGCGGCGATCTCCTCGCGGAACGGTTCGGCGTACCACGTGCCGGCGCTGAGGCCGTCGCCGAGCGGTGCGGCTTCGTGAGTGCGGGTCATCGTCGCGCCCTCGGGCACGAGTGGAGCGCTGACGAGTGCGGCTGGGTCGATGCGGGAGATGCCGGTCATGACCGGAACGATACGCCAGCACCGATGACCCGGACGCTGACAAGCGCGCTCCCGCTCAGGTGCGGGCTGATCGGGTCGCGCCCCGCGGCCTGTGCGTCGTGCCTCCGCCTGCCATGTATACTCCGGCCCGGCGGGCCGTCCAGGCGGTTGCGTCGCGTGCTGCGCCATGTGCGGCGCGATTCCCTGCCCCCGGGTAGGATGCGCCCGCGGCTCGTGCGGCCGCAACCGTTTCTGACGTCCGTCCACGGACGCGCGCCCCGCGCGCGGCGCCCCGAGAGAGGTTCATGCCGACCATCAATCAGCTCGTGCGCAAGGGTCGCTCCGCCAAGAAGGCGAAGACCAAGACCCCTGCGCTGAGGGGTGCGCCCCAGAAGCGCGGCGTCTGCACGCGCGTCTACACGACGACGCCGAAGAAGCCGAACTCGGCTCTCCGCAAGGTCGCGCGCGTGCGCCTCACGAACCAGATGGAGGTCACGGCCTACATTCCCGGCATCGGGCACAACCTGCAGGAGCACTCCGTCGTGCTGATTCGCGGCGGGCGCGTGAAGGACCTGCCAGGCGTCCGCTACAAGGTGATCCGCGCCGCGCTCGACGCCTCGGGCGTCTCGGGCCGCCAGCAGGCGCGCTCCAAGTACGGGGCGAAGAAGAGCTAACCGTGCCACGCCGAGCAGACATCGTTCCCCGGCCGCTGGTCGCCGACCCCGTCTACGGGTCGGAACTGGTCACGCAGGTGATCCGCCGCGTGATGCAAGACGGCAAGAAGTCGAGCGCCGAGGCGATCGTCTACGCCGCTCTGGAGAAGGTTGCCGAGACCTCCGGCCGTCCGGCCGTCGAGATGCTCGAGCAGGCGATCAAGTCCCTCACCCCGGCGCTCGAGGTCCGCTCGCGCCGGGTCGGCGGTGCCAACTACCAGGTGCCGATCGAGGTGCCCGCGCGTCGCGCCCGCACGCTCGCGATTCGCTGGCTGATCGATTTCGCCCGGCAGCGACGCGAGAAGGAGATGGTCTCGAAGCTCGTCGGCGAGATCCTCGACGCCTGCAACCAGCAGGGCGGCGCCTTCAAGCGCAAGGACGACATCTACCGGATGGCGCAGGCAAACAGGGCCTTCGCGCATTACCGCTGGTAGCGGGAGCGGATCGAGTAGCCATGCCCGTCGTTGAATCTCAGACTTCGAGTGCCGTCCCGAAGCCGGACCAGCTCGACCGTGTCCGCAACATCGGGATCATGGCGCACATCGATGCCGGCAAGACGACCGCGACCGAGCGGATCCTCTACTACACCGGCCGCACCCACAAGCTCGGCGAGGTGCACGAGGGCGCTGCGACGATGGACTGGATGGTCCAGGAGCAGGAGCGCGGCATCACGATCACGTCCGCCGCGACGACCGCCTTCTGGCAGGGCTATCGAATCAACATCATCGATACGCCCGGACACGTGGACTTCACGGTCGAGGTGGAGCGGTCGTTGCGTGTGCTCGACGGTGCCGTCGCGTTGTTCGACTCCGTCGCCGGTGTGCAGCCACAGTCCGAGACAGTCTGGCGCCAGGCCGACAAGTACGCCGTGCCGCGCATCGCGTTCGTCAACAAGATGGATCGCGTCGGTGCCGACTACTTCAACGCCATGAAGACGATGGTCGACCGCCTCGGCGCGCGGCCGGTCGCCTTGCACGTGCCGATCGGCGCCGAGGAGGGCTTCGAGGGCGTCGTCGATCTCGTCCGCATGAAGACCGTCCGCTACGTCGACTCGCTCGGCATGACGTGGGAGGAAGAGGAGCCGACCGGCGAGCTTGCCGCGTTGGCGGCGAAGTACCGCCACGACCTGATCGAGGCGGTCGCCGACCACGACGAGGACATCATGGTGGCGTTCCTCGACGATGCCCCGGTCTCGGAGGAGGCGCTGAAGGCCGCGATCCGCGCCGCCACCCTCGACCTCTCGATCACGCCGGTGCTGTGCGGCTCGGCCTTCAAGAACAAGGGCGTGCAGCCGCTGCTCGATGCGATCATCGACTACCTGCCATCGCCGCTCGACGTGCCGCCTGTGACGGGCATCGTCCCGCGGAGCGGGGCGGAGGAGCCGCGCGAGCCGACGCTCGACGCGCCGTTCGCGGCGCTCGCGTTCAAGGTCATGACCGACCCGTTCGTCGGCAAGCTGACGTACTTCCGGGTCTACTCCGGGTCGCTGAAGGCAGGCTCGGCGGTCTACAACGCCTCGTCGGACAAGAAGGAGCGGGTCGGCCGCATCCTCCAGATGCACGCCAACCACCGTGAGGAGCGCGATGAGATCGGCGCGGGCGAGATCGCCGCCGCCGTCGGCCTCAAGTTCACCACGACCGGCGACACGTTGACGGCGCCCGACAAGCCGATCCTGCTGGAGTCGATCGAGTTTCCGGAGCCGGTGATCGAGGTTGCCGTCGAGCCGCGGACGAAGTCCGACCAGGACAAGCTCGCCGCCGGCCTCGCGCGCCTCTCAGAGGAAGACCCGACCTTCCGCGTGAAGACGCATGAGGAGACGGGCCAGACGCTGATCGCCGGCATGGGCGAACTGCACCTCGAGATCATCGTCGACCGCCTGCTGCGCGAGTTCAAGGTCGACGCCAACGTCGGCAAGCCGCAGGTGGCCTACCGCGAGGCGATCCGGCGACCGGCGCTGAACGTGCGCGCGCGCTTCGTCCGCCAGACCGGCGGCCGCGGCCAGTTCGGCGACGTGATCATCAACCTCGAGCCGAACGAACCGGGTGGCGGCTACGAGTTCGTCTCGAAGATCGTCGGCGGCTCGATCCCGCGCGAGTACGTCCCGGCGGTCGATCAGGGCATCCGCGAGGCGATGGAATCGGGCGTGCTCGCGGGCTTCCCGGTCGTCGACATCAAGATCACGCTCGTCGACGGCTCGTACCACGAGGTCGACTCCTCCGAGATGGCCTTCAAGATCGCCGGTTCGATGGCGTTCAAGGAGGGCATGCGGAAGGCAGGGCCGATGTTGCTCGAGCCCGTTTTCGCAGTCGAGGTGGTGACACCCGAGGAGTACATGGGCGACGTGATCGGCAACCTCAGCTCGCGACGCGGCCAGATCGAAGCGATGGAGCCGCGGGGTAATGCACAGGTGATCACCGCGCGCGTGCCACTCTCCGAGATGTTCGGCTACGCCACGGACGTCCGCTCGATGTCCCAGGGGCGCGCGACGTTCACGATGCAGTTCCTCCGTTACGAGGAAGTACCCAAGACTCTCGCCGAGTCGATCATCAAGCCCGACTAGCGCACAGGAATCGGAACTCAGGACCGAAGGAAGGATCGGAGCAGATGGCAAAGCAGAAGTTCGAGCGGTCGAAGCCGCACCTGAACGTCGGCACGATCGGTCATATCGACCACGGCAAGACGACGCTCACGGCTGCCATCACGAAGGTGCTTGCGGCCCGCTACGGCGGAACGACCGTGCGCGACTTCGCGTCGATCGACAACGCTCCCGAGGAGCGCGAGCGCGGCATTACGATCAACACCGCGCACGTCGAGTACGAATCGGAGACACGGCACTACGCCCACGTCGACTGCCCTGGGCATGCCGACTACATCAAGAACATGATCACGGGCGCCGCGCAGATGGACGGCGCGATCCTCGTCGTGTCGGCTGCCGATGGCCCCATGCCGCAGACGCGCGAGCACATCCTGCTCGCCCGCCAGGTCGGCGTGCCGTACATCGTCGTGGCCCTGAACAAGGCCGACATGGTCGACGACCCCGAGCTGCTCGAGCTCGTCGAGCTCGAGGTCCGCGAGCTGCTCTCGAAGTACGACTTCCCGGGCGACGACATCCCGGTCGTGCAGGTCTCGGCGCTGAAGGCGCTCGAGGGCGACGCGGCCTGGGAGGACGCGATCGACACGCTGATCAAGGCCGTCGACGAGTACGTCCCGGAGCCGGTGCGCGCGCTCGACCGTCCGTTCCTGATGGCGATCGAGGACGTCTTCACGATCACCGGCCGCGGCACCGTCGTCACGGGCCGCGTCGAGCAGGGTGCCGTCAAGATCGGCGACGAGGTCGAGATCGTCGGCCTGCACGACACGCAGAAGACGGTCTGCACCGGCGTCGAGATGTTCAACAAGCAGCTCGACCAGGCCCAGGCCGGCGACAACGCCGGCTGTCTGCTGCGCGGCACGAAGCGCGAGCAGGTCGAGCGTGGGCAGGTCCTCGCCAAGCCGTCGTCGATCACCCCGCACACGGCCTTCCAGGCCGACATCTACGTGCTAACGAAGGAAGAGGGCGGTCGCCACACCCGCTTCCTGTCGGGCTACCGGCCGCAGTTCTACTTCCGCACGACGGACGTGACGGGCTCGATCATCCTGCCCGACGGTACCGACATCTGCCTGCCGGGCGACCGCACCTCGATCGGCGTCGAGCTGATCCAGCCGATCGCCATGGACGAGGGCCTGCGCTTCGCCATCCGCGAGGGTGGCCGTACCGTCGGCGCCGGCGTCGTCACGAAGATCGACAAGTAGCTCACGTGGCGCAGCAGAAAATCCGCATCCGACTCAAGGGGTACGACCACTCCCAGCTCGACCAGTCTGCGAAGCAGATCGTCGAGACGGCTACGCGGACCGGGGCGACCATTTCCGGCCCCGTACCGCTGCCCACGGAGAAGAACGTCTACTGCGTGATCCGCGGCCCGTTCGTGGACAAGGATTCGCGCGAGCACTTCGAGATCCGCACGCACAAGCGGCTGATCGACATCCACTCCCCGACACCGAAGACGGTCGACGCGCTGATGCGCCTCGACCTTCCCGCCGGCGTCGACATCGAGATCAAGCTCTGAGACTGACGACGTGAAGGCGATCATCGGCAAGAAGGTGGGGATGACCCAACTGTTCACCGAAGACGGTGCCGTCGTGGCCGTCACGGTGATCGAGGCTGGTCCGTGCCCGGTGGTACAGGTCAAGACCGGTGCGGCGAACGGCTACGACGCCGTGCAGCTCGCCTATGGCGAGTCGAAGCCGAAGCACCTGACGAAGCCGGAGACCGGCCATCTCGCGAAGGCGGGCCTCGGACCTCACCGCCACCTCAGGGAGTTCCGCGGTCCGACCGACCTCGCGGTCGGCGACCTCGTCACCGTCGAGGCCTTCGGTCCCGGCGACCACATCAAGGTGACCGGCACGTCGCGCGGTAAGGGCTTCGCGGGCACCATCAAGCGCCACAACTTCAAGCGCGGTCCCGTCAGCCACGGTTCGCACAACGTCCGCGCGCCGGGCTCGATCGGCCAGTCCGCGTGGCCGGCCCGTGTCTGGAAGGGCATGCGCATGTCGGGCCGGATGGGCAACGAACAGGTCACGCAGCGAGGCCTGGTCGTGGTCGACGCCGATCCGACGCGCAACCTGCTGCTCGTCTCGGGTGCCGTTCCCGGCGCCCCCGGCAGCCTCGTCTACGTGCGAGAGGACCGCTGATGGCGCTGAAGGCACCGATCGTGGGGGCGAAGGGCAACGCGACACTCGAGGAGTCGGTGTTCGGCGTCGCCGTCAGCACCGCACTGCTACACGAGATGGTCAAGGCCGAGCAGAGCTGGCGACGCCAGGGGACGCACTCGACCAAGACCCGCGGCGAGGTCGCCGGCGGCCGCGCGAAGCCGTTCCGTCAGAAGGGCACCGGCCGGGCGCGCCAGGGTACGACGCGCGCCTCCCAGCACGTCGGCGGCGGCACGACGTTCGGTCCGCAGCCGCGCTCGTACGCGCTCAAGGTCAATCGCAAGGCGTACCGCAAGGCGCGCTGCATGGCGCTGTCGTTGCACCACGATGCCAAGTCGCTGGGCGTCTTCGACGGCCGGTTCGACGAGCACTCGACGAAGGCCGCTCTCGCCCTGCTCGCGCCGTGGCGCGCCGACCGGCCACTGGTCGTGCTGGTGGACGAGACCGAAGATGCGGCCGCCTACTCGTTCCGCAACCTGCCGAAGACGATCGTCCTGACCGTCGACGAGATGGGTGTGGAAGCGTTGCTCTGGGCGCGCTCACTGCTCGTCTCGAAGATCGCGCTCGAGCGCCTGCATCACGTGTTCGGCGATCGGGCACCGGTGCCCGTCGGCGTCGCGGCCGAGTCTGGCGACGATGGCGACACGGAGGACTCCGAGGCATGAGTTCGACCACGCAGCACGCACGGGGCGTCATCATCGCTCCCGTCTGGACCGAGAAGTCAGCGGCCCAGATCGAGGACAACCACTACACCTTCCGGGTCGCCGACGCCGCGCACAAGACCCAGGTGAAGCAGGCCGTCGAGGAGATCTGGGGCGTCCGCGTGACCGCTGTCCGCATCATCAACGTTCGCCCGAAGCCGAAGCGGCGCGGCATCTTCCGTGGCCACCGGCCCGGGTTCAAGAAGGCCGTCGTGACGCTCGCGCCCGGTGACAAGATCACGCTGCTCGAGGGGATGATCTGATGGGTGTTCGTCCGTACAAGCCGACCTCGCCCGGACGCCGGTTCATGACCGTCTCGGACTTCGAGGACATCACGCGCTCCGAGCCCGAGAAGAGCCTGCTGGCGCCGGTGCATCGCACGGGCGGCCGCAACAACAACGGCCGCATCACGACCCGTCATCAAGGCGGCGGGCACAAGCGCCGCTACCGGATCATCGACTTCAAGCGCCTCAAGGATGGCGTGCCCGCCAAGGTCGCCTCGATCGAGTACGACCCGAACCGCTCGGCGCGCATCGCCCTCCTGCACTACGCCGACGGTGCGAAGGCGTACATCCTCGCTCCCCAGAAGCTGTTCGTCGGCGACGAGGTGATGTCGGGCCCGGCCGCCGACATCCGTCCAGGCAACGCGCTGCCGCTCTCGGCAATCCCTGTAGGCGCGACGGTGCACGCGATCGAGTTGCGCCCCGGGCAGGGCGCGCGGATGGCCCGGTCGGCCGGCACCTCATCGCAGCTCGTTGCGAAGGAGGGTGGGATGGCGTTGATGCGACTCCCCTCCGGTGAGCTCAGGCGGGTGCCGGAAGCGTGCCGGGCGACGATCGGCAACGTCTCGAATCCGACGCACCAGAACGAGTCCAGTGGCAAGGCCGGCCGCTCGCGCTGGCTGGGCAAGCGCCCGTCCGTTCGCGGCACGGCGATGAATCCGGTCGACCACCCGCACGGCGGTGGCGAGGGCAAGACCAAGGGCACGCATCCGGTCACCCCGTGGGGTAAGCCGACGCTCGGTGCGCGGACACGTAACCAGAAGAAGGCCTCCTCCGCGGACATCGTGCGCGGGCGCAAGCGGGGCAAGGGTAGGAGCAGATGAGTAGATCCTCGAAGAAGGGCCCCTTCATCGACGCGCGTCTGCTCTCGCGGGTCGAGGCGCTCAACGCCACCCGTGAGAAGCGGATGCTCAAGACGTGGTCCCGCGCGTCGACCGTCTTCCCGGAGATGGTCGGGCACACGATTGCGGTCCACGACGGCCGCAAGCACGTGCCCGTGTTCATCTCCGAGTCGATGGTCGGCCACAAGCTCGGCGAGTTCGCGCCGACGCGGACCTATCGCGGCCACGCATCCGACAAGCAGTCGAAGCGACGCTAGAGATGCCGCGCAGGTACGAAGAGACAGGGCTCGTCCGCGCTCACGCGAAGTGGGTGCGCACCTCCGCGCGCAAGGTGCGGATCGTGCTCGAGCACGTCCGCGGTTTGCCCGTCGCCGAGGCGCGCAACCAGTTGCGCTTCGCGACCCGTCACGCCGCGCAGGACATCTCGAAGGTGCTGGAGTCGGCGATCGCGAACGCGGTCAACAACCACGGCCTCGATGAGGGCTCGCTGATCATCCACGAGGCCTTCGCCGACGAGGGCGTGACGATGAAGCGGTGGCAGCCGCGCGCCCGCGGGCGCGCAATGCGGATCCGCAAGCGGACGGCGCACATCACGATCCTGCTGCGCGCCGAGGGCGTTGCCCTGCCGACCGCGGCCGCGAAGGCGACGAAGGCGGCTCCAGCTGCGAAGAGCGCGCCTGAGAAGGCCGCGCCCGCAGAGGCTGCACCCGCGAAGGCGGCGCCGGCGAAGGCCGCCGCGCCGAAGCCCAAGCCGAAGCCGAAGGCCGCAAAGGCGGTCGTCGAGGCGGTCGAGGCGGTCGAGGTCGTTGAGCCGGTCGTCGCGACGGAGCCGGCAGCGGAGCCGGAGGCTGAGGCCGCTCCGAAGCCGAAGCGAACGCGTAAGCCGAAGGCCGCTGCCGCGGAGCCCGCGGCCGAGCCAGAGGCCAGATCCATTCCCGAAGGTGAGGAGGCCTGATGGGGCAGAAGGTGCACCCCGGCGGACTTCGCGTCGGGATCATTCATGACTGGAAGTCGAACTGGTACACGGACAAGGAGTTCGCCCGGTACCTGCACGAAGATCTCGCGATCCGCGACCACATCTACGGTCGCCTCTCGCACGCAGGCCTGTCGGACATCCACATCCGCAAGGACTCGCAGAAGATCACGATCGACATCTACACGGCCCGACCCGGCATCGTGATCGGGAAGTCGGGGTCCGAGGTCGATGCGTTGCGCAAGCACATCTATGCGATGACCGGTCGCGCTGTGCAGATCAACATCAACGAGATCAAGCGCCCGGAGCTCGACGCCAAGCTGATGGCGCAGTCGGTGGCCGAGCAGCTGCAGAATCGGGTGTCGTTCCGGCGCGCGATGAAGCGGTCACTCGCCTCTGCCGTCCGCTCCGGCGCGATGGGCGTCAAGGTGAAGTGCGGCGGCCGCCTCGGCGGCACCGAGATGTCCCGGACCGAGCAGTACTCCGAGGGCCGGGTCCCGCTCCACACGCTGCGCGCAGATATCGACTACGGCTTCACGGAGGCGCGCACCGGCATGGGGCGCATCGGCGTGAAGGTGTGGATCAACAAGGGCGAGATCATGCCCGAGGGATACGAGCAGCAGGGAGCGCAGACCCGTCTCGGCGAGGTCGATGCGCGACGTCGGCGCTCCGGTGCCCGCGGCGCGATCATGGAGGAACTCGGGCCCGCACGGCCGCAGCGCCGTGGGCGTGGACCGGGTGGTCCCGGCGGTCCCGGCGGCCCTGGCGGCGCCGGTGGCGGCGATCGTCCGCGTGGCCGTGGGCCAGGCGGCGGTCCGGGTGGTCCGCGCGGCCGGGACGAGCGGCCTGTCCTGACGAACCAGGGCGGCCTCGGCCGGCGTGCGCGCCCCGCGGCAGAGCGTCCGGCCGTCGAACCCGAGGCGCAGACTCCGGTCGACGCGGCTCCGGTTGTCGAGGCTCCGATCGATGTGGCTCCGGCGGACCCGACTCCTGTTGCCGAGGCGGCTCCGGCCGAGTCGACGCCCGACGCGGGTGGTGACGACTGATGCTGCTCCCGCGTAGGGTCAAGCACCGGCGCGTCTTCCGTGGGCGCCGCACCGGTCTCGCCAAGGGCGGCACGCGCGTCCACTTCGGCGAGTACGGGCTGAAGGCGATGGAGGAGGGGTGGATCACGGCGCGCCAGATCGAGGCGGCGCGTATCGCGATGACCCGTCACATCAAGCGCGGTGGCAAGGTCTGGATCAACATCTTCCCGGACAAGCCCGTCACGAAGAAGCCCCTCGAGACGCGGATGGGATCGGGCAAGGGTGCGCCGGAGTTCTGGGTCGCGGTCGTCAAGCCGGGCCGCGTCATGTTCGAACTCGCCGGCGTGCCGGAACCACTTGCGCGCGAGGCGATCCGCCTCGCAGCGCAGAAGCTGCCGATCCGCTGCAAGTTCGTGATGCGGGAGGGCGATCTCTTTGAAGGCTAGTGAAGTGCGCGGCCTGAACGTCGACGACGTCACCCGCAAGCTCGCGGAGGCCCGCGAGGAACTTTTCAATCTGCGTTTCCAGCACGCCACCGGCGCACTGGAGAACACCGCGCGCATCTCGGCCGTCCGTCGTGACGTCGCGCGGCTGCTGACGATCCAGCGCGAGAGCGCCGAGGAGACGACCGATGGCTGACGAGACGACTGACGAGGGTATGGAGCCCGCGGCCGAGGCCGAGGCGCCCACCCCCGAAGCGCCCGCGGCCGAGGCGAAGCCGAAGCGGACCCGCGCGCCGAAGGCGAAGGCACCGGTCGAGGAGGCCGCTCCGGTCGAGGAGACCGCTCCGGTCGAGGAGACCGCTCCGGTCGCCGAGGCTGAGGCTGTCGAGGACGCTGTGCCCGTCGAAGCCGCCGCGCCCGAGGTGCCTGCGGAGCCCGAGGCCGTTGCCGAGGCGCCTGCACCGAAGACCCGGAAGGCGCCCGCGAAGACTGCCAAGAAGGTCACGAAGAAGAAGGAGTCGGCTCCAAAGAAGGAGCGCGGTACCTACGTCCGCACGCCGGCCGAGCCCAGTCAGCCAGGTCGCCGCAAGGAGCGCCGCGGCGTCGTCGTGTCCTCGAAGGAGGACAAGACGATCACGGTGCGCGTCGACGTGATGATGGCGCACCCGAAGTACAAGAAGATCATGCGCCGATCGGTGAAGCTGCGCGCACACGACGAGCAGAACACGGCCGGCGTCGGTGACGTCGTCCGCGTCGTCGAGTGCCGGCCGCTGTCGAAGTCGAAGCGCTGGCGTCTGGTCGAGATCGTCGAGGTGGCACAGTGATCCAGCAGGAGTCCCGTGTTCGGGTCGCCGACAACACCGGCGCCCGCGAGTTGCTCTGCATCCGCGTCCGCGGCGGCTCCCATCGCCGCTACGCACGGGTCGGCGACGTGATCGTCGCCGCGGTCAAGCAGGCGACGCCGAACGGCACCGTCAAGAAGGGCGAGGTCGTGCAGGCCGTCATCGTTCGTACGAAGAAGGCGCACCACCGCAGTGACGGCACCTACATCGCGTTCGACGACAACGCCGCGGTCATCATCGATCCGGCCAAGAACCCGCGAGGCACGCGCATCTTCGGACCGGTCGCACGCGAACTGCGTGAGAAGAACTTCATGAAGATCGTCTCGCTCGCCCCGGAGGTGCTGTGATGGGGCTGAAGATCCGGCGCGGCGACACCGTCGAGGTCGTCACCGGCAAGGACCGTGGGCGCCGCGGCCGCGTGCTGGAGTCGCGCATCGAAGAGGGCCGCGTGATCGTCGAAGGCCGGAACCTCGCCAAGAAGCATGCGCGTTCGCGGCCCGTGCCCGGCTCGCGCGGGGCGCAGATGCTGCCCGGCGGCGTCCTCGACCTGGAGCAGCCGATCGAGCTCTCGAACCTGATGCTCGTCTGCCCGTCGTGCGACAAGCCGACCCGCGTCGGCCACACGACCATCGCCGACGGCACGAAGGTGCGGGTCTGCCGGCGCTGCAAGGCGCAGATCGGAGACGCGAGCTGATGGCCGAGACGACCTACGAACCGCGCCTCAAGTCGCGCTATGCGGCGGAGATCAGGCCACGCCTGCAGGAGCGGCTGGGAGCGACGACGCCGATGCGCGTCCCGCGCGTCACGAAGGTGACGCTGAACATGGGCGTCGGTGAGGCGAAGACCGACCGCAAGGCGCTCGACCACGCGCAGGCGCAGCTGGCGCTGATCGCGGGCCAGCACCCGATCGTCACGAAGGCGAAGCGCTCGATCGCCGGCTTCAAGATCCGCGAGGGCATGGAGATCGGCACGAAGGTGACGCTCCGCGGTGACCGCATGTACGAGTTCCTCGATCGGCTGATCACCGTCGCACTGCCGCGCATTCGCGATTTCCGCGGTATCAATCCGAACTCCTTCGACGGCCGCGGGAACTTCTCCCTCGGTATCCGGGAACAGATCATCTTCCCGGAAGTCGACTACGACCAGATCGACCAGGTGCGCGGGCTCGACGTCGCGATCACGACCACCGCCCGCACCGACGACGAGGCACGCGATCTCCTGCGGGAGTTCGGCATGCCGTTCCGGGAGAGCTGAGAGATGGCGAAAGAATCGCTCAAGGTCAAGGCCGCCCGCACTCCCAAGTACAAGGTCCGGGGCTACACGCGCTGCCAGCGCTGCGGTCGCCCGCGGGCCGTGTACCGGAAGTTCGGGTTGTGCCGAATCTGCCTGCGGGAGCTGGCCCATCAGGGCTTCATCCCCGGCATGACGAAATCGAGCTGGTAGAGGTGCAGCGATGATGACCGATCCGATCGCTGACATGCTGACCCGCATCCGCAACGCCAACACGGCGCTCGCGGAGGTCACGAAGATGCCCGTCTCGAAGCAGAAGATCGAGATCGCGAAGATCCTGCACGAGGAGGGCTACATCGCCTCGTTCAAGGTCGCGCAGTCGCAACCCGTCGATCAGCTCGTGATCGAGCTGAAGTACGGCTCGAACCGCGAGCGCGTGATCTCCGGGCTGAAGCGCGTCTCGAAGCCGGGACGTCGTATCTACGCGCCGAAGGACCGCCTGCCACGTGTGCTCGGCGGGCTCGGGTGCGCCATCATCTCCACCTCGAGCGGCGTGTGTACCGCCTCCGACGCGCAGCGGCGTGGCGTCGGCGGCGAGGTGCTCGCGTTCGTGTGGTGACGACATGAGCCGAATCGGACGACTTCCCATTGGTGTACCGGCCGGAGTCGAGGTCGTGACTGCTCCTGGGCGCGTGTCGGTGAAGGGCCCGATGGGCACGCTCGAGCAGGAGATCTCGCCCGACATCGGCGTCGCGCAGGAGGGCGAGCGCCTGCTCGTCACCCGGCCGACCGACCGGGCCGATCACCGCGCGCTCCACGGCCTGACACGATCGCTGGTCGCGAACATGGTCGAGGGCGTCACCAAGGGATTCGAGAAGCGACTCGAGATCCAGGGCGTCGGCTACCGCGCGACCGTGAAGGGCAGCGACATCGAGTTCGCGCTCGGCTTCTCGCACACGATCACCGTCAAGCCGCCCGAAGGCGTCTCGATCGAGGTGCCGCAGCCGACGCAGATCATCGTCAGAGGCATCGACAAGCAGAAGGTCGGCCAGGTCGCGGCGAACATTCGTGGGCTGAAGCCGCCTGAGCCGTACAAGGGCAAGGGCATCCGGTATGCGGGCGAGCACGTCGCGCGCAAGGTCGGCAAGCGCGCGTAGGGGTGTGACGAGATGACGAAGATGACGATTCAGACAGCACGGCGCCGGCGCCACAGGCGCGTCCGCGGCAAGGTTCGCGGCACCGCGGCACGGCCCCGTCTGGCCGTGTTCCGCTCCAACCTGACCATCTATGCACAGGTGATCGACGACGACCGTGGCCACACGCTCTGCGCGGCTGACTCTCGCTCGACGGGAGAAGGCACGAAGCGCGACCAGGCGGAGGCGGTCGGGAAGTTGATCGCCGAGCGCGCCCGGGCCCTCGGCGTCGACACCGTCGTGTTCGACCGCGGCGGCTTCCTCTACCACGGGCGCATCAGCGCCCTGGCCGATGGAGCCCGCGAGGGAGGCCTGAACTTCTGATGCCGAGAGTTCCGCAGGGCAGAGACGGTGGCGAGCTCGTCGAGCGCGTCGTCGAGATCAACCGCGTTGCCAAGGTCGTGAAGGGTGGCCGGCGCTTCTCGTTCACCGCGCTCGTAGTGGTGGGCGACGAGGTCGACCAGGTCGGCATCGGCTACGGCAAGGCCAAGGAGGTCCCGGTCGCCATTCAGAAGGCGGTCGAGGATGCCAAGAAGAACATGTTCCGCGTCCCGAAGCACCGCAACACGATCACGCACGAGACGCTCGGCGTGTTCGGTGCCGGGCGCGTGATGCTGAAGCCGGCCTCGCCCGGTACCGGCGTGATCGCGGGTGCCGGCGTGCGTGCAGTGCTCGAGCTGGCCGGCATTCGCGACGTGCTCGCAAAGTCGCTCGGAACGTCGAACCCGATCAACCTCTGCCGCGCTGCCGAGACGGCGCTGCGGCAGCTGCGCCGCCCGGAAGACATCGCTCGCCTTCGCGGTAAGCGGATCCGCGACATCCTGCCCGGCGCTGTCGGGCGTGAGATGGCGGCGGCGGCTGCGGCTGCCGAGGTTTCGGCTGCGTCGCAGGCGGCAGCCGACCCGGTCGACCCGGTCGAGGTCGCGTGATGGGCGTGAAGGTCACCCAGGTGCGCTCCGCCATCGGCGTCCAGGTGCAGCATCGCGGTACCCTCCGCTCGCTCGGTCTCGGCCGCATCGGCCGCAGCGCCGTGCATGCCGATTCGCCGTCGCTGCGCGGGCAGCTGCACCAGGTCGGCTACCTGTTGCGTGTCGAGGAGGTCGAGGACTGATGCCGGAAATCGGATTGCACAACCTGAGCCCGGCACCGGGATCGCGGCGCCCGCGCAAGCGCATCGGGCGTGGCATCTCCTCGGGGCAGGGCAAGACGTCTGGCCGCGGGCAGAAGGGTCAGAAGTCGCGATCGGGCTCGCACATGATGCGGGCCGGCTTCGAGGGCGGCCAGAACCCGCTCTACATGCGCACGGGCAAGCTGCGCGGGCCATTCATGAAGAAGTCGATGCCGTTCGAGCCGTTCCGGACGTCGAACGAGATCGTCAACGTCGCGACGCTCGGCGAGCGCTTCGAGGCGGGTGCGGAGGTGACGCCGGCGACGCTGGTCGCAGCCGGTCTTCTGAAGAACACCAAGGAGCCGATCAAGGTGCTCGGCCGGGGGGAGATCGGCCACGCGCTGACCGTCTCGGTGCACGCGGTGTCTGCCTCGGCGCGGGCCAAGATCGAGGCCGCCGGCGGCACCGTCACCCTGCTCGGCGACACCGACGGGTAGAGTGGGTCGGTGTTCTCCGCGCTCGGCAACATCTTCCGCGTCCCCGACCTTCGCAAGCGACTCTTCGTCACGGCGTTCGTCCTGGCGCTCTACCGTCTCGGCTCCTGGCTGCCGACGCCGGGCGTGGACACGGCGACGATCCGCGACCTGTTCGACCAGTCCGGCTCGGGCACGATCCTCGGCTACCTGAACCTGTTTTCCGGGCAGGCGCTGCAGAACCTGAGCCTGTTCGCGCTCGGGATCATGCCCTACATCACGGCCAGCATCATCATGCAGCTGCTGACGGTCGTGATCCCGACGCTCGAGAAGATGCGCAAGGACGGCGAGGCCGGGCAGCGGCGGATCACGCAGTACACGCGCTACCTGACGGTGGCGCTCGCCGCCGGGCAGTCCGCGGCGTACGTCGTCGTCTTCCACAACGGCTCGGCGCTGGGCGGGACGAACGCCCTGCCGAACCTCAACATCCGGATCTTCATCCTGATCGTGCTGACGCTGACGGCCGGATCGACGCTGCTGATGTGGATGGGCGAGTACATCACGCGCAAGGGCGTCGGCAACGGCCAGTCGCTGCTGATCTTCGCCTCGATCCTGACGTCGATTCCGACGGCGATCACTGCCTGGGTGAACGGCGGCGTCTTCCAGCAGCTGTCGTTGCCGGTGATGATCCTCGCCGTGATCCTCGCCGTCGTCTTCATCAACGAGGGGCAGCGACGGATTCCGATCCAGTACGCGCGGCGCGGCGCGACGGCCGTCGGTCAGACGACCTACATGCCGCTGCGCGTCAACATGGCCGGCGTCATCCCCGTCATCTTCGCGGCGGCGGTCCTGCTGCTGCCGCCGACCGTCGGGCAGCTGATGGGGGTCGACTTCCTCACGAACACGTTCGCGCCGACGGCGTGGGCCTCGATCGGCCTCGAGTTCGGGCTGATCGTGATGTTCACGTTCTTCTACACCGCCGTGCAGTTCAACCCACAGGAACAGGCCGACAACCTGAAGAAGTACGGCGGCTTCATCCCCGGCATCCGGCCGGGACGGCCGACGGCGCAGTTCCTCGACCACGTGATGGTTCGCCTCACCCTGCCGGGTGCGCTCTACCTCGGCACGATCGCGGTTCTGCCGACGATCTTCATCCGCTACGCCGGCTTCTCGCAGGCGACGGCGCAGGCGCTCGGCGGCACTTCGGTGCTGATCGTCGTCGGCGTCGCGCTCGACACGATGCGCCAGGTGCAGTCGCAGGTGATGATGCGCCACTACGAGGGTTTCCTGAAGTAGCGCGGTGCGCCGCAACCTCCTGATCTTCGGCCCGCCCGGTGCGGGCAAGGGGACGCAGGCGCCGCGTCTCGCCGCAGAACTCGGAGTGCCGCACGTCGCGACCGGCGATATGCTGCGCGCGAATCTCCGCGACGGCACGCCGCTCGGGTCAAAGGCGAAGGCGTTCATGGCTGCCGGCGAACTCGTGCCCGACGGGCTCGTGATCGAGATGCTGCTCGACCGCATCGCCCGGCCCGACGCGGTCGGTGGCTTTCTGCTGGACGGCTTCCCCCGCAACGTCGCCCAGGCGGAGGCGCTCGACGCCGCGCTGGCGGCTAGCGGCTCGCGCATCGACGGGTTGCTGGTCCTCGAGGTCTCCGAGGACGAGCTCGTCTCGCGCATCTCGGGGCGGCTGACCTGCCCGGAGGGGCATCCGTGGCACGCGACCGCCAATCCGCCCGCTGTCGACGGCGTCTGCGACGTCTGCGGAGGAGTGCTCTCCCGCCGCGCCGATGACGAGGCGGACGTCGTCCGCAACCGGTACCGGAACGTCTACCTGGCGCAGACCGAGCCCGTGCGGGGCCACTACCATGCGATCGGTACGCGCGAGGTGGCCGTCGCGGGCACCGGCAGCACGGACGACGTCTACGGCCGCCTGCGGGCGGCCATCGACACGCTGTGATCGAGCGGAAGTCCTCGCGGGAGATCGCCAAGCAGGCACAGGCCGGGGCGATCGTCGCGGAGACGCTGCAGCTGCTCGCCGACGAGGCGAAGCCTGGCGTGACGACCGGCGAGCTCGATCGGCTGGCCGAAAAGCTGATCCGGCGCCGTGGCGGCGCGCCGACGTTCAAGGGCTACCGCGGCTTCCCGGGCTCGATCTGTGCCAGCCCGAACGACATGATCGTGCACGGGATCCCAGGCGCGGTCGCCCTCGGCGATGGCGACGTCCTCAGCGTCGACGTCGGTGTCACCTTCCGTGGCTTCGTCGGCGACTCGGCGGTGACGCTGGCGATCGGCGAGGTGGCGCCGGAGACGCGGCGCCTGCTCGCCGTCTGCCAGGAGTCGCTGCACCGGATGATCGCCGCCTGTCGGGTCGGCAACCACCTCTCCGATCTCGGGCACGCCTGCCAGACCTACGTGGAGGGCGAGGGGTTCGCCGTGGTGCGGGCGCTGGTCGGCCACGGCGTCGGCCGTCGGATGCACGAGGATCCGCAGATCCCGAACTTCGGGCCGCCCGGCCGCGGCCCTGAGTTGCGCGAGGGGATGGTGTTCGCAATCGAGCCGATGATCACCGCCGGCTCGCACGAGATCCGGATCGACGACGACGGCTGGTCGATCTACACCACCGACGGCTCGATGGCGGCGCACTTCGAGCACACCGTCGCGATCACCGCGGACGGGCCGCAGATCCTGACGTACGGCTCGGACGGCACGAGCGTTGTCGACCGCTCCGTCTGAAGGACAGTGCGTATTTTCAACGGTAGCCGTTGAAAATACGTGATGTTGTCAGGCAGATCGCGCTCGCGTGTCGACGTACGGCTAGGTCGGCGCGACGACCTGGAGCCCCAGCGCGGACGCGGCCTTCGCCATCCGCTCATCGTACGAAACCACGCCTTCGAGGTCGTCGCCGAGTTCCAGTGCGCAGGCGAGGTGCAGGGCGTCAAGGGTCCGCAGCTCAGGCGGGCCGAGCCGGCCGGCCGCGTCGTAGACGTCGGATACGATCGAGACGAGGTCGAGTGCCGCCAGGACAGCGCGCGCGGCGACGGTCGCCTCGGGCGAGCAGCGGCGCGCCGCCCGGACGACCTCGGCGCGGGCGAGATCGCTCGAGATGCACGTGTGTCCACGGAGGAACCGCTCGACGGCCGCGCTCGACGCCTCTTCGACGATCAGCTTGACGAGCGCCGAGCTGTCGAGGTACCAGGTGCCGGGTGCGCTCAATCGTCCTCGGCGCGCTGGGCGGCGAGCAGCTCGCTGAGCGTCGGTTCGCGCGGCGCCAGCTGGACTCGCGGTGGCAGGTCATCCAGCGAGCGGGTCGCCGACCGAATGAGACCGGCTGCCCGTAGCGCGTCGAGCCCCCGTCCGCGCTCGGGCACGAGCCGCGCGACCGCGCGCCCGCGATGCGTCACGACGATCGTCTCGCCCGCCTCGGCGCGGGCGACGACCGCACCGGCGTTCTGCTGCAGTTCTCGGATGCCGACGGAGTACATGTGCGTCATTGTAGCACCGGCCGCGATGCGCTAGTCTCCGGTGTGGCGCGGACGTCGGGCGCCCTACTGGCGCGTGCCGCTTTTCCGCTCTGGTAAAGTCCGGTGGTCGCGGTCCGGGGTGGTCGGTGCGCTCGTGCGCTTGCCATCCTCTACTCGCGTCCCGCCAGAAATGTACGAAGCCGAGCCCTGCCGGGGCCGGTGAGGGGGGATACATGAAGGTCCGTCCGAGCGTCAAGCCGATGTGCGACAAGTGCCGGGTCATCCGGCGGTCCCGCGTCGTGCTCGTGATCTGCACGAATCCCCGCCACAAGCAGCGCCAGGGCTAGGAGTACAGCGGAATTGGCCCGTATCGCAGGTGTCAACCTCCCGCGCGAGAAGCGCACGGAGATCGGCCTCACGTACATCTACGGCATCGGTCGCTCGACTGCATTGAAGGTCTGCGGCGAGGTCGGGATCGATCAGAACACGAAGGTCAGAGATCTCACGGACGCCGAGATCGCACGGCTGCGCGCGTTCATCGACGCGAACCTCACCGTCGAGGGCGACCTCCGGCGCGAGCGCTCCAGCGACATCAAGCGACTGATGGAGATCGGCTGCTACCGCGGCCTGCGGCATCGTCGCGGGCTGCCGGTGCGCGGACAGCGCACCCGCACGAACGCGCGAACGCGCAAGGGGCCGAAGAAGACCGTCGGCCGTCAGCGCAAGAAGTAATTCACCGAAAGGATCGGGCTCGCTCAATGGCTCCCCCGCGCAGGCAAGGCGGCACCCGCGGCCGCACGCGTCGCAAGGTGCGCAAGAACATCGCAGTCGGACAGGCGCATATCAAGACGTCGTTCAACAACACGCACGTCGCGCTCACCGACCGCGAGGGCAACGTCATCGCATGGAAGAGCGCGGGCGCGGCGGGCTTCAAGGGCTCGCGCAAGTCGACGCCCTTCGCCGCGCAGGTGACCGCTGACATGTGCGCACGCGAGGGGATGGAGCACGGGCTGCAGAAGGTCGAAGTCTTCGTCAAGGGGCCCGGCTCGGGCCGCGAAACCGCGATCCGCTCGCTCCAGGCCGCCGGCCTCGAGGTCGTCTCGATCAAGGACGTCTCGCCCCAGGCCCACAACGGTTGCCGGCCGCGCAAGCGCCGGCGCGTCTAGCCCCTCCCGGCCGATAGGAACCGATGGCACGCTCCACCGACCCAAAGTGCAAGCAATGCCGCCGCGAGGGCATGAAGCTCTTCCTCAAGGGAGAGCGCTGCCTGACCGAGAAGTGCGGCATCGAGCGGCGCGCGTACCCGCCCGGGCAGCACGGCCGCGGCAGGACGAAGCAGACCGAGTACCTCACGCAGCTGCGCGAGAAGCAGAAGGCGAAGCGCTACTACGGCATCCTCGAGAAGCAGTTCCGCTCGTACTACGAAAAGGCCTCGCGCCGCACCGGCATCACCGGTGAGAACCTGCTGCGGTTCCTCGAGCTGCGCCTCGATAACGTCGTCTACCGGCTCGGCTTCGCCGCCTCGCGAGCGCAGGCGCGCCAGTTCGTACGTCACGGCCACTTCATGGTCAACGGCCGTCGCGTCAACATCCCGAGCTTCCAGCTGCGTCCCGACGACGTGCTGCAGATGAAGCCCGGCTCCGGCGCCGAAGCGGGCATCCGCGACGCCACCGACCTCACCGCCTCCGTGGCCTCCTGGCTGCAGGCTGACCATGACAACCTGACGGGCAAGGTGCTCCGCCATCCGGACCGCGAGGAGATCGACACTCCGGTCCAGGAGCAGCTGATCGTCGAGCTCTACTCGAAGTGATGACAACCATGCTCGATTTCCAGATCCCGCAGATCTCGTCCGAAGAGGTCGACGATCATCGCGGCGTGTTCACCGTCGAGCCGCTCGACCGCGGCTTCGGCTACACGTTCGGCAACTCGTTGCGGCGTGTGCTGCTGTCCTCGCTCGAGGGCGCAGCCGTCACCTCGGTCAAGATCGAGGGCGTTCAGCACGAGTTCACGACGATCCCGGGCGTCCGCGAGGACGTCACGGACATCATCCTGAACCTCAAGGGGCTCGTCTGTCGGCTCCACGGCGAGGCGCCCGAGATCGAGGCCGACATCTCGAAGGACGTCGCCGGGCCGGTCACCGCCGGCGACATCGTCGCCTCGGCTGACCTCGAGGTGCTCAATCCCGACCTCGTGCTCTGCCACCTGTCGGAGGGCGCCCGCCTCGAAGTGACGTTGACGATCGGCCGTGGCCGCGGCTACAACTCGGCCGAGCAGAACAAGGGTGTCGAGACGACCATCGGCGTGATCCCGGTCGACTCGATCTTCTCCCCGGTCCGGCGCGTCACGTATCACGTCGACACGGCGCGTGTCGGTCAGCGCACGGACTACGACCGTCTGACGCTCGACGTCAAGACGAACGGCGCGCTGAACCCGAAGGACGCCGTCACCCAGGCAGCCGAGCTGCTGATCCGGCAGCTCGCGATCTTCACCACCCTCGACTCCGCCGACCTGATCTCCAGCGTCTCGGCCGCCGCACCCGGCGCCGAGGTCGACGCGCCGGCCACGCACGGCATGGAGAACATCCTGATCGAGGAGCTCGAACTCGGCGTCCGCTCCTACAACTGCCTGAAGCGGGTCGGCATCGAGACGATCGGCGACCTCGTCTCGAAGACCGAGCAGGAGCTCGCGGCGATCCCGAACTTCGGCAAGAAGTCGATCGAAGAGGTCAAGGAGACGCTCGCCACCCACAGCCTGTACCTGCGGGGCGACGAGCCGTGAGGCACCAGCGCAAGGGCCGGTCGCTCGGCCGCGACGCGGAGCACCGCAAGTCGCTCTTCTCCAACTTGACCGGCGCGCTCGTGACGCACGGCCGTATCACGACGACCCTCGCGAAGGCGAAGGAGGTGCGCCCGGTCGCCGAGAAGATGATCACGCTCGGCAAGCGCGGCGACCTCCATGCGCGGCGACAGGCGATCGCGTTCCTGCGTTCGAAGTCGGTCGTCCACACGTTGTTCGCCGATGTCGCGCCGCGGTTCGCCGAGCGCGAGGGCGGCTACACCCGCATCGTCAAGCTCGGCCCTCGCCAGGGCGACGCTGCGGAGATGGCAATCCTCGAGTTCGTCGACTAGGCGACCGGTCCGGGATCGAGGCTACGCTTCCGCGTGGTGGGTGAGGTCAGGACCGATGCGTTCTCGCTGCCGCTCCCGGCAGGATGGAGCGACCGTACCGTCGTAACGCTCGCCGGCCTCGACGCCGACGGCTACGCGCCGAACGTGGTCGTGACGCGTGAGGTGCTCTGCGACCACATGGGCCTCGGGGCGTTCGCCGACGGCTGGCAGAGCCGCCTCGCCGACGAGGTGCCGGTCTCCGCGCTGGCGCCGATCGAGCATGCCGAAATCGGCGGCCGCCGCGCTCAGATCCGTACCGTCTCGTGGCACGCCGCCGGTCTTCGCCTGACGCAGATGGCCTTCCTGTTCGTCGATGGCGACCACGGCTACGCGATCGTCGGCACCTGCACGGACTGGCGATTCGGCGAGATCGAGCCCGTTTTCCGCGATGTGGCGGCGCGGTTCCGCCTCGCGCAGGACGTCATCGCATGACCGACCAGAGTCTCGCCTCGGCGCACCTCAGAACGCTCGGCGTCGCCTACGCGAGCAGTGACCCGGTCGCGGCCGAAGACGCCCTGCGCCGGTCGCTGCAGCTCGAACCGGGTGTGGCCTGCACCCACGCGGGGCTCGCCCGGGTGCTCTGCCGGCTGAACCGTTACTCGGAGGCCGAGGCGCACCTGGACCGGGCGCTCGCGCTCGACCCGCACCATGACGAGGCGACAGCCCTGCACGCGGAGCTGCTGGTGGCGGAGGGCAAGGTTCCGGATGCGATCCGTCGGTACGTCGTCGCCGCCGCCAACGGCGCCAGCGCGCGCGTCATCACGGGCTTCGCCGACCTGCTGGCGCGGCTCGGCTTGCGTGACGACGCCGCCTCACGGTATCGCGACGCTCTCGGGCGCGACGAGTCGTGTGAGGCGCATGCGAACCTTGCCCTTCTCGCAGCGGACGACGGTCGCCTCGAGGAGGCGCTCGGAGGATTCGATCGTGCGCTCGAACTCGACCCGACCGCCGCCGAGGTGATGGTCAACCGCGCCAACGTCCTCGTCGAACTCGGCCGCCTCGACGAGGCCGAGGATGCGTTCGTGTCCCTGACCGTCGACCCGGACGTGGCGGGAGCTGCCTGGTGGGGGATCGCCGCTCTCAGCGACCTTCGTGGCGACGTCGCAGCCGCGAGCGCTGCTCGTGAGCGGGCCGTCGTCGCCGCCCCGGAACTGGCGCGGCGCTGCGCGTCCCTCGTGATCGAGGCCTGATGCGCCGCGTCGTCCTGGCGCTCCTGCGAGTCGCGGTCGGACTGGCGTTCTGCCTCACCGGCAGCGCGAAGGTTCTCGAGCACGAGCGCGAGGTCGCCGACTTCACGCGCTGGGGCCTGCCGTCACCGGACACGGCCGTCTACCTCGTCGGCGGCCTCGAGGTCGTCTGCGGCGTTCTTGTTCTGCTCGGGCTGGCGACGCGGTTCGGGGCAGCTCTCCTGTGCCTCGACATGCTTGGAGCGGTGGCGACAGCGGGACGCATCGACGGTGGTTTCCACATCGTCGCGCCGCCCGTGCTGGCGCTCCTCAGCCTCGTCCTGGTCGCCCGCGGCGGCGGGCGATGGCAGCTGCTCGACCGCATCGACCCGCCCCGTTGAACCTTCGCCTGACCCTGGCCTACGACGGCACGCGGTTCCGCGGTTGGGCCCGACAACCTGGCCTGCGCACCGTGGAGGGTGTGCTCGGCGACGCGCTCGGCATCATCTACGACGATCACGGTCCACTCCACGTCGCCGGCCGGACGGACTCGGGCGTGCATGCCCTGGGCCAGGTCGTGAGTGCGACGGTCGTCGGCGGACCGCCGCCAGCCGTTGCGGCACGCGTGCTCAGTGGCGTTCTGCCCGAGGACCTGGCGGTCCTCGCTGCGGCCGAGGCGGCGCCGTCGTTCCACGCCAGGCACAGCGCGCACGCCCGCACGTACCGCTACCGCGTGCGGATCGTCAGGCACCGCGCGCCGCTCGACGCGCGCCGGGCGCTGTACGATCCGCGACGCCTGCGCCGCGATCTGCTCGACCGCTGGGCAGCCGCGATTGTCGGCACCCATGACTTCAGGGCGTTCACGCCGACCGAAACGCAGCACAGCGACTTCGTCCGCACGGTCGAGTCGGCGCAATGGCTCGACCGTGGCGACGAGTTGCAGTTCGAGATCACCGCCAACCGGTTCCTGCGGCATCAGGTGCGCACGCTGGTCGGTTCGATGCTGAAGGCGGCGCGGGGAGAGGACGACACCGATCCCGCGGTCCTGCTCGCCGGCGCGCCGCGGAGTGCGGCCGGACCGACCGCCCCGCCGTGGGGCCTGTATCTCGTCGCCGTGCGGTTCCGCGAGCCCGACTAGGTCGGAGGCGGTTCGCCCTCGCCGCCAGCACGGCAGGCGGCGAGCACCTCGTCGATCGTTCCCTTCTGGCGGTTGTCGGCCTCGAACTGGACGACGACCAGGAAGCGCGGATGGCGATGCTCGAAGCGGATGATCTTGCCTGGCACATCGCTGCCGATGGTCCGGCCGCGGCGAGAGCGGAAGCCGACCGTCACGGCGGTGTTGTCCGGCAGACGGCGTTCCGACACGAACGCGACCGCCATCGTCGAAATGTCGACGATCGTCCCGTTCAGGCCGGGATCCCTCATGCCGTCGGGCCGCAGGATCGGCTCGACGCGCACCATCAGCGTCACCGCCGGCTTGATGCGCGGGACGGCTCGACGCTCGAGCACCTCCGATTCGCGGACCTTCGCGAACACGACGTTCTTGCGTGCCGACGGATAGACACAGACCGCGGCCTCGCGCGCCGCGCCCTTGTCCGGCCACTGCAGCCGGAGTTCCGTGCCGGTCTCGATCCGATCCTCGGTGCGGAAGAAGATCGCGCCGACCGCGACGCTGAGGACCTCGCCGGCGACCGCGTGGCCATCGGCTAGGACCGCGTCGACGCGCGCGCCGACGGGTGGGAGTGCGGATCCGGTCATGAGCGGCCTTGTTATCGGCAGGTTCGCGCGTGACCATGAGCCGGGCGCCGCAGGCGCGCGCGGATCACAGGTACCAGAACACGACGCCGGCGGCGACGTAGATCGAGAGCAACTGGACGCCTTCGATCCAGTTGGCGGCGCCGTTCGAGGCGACCAGGCTCGCCAGCAACGTCGCGGACACGAGGAACGCGATCTCGAGCGGTGTGAACGAGAGGATCAGCTCGTTGTCGAAGATGTAGCCGAAGGCGACGGCGGTCGCGGTGACGCCGAGCGCCACCTGCAGCGCCGAGTTGAACGCGATCCCCATCGCGAAGTCGAGGTTGCCCTTGTACGCGATCTTGACGGCGGCGAGGTGCTCGGCGACGTTGCCGACCAGCGGCACGATGATCAGCCCGATGAAGATCTCGGAGACCCCCGTCTCCTCGATCATCGGCTCGATCGCCGTCACCAGGATCTCGGACAGGACGCCGGTCGCCAGCGCGGTGATCGCGAGCATCACAATCGCGAGCTTCACGCTCCACCGCGCCTTGCCATGAGAGATGTCGCCGCGCTCCTCGGGCGAAGCGAACGAGGCGACCAGGTACCCGGCGTAGACGACGATCATGACGATGGCGAGGGCGTGCGAGACGCCGGTCTGATCGCCGATGTCGTCGCTGCCGGTGGCGGCGAACAGCGTCGGGATCGCGAGCAGCGCCGTGGCCAGCACGAGCATCGTTGCGTTCAGGCCGGCAGTCGAACGGTTGAAGGTCTGCTTGCCGTTCTTCAGCCCGCAGGCCAGCAGCGCCGCGCCGAGGATGAGCAGCACGTTGCCGATCACCGACCCGATGATCGATGCCTTCGCGACCGTCAGTAGACCCTCGTTGATCGCGAGGATCACGATGATCATCTCGGGGAGGTTCCCGAAGGTCGCGTTCAGCAGGGCGGACAGGCGCGGACCGGCGGACTCGCCCGCCTCCTCGGTCGCGACGCCGAGGATCCACGCGAGACCGGCGACCGCCAGCCCGGCAACTGTGAAGACGACAACGGGTGAGACATCGAGAACCCTGAGAGCGACCGCGAACGCCGCGAACGCGCCGATGCCACCGAAGACCATGGCCTCGCGTCGCTCGAGGCCACCCATCGCTGCTGCATTCACGCCTGACACGGTAGCGGAGCGACCTGACGGCGGTTCCGGCACGCTGTGCGCCATGCGGGTACTCCTGACGAACGACGACGGCGTCGACGCGCCGGGCATCCAGGCGCTGCTCGCGGAGCTCGTCCGTGTCGCCGAAGTCGTCGTGATCGCACCTGCCGCCAATCAGAGCGCCGTCGCGCGGTCGATCACGCTGCGCCGCGCGCTGACGGTGACGGAACGTGATCTCCACGGCGCCCTGCGCAGCTTCGCCGTCGACGGCACCCCGGTCGACTGCGTGCGCTTCGCCGCGCTCGGCATCGGCGGCGCCCCGTTCGACGCCGTCGTCTCGGGGGCGAACCATGGGCTCAACCTCGGCGACGACGTCACCTACTCGGGCACCGTCGCGGCCGCGATGGAGGGCGTGCTCCTCGGCCTACCGGCGATCGCGGTCTCGCAGGGCGGCCTCGCGGGCGGCATCGGCTTCGTCACCGACGACGCCTACGACTTCACGGTCGGCGCGCGCTTCGCGGCCGGCCTGCTCGAACGTGTCGTGCATCACGGGCTGGCCCCCGGTCTGCTGCTGAACGTGAACGTCCCCGCCCGGCCCACCGGCGTCCGTCTCACGTCGCTCGGGCGGCGGGTCTACCGGGACGAGTTGTCGCTCGTCGAGGACCGCGGGCGCGAGAAGCTGTACCGGATCTACGGCGCGAACGTCGGCTTCGAGGAGACGCCGGGGAGCGACTTCGAGGCCGTCGCGGCCGGAGCGATCGCGGTGACGCCCGTGCACTTCGATCTCGCGCCACGAGCCACCATCGAGTGGCTCGACGAGTCCGGCCTCGACGCGCTCCTGTGATGGGGTTCCTCCTCGATGCGGAGGGCGCTCGCGCGGCGGCCGCGCCGTTCGCCGTGCGGCTCGCCGGCATCGGCCGCGTTGCGATCGTCGCGGAACCGGCGCCGTGGGTCGTCGCCGCCGTCCTCGGCGCTCTCGACGCCGGCTGCCAGGTGGTGCCGATCAATCCCGCTTCGGGAGAGGCGGAGCGCGCGCACGTGCTACTCGACGCGCGGCCCGACGTCCTGCTTGCAGACGGCGGCCAGATGGAGGAGCTCGACGGCGGCGATGGGGGTGGCGCTGCCGGCATGATCGTCTACACGTCCGGCACGACCGGACCGCCGAAGGGCGTCGTCCTGCCGCTTGACGCGCTGCGGGCCAACCTCGTGGCCGTGTACGACGTGTGGGCATGGACGGAGCGCGACCGCGTCGTCCACGCGCTGCCGCTCTCCCACGTCCACGGGCTCCTGCTCGGCACGCTCGGGCCGCTCTGGCGCGGCGGATCGAGCCATCACGTCGGCCGGTTCGATCCCGCCGCGATCGCGGCCGGGATCGCGGACACGGACACGCTGGTGTTCGGCGTGCCGACGATGTGGTCGCGGATCGCGGCGGCGATCGAGGGCGATCCGGCGCTCGCGAGCCGCTTCGCCGCCGCCCGGCTGCTCGTGTCGGGCTCCGCCGGCCTGCCGCTCTCGCAGCACGAGCGGCTCACGCGCCTGCTCGGCCGCCGCGTCATCGAGCGCTACGGGATGTCGGAGACCCTCTTCACCGTCGGCGAGCGCGCCGGAACAGACGATCCGCCCGGCTCGGTCGGCCGACCGCTGCCCGACGTGGAGTTGCGCCTGGCCGATGAGGAGCAGGGGCTCGGGGAGATCGAGGTGCGCGCGCCCTGGCTGTTTCACGGCTACCTCGGCCAGCCGGCGGCGACGGCGGCGTCGTACACCGCGGACGGCTTCTTCCGCACCGGTGACATCGCCAGGCGTCGCCCGGACGGCTGCCTGCAGATCCTCGGTCGCGCCGACGGCGACCTGATCAAGACGGGTGGCTACCGCGTCGGCGCCGGCGAGATCGAGTCGTGCCTGCTCGACCATCCGGCGGTGGCGGAGGTCGCCGTCACGACCGAGCCCGACGACGACCTCGGCGAACGGATCGTCGCCTGGGTGGTCGCCCGCGAGCCGGTGACCGCCGCCGAACTGACGACGCACGTCGCCTCCCTGCTCGCACCACACAAGCGCCCGCGCGACGTGCGTTTTCTCGATGCCCTTCCACGCAACGAACTCGGCAAGGTGCTGAAGCGGGCACTGCGCGTGGTAGATTCACCGGAGCCGGCGTGAAGCTGATCATCCAGATCCCCTGCCTCAACGAGGAGGCGTCCCTTCCGGCCACGCTCGCCGACCTTCCTCGCTGGGTAGAAGGGTTCGACGAGGTCGAGTGGCTCGTGATCGACGACGGTTCGACCGATCGGACGGCCGAGGTCGCGCGCGAGCACGGCGTCGACCACGTCGTGCGGTTCACGCAGAACAAGGGGCTCGCGGTCGCCTTCCAGGCCGGCCTCGATGCCGCCCTGAAACTCGGCGCCCACGTCATCGTCAACACCGACGCCGACAACCAGTACCGCGCCGACGACATCCCGAAGCTCGTCGCGCCGATCCTCGAACATCGCGCCGACATGGTGATCGGCGACCGCCAGGTGCAGGACCACGAGGAGTTCTCGGCCTCGAAGAAGTTGCTGCAGCGGTGGGGATCGTGGGTCGTCCGGCAGGCGTCCGAGACCGACGTCCCCGACACGACGTCGGGCTTCCGTGCCTACAGCCGCGAGGCGGCCCTGCGCATGAACGTCGTCTCGCGGTTCACCTACACGCTGGAGACGATCATCCAGGCCGGCAAGTCCGACATCGCGGTGACGTCGGTGCCGATCCGGGTGAACCGCAAGACGCGCGAGTCGCGGCTGTTCAAGTCGATCCCGGATTACATCAAGCGCAGCGTCGGCACGATCTTCCGCATCTACTCCATGCACGAGCCGCTGCGCGTCTTCGCGTCGCTCGCCGCGGTGTTCGGCGTCGTCGGCCTCGTGCTGTTCGCGCGCTTCACCTGGTTCTTCGCGACGAGCGAGGGCGAGACCGGGCATGTCCAGTCGCTCTTCGTCGGCGGCGTCTGCTTCGTCGTCGCCGTCCAGTTCTTCCTGCTCGGGATCATCGGCGACCTCCTGCGGGCGAACCGCGTGATCGCGGAGCGGACGCTGCACCGCGTTCGCAACGTCGAGCTCGCGCTCGGCGTCCGACCCGACTCGCTCGCGTCGAATCCGCCGGAGACCCGCGAGGGCGCGACGCGTGAGTGACGCGGGTCTCGACGACCTGCAGGGACCGGCCGGGAACACCTACGACAAGTACGAGACCCGAAACCCCGCCGCTCGGCTTCTCGTGCAGCGGTTCCTGCGCGAGCTCGACGGCCAGGTTGCGTGGTCGAACGCGGGGAGCATCCTCGACGTCGGCTGCGGCGAGGGCATCGGCACCGAGCGGATGGCGGCAGTGCTGCCGACGTCGCGCGTCGTCGGTCTCGACGTCGCCGACCCCGGCCTGAAGGCGCACTGGGACCGGCGCAGCTCCGGAGCGGTCGAGTTCGTCGCCGGCTCGGCGTACGAGTTGCCGTTCGAGGACGGCGCATTCGAACTGGTCGCCGCGATCGAGGTGTTCGAGCACCTCGAGCGACCCGGGCAGGCGCTGCGCGAGATGGCGCGCGTGTCGAGCCGCGGGGTCCTCATCTCCGTCCCGTGGGAACCGGTCTGGCGGGTCGTGAACCTGATGAGCCTGCGCTACGTGCGCGAACTCGGCAACACGCCAGGGCACATCAACCACTGGACGCGCCGGCAAATCGTCGCGCTTGCGGGCGGTGCGGGCGATGTCGTCGCCGTGCGTCGGCCGTTCCCGTGGACGATCGTCGCCGTCCACGTCCGTCCGTGATCGAGCGGCTCCGGCGGCTTGCGTCGTCGCCGGCCGGCAAGGTCGCGGGCGCCCTCCTCGGTCTCGCCGTCCTCGTGCTCCTCATGCTGCGGCTTCGCGACCTCTGGGACGAGCATCCGGTGCCGCTCGACGAGGCGTCGCGGCCGCTGCTCGTGCTCGCCTTCATCGTCTCGTTCCTGGCCATGACCGCCTATGCCCTCGTCTGGCCGGCCGCGCTGCGGATGGCCGGCGCGACGCCCGTCCCGGGCATGCTCGCCGCCTACTTCGCCGGCGGCCTCGGCAAGTACCTGCCGGGCGGGGCGTGGCAGTACGTCGGGCGCGCGGGACTGCTGCGGCGTCGCGGTGTCCCCGTCGGCGCGGCGTCGGCGAGCCTGCTCCTCGAAGCCCTCGCCTCCGCGGCGGCGGCCGGACTCCTCGCCCCGCTGGCGGCCGGGACACGGGGCCTGGTGGCTGCAGGCGCCGCCGCCGTCATCGTCGCGGTTCTCGCGCGGTCGGGCGTCGCGGGCCGGCTCGCGCGGCGCGTTCCCGGCTTCGGCGCGCTCGACCTGAGGCGGCTGCCGCTCCTCGTCGGCCGCTACCTCGCGGTCTGGCTCGTCTTCGGTCTCGCCTTCTGGCTGACGGCGCGGGCGCTGTTCGACGTTCCCGTCGACGACGTCCTGCGCTACGCCGGGGTGTTCGCCGCGGCCTGGGTGGCGGGCTTCGTCGTCGTGATCGCCCCCGGCGGCCTCGGCGTCCGCGAGGCCGTGATCGTGACGCTGCTCGCGGGTCGCCTCGGCGAGGCGGAGGCGATCGTGCTCGCAGCCGCGTCCCGGATCGCGTTCACCGCCGTCGATCTCCTCGGCGGCGTCCCGGCGCTCGTCAGCCTCCGGCGCCGCTGACGGCGCCATCGCTACGCTTCCCGGTGATGCGCTGGCCCGCGATCGTCTTCGACCTCGACGGGACGCTGATCGACACGATCCCGCTGATCGTCGCGTCGCACCGGCACGCCCTGCTGACGGTGCTCGGACGCGATCTCGACGACGACGCGTTGAAGGCAGGCATCGGTCGGCCGCTGATGGAGCAGATGGTCGTCTTCGACCCGGCCCGTGCGCAGGACCTGTACGACACCTACCGCTCCTTCAACCACGCGAACACGGCCGCGCTCCTCGGCCGCTTCGCGGGCATGGACGAGCTGCTCCTGCGTCTCGCCGCCGCCGGCGCGGCGATCGGCGTCGCGACCAGCAAGGCGCGCGACGCGGTCGATCTCGCCTTCTCGATCCAGCCGCCGCCGATCACGTTCGGCGCGATCGTCACGATCGAGGACACCACTCGTCACAAGCCGCACCCCGAGCCGATCCTGGCCGCCGTGGCGCGACTCGGCGCCGACCCGACCGAGGCCGTCTACGTCGGGGACGCCCATTTCGACATCGAGGCCGGCAAGGCGGCGGGTTGCGCGGCCGTCGGGGTGACATGGGGTGCAGCGTCGGCAGAGGTGCTCTACGCCGCCGGCGCCGACGCCGTCGCGACCTCGCCGGCCGAGCTGCAACGGATCCTGCTCGATGCCGCGTGACTGACTCCGTCGCGCGAGTCCGGGCCGTGCGTGACGAGATCCGCGCGCATGATCACGCCTACTACCTGCTCGACGCGCCCACCGTCGATGATGCCACGTACGACGCGCTGATGCGCGAGCTCCGCGCGCTCGAGGAGGAGCATCCGGAGCTCCAGAGCGACGACTCGCCGACCCGACGGCTCGGTGGCGCGGCCAGCGCGCGTTTCGGCGAGGTGCGGCATCTGCAGCCGATGCTGTCGCTCGCGAACGCCCGCGACGGCGCCGAGCTGCAGGCGTGGGACGAGCGGGTCCGGCGCCTGCTCGTGGCGGCCGGCAGCGACGAGCGGCCCCGCTACGTCACCGAGCCGAAGATCGACGGTCTCGCCATCTCGCTCGTGTACCGGGACGGCGTCCTCGAGCGCGGTGCGACCCGCGGCAACGGCGAGGTCGGCGAGGACGTGACGGCGAATCTGCGCACCGTCCGGGTGCTGCCGCTCGCCGTGCGCGACCCGGCGCCGCCGCCTCTGCTGGAGGTGCGCGGCGAGGTGTACCTGCCCCGCGCCGCCTTCGCGCGCCTGAACGAGGAGCGCGCCGCGGAGGGAAAGCCTGTCTACATGAACCCGCGCAACACCGCCGCCGGCTCCCTCCGGCAGCTCGACCCGGCGGTCACGGCGAGGCGTCCGCTCGCGCTCTGGTGTTATGCGGTGGGCGCCGTCGACGGCATCGAGTTCACGTCGCACCACGACGCGCTTGGTTGGCTCGGCGAGCGGGGCTTCCCGGTCAATCCGCTGATTCGGACACACGACTCGATCGACGACGTTCGCGCCGAGTGCGCGCGCATCGGCGAGCTCCGCGACGACCTTCCGTACGAGATCGACGGCGTGGTCGTGAAGGTCGACGCCATCGCCATGCAGCGCGCCCTCGGCGCGATCGGGCGCGATCCGCGCTGGGCGGTGGCGTTCAAGTTCCCGGCGACGACGCGTACGACCCGGTTGCTCGACATCGGCGTCAACGTCGGCCGGACCGGCGCCCTCAACCCCTATGCGGTCCTCGAACCGGTCGAGGTCGGCGGCGTGACGGTGCGGCTCGCCACGCTGCATAACGAGGAGGACATCCACCGCAAGGACGTGCGGATCGGCGACACCGTGATCATCCAGCGCGCCGGGGACGTGATCCCGCAGGTCGTCGGCCCGGTGCTCGAGTTGCGGACCGGCGAGGAGCGCGTCTTCGCGATGCCGGCCGACTGCCCGGCCTGCGGCACGGCGATCGTCAAGCCGGAAGGAGAGGTGCAGCATCGCTGCCCGAACCCGCGTTGCCCGAGCCGCGGTGCCGAGCTGCTGAAGCACTTCGTCTCGCGCGGCGCGCTCGACATCGAGGGCGTCGGCGAGAAACTGGTCGTCCGGCTCTACGAGCTCGGGCTCGTCGCGACGCCTGCCGACCTCTACCGGCTGACGGCGGAGCAGCTGCTGGCGCTCGACGGCTTCCAGGAGCGGTCTGCCGCGAACGTGATCGCCTCGATCGCGGCGTCGTGCGCTCGCCCGTTCGGCAGCGTGCTCTTCGGGCTCGGCATCCCGCACGTCGGATCGGTGACGGCCGTCGCCATCGCGCGGCACTTCGGGTCGATGGCGGCGCTGCAGCAGGCGGCGGCCGAGGAGATCGCCGCGGTGGACGGCGTCGGCTCGGTGATCGCCGAGACGGTCGTCGCCTGGTTCGCCGCCGACGAGCATCGGCAGCTCGTCGCCGACCTCGCCGCCGCGGGCGTGCGGCTCGAGTTGTCGGACGAGGAGCGTCCGCCGGATGGGGGAGCGTTGAGCGGGCTGGCGCTCGTGGTGACCGGCACGCTGTCGGTGCCGCGCCCGCAGATCGAACGACGGATCACCGAGGCCGGCGGGCGTATCGCGAGTTCCGTCTCGGCGAAAACCGACTACGTCGTCGCCGGCGAGGCGGCCGGCTCGAAGCTCGCGAAGGCGCAGGAGCTGGGCGTCGCGGTGCTCAGCGAGGCCGACCTGGAGGCGTTGCTGGCTGGCTGACGCACCAGTCGAGCACCTCGGCGAACGGGTATGGTCGGAGCGCGCCGAACAGCGGATCACGTGCCAGTCGCGCCCTGGTCGCCGCCGGGCTGGTGATGCCGCAGAGGAACCGGGCCCGCTGGCGGGGATGACCGAGCGCCAGGGGGTGCGCGTCGGTCAGCGCCCCAAGGGCGCCGCGATCGAGGCCGATCGGCTCGCGGGGCGTCGCCGGGAGGTGGTCGATCACTTGGCCGAGACACGCCGTGCACTTGGCGCAACCCTCGGCGAGCTCCTCGCCGAAGTAGCCCACGAGCATCGCCACCTGGCACGTGCGCGCGCAGATCAGACCGACGACGCTGGCGATCCGGGCCGTCTCTGCCGCCTCCCGGCGGCGGAAGCGATCGGCGAGGGCAACGACGGCGGCGCCGTGGTCGTCCGTTGCGCGCAGGACGGTGTAACGCTGACGGGCCTCCGACGCCTCGGCGACGATCAGGCCGCGCTCGCCGAGGTGGTCGATCGCGGCAACGATCCTGGCGCGGTCGACTGCGAGGGATTGGGCGATGTCGGCGGGAACGAGCGACGTCCACGTGCGCCCCTCGCGGCCCTCGGCCAGCACGGCGCGCAGGAACGCCGCCCGGTCGGCATCGAACGCGCTGAGCACGGTCGGCCAGTCGACGATCGGTCGTACGCGGTACCCGGCATAGAAGGGCGTGCCCTGGTGCACGTAGGAGTCGAGTTCCAGGTACGTCAGCAACGTGCGCAGCACCAGGGGACGGATGTCGTGCATCGCCGCGAGCGCGTGCTCGGCGACGTCGAACGTCGCACCGCCGCCGCCGGACAGGACGTCGGCGACGACGCCCGCGATCGCCTCGTCGGTCGGGGTGTCGCCGTAGGCGAAGTTCTCGAGTGCCGGAACGTCGTCGCCGCAGGCGAGTACCTCGCACACGGCCGGCGCGCCGTCCCGTCCGGCGCGCCCCATCTCCTGGGCGTAGGACTCGATGCTCTTCGGGAGGGCGGCGTGGTAGACGTAACGGACGTCGGCCTTGTTGATGCCCATCCCGAACGCGATCGTGGCGACGACGATCGCCCGGTCCGACGCCGCCCACCACTCCTGGACACGCGCCCGGTCGTCTGCCTCCATGCCGGCGTGGTACGCGCGCGCTTCGAGGCCCGCGGCAGCGAGCATCCGCGCCACATCCTCCGCCTGGCGCTGGAAGGTGACGTAGACGATCGTCGAGCCCGGTGGGCGCTCCTGCAGCCGCTGCAGCAGGAGGGCCGGACGATGGGCGGCCGCCACCGCCGTCGTCAGCAGCGTCAGGTTCGGACGGTGAAACCCAGTCACGACCGCGTCGTCCTCGGCGATGCCGAACTCGCGTGTGATGTCGCCGACCACCGTCGGCGTCGCGGTCGCCGTCAGCGCCAGGACGCGTTCCGCGCCGAGTTCGCGCGCCCTGCGGGCGAGCTTGAGGTAGTCGGGGCGGAAGTTGTGGCCCCACTCCGAGATGCAGTGCGCCTCGTCAACGGCGAACAGGGCGATCGGCGTCCGGTGAAGGAGCGCGAGGAAGCGCTCGTTGTTGAATCGTTCGGGCGCCACGTAAAGCAGGCGGAGCTCCCCGGAGCGGATCTGCTCGGTGACGGCTCGCGCCTCGTCGAACGGCACGCTCGAGTCGAGCCGGGCGGCTGCGATGCCCCGTGCGGTGAGGTCGTCGATCTGATCCTTCATCAGGGCGATCAGGGGTGAGACGACGACCGTCAGTCCCTCGAGCAGCAGCGCCGGAACCTGGTAGCAGAGGCTCTTGCCGCCCCCGGTCGGGAACACTGCGAGCGCGGAGCGGCCGGCCACGAGCGCGTCGATCACCCGCTCCTGGCCGGGTCGGAACTCGGCGAACCCGAATCGCGCCGTCAGCACGCGGCGCGCGGCATCACTCATGCAGCGCCGTCAGCCGATGCCCGCAGCGCGCAGGGCGGCGAGGGCGCAGGCCTCGTCCTCGGCGGACGTGCCGCCCGAGATGCCGAACGCGCCGACCTGCGCGCCGTCGACGATCACCGGGACGCCGCCGGCGAAGACGATCATCCGGCCGCCGAGGGTGGTCGCGAAGCCCCAGTCGCCGTTGCCGGGGAGGCTCGCCTCGCTCGCCTCGCTCGTCCGCATCCCCCACAGCGCCGAGGTGTAGGCCTTGTCGGCCGCGATCGGGAGGGCGCCGAGCGGCGCGCCGTCCATCTTCAGCGACGCCACGACGTGTCCGCCGCGGTCGGTGACGCAGCCCGCGAGCGCGAGGCCCATCGACGTCGCCTCGGTGCGCATGTGGCCGAGCAGTCGCAGCGCCAGGTCGACGCCGATGTCGTTGCCGGTGATCAGTCCGTCCACGTCAGCCTCCCATCGTGATGACACCGCGGGCGAGGACGCCGCGCTGCAGGTCGTCGTAGGCCTCGTTGATCTCGTCGAGCGCGTAGGTTCGCGTGACGAGGCGGTCGAGGTCGAGCCGTCCGAGCCGGTACAGGTCGAGCAGCCGCGGCATGTCGACGCGGGGGCGCGAGGAGCCCATGAAGCTGCCCTTCAGGGTCTTCTCGGAGAGCGCCAGGTCGAACGGCGAGATCGAGCCGACGGCGCCCTCGGGCGCGAGGCCGATCTGGACGGCGGTGCCGCCGGCGCGGACACAGGCGAAAGCCTGTTCCATCGTGCGCGGCGAGCCGTAGGCGTCGAATGCGTAGTGCGGCCCCTGGCCGTCGGAGGCGGCGCGGATCGCCGCGACGACGTCGCCGCTACGGGCGTCGATCGCGTCGGTCGCGCCGAACTCGCGGGCGAAGCGGAGGTGCCGCTCGTCGATGTCGACCGCGATGAGCCGTCGCGCGCCGAGCATGTGGGCGGCGGCGATGACGTTGAGCCCGATCCCGCCGCAGCCGATCACGGCGACGTCGCTGCCGACCTCGATCTTCGCCGTGTTCATGACGGCCCCGAAGCCGGTGATGACGGCACAACCGACGAGCGCCGCCCGGTCGGGAGCGATGCCGTCGCCGGTGGGGAGCAGCTGCTCCTCGGGGAGGATCGCGTGCTCGGCGAAGCAGGAGATGCGTCCGTAGTGGTAGACGATGTCGCCGTTCAGGCGCCGGATCCGGGTGGTGCCGTCGAACAGCGTCCCGTCCGGATTCGTGCGGCCGTTGCAGAGCATCGGCCGGCCGACGGTGCAGTATTCGCAACGGCCGCAGTTCGGGCGCAGGATGAACACGCAGCGCTGGCCCGGCTGGACGGACGTGACGCCGGCGCCGACCTCCTCGACCACGCCGCAGCCCTCGTGACCGAGGACGACGGGCAGCGGCGTGCCCGCGTGGCCGAGCATCCAGTGCAGGTCGGAGTGGCAGACGCCGGCGGCCTCGATCCGCACGCGCGCCTCGCCCGGGCCCGGGGGAAGCAGTTCGATCTCCTCGACGACGAGGGGCGTGTTCGCCTCGAACATGATCGCCGCGCGCGTTCGCATCGCGGGTGAGTTTAGTGGTTCGCGAGCACTCCCCGCAGCACCGCGAGCGCGCGCTCGCGGTGTGCGTCGAGTGCGGCCACGCAGGCCGCCGCGTCGCGGTCGCGGACGGCCGCGCTGATCGCCTCGTGCGCAGCGTCGGCCTCGTCCTCGCCGCCCGGCGTCGTGTAGTAGAGCGCCCGGTACGCCTCCGTCGAGTCCCACAACATGCGGATCAGCCGTAACTGCTGGTCGGAGCCGGCCAGGCCGTAGAGGAGGAAGTGCAGCGTGCGGTTCGCCGCGAGTTCGGCTGCGATGTCGCCCGCGTCCGCCGCCGCCCGGCAGACGGCCGCTGCCCGGTCGAGCGCGTCCGCGTCGGTGGTCGTCGCGTGCGGTACGCCGCGCTCGACGGCGTCGCGCTCGACGAGGGCGCGCAGCCGGTAGATCTCCTCGAGGTCGGCGAGGTCGAGCGCCGTGACGGCGTAGCCCTTGCGTGGGACGTAGGTGACGAGGCCCTCGGATTCGAGGATCCGCAGCGCCTCCCGCACCGGGATCAGCGACACGCCGATGCGGGCGGCCACCGCCTCCTGGCCGACCCGGTCGCCGGGTCGCAGTTCTCGCTCCGCGATCGCACGGCGCAGCCAGGTGACGGCGACCTGCTGGGCCGTGGCGACCTCGACGCCGATCAACGGAACGCCTGGTGCCCCGTGACGGCACCGCCGATCACCAGGGCGTGGACGTCGTGGGTGCCCTCGTAGGTGTAGACCGACTCGAGGTTGTTCATGTGGCGGATCACCGGGTACTCGAGCGTGATGCCGTTCGCGCCGAGGACCGTCCGCGCCATGCGGGCGACCTCGAGGGCGCCCCGGGCGTTGCCGAACTTGCCCATCGAGACGTGCTCGGGCCGGACGAGGCCGGCGTCCTTCAGGCGGCCGATCTGCAGCGCGACGAGCAGGCCGCGGTTCACCTCGGTCGCCATCTCGGCGAGCTTCTGCTGCTGCAGTTGCGTCGCGGCGATCGGCTTGCCGAAGGCGATCCGCGTCTTGGCGTAGTCGAGCGCGGCCTCGTAGCAGGCGCGGCCGGCACCGACGGCGCCCCAGACGATGCCGTAGCGCGCCTCGTTGAGGCACGAGAGTGGCCCGCGCAGCCCCTTCACCTCGGGCAGCAGCGCGTCGGCCGGGAGGCGGACATCGGCGAGCACGAGTTCGGACGTGATCGACGCCCGCAGTGACAGCTTCTTCTTGATGTCGGGCGTCGTGAAGCCCTTCGTCCCGCGCTCGACGAGGAAGCCGCGGACACCGTCGTCCGTCTGTGCCCACACCACGGCCACGTCGGCGACCGAGCCGTTGGTGATCCACATCTTCGCGCCGTTCAGGACCCAATCGGAGCCGTCGCGCCGCGCATGCGTACGCATCGCCCCCGGGTCCGAGCCGGCGTCGGGTTCGGTGAGGCCGAAGCAACCGAGCCGCTCGCCGGTCGCCATCGCGGGCAACCACTGCTGCTTCTGCTCCTCCGAGCCCCACTTCCAGATCGCGAACATCGCCAGCGAACCCTGCACCGAGACGAAGCTGCGGATGCCCGAGTCGCCCGCCTCGAGTTCGAGGCAGGCAAGGCCGTAGGCGACGGAACTCGCGCCGGCGCAGCCGTACCCGTCGAGGTGCATCCCGAACAGGCCGAGCCGTCCGAGTTCGGCCGCGAGCGACATCGGCAGCGTGCCCTCCTCGAACCAGTCGCCGACGTTCGGGACGATGGTGTCCTGCACCCAGGCGCGGACGGTGTCGCGGATCAGGCGCTCCTCGTCGGAGAGGAGGGTGTCGATCTCCAGGTAGTCGAGGGGATCGATCGGCTTCGTGGAGGTGGTGGCGGACACGAACGGAGCTCCTGGCGTTGCGTTTCCTAGATCTTATAGGATCTTGGGTCCCGGCGGTGCCATCTGGGTCGTGGTGCTCGTCCTGGTTGCGTGGGTCGTCGAGCGGCTCGGACCGCCCCGCAGCCACACCCGCGGGGCGGGCATCGCGGAGCGACCGCGCGTCATCCGCGACGGGCGCCTCGCCGGCGGGGACATCGACAGCGATACGTACGATCGGCTGGGCGCGACGCTCGAGCAGGGTGGCGGTTCAAGTGCACGGCGCGGACCGTGCAATTGAACGGTCCTACGATCCGAGAGACATGAAGACGTTCCAGACCCGCATCGTCCCGGTCGAACCTGACGGGACGGCACCCGATGGTTCGGCCGTCCGGCTACTCGTCAGCGGCCGGGGTGGTTCGATGGCGCACTTCACGCTCCGTGCGGGGGCGTGTTCGGTGGCGGTAGTTCACCGGACGGTCGAGGAGCTCTGGTTCGTCGTCGCCGGTCGCGGTGAGATGTGGCGGTCACTCGGCGGGCGCGACGAGGTGACTGCGCTCGAGCCGGGCGTGGCGCTGTCGCTGCCGGTGGGGACGCGGTTCCAGTTCCGAGCGGCGGCCGGCGCGGAGCTTCAGGCGGTGGCGGTGACCGTGCCACCGTGGCCCGGCGACGACGAGGCGGAGGTCGTCTCGGGCCGCTGGTCGATGTAGCGGCCGCGCCGATGGAGATCGGCGTGCCAGGTGAACGGGACGCGCTGCTCCTGCAGGAACTTCTTGACGCGGCGGCAAGCGGGGCACCAGAGGGCGCCGTACAGGTCGAGTGCGGAATCCATGATGGCTCCGTCGTGTCGGGCGACAGACCCGTTACAGGCTCGGGACGACCGGGTCGCCGCGGCGGATCACGCCGGGCGTCACGACCGTCGCGTACACGGCGAGCGGCGCCTCGCCCGTCGCCATCCGCGCGCGATGGCTGAGGATCGCCCGCAGCACGTCGTGATCAGCGCGCTGGGTGTCCGGGTCGCGCGTCGTCAGGACGCACCGTGGCACCTGCCCGCCGACGCGGACCACGGCGTCCCCGATCCGGACGTCGCGACCCTCCCACGTGTCCTCGTCGTACGGCTCGAGGCCGGCGATCTCGATCGACGTCTTGAACCGGCGCGGGTCGAGCGCATCGACGCCAACGGCCTCCGCGACGCGCGCGATCGAGGCGTCGCCGAGCAGCGTCAGCGGCCCCGGGCTGCCGAGACCGACGGGCGCCCTGATCAGGCGCAGCGGACGACCGGCGCGCGCGGAGATCGCCGCCGCCCACGGCCCGGTCACGTCGACGCCGGGGACGCGGCGGCCACCGTACGCCCTCCCCTCCGTCGCGGTGTCCTCGACGACGGTGCCCCTGGCCTCCTCGCCGTCGGCGAAGCGGATGCTGAGGACGTCGCCGTCGATGTCCCAATGCGAGGTCGCTCCCGCGAGCGCGGCGAGATCGGCGCCGTAGAGGGCGTTGTCGGCGTCATCCACGATCACGAAGCGCCGGTCGTCGCGGATGCCGTCCGCGTCGAGCGTGAGCGTGTCGCGCTCGGTCTGGAGCAGCCCCTTCACGGCAGAGGCGCGGAGGTGGGAGACGGTCGCTGTCATCGCCGGAGGCTAGCGCGGATGCTCGATGCTGCGTTCGAGGTCGTCCAGCGCGTCGCGGAGGGCGTCGATGCGCGCGCCGATCGTTTCTGCCTCCGGGCCCTGGGCGCGGCGGGCGGCGCGGTGCGCCTCGTCGAGCGAGTTCAGGACGATACCGAGCACCGTGTTCAAGACGACGAACGTGCCGAGGAGGATGAAGCTGACGAAGTACAGCCACGCCCACGGGGTTATCTCGCGAGCGGCGCCGTAGACGTCGATCCAGCCCTCGAGCGTCAGCATGCCGAACAGCGTCATCATCGAGCGCCCGGCGTTGTCCCAGTGCTCGGGATCCCCGTCGCCGAAGACCGACCAGCCGACGATCGCGTACAGGTAGACGAGGAGGATCGTCAGGACGAACAGGCCGAGCACGGGGCGGACGGCTCGCCTCATGCCGTCGATCAGGATGCGGACATCGGGGAGGATCGCGAGCAGGCGTGTCACCCGGAGTAGACGGATGATCCGAAGGACCGTCGCGTTCGCAGCGAGGAACGGCACGAATGCCGCCGCGACCACGATGAAGTCGAACACGTTCCAGCCGCGGCAGAAGAAGTCGCCGGGGCGCCGGGCGTGCGCCCCGATCCGGATCGCCAACTCGGCGACGAACACCGCGAGACAGATCCGGTCGATCGTCTGCAGTGCGTCGCCGGCCTCGTCGACGAGGCCCGGATAGGTCTCGAGGCCGAGGACGACGGCGTTGATGACGATCACGACCACCGTCGCCGTCTGGAACCGCGCGCTCTCCGCGACGCGCCGGAGGGTGTCCGTCACGTTCCGAGCGACTCCTTGAAGCTCTCCCACACCATCCGGTGGAAGCGGGAGATCGCGCTCTCGGAGCCCGGCATCAGCCGGCCGTGCGGCACCATCTTCGATCGCAAGCCGGGCTGCTGCACGAGGACCGCGTGCGCGTCCTCGGTCAGGGTGCGGTTGTACATCTCGACCCAGTCGTCGACGAACGACTGCTCGAGCCCGGGCCGCACGTAGAAGTCGGCGTGGAAGTCGCACGTCTCCGGCCCGGTCGGCGTGATCATCCCCGGGAAGGCGACGTACTCGTCCATCACGACGAAGCTCGACGGCCACACGAAGATGTACCGGAACTCCTCGGTCGCGCGCACCGTGCCGGTCGCCTTCGGGTTCGGCTGGGTGAACTGCCCGAGGATCCGCTCCTGGTCGACGTAGGTGTAGGTCCCGTGCGACGTATCCCACGCGTCGGAGAAGGAGGTCGCGTGGATCGTCGGGCAGTGGTAGCACTCGCTGGCGTTCTCGACCCAGACCTTCCAGTTCGCGGGGATCTGGTACGAGAAGCGCGAGTGGTAGGTGTAGCCGGAGAAGTCCATCCCGTGCTCGGCGGCGAGCGGCGCGAACCCGGGATACGCCTCGCGGAGGGGCGGCGCGGCCGGGTCGGGGTTCACCCAGACGAGCGGCCCCCAGGTGTCGACGCTGACCGGCACCAGCGAGAAGTCGGCCTTGTCGAAGCCGGGCTCGGCCTCGGCGCGCGGTGCGCGGTTGAGGCGGCCGTCGAGCTCGTAGGTCCAGGCGTGGTACGCGCACTGCAGGAGCTTGCGGCAGCCGTCGCTCGTCGCGACCGGGTACGCGCGGTGGCGACAGACGTTGACGAACCCGTGTAGCTCGCCGTCTCGGGCCCGCGTGACCAGGATCGGAACGTGCCCGGCGCGGCAGACGATGTGGTCGCCGATGTTCTCCAGCTTCGCTAGCGGGCCGGCGATCACCCACGAGCGCGTGAAGATCGAGTCCAGCTCGAAGTCGTAGATCGCGGGGTCGGAATACCAGCGCGCCGGGAAGGTGAAGTCGGCATCGAGTGCGGCCTCGACCGCAGCCGGGTCGATGCCGAGTCGGTCGAGCTCTGCCGTGTTCATCGCAGGTCCTCCTCCCACCATTCGCCGGGATTGCGCCGGGCGAGATCGCGTGCGGCCTCGGCCTCGCGAAGCTCGACGCGACGGATCTTGCCTGAGATCGTCTTCGGGAGCGTCGCGAACTCGATCCGCCGGACGCGTTTGTACGGGGCCAGGCGCTCCCGGGCATGGGCGAGGATCGACCGCGCCGTCGCCTCGTCGCCCTCGTGTCCGGGTGCGAGCGCGACGAAGGCCTTCGGCACCGCGAGGCGCAGCGGATCGGGACTCGGCACGACGGCGGCCTCCGCCACGGCGGCGTGCTCGATCAGCACGCTCTCGAGCTCGAACGGCGAGATCCGGTAGTCCGATGCCTTGAACACGTCATCCGTCCGCCCGACGAACGTCAGGTACCCATCGTCGTCCCGCTGTGCCACGTCTCCGGTGTGGTAGAGACCGTCTCGCATCGCCTCGGCGGTCCGTTCGACGGAGTCGCTGTAGCCCGTCATCAACCCGGCCGGCCGCACCCGCAGATCGATGCAGACCTCGCCCTCGCCACTGCCCACCACGCGCCCGCCGTCCGTCCCGATCAGGGCGATCTCGTAGCCCGGCGCCGGGACGCCCATCGACCCCGGCTTGACCGCGCTGCCGACGAAGTTGCCGACCTGGAGGGTCGTCTCCGTCTGCCCGAAGCCGTCGCGGATCGTCAGTCCCCAGGCGCGTTCGACCTGCGCGATCACCTCCGGGTTGAGCGGCTCGCCGGCGCCGACGAGTTCGCGAAGCTGCACCGGGTAGGAGGCCAGGTCCTGCTGCACGAGCAGTCGCCACACGGTCGGAGGCGCGCAGAGGGAGGTGACACCGTGCTCGTCGAGCGCGACCAGCAACGCGCCGGCGTCGAAGCGCGGCTGGTCGAGCACGAGGACGGTCGCCTCGGCGTTCCACGGTGCGAACAGGCAGGACCAGGCGTGCTTGGCCCAGCCCGGCGAGGAGATGTTGAGGTGCACGTCGCCCGGCTTCAGGCCGAGCCAGTACATCGTCGAGAGATGCCCGATCGGGTAGCTGGCGTGCGTGTGTTCCACGAGCTTCGGCAGCTGCGTGGTGCCGCTCGTGAAGTACAGCAGCAACGGGTCGGAGCTCGCCGTCGGCCGGTCCGGAACGAACAGGTCGGCCGCCGCCGCCAGGTCGTCGTAGGCATCGAAGCCGGTGGGCGCTGCGCCGACGGCGATACGGAGCCCGTGAAACGCCGCCTCGTCGAGCCGGTCGGAGAGGTCGGCGTCGCAGACGACGGCGCGCACGTTGCCGCGATCGACGCGGTCGGCGACGTCGGCCGTCGTCAGCAGGGTCGACGCCGGGATCACGACCGCGCCGAGCTTCATCGCCGCCAGCATCACGATCCACAGTTCCGGCACGTTGCCGAGCATCACCAGGATCCGGTCGCCGCGGACAACCCCGCGGGCACGGAGCCCGTTTGCGACCCGCGCCGACTGGACTGACAGATCGCCGAACGTCAGTCGCGCAACCGGCCGGTCGGGCCCGACGACGATGAGCCCGATCGAGTCTCGCCGCGGACCGACGTCGAACCAGTCGAGCGCCCAGTTGAACGGGTCCGGCGCTGGCCAGGCGAACTCGCGGCGAGCCCGCTCGACGTCGCCGCGGCAGTCGAACAGCAGATCCCGCGCCCTCATAAACGCGTCGCTCACGGTCATCGAGTCTACGTCATACCGGGGAGATCAGGGCCTCGACCTCGCTCCTGCGCGGCAGTGACGGCTGGGCGCCGTGCCGCCGCACCGCAACCGCTCCGGCGGTGACGGCGAAGCGCAGCGCATCAGCATCCGTCATCCCCTCGAGGATCGCCACGACGAGCGCAGCACAGAACGCGTCGCCGGCGCCCGTGCCGTCGATCACCGGGACGGCGGGCGGCCGGCAGTACGCCACCTCGGCGCCGTCGCGGAGTAGGCGGGCGCCTTCCGCTCCCATCGTGACGGCGACGAGTCGGGCCCCGGCGACCCCCGGTACGCCGGCGTACTCGTGGCGGTTCGCAACGACGAGGTCGGCACGTTCGAGGATCCCGCTCGGCAACGCGCGCGGAGGCGCGACGTTGATTGCGAACAACCCGTCGCAAGCAGCAGCCGCTGCCTCGATCACCTCGTCCCGGACCTCGAGGACGCAGAGGACGGCATCCGCCCCAGCCACGCTGACATCGCTCGGCGCCAGGAGGTGGTTGGCGCCACCCACGGTGACGATCATCGTGTCGCCGGCGTCGTCGACGAAGATCAGCGCCTGACCGGAGGCCGTGCCGAGGCGGCGGACAGCCGACGTGTCGACGCCGGCGGCGTCGAGTGAGGCGATCAGGCCGTCGCCGTGAGAATCGGTTCCGACGGCGCCCACCATGCGCACTGCGGCCCCGAGACGCGAGGCTGCGACCGCCTGGTTGGCGCCCTTGCCCCCGGGGACGAGGTTGAACGCGGTCGAGGGCAGGGTCTCGCCCGGTTCGGGCAGGCGCTCGACCCGCGCGACGAGGTCGATGTTGATGCTGCCGACGACGTCGATCCGCATGGCGCGATACGTCACCGGATCGCGAGCGGGTTGATCGGCGACCCGACGGCGCCGGCGAAGGGCAGCGGCGGCGCCGTGAAGCAGAAGTCGTAGCGACCGTCGCCGCGGCAGGCCTCGGCGAGGTCCTCGAGGTGGAAGATCTCGCCGATCAGCAGGCCCAGGTAGACGATGCCGACGGCGTGGAACGGTAGGCCCAGTTCGTGCCGGCTCGGGATCACCTCGAAGGCCCAGTTGTCGGCCGCGACTGCCGCGACGTCGCGGTCGCGCAACCACGGCAGTGCGTCCCAGCCGAGGCCGGGCTCGTCCGCCTCGACGAACTGATCCCAGGCGTCCTCACGGCGGATGCGGGCCAGATGGCCGGTGCGGATGATCAGCGCGTCGCCGGTCCCAACGACGACGTTCTGGGCCGCCAGGGTCGCCTCGAGCTCGGCGACCGTGATGTGGTGATCGGCTGCGAGCGCATCGACGCCGAGGTAGCCGGCGACGTCGGCGAGGACGCCGCGGGTGAAGACCCGGTCGCGCAGGTTGGCGATGTCGTTGAAGGCGGCTCCCTTCGCGCCGACGAGCTCGCAGGGCCGGCCGTTGTACATGTGGTAGTCGTGGAAGCAGTGCGCCAGCGCATCCCACTGCGTCGCGGCCTGCAGGCTCATCACGACCATGTCGTCGGCGAAGCCGTGCCCGGCCAGTCCGAACGCCGCCTGCCGGCCGGCGCGGACGTCGGTGCCCGTCGCCACCATCGACCGCTGCGGGTTGAGGCGGTAGGACGCCTTGAACTGCGGCGTGTCGGGTTCGAAGTCGACCGCGAGCGAGTAGACCTCGCCGGTGCGGACGAGGCCGGCGGCCTCGATCCGTTTCGCGGCGGTGATGTGGTTGACGGTTCCGAGCTGATCGTCCGGCCCGAAGCGTCCCCAGTTCGAGACGCGCTCGATCAGCGCCGCGGCATTCACGAGACCACCGCCAGCCGCTGCAGACGCGGCATCACGTCGCTGGCGAAGAGGCGCAGCGACGCCTCCGCGTGGTCGTACGGGACGCCGGCGTAGCGGAAAGCGAAGACGATGTGGTCGGTGCCGATCGTCCGTGCCGCGTACTCGCACTTGTCGACGATCTCGTCCGGCGTGCCCCAGATCTGCGTCTCGCCGAACGCGCGGAGGTCGTCTTCGCCGCCCGCGAGACCGTAGTGCGCGATCGCACTTTCGCGATACGCGCGGGCATAGCGGACACCGAGCTCGCGGGCACGGCCGGGATCGCGGTCGCAGTAGGCGAACGTCAGCAGCACGCACGGCGGCGGCTCGCTGCCGACTGCCGCGACGTACCGCTCCCGGTGCGTGGCGGTCTGCGCGCCGACCTCGTCCCACGTGCGCAGGATGATGCGCAGTAGCGGCAGACCGGCGTCGGCGGCGCGAGCGAGCGACTGGGGCGAGCCGGCGGCCATCAGGATGCGGTCGCGGAAGCTCGCGCGCGGCGTCGGGCGGATCGTGATCTCCGCCTCGCCCGCCCGGCGCAACACGCCGGTCTCGAGCGCCTCCAGGATCAGGTCCATGTTGGCGTCGAAGCGCTGGCGGCCCTCGTCGAGGTCCATGCCGAAGGCGCGAAACTCCCGCAGCGCCTCGCCCTTCCCGATGCCGAGCAGCAGCCGCCCCTCCGACAGGTAGTCGAGGATCACGGCCTGCTCGATGATCCGCAGCGGATCGTTCCAGGGCAGCACCACGACCATCGAGCCGAGCTGCATCGACGGGAAGCGCCCGGCGACGTAGGCGAGCACCGTCAACGGCGCCGGCGCGAGGTTGTAGTCGCCGAAGTGGTGCTCGGTCACCCAGAAGGAGTCGAAGCCGAGGTCGCCCGCGAGCTGCGCGAGACCGAGCTCCCTGGGCATGCGGTCGCGGTCGTCGAGGGCCGTCGACTCGCCGGCGACGTTGCCCTGCGGAAACATCGCGAACCCGGCCTTCACCGGGCGCCGCCGTGACGTTGGGTCAGCATCGCCGTATCTTCGGCCATCGCCCCGGACGGTGCGCCGTTCAGCGGGTGGCACAGGCGAGAAGCAGGTCGCGTCTGGCGGTGAGGATCCGCGCGGGCGATGATTCAATGTCCCGTGACGACGGGGCGATGCGGCGCAGAATCGACGCCGCGCCCGGGCCGGCGCACGCCGCGAGGTCGTAGTCGGCGGCGCCCTCACGGAACAGCGCCAGCCGCAGCGACGGACTGCCGTCGGGGTAGAGCAGCACGCCGTCGCCGTTGTACTGCTGCCCGACGCCCGCGTTCCAGGGTTCCCGGCGCGGGTCCGAGCCGCGCGACCAGATCTCCGTGTTCCAGTACAGCACCCCGGTTGCGCCGAGCGCGGCCGCCCGCCACCCGATCAATACCTGACGGGAGCCCGGATCGTCGATCGCGAGGGTCACGTAGCCGGGCCCGGCGGCGCCGTTGTTCGGGTAGATCCACTGCTCGCTGCCGTCGCGTGAGAAGGGCCGTGCGTCACGCTCGGTCGGCACGAAGATCCGGGCGCTGCGGAGGACGGCGCCGGCGGCGCCGTCACAGGCCCGGGGCCCGATCGTCACTAGCGGTCTGATCGCGCCGTCCGCCGCGATCGCCGCCGCGGCCTTCTGCTCGACCGCCGCCAGATCGTTACAGGCCGGTTCGTCCGCAACGTAGGCGACGCCTCGGCGATCGGCGCCGAGTGCGCGCAGCCTGGCCATCGCGCGCCGCAACTGGCTGCGATTGGCGGCCGGGTTCGACTCGCCGGGGAGGCTGAACACGTCCTGGTGCGGCAACAACTGACGCAGCCCGCTCTCGCGGTCGGTCCACTCCGATGGCCGGAACCGGAAGCGGGCGAGGGTCTTGATCGCGCTCACGGGCGGGAACGATCCCCAGCGCAGGCTCGTGTGCGTCCGCAGGCGCCGCTCCGGAGCTGCCGCGACGACCTCGACGCGGGCCCGGAGCGTGCGGACGCGACCGCCGGCGCGAACGGTGACCGGGATGCGGTACGTGCCGGCGGCCGCGTCTGCCGGGATCGGGATGTCGATCCAGAACGCGTGCGTGCCCGCCGGCAGCGTGATCGCCCCGGCGTGCCGCCGCAGCACGTCCGGCCAGGAGCCGGCGTATGCCGGTGGCCGGCCCTCGCTCGGCCGGCGCACGTCGACCGTCGCCTGGTGGTAGACCACAGGCCGGCCGAGCGTCCCGGGCCCGTCGGCGGCGCCGATCCGGACCGTCACCCGCGCCGCGTCGGGGAGGCGCAGAGCGACCTGGAAGCCGCGCACCTCCCCGCGCGCCGCGACCGCCGCCAGTCGTGCCGAGGCGCGCGGCCTGGCGTCGTCGCGTACCTTCTCGATTCCGGGCAGCAGCCACGCCTGCGGTCCCGCCTGCGCGCTGGCTGGCACGGCGGCGAGGCAGAGCGCGAGCAACGCGACGCGGAAGCTGCACGGGGCCGTCACACGTCTGAACGTATCGACGGAGGGGTAGCCCCGCCAGCGAGTCGACGTCGGATTCTGTTGAAATCTCCGGAAGGTCAGACGACGAAGCGCTCGGTGCGGTGCTCACCGCGCGCGAACCGCCCGACCGAGAACGCGTCCATCTCGATCGACAGGGGTCGCCGTGTGATCCGCTCGGCAAGGTGCTCGCCGATCGCCGGCGCTTGCTGGAACCCGTGACCCGAGAACCCGGTCGCGAAGAAGAAGCGCGCGACGTCGTCCGCCTCGCCGACGATCGCGTTATGGTCGGGCGAGTTGTCGTAGTAGCCCCACCACTCGCTCTGGATCGGCAGTTCGCCGATCACGGGGAGCCGACGCAGCGCGTGCTCGGCGATCTCCTCGATCGTCTGCTCGCGACCGCCGAACACGACTCCGGGGCCTTCGCGATGCGCGTAGAACCCGGTCGAGAAGTCGATCGTCAGCGGCAGATCGTCGGCGAGACCGCCGTTCTCCGGCGAGAAGAACATCCAGTGAGGCTCACCGGTGACCGGGATGTCGACACCGACCAGCGCGCCGACGTCGTGCGACCAGGCGCCGGCTGCGCACACCACGGTGTCGGTGGCGATCGGGCCGCCAGCAGTCTCGACGGCGTGAATGCGGCCGCCCTCGGCACGGATGCCGGTCACCTCGCACCCCTGCCGGACGCGCACTCCCTGCGCCGCGGCGGCGGCGGCGTAGCCCTGCACGACGGCCTCCGGACTCATGTGGCCGTCACGCGGACAGAACGTGGCCCCGATGATCCCGTCGAGATCGAGCTGGGGCACCATCGCGCCGGCTTCGGCCGCGGTCAGCTCGCGCGACGGCACGCCGAGGCTCTGCTGCAGGGCCAGTGCCGTCCTGAACGTGGCCAGCTGCTCCTCGGTCGAGAGCAGGAAGAGGTACCCGACCTGGTGGAAGGCGATGTCGGGGACGAACTCGACGTGAGCGCCGATCAGTTCGGCCCAGCCCTCGAAGTCGCGCAGCGAGCGCAGCCCGACGCGGATGTTGAGTTCGTCTGCGAACTGCAGGCGAGCGCCGCCCGCCGACTTCGCGGTCGAGCCCGACGCGAGCTGGCCGCGCTCGACGAGGACGACATCGGTGACGCCGGCCTGCGTGAGGGAAAAGGCCGTGGCCGCGCCGACGGCGCCACCACCGATGATCACGACGTCGGCGGATTCCATCACCGGAGTATCACCGTTCGAGCAGACCTCGCGTGCGCCGGTGCCGGTCGCGGAACGAAGCGCGGAGAACGCGGGCGACGAGTAGCCGGTCGATGAGGCGGCCGAGCGCGCCGAGCGGCAGCTCGTACACGATCCGGTCCGTCATCCGCGTCCGGCCCGGGGCGGATTCGGCGAAGCGATGCTCGTGGAGCCAGCTTCGGAACGGACTGCTCGTTGCCCGGTCGACCATGAGGAACGGCGCCTCGATCCGCTCGACCGTCACTCGCCACGTCTGCGCGAACGGTGAGGGCCACTGACGCACCCGAATCGTGACCTCGTCGCCCTCCTGGAGGGGCGTCCTGCTCTCGACGGAGACCACGCGCTGGCCGCGCGGGGCGATCCGGCCCGCGCCGCGCGGGTCGAGGTGGAATGCGAACACCTCTGCGAGAGGCGCGCCGATCTCACTGCTGATCTCGACTTCACCCATCTCTACGATGCGCGGAAGCGGACGCGTCCGTCGACGACGGTCAGCACCGTTTCGAGCGCTGGCAGGTCATCCGCCGGAACGGCGCACGGGTCGTCCGTGAAGCAGCTGAGGTCGGCGCGGTAGCCCGGTGCGATGCGGCCCGCGACGTCGACCTCGCCGGCGAGGCGGGCGGGGTTCACGGTGTACCCCAGGAGGGTCTCCTCGGCGGTCAGCGCCTGCGTGGCGCCATACGGGATGTCGGCGGTTCCGGGTGCACGCCGCAGTCGGCACCAGGCCATTCCGAGCCGCGGATCGAAGCGGGCGACTGGCCAGTCCGAGCCGAGGCAGACGAGGGCGCCGGCGTCCCACAGGTCACGCGTTCGGAACGCGCGATCGCACCGCTCCGGGCCGAGCGCGCGGCTCCACGGATCGCTGCGGTCGCCCGAGTTGTTCTCCATGTGCAACGGCTGCAGCGAGGCGCAGACGTTTTCGGCCGCGAAGCGCAGCAGATCGTCGTCCGGGAGGGTCTCGATGTGCTCGATCCGGTGCATGACGCCAGGCCCGGTCTGCGCGGCCCGGTACGCATCGAGCGCCGCGCGGACGCCGCGATCGCCGACGGCGTGGGTGGTGCAGGCGAAGCCGGCGCGGGCGAATCGCGCCACGACCTCAGCGTAGCGGGCCTCCGTCGGCCAGAACGGCACGGTGCCGCTGCCGTTCGAGTCCGGCTCGTGCAGCCACGCCGTACCCGTCTCGACGACGCCGTCGATGAAGAACTTGGCGGTACCGCCGCGCCACAGACGCCCTCGCTCACCGACGAACTGCAGGCGCGCCGCCACCTCGTCGTCGGAGATGTCCGGCTCCTGGTGCAGCGGCACGATCGACCGCGTCGTGAGCCAGTCGCGCCCTTCGAGTTCGTGCAGCACCGCATACAGCTGCGGCGACCCGACCATGACGTGGGCGCCGGTCAGGCCGCACGCGTTGAGGCGCTGTTGCGTCGCGTGGTAGCGAGCGAGGCGCTCCTCGTCCGTCGGCTCCGGCACGACCTCGTCCACGATCGCCATCGCCGCCGGTTCGCGCAACTCTCCGGTCGGCCGGCCGTCGGCGATCACGATCTCCGCGGCCTCGCCGAAACTCCGCGGCCCGTCGATGCCGGCGCGGCGCAGCGCCTCGGGCGAGGCGAGTGCGGTGTGGAAGTCGAAGAAGCGGAGCACCGCCGGTGCGCCGCCGACGGCCTCCTCGATCAGGCGCCCGTCGATCCCGGTGCCGTCGAACGCCTCGTAGGCGAGCGCGTAGCCCTGCACCCAGGCGCCGTCGTCGCAGCGGGCGCGTTCGGTGCGGAGGGCGGTGAGGACCTCGTCGAGGGTGCGCAGCCCGGTCAGGTCGGCGCCGAGAGCGCCGTCGGAACCGAGGAACGGGTGGATGTGGGAGTCGGTCAGGCCGGGGACGATCGCGGCACCGCGGAGATCGATCGTCTCGGTGCTCCCATCCGAGGCGGCCCGGATCTCGTCGTCCGCGCCGACAGCGACGACCGTCCCGCCCCGCATCGCGACCGCGGTGGCTGCCGGCCGGTCGGGATCCAGCGTGCGGATGCGGGCGTTGACGATGGCGAGGTCGGCACTCCTGCGGGTCATGGGGCGGACGGTACTACCCCGCCATCACCGCCGCAGCGCCCGCGATCGTCGCAGCTCCGAACGCGTACGGTGTCGCGTTTGCAACCGGCGCCGCCTTGCCCAGGATCGGATCGTCGCCGGCGAGGGCGTTCACGAGATAGCGGATCGGCTGGTCGTGCGTCACGACGAGCGTCGGGTGGTCGGCGGTGGCGGCCGCGAGGCGGGCGAGCGCCCGTGCGTAGCGACGGCGAGCGGCGGTGCGGGACTCGCCGCCGTCGGGCGCCTCGTCGACGCCATGCTCGAGCCGCCAGGCCCGGTAGGCCTCGCGCGGCTGCGACTCGAGGAAGCCGAGGTCGATGTCGCCGAGGTCGGCGTCGACGGCAGTGGGTTCGCTGCCCGGCACCATCAAGCTGAGGCTCTCGAGGGTGCGCCCGAAGGGTGTGATGACGACCGCGCGCCACCTGATCGGCGCCAGAATCGGCGTGAGCGCCGCGCACTGCCTCCGGCCATTCGCGCTCAGCGGAACGGGGACGCTCGGATCGCCGTTCAGCAGATGACGGGCGTTGTACGTCGTCTCGCCGTGGCGGACGAGGACGACAGCGGCCGCCGTGATCGGGACTTGAGTCACGGCAGTATCATCGGCCGCGTGACGGACAGCCGGGAGCGTGACCTGGTGCTGCCCGCCGTCGCCGGCATGCTCCTGCTGTTCGCCGTGTCGTTTCCGGCGTACCGCGTCGCGACTGACGGCCTAGGCCTGTTCGCGGCCGCTGGCATCAGGTTCGTCGTCGCGCTCGCGGTGCTGTTGCCGCTGGCGTGGCGCTCCTGGCCGCGTGATCGGCTGCTCAGCCGGCGCCACCTGCTGCTCGGCGCGTGCCTGATGGCGCCGAACGTCCTCACCGTGATGGCGGCGATCGAGGCCGACTCGGCGTCGCTCGCGGCGCTGATCCTCGGGCTCGAACCGGTTACGATCACGCTGGTCGCGCTGGCCCTGGCCGGCGAGCGGCCACGGCGGGCGACGTGGGTCGCGCTCGGCGTCGGCTTCGTCGGGATCGCCGTCGTTAGCGGCGCGCTGACGACCTCGCCCGGGTCGCTACCGGTGCGCGCGGTCGTGCTGCTCCTCGGGACGGTCGCCACGTTCTCCGTCTATACGGTTCTCGTGCGCCGTCACTCGGAGGGCGTGGGGGCGCCGGCGGTCGCGGCGCTGTCGCACATCGGAGCTCTGGCCGTCCTGGCGCCGCTGGCGCTGATCGACGTCGCCCGTGGCATGGCGGTGCGCCCGGCCGCCGACGCCGGCACCGTCGTCGCGATCGTCTACGCCGGGGCCGGAACAGCTGTCGCCTACCTGCTCTTCTCCTACGCGGTCGCCCGTCGTCCGTCGGCCCGGTTCGCCGTCTCGCTCTACGCGGTGCCGCCGCTCGGCGTGCTGGCGGCGTTCGTGATGCTGAAGGAACGGCCGCACGCGCGCGACATCCTCGGCGGCGCGCTGATCCTCACGGCGGTGTGGCTCGGCGAACGCGCGCGATAGGCTCCGGTGCATGGGGCTGTACGAGCGCATCGCGGCGTTGCCGGTCGAGGTCGAGGGGTACGAACTCGCCCGGATCGAGCAGCCGGTCGGGTCGTGGACGCGGGTCACGACCGAGATCGTGATGCGTGGGCGGGGTTCCATCGGCCGGGGCGAGGACGTCACGTACGAGGTCGACGAGCACGACCTGCTCGCCGCCGCGGCGCCGGTCGACCTGACGTCCGCGTCGACGTTCGCCAAGGCCTCCGCGTTGCTGACGCCGCTCGGCGACGGCTACCGGCGCTGGGGTTTCGAGTCGGCCGTTCTCGATCTGGCGCTCCGGCAGGCCGGGATGACGCTCGGAGCGCTGCTCGGTCTCGCCTACCGCCCGGTCCGCTTCTGCATGTCGACGCGCCAGGACGCGCGGACGTGGCTGGCGGTCGATTCGACCCTGGAGTTCAAGCTCGACCCGGAACCCGACTGGGACGACACCTACCTCGACGAGTTGGCCGCCGGTGGTCGCGTGCGGGTCCTCGACCTGAAGGCGCACTACCCGCCGGACGTCGATGTCGGCGGCCCGCCCGACGAGCGTCTGTACGTGGCCTGCCGGGATCGCTTCGGCGATGACACCACGATCGAGGACGCCTGGATTGCCGACGGCTGGCTTGACCTGTTCCGCGGCCGCGAGCATCGCCTCGCGTTCGACGCGATCATCCACGGCGTCGCGGACATCGACGCCCTGCCGTTCAGGCCGAGTCGCATGAACATCAAGCCGTCGCGGTTCGGGCCGGTCGCGAACCTGCTGGCGACGATCGAGTACTGCCAGGACCGGGGGATCGCGCTCTACGGCGGCGGCCAGACGGAGCTCGGCATCGGCCGTGACCATATCCAGGCGATCGCCAGCCTCTTCTACGCCGACGCTGCGAACGACGTCGCGCCGCGCGCCTACAACATTGGTGTCGCGCGGGCCGGTCTGCCTGGCAGCCCGCTGCCGGCGCCCGCGCCGCAGGGCGGGATCGCGTGACGACGCCCGCTCAGCGGCGCTAGGAGACCGTTCGTCGTCTCCGACGCCGGGGACGACCGGGTCGGTGTACAGATTGGCCGATGCGATACCGCGAGCGACTCGAGGTCGAATCCACGTCGTGGGTTGAGGCGGGCGTCATCTCGGCGGAGCAGCGGACCGGCATCCTGGATCGGGTCGAGCGTGATTCGGTCGCGGGGCGGGCGGCAGTCGTGCTCGGCGCCTTCGCCGCGGCGCTCCTCGCCGGCGGCGTCTCGCTGACGGTCGCGGCGAACTGGGATGTCCTCGACCGTCTCGAACGCGTCGGGATCGCAGCGGCGCTTACGTTGCTCGTCCAGGTCGTCGGCGCGTTCGCCGCCTCCCGCGGACGTCCCCGCCTGGGCCACGCCCTCGTCACCGCGGGCGCTGCGGGCGCCACGTCGACGCTGGCCCTGATCAGCCAGCAGTACCACGTCCCGGTCTCGCTCGCGGTGCTCTTCGCCGCTGGTGCGGTCGTCGCGATCGGAATCGCCGCGGCGATGTCGATGCAATGGCCGCTCGCCGTCGCGGCTCTCAGCATCGTGGCCGCGCTCGTCGCCGACGCAGCCACGGCCGAGGAGTCGCACCTCGGACTCTCGTCGACGGAGACCTTCGCGGCCCTGCTCGCGGTCGGTGTCGGGCTCGTCGCCTCGGCCGGTTGTCTCCGCGGGCTCCGGCTCGCCCGCTTCGCAACCCCGCTCGAGGCGATCGGGTTCCCGCTCGTCGTCGTCGCGCTCGTGCCACTCGGCCTGGAGGACTTCCTGGTGGAGATCGACGGCGATGAGGGGTTCGATCCGGGGCTCCCGATGGCGGCTGCGGTTCTCGTCGGGTTCCTGGCGTTGATCGCGGCCGGCGCGCTCGTCCTCGCCTGGCGAGCGGGCGGCGACGCCCGGATTCCGCTGGCAACCCTTGCTGCATCTGGCCTCGCGCTCGCGCTGATGCCGCTCGCCCTTCGCTTCGCGTACGACGACCCGCTTCGTGTGGCGTGGGCGTTCCGCGGTTTCGGGGCCCTCGCGGCGGCCGGGGCGGTGTGGGTGGGACTTGCCGTCCGCCGCCCGGTCGTCGTCGCTGCCGGGGTCGTGCTCGCGGCCTCGCTGCTGATCGCGCGCTACGTCGCGAATCTCGACGAGGTCGGCCTGACCGGGATCGCGTTCGTCGTCGGTGGCGTCGTTCTCGTCGCGTCGACGGTCGTCGCCGAGCGCGTCGCCTCGCGGCGGAGAAGCCCATGAGACGCCGCACGGCGATCATCGCTGTCCTCGTCGCCCAGGCGGTCGTCTTCGCCGGTCTCGTCGCCCGTGAGGAGGTCCGCCTCCGCGAGTCGCAGACGGTGCGGCTCGCGTCGGCGCCCGTCGATCCGCACGACGTGCTGCGTGGTCAGTACATGACCCTTTCCTACGCCGACGGGGAGGTCGCGGTCGGCGGCGACGGCGATGTGTATCCGCTCGCGGGCGACGAGGTCCTCGTGGTCCTCGAGCCGCGCGGTGGCCCGGCCGAGTTGTGGGAGCCGACGCGCCTCGCCGGCGACGACGACACCGAGCTCGTACGGATCAGGGCGATCGTCGTCGAGGAAGGCGATCCCCTGTTCGTCCGCTTCCCCGACATCGAGCGCGCCTACCTGTCGAGCAGCACGCCGCCGATCCCGCCAGCGGCCGAGCCGCCGGCTGTCGTCGTCGCCGTCGCGGGCGATGGGACAGCGCGTGTGATTCGCCTGGAGGTCGTCGGGAGTCCCGGGAGCCTCTGGCCCTGACTCGTCGGATTCCGCGCGTCCCGCGTGCGAGGCGCCGTTGCCAGTCTGGCGTCATGACTGCTACCGATGATCCGAACCAGGCAACTGCCGTCGCGACCTGGGCGTCGTGGCAGCGCGGCCCTGTGCGCGCCTACAAGGGTTCTCGCGCCGACGGTGGTTCGTCACGCAAGGGTGCTCCGAAGTGCGTCTGTTGCTTCCCGAAGGCGGTGAGCGGGCAGGTCGTACCGCTCCGGTTCGGCGTGACGCTCGCGCTCTGCGACGATCACCGTGACCCGGCGTTCATCCAGAGCCGCGGCGGCCGCGACTTCCTCGCTGCGGTGAGCACGGTCTACGGCAGCCTCGGTCTGCACAGCCGCCGTTTCAGTGAGGCGTTGCGCGGGTTCGTCGAGGACGTCCGCCTGATGCTGACGCCGACGCCGCGCGCGCGACCCGGCTCGTACGCCTGGCCGCACCTGCGCACTGCCGCCGAGGAGCGCTGGGCGGCGGGCGGCACGTACCACGATGGCGAGGCGGTCGTACTCGCCCTGCATGCGCCGTTCCGCGACGCGGTGAAGCCACCGAGCCGCCAGACGGTCCGTCGCTGGTGGCGGCAGCGTCGCTGGCTGACGCCGCGACCGGCACCGCCGCCTCCACCGGTCCGGACCCCGCCCCTCAAGGATCGCCGCGTCACCACGCACCTCAACCGGCGTGAACGTCACGCCGACCTCGCCCGCCACGAGCGCCGCGGCCCCGGCACTCCGCCAGACCCCAAGCCGCCGGCCGCCTGATCCAGATCAGGTCGTCCCCGGCCACACAACGGGACGACCAGACGCGGGATCTATCGATCAATTTTCAGGTCCAGCCCCGCCCGCAGACCCAGCGGGCCGCCGCAGCATGGACCGCCCTCCGGAGTGCGGCCAGGCCCGGCGCCTGCGACTGACAATTCGGCGCTGCGATTGTGGTCGTACGGAGCCGTGACCGCCGAGTTCGACCCATCTGGGCGAGCTTGTACCCCCGGCCAAGTGCACGGGCCATGTCGGCCAAGTGAGCGACCACCTGGCCAAGTGCACGGGCCATGTCGGCCAAGTGAGCGACCACCTGGCCAAGTGCACGAGCCGCGTCGGCTAAATGAGGAGATGGGTCGTCACGTTCAACCCTTGCTGCGGCGACGGTGAGCGACGCTCAGCGAGGTCCTTGGCCAGCGGCACCTTGTCGGCGCGGTCCGCCCTGCGGGAGCGCGCAACGGCGCCCGCTGACCGTCGGATCAGCCGGCCTCACCCGGCTTCCTACGCAGCGGAAGGCGGCGTGTAGCCGGGGCTGTCACGGACGCCGCACAGGTCGCGCATGGCCGGCACGAGGCACGTCCAGAGGCCAGCGACGAGATCGACCGCCGCGGCGCCCTCGCCAGGCTGTGCCATTTCGCCGGCGTGGACGATCCGATTTCGGTGCGTCCACAGGCCGCCAAGCTCGTTCCAGCTGACCTTCCCACGCGGACCGATCGTCGTCCCGACGTCGACGTTGACAACCGTCAAGATCACGTGCTGCGCCAGCTTGCGGGTCGAGTCATCCGAGCCAGCGCCTCGGAACAGACGCTCTATGAGCTTGACCGCCCAGGACTCTCCGAGCAAGAGTCCGACGAAGATCGGCCTGAGCGTCAGTTCCTTGCAGATGATCTCGGCACAAGTTGCCGCCCAGACGACGGCGGCGCTGTCGCGACTCCCGTCCGCGTGCTCGCGCGCTTCCTGCCCGACACGAGGCGCTCGCCTCTCGGCATCCGGCCAGTGCCGGTGGCTCCACGCCTGGACCTTCGCGCGGAAGACGCGAGCGCGATGCTCGTCAAACAGGTCGGCGATGACATCGGCGATCTCGCCCTCGGTCTAGACGATGGGCCCGTCATCGAGTGACTCGTCCCAGTCCCGGTCGTATTCAAGTGGCATCGGCGGAGCAATCGTGACCGGTGCCCGCCGCTCATTCAAGCGTCGGGCGGTAGGCGGTTGACTCTCGCCAACGCACGTCCCTACGCAGACGTCACGTGGCGGGTGGGGGCGAGCCTCCCGGCCAAGTGCACGGCGCGCGCCGTGCACTTGAACGGTCCTGCATTTCCCGGTTAAACGAGTTACATGACCCGGCAGTCGCCTGCCATCGCGGAGCGATGAGCGAAACCAGCGCCGCCACGCGACACCGTCAGCCGCTGAGGACGCCGCGGAGGAAGCGCAACGCGTTGCCGTGCAGCAGCGCGTCGGACGCGGCAGACCCCGACGAAGCGGTGACCGCGTCACGGACCGCGGCGTACGCCGTCTCGCGGGGCGGTTCGGCGGCGTCCGCGAGCGTCGTGTCAACGCCCTGCGGTGGGCGCAGGTGCGGCGGCTCGGGCGGGCCCATCGCGTCGAAGAAGCCGACGAAGTCGGCGCCGATCGCGGGAAGCGCCGGGTCGATGGCGACGAGATGGGCGTGGTGCGCCGCCGCCGCCGCGCCGCCGCCGCCCGGCCCCAGAAATACGGGGAGCAGGTTGATGCCGACGACGCCGCCGCGTCCGGCGACGCCACGCAGGATCTCGTCGTCCAGGTTCCGGAGCGTGCCGTACACCGCCGCTGCGTTCGAGTGCGACGCGAAGACTGGCCCAGGTGCGTGCTCGATGCCGTCATGCGCACCGCGCGGGGTCAGGTGCGACAGATCGAGCGCCACTCCAGCCGCGGCCATCTCCCCGAGCAGATGCCGGCCGAGGGGCGTGATGCCGGCGCCGCGATCCTCGGTCGCGCCGTCCGCGAAGTCGTTCGCGCGGTTCCAGGTCAGGCCGATCGAGCGGATCCCGAGTCGAGCGAACAGATGGACGAGGTCAGGTTCGCGGCCGAGCGGCTCCGCACCCTCGAGTGAGAGGATGCCTGCGATCGCGCCGGCCTCCAGCGCCTCGTCGAGCCCGGCGGCAGTCGTGACGATCCGCAGCGCTCCCTCGGACTCGTCCTGCTCGCGGTAGGCCGCGTCGATCAGACGCAGCGCATGCCGGAGCGCGAGATCCGGCAGGTACGCCGTCGGCGCGTAGACGGCGAGCATCTGGACGCGAATGCCGGCAGCAGCGAGCGCCGGCAGGTGCCGCTGGCGGAAGACGTCGCGCTCGCCACCGAACCGTCGCTCCGCGATGTCGAGCAGCAGGTCGGAGTGGAGGTCGGCGATCACCGACGGTCGCCGAGCAAGGCCGCGACGCCGCCGACGACGAGCAGCACCAGGCCGCCGAAGACGATGATCGCGACCACGGTGGTGAAGACGACGAGGAGGACGGATCCGATTGCGATCAGCGCCTGTGCGAACGCGACGATCCACGACAGCTGCCGCAGCGTGTACGAGCCCAGACGCGGCGTGATCAGAAAGTGGACGGCGACGGCGGCCGCCGCGATCCCGAGCAGCAGCAGTTTCGAGACGTGGAACGCCCACAACACCGCCTCCGCGATGGCAAGAGCGCCCGCCAGCCGCAGGCGGTACCGACGCAACCAGGCTCCCGGGCCGGTCGTCGGCGCCGGTCCTCGCTGGCCGATCCCGACGATGCGGACGTCGGCCGGGTCAACCTCGATGCGCTTCACAGCGAGCACAGGGTAGCCGCTCGCGACCAGGTCGCTCCTTCGAGATCGACGAGCGCCGCGCCTGCGTCCGCCAGCGTCGTGAAGAGACCGAAGACCGCCGATCCGGAGCCCGAGACCGCCGCCGCGAGCGCGCCGCGCGCGACGAGCGCCTCACGGATCACGCGGCAGCCGGGCTCGAGCCTCTCGGCCGTCGGCCCGAGGTCGTTCTCGACCAGCGCCGCGAGTTCGTCGAAGGTCGCCGGGCCGGCCAGCTCATGCCCAAGTGCACGGGACGGTCGGTACAACTGATACACGTCCCTCGTCGCGAGCGGCCGGCCCGGATGGGCGATTGCAAGGGCCGCGGCCGGCAGCGGTGGCACCGGCTCGACGATCTCCCCGCGCCCGCGGACAACCGCGACTGGCGCCCCGAGGAAGAACGACACGTCGGAGCCGATCGTCGCGCCCAGCGCCATCAAGCTCTCGCCGTCGAGCGGCTCGCCGCAGAGGCGGTTCGCGGCGCGGAGCGCGGCAGCGGCGTCCGATGAGCCGCCGCCGAGCCCGGCGCCGACCGGGATCTCCTTGTGGATGGTCACGTGGAACCCGCCGCCGCACCCCGTCGCGTCGGAGAAGGCCACCAGCGCGCGCGTGACGAGGGTGTCGCCCTCCGGCAGCGCCGGGCAGCGGACGACGGTGCGCTCAGCGCGGCGCACGGACAACCGGTCGGCGAGATCGATGCGCGCCATCAGCGACACGATCTCGTGATAACCGTCCGGTCGCCGCGCGCCGACCCGCAGGACGAGGTTCACCTTCGCGGCCGCCTGTTCGAGCACGGCGTCCATCAGCGGCCCGGTCGGAGCGCGGCTTCAAGCTCGATGAAGGTCGCAGGCGCGAGCGCCTCCGCCCGGGTGCGCAGATCGAGCCCGAGACCGGTGATCGCCTTTTCGGCCGCCCCCCGGTCGGCGAGTCCAGAGAGCACCAGCGCGTTCACGAGCGTCTTGCGGCGATGGCCGAACGCGGCGTGGACGACCTGCACGACCGCCGGCCAGCGCGGCGCGAGTGCGTCCCAGCCGGCCGAGCGCCGGAACCCGAGGAGGACTGAATCGACGTTCGGCGGCGGTGCGAACACCGTCCGCGAGACGCGGTGGGTCCCGGTCCGCGTGCACGCCAACTGCACCAGTACCGACACGCCGCCATAGGCCGGCGTCGACTGTGCGGCGAAGAACCGTTCACCCGCCTCTCGCTGCACCATCACGGCCCACCGCGTTACGGTCGGCAGCGAGCCGAGCGACTCGGCGACGAGCGATGTTGCGACGTGGTACGGCAGGTTCGAGACGAACGCGGTCGGCACCGGATCCAGCGCGGAGGCGTCGAGCGTCATCGCGTCCGCCCAGTGCAGCGTGACGTCGGTGCGATCGCCCAGCGTCGCGGTCAGTGCCGGTTCCAGTCGCCGGTCGATCTCGACCGCGTGAACATGGCGGCAGCTGTCGGCGAGGGGTGCGGTCAGGACGCCCAGGCCGGGCCCGACCTCGAGCACGACGTCGTCCGGCGTCAGCTGCGCGAGCCTCAGCGCGACACGTACGAGGTTGTCATCGATCAGGAAGTGCTGGCCGAGGCGGGTGTCCGGCACCACGCCGAGTTCGGCCAGCCTGGCGAGGGTGATCTGACGCGGCGCGGTCACCCGAGGCAGAAGGCTCGGGTCGCGTTCGCGTCGACCAGTTCCCCGAGCGTCTCGGGCGTCGTGGAGCGCAGCGCGGCGACCATCCGCAGCGTCTCCATCACGTACGCCGGCTCGTTCGGCCGCCCGCGATGCGGGACGGGGGAGAGGTACGGCGCGTCGGTCTCCAGGAGCAGGAGGTCGTCAGGAACCTGCCGGGCTGCATCCTGCAGCGCCGTTGCGCTCGGATAGGTGACGTTGCCCGCGAACGAGCAGTACCAGCCGCGCGCGACGACGTCGGCGAGGCGGCTCGTCGCCGCGAAGCAGTGCATGACGACCGTCGGCGGAGCCTCCTCGGCGAGGATGGCGAGGCAATCGTCCTCGGCCTCACGGCAGTGGATGACGACCGGCAGCGCGAGTTCGCGAGCGAGCGCGAGTTGGCCGCGGAACGCTGTGACCTGAGCGGCCCGCGGCGCGCGATCGCGAAACCAGTCGAGGCCCGTCTCCCCGATTGCGACGCACCGAGGGTGCGCCGAGCGGCGGCGGATCTCAGCCGCCAGCGCGTCGGACCAGTCGGCCGCCTCGTGGGGATGCAGCCCGGCGGTCATGTAGACGCCGTCGAAGGCGTCGGCGACCGCGGCCGCGGCCGCCATCTCGGTCGCCGACGACCCGATCGTGACGAAACGGTCGACCCCGGCCGTGCGGGCGCGCGCGATCACCACTGCCGGCTCGTCGCGGCAGCTCGTGACGTGGGTGTGCGTGTCGATCAAGCTGGCGGCGCGTCGATGCGCGGAAACAACGGCCCGTCGAGCCGGGACGCGGCGCCTACCGGGAGCCTTCCCGGCGCGATCTCCTCCCAACCGCTGGCCGTCTCGGCGCCGACGGCGATCAGGATGCTCCTCGCCGCGTCCGGGATGAATGCTGCCAGCAGAACGGCGATGACCCGCAGCCCGTCGAGGAGGGTGTAGAGGGCGACGTCGAGTTCGGCGGCGGCCGCCGGGTCCTTCGCCAGTTTCCACGGCGCGCGTTCCTCGACGAAGCGGTTGAGCGCCCGCACCGCCTCCCACGTCGCCTCGAGCGCCTCGGTCAGCTCGAACCGGTCGAGGTGGTCTGCCACCCGCGCGCCGACCGCGACCAGGAGGTCGCGGACGGCAGCGTCGGGTGCGGCCGCCGGCGCCGCCCCGCTGCGATAGCGGCCGACCATCGCCACCGTCCGCGAGACGAGGTTGCCGAGGTCATTCGCGAGCTCGTGGTTGTAGCGATCATGCACCCGCTCGTACGAGACGTCGCCGTCGCTGCCGAAGCGCACGTCTTTCAGGACGTAGAAGCGCAGTGCGTCGAGCCCGTACGTGTTGATGACGAGGAACGGATCGAGGACGTTCCCGACCGACTTCGACATCTTCGCGTCGCGCACCGTCAGATAGCCGTGGATCAGGAGCTGCTCGGGCACGGCGTAGCCGGCGCTCATCAGCATCGCGGGCCAGATGACGGCGTGGAACTTGAGGATGTCCTTCGCCAGCACCTGCCAGCGCGGCGGCCAGTGCTGCGCGGTGAGATCCTCGCCAGGCCGAGCATAGGTCAGCGCCGAGGCGTAGTTGATGAGCGCGTCGATCCAGACGTAGATCACCTGGTCGGGATCCCACGGCACCGGCACGCCCCACTCGATCGAGCTTCGCGACAACGAGATGTCCTGCAGGCCGCCGTCGATGAATGCCAGCGCCTCGTTGTAGCGGGTGCGCGGCAGGACGTAGTCCGGACGCTCGGCGTACAGCGCCCGCAGCCGTTCGCCGTAGGCGCTGAGGCGGAAGAACCAGTTGCGCTCCTCGAGCCACTCGGGGCGTGTGCCGTGCTGCGGGCACAGTCCGTCGTTCAGGTCATCCTCGGTGTAGAACGCCTCGCAGCCTGTGCAGTAGAGACCGGCGTAGAGCGCCTCGTAGACGTCGCCGGCCGCCTTCATCCGCTCGACGAAGCGCTGCACGAAAACCTCGTGCTCGGGGTCGGACGTGCGGATGAAGAAGTCGTTCGTTGCGTGCAGGTCGGCGGCGAGTGAGCGGAAGACGCCCGCGATCAGGTCGCAGAACTCCTTCGGGGAGAGGCCTGCCGCTGCCGCACTGCGGGCGACCTTCGAGCCGTGCTCGTCGGTGCCGGTGAGAAAGAAGACGTCCTCGCCGCGCTGGCGACGGTGCCGCGCCCAGACGTCGGCCGCGATCGTCGTGTACGCGTGGCCCAGGTGCGGGTTCGCGTTGACGTAGTAGATCGGCGTCGTGACGTAGGAACTCACCGGCACATGGTACCGAGCCGCTCGTACAGGTCTCGCCGGGGGAGCCCGGTCAGCCGCGCCGCGATCTCGGACGCGCGGCGGGCGCCGACCGCCTCGCGCAGATCCCGCAACGCGGCGTCCAGGTCGGCGCTGTCGGGGCCGGTCGCCGCTGCCGGGGCGACCGGTGCCAAGACCAGGGTTACCTCGCCCGGTGGCGGCTCCGCGAAGTGCGCCGCGACCTCCGCGGCCGTGCCGCGCACCGCCTCCTCGTGGAGTTTTGTCAGCTCCCGGCAGACGACGATCGCTCGTCCCGGGTCGCGCTTCGCGAGGACCGCGAGCGTTCGCGGCAGGCGGCCGGGCGCCTCGAAGGCGACGATCGCGAGTCCGCTCCGCCCGGCCGAGTCGAGCCGGGCCATGAGTGCCCCGCCCGACCGCGGCAGGAAGCCGACGAACACGAAGCCGTCGCCCGGGAGCCCCGCGAGCGCCAGCGAGGCCGTGACCGCGGACGGGCCAGGGACGACGAGCACGGCGGCGTCGGACGCCAGGGCTGCGCGGATCAGCGCACCGCCCGGATCGGCGACGCCCGGCATGCCTGCGTCGCAGACGAGCGCCACGCGCTCGCCGCGCACGAGGCGCTCCACCAGACGCGGCGCCGCACGCTCCTCGGCGTTCGCGTCGAGGCGTACGAGCGCGGGTGCGGGGATTCCGAGTGCACTGAGGAGCGCCCGCGTGCGGCGGGTGTCCTCACACGCGATCGTGTCAGCGCTGGCGAGCGCCTCGCGCAGCCGTCCGCTGACATCGCCGAGGTTGCCGATCGGCGTGCCGCAGACGAGGAGCGTCCCGGTCACGCCAGTGCCAGGCAGGCCGCGCCGATCATGCCGGCGTCGTTGCCGAGCAGTGCGGGTCGGACGCTCGCGTCACCGTTCGGCGGCAGGGCCTCGGCCCGGAGGATCGCCGTCGCACGAGGCAGGATCAACGCCGACGCCGCCTCGCCGAGGCCACCGCCGACGACGATCACCTGCGGGCCGAGAGCGTTTGCCAGCGTCACGAGGCCGGCGCCGAGCGAGCGCGCCAGGTCGTCGACCAGAGCGAGCGCAGCGTCGTCGCCGCTCCCGGCTGCGTGCAGCACCTCGGCGGCGTCGGCGAACCCGGCCTCGCGGCCGCGGGCCGCCAGCGCCGTCCCCGAGCAGTAGGCCTCGAGATGGCCGTGACCAGGGCAGGAGCCCTGACAGGGCAGGCCATCGCGGACGATCACGATGTGTCCGAGTTCGGCGCCCGTCCCGGTGGCACCGGCGTAGAGCCGGCCGGCGGCGACGATGCCGCCGCCCACGCCCGTGCCGAGGGTCAGCATGACGGAGTCGCTCGTGCCGGCGGCGGCGCCGAACCGATGCTCGCCGAGCGCGGCGCAGCCACCGTCGTTCTCGACCTGAACCGGTCCTGGCAGGGCCTCGCCGAGCAGATTCCGCAGCGGCACGTCGTGGAGGTCGAGGTTGACGGCCTGGACGAGCGTTCCGGTCGCGCGGTCGACCGTCCCGGGGACGCCGACGCCGACGCCGGTGACGTCGTCGTCCCCGGCGAGGGCGGTCGCGACGCGCACGAGTTGCGCGACGATCGCAGCGGCACCGCCGCGATCGGTCGCCTCGTCGGTCGCGCGCAGGACGAGGCCGTCGTCCCGGACGAGCCCGGCCCGGACCTTCGTCCCGCCGAGGTCGATTCCGATCGCGCAACGCATCGCCGGTCACGATAGCGACGGCGGCTACGCTCCGGCGAATGGCCGACCACCCGTACCGGGTCTACCGCGGCGGGCGCGCCGGCGAGGCGCGGCCAGGCGATCCGGTTCTCGATCTGCCGGGCGCCGCACCGGCGGCTGAGCCCGGGGAGCGGCGGAGCCCGGTCGTGCTGCCGCCGGACGGGGCGCCGCCGTCGGCGCCACGGCCACGTCGTCGTCCGCCCTGGCGGCGGGTGATCGGGTGGGGATCGTTGCTGCTCGTGGTCGGCCTGGTCGGGTGGCTCGGCGTCGGCTACCGCGCGTTCGACCGATCGGTCCAGCGCGCGAACGACCGTCTCGAACGACTGACCCGGTCGAACCCGGTCGGGCCGGTGCTCGACCGGCCGGGCGGGCTCCTGATCTCACGGCCGACCACGATCCTGGTGCTCGGCCGCGATCGCACCGGGCGCAGCGACTCGATGCAGCTCGTCCGGCTCGACCCGGGCCGCCACCTCGTCGCCTCGCTCGCGATCCCACGCGACCTCAGGGTCGACATCCCGGGCGTCGGCTCGGACCGAATCAACGCGGCCTACGCGAACGGCGGCGCCGCCCTCGCGATCGAGACCGTCCGCGACCTCACCGGCGTCCGCGTCAACCACGTCGTGATCGTGTCGTTCGACGGGTTCCGCCGTCTGATCGACGCGGTCGGTGGTGTCGACCTCGTCAACCGCGAGCGGCTCTCGTCCGACTTCGATGGACACACATACCATTTCAAGCGCGGACCGCTGCACCTGAACGGCACGCGCGCGCTCGCCTACGCGCGGATCCGCAAGAACGCCGACGACCCGGCCGACTCCGATGTCACCCGTGTCCAGCGTCAGCAGCGGGTCATGACGGCGCTGAAGCAGGAGCTCGTCTCGGCGGGGACGCTGCTTCGTCTGCGCTCGGTCGGCGCGGCGGCTGCCGAGCCGCTGGCGACCGACCTCAGCGCCGCGCAGATCATCCAGCTGGGCTGGGTCGACTTCCGGGCCGACCGCCACCTGGCCTGCCACCTCGGCGGCGATCCGGTCGTGCTCAGTGGCGCTTCCTACCTGGCCGGTGTCGCCGAGAACCGCGACGTCGTCGCCGCGTTCCTCGGCGAGACGGCGCCGAGCCCGGTGCGCTCCGACCCGTTCGCTCCGGGCTGCTCGTAGCGGCAGCGGCCGCCGGTCTGCTCAAGTCAGTGCCGGCGCCTGTCGATGCCGCTAGAAATGCGCGGGCGTATTCCAGTCATCCTCGCGATCATCGGCGCCGTCATCCTGTCCGCGTTCGCGGCGAAGACGGTCGGCGCGGAGCGCGAAAACGCGGGCGAGCAGCGGGATCGCATCATCGACCGATCCGCGCTGGGCGAGATCGCGCACCTCGAGGCGAGCTTCGATCGCGTCCGCTACATGATCCTGCTGACGGCGCGCAACTCGGCCTTCGTGTCGCTCTACGACGGCGACGTGTCTCGCGCCGAACGCATCGCCGATCAGTACCGGACCGCCCAAGTGCGGGAGGCGCTCGCCTACCTCGACCTCCTCGATCCGGACTCGGTCGGCCGGGCCTGCTTCATCGACGCCGGCGGCTCGGAGAACGCCTGCGTCGTCAACGGCGTGCACATCTCGCCGGGCGACCTATCGCTTGACGAGACGGCCGCCATCTTCTTCGCGCCGTCGCTGGCGCTCGCGAACGGCGAGGTGCACCTCTCGGTGCCGTACCGATCCCCCGCCACCGCCGAGTGGGTGATCGCGAGCTCGACGCCGGTCGATTCCCGCAACGGGCGCCGGCTCGGGATCGTCTACTACGAGGTCACCCTCGAGAGCTTCCTGCGCGAGCCCGTGGCGACGACGGGCAGCGACCAGCAGGTGCGTTTCTTCGACGCGACGGGCACGGTCCTGATCGCCGCGCGGTTCGAGCAGCGGCTTGACGCCGTGCTCGGCGTGCCGGACGACGGGACGTTCCGCGCGGTCGTCGGGCAGACGGAGGACGGCCTCGTCACCGCCGGCGAGCGTCGGCACTCCGTCCATAGAATGGCGCAGAGCGCCAAGAACGACAACCGCTGGTACGTCGTCGTCTCCGCAGCGTCGTCGCCGTTCCTGTCGGCCGCCGGGTTCTCGTCGGGCGCCGTCGGCGCTGCGATCCTCGCACTCGGACTCGTCCTCTTCGCCTGGCACTCGCTGCGGCGGCGGCGAGCGATGACGCGGGGGCTCGCCGAGGAACGCGAGCGCGACGCCGAGGAGCGCTCCCGGACCGACGGGCTGACCGGCCTGCTCAACCGCCGGGGCTGCATCGAGATGCTGACCGCCGAGCTGCGTCGCGCCGAGCGGGAGGGGCACGTCCCCGGCGTGCTGTTGGTCGATGCCGACCGCTTCAAGCGCGTGAACGACACGTACGGGCACCAGGCCGGCGACGCGGTGCTGGTCGAGGTCGCGCGCCGGCTCCGGTCGGCGGTGCGCGAGTACGACGTCGTCGCTCGCTGGGGCGGCGAGGAGTTCGTCGTCGTCGTGCCCGCGATGAGTAACGACGCCGACCTCGCCACCGCTGGTCACGCCCTCCTGACCGCGATCTCCGCTACGCCGATCGCGGCCGGCCCCGACCTGCTCCTGCCGGTCACGATCTCCGTCGGCGGCGTCCGCGCCGGCGACGCGCTGTGGTCGGTCGAGGGGATCGTCGACGCCGCCGACCGCGCCCTGTACTCCGCCAAGCACCGCGGGCGCAACCGCGTCCGGCTCTTCACCCAGATGACGGTCGAGGACTTCGTGGCGGAGGAGCCGGAGGCGATGCGGCTCGCCCAGGTGCTGGCGCTGTCGGCGGCGGTCCGCGAGGGGATGCCGGAGCTGCACTCGCAACAGGTGGCGGACCTCTCAGGCGAGGTGGCCCGGGCGTACGGCCTGAGCGAGGAAGCGGTTCTGCGCTGCCGGCTGGGCGGCTGGCTGCACGACGTCGGCAAGATCGCCATCCCGGACAGAATCCTCGCCAAGCCGGGCGCGCTCGACGACGACGAGTGGGCGGTGATGCACACGCACAGCGTGATCGGCGAGCTGCTCGTGTCACGGGTGGACGGGCTCGCCGAGGCGGCCCCGGCCGTGCGTCACCACCACGAGCGCGTCGACGGCACCGGCTATCCGGACGGCCTGGCCGGCGACGCGATCCCCATCGAGGCGCGCATCATCGCCGCCGCCGACGCCTACTCCGCGATCACGGTCGACCGGCCGTATCGGCGCAGCAGGTCTCAGCAGATCGCGATCGAGGAGCTGCGCGAGAGCGTCGGCACCCACCTCGACGGGGACGTGGTCGAGGCGCTCGTGCGAGCCCTCGACCGGCGCGAATCGGACGTCGCGGCGAATCTCCTACGGGGCTGACACTCGTTCCGTCCGGAAGTCGAAGCGGTCGCGCGTCGTCATCGTGACGTGTGCAACCGCGTCGTCGCCGTCCGCCAGGGTGATCGAGCAATCGAAGGTCTGACCGGGTTCGGCGCGAACGCCCTGCGGGCACTCGATCGTCGCCAGCGCGCCACCCTGGCGCGTGACGTCAGCGCGGATCGCCTCTTCGACAGATGCCGCGTCGACCTTCGCGGGGTCGCCGCCGCAGGCGCCGACGAGCAGGCTGGCAGCGGCGGCGGCGAGCGTCCGCCGCAGCATCAATCGCGCTTCGCCGGCGGTGGCGTCGAAGACGATGCCGGGGACGACGACGTCGCCGAGGTCGAGGTCGACGTCGAGGTCGACTCGCCCTTCCCGGCAGCGGTCGAGCCGGTCTCACTCCTCGATCCCTCGCCGCCGGATCCACCGTCGCCGCTCGAGCCGCCAGTCTCGACGCCGCTCTTCGATCCGTTGCGGCGCGCGTAGTCGGTGTTGTGGAAGCCCGATCCCTTGAAGTGGATCGCCGGTGCCGTCAGGATCTTCCGGACCGGCGCGCCGCACTCGTTGCAGGTGACGAGCGGGTCGTCGGAGAAGCGCTGGATGACCTCGAACTGGTGGCCGTGCTCGCAGCGGTACTCGTAGATCGGCACGCGCCCAGTATAGCGGCCATTGGCACTCACGTCGAGACAGTGCCAATGATGGCCCTCTAGTAGCATGCTGCGGCGTGCGCATCGCGATCGTAACGGACTACTACTATCCGCAGCTCGGTGGCATCACCGAGCACGTTCACGGTCAGGCCACGCAGTTGACGGCCATGGGTCACGAGGTCACGGTCGTGACCGGCAACATCTTCCGCCCGGCCGCCGTCGCGGACGAGGGCTACCGCCCCGACGAGCACGTGACCTTCGAAGTGCTGCGCCTCGGGCAGGCGCTCCGCCTCTACGGCAACGCCTCCCAGACCCTGCACACGGTCGACTTCCGGCTGCTGTCGAAGCTGAAGCGCCTGTTCCGGTCGCGGCGCTTCGACGTGATCCACACGCACGCGCCGTACAACCCGAGCTTCGTCCTCGTCGCCCCCTTCGCCGCGCCGCCGTCGGCGATCACCGTCGGCACGTTTCACTCCGTCTTCGCGCCCGGCCCGCTGCTCGACGTCTTCGGGCGTCTCCTGCGCACGTCGATCGCGCGCCTCGACGGCAAGATCGTCGTCTCCGAGGCCTGCATCGGGTCGCTTGCGCCGTACTTCAAGTTCGACTACACGGTCATCCCGAACGGCATTGACGAGCGCCACTTCAGCCCCGATGCGGACCCGATACCGTCGTTGCGAGACGGCAAGTCCAACATCCTGTTCCTCGGCCGCTTCGATCCACGCAACGGGCTCGGAACGATGCTGGATGCGTTCGCGCGGGTGCGGCGCGAGTGGGGGCCCGAGGTTCGCCTCGTCGTCGTGGGCGACGGTCCGCTGCGGAGCTTCTACCAGAAGCGCGTTCCGGCCGCGCTTCAGTCCGACATCGTCTGGGCGGGTCGGGTCAACTGGGACCGGCCCCGGTACTACACGTCCGCTGACGTTCATTGCACGCCCTGTAACCGGGCGTCGTTCGGAATGGTGTTGCTCGAGGCGATGAGTTGCGGCCGTCCGGTCGTCGCGAGCCGGATCTCGGGTTTCCAGCTGCTGATGGAGCATGGTCGGCAGGGCCTGTCGGTCCATCCTGCGGACGACGACGTGCGGTTCGCCGAGGCGCTCCTCTACCTGCTCGATCGCCCGGCCGAGCGGGCCCGGATGGGTCGGGAGGGACGGCGGACGGCCGTCAATCTCTACGCCTGGCCGCGCGTCGCCGCGCAACTTGAGGCCTTCTACCTGGACCTGATGCGAAGGCGTGGCTAGCGGATGACCAAGCGGGAGACGGTGGTCAGGTACGTGGCGTGTGCCGTCGCCGGCGTCGGCGCGCTGGCTGCGCTCGACGTGACGGTGGTCGGGCTCGGCATCGGCTGGGCGGCGTGGCTGATCGACGTCGCGTTCTTCAGCGGCCTGATCATCGTCACCGTCGGCTGCTTCGGTGCGAACCGACCGATCTTCGGCCGCGTCATCGACGGCAGTGGAGTCCACGAGCCGATCGTCGCGCTGACCTTCGACGACGGGCCGTCGCCGGACACGACGCCGCGGGTGCTCGACGCCCTCCGTGACGCGGGCGCACGGGCGACGTTCTTCGTCCTCGGCCGGCACGCCGAGCAGTACCCGGACATCATGCGACGCATCGTCAGCGAGGGCCACGAGGTGGCCAATCACACCTACAGCCACGGGATCCTCGTGTTCGCGGGACGTCGCCGGACAACACGTGAGCTCGTGCGGACGCAGCGCCTGATCGAGGCCGCCGGGGCGCCGCCGCCGCGTCTCGTCCGCGCTCCGCACGGCTTTCGGAATCCGCTCACCGTGCGGATCGCCCGTCGCCTCGGCTACCGGGTCGTGGGCTGGACGAAGGGCGTGTTCGACACGTCCGCCCCGGGCGCCGACGTCATCGCGCGGCGATCGATCGCCGCCCTCCGGCCCGGCGCCATCCTGCTCCTCCACGACGCCGACGGCAACGGCTCGGGCGATCGTTCGCAGACCGCGGACGCCTTGCCGGCCATCCTCGCCGGTGTCCGCGCGGCCGGCCTCGAGCCGGTCACGATGTCGTACCTGGCGTCCGTGGCACCGCCGCGACGGACGTCGCGACGACGTCTCCTGGCGGTCGTCGCGGTCGTCGCGATCGTCGTCACGTTCATCTTCGAGCGCACGGACCGCGAGCAGGTGATCGCGGCCTGGGAGATCTTCAAGACGCTGTCGATACCGCTCGTCCTCGCGTCGCTGGCCGCGAACTTCGTCTCGGTCTGGTTCAAGGCCGTCGTCTGGAAGGCGACGCTCGACACCATCCCGGGGCACCCGCCGTTCCGGTACCGCCAGGTCGTACCGGCGATCTTCGTCGGTTTCTTGTTGAACTCGGCGCTCGTTGCGCGACTCGGCGAGGTCGGCCGGATGTTCGTCCTGCGTCGCCGGGTGGCGAAGGACTCCGGCGTCACGCTGCCGGTGCCGACCATCACCGGCACGCTGGTGATGGAGCAGGTGATCCTCGGCGTCACGCTGGTCGCGGTGATCGCGCTGATGATCGGCCTGCTGCCCGACGTGCCGCGTCAGATCGTCGACGGTGCCGTGGCGCTCGGTGGCGCCGTCCTCGCGCTGATGCTGGGAGTGGTCGCCGTCGAGGTCGTCGCGCGCTGGCGCCGACGCCTGCATCCGGACCTGGTCCCGGACGACCCGGCCGCCCGCACCTGGCGGACGTTCCTGCGGTCGGCGGAGGCGGTCCTGCACGGCCTCCGTGACGGGCTCGTCCTGCTGCGCGACCCGACCAGGGCGGCCTACAGCCTCGGCGGTGGCGTTCTCAGCTGGGCCGCGCAGGTCCTCGGCATCTGGCTCGCGCTGAAGGCGTTCGAGATCGACGACCACACGCTCGGCGCGGCGGCCGCCGTGTTCGTCGCGTCGAACGTCGTCGGGCTCGTCCAGATCACGCCCGGCAACGTCGGCGTCTTCCAGGTCGCCGTCGTCCTCGCCCTCAACGTCAGCTACGGCATCGACCAGACGACGGCGTTCACGTTCGGCGTGGTGCTCCAGGTGATCGAGGTCGCGCTCGGCGCCGGCCTCGGCTTCGTCTTCCTGTCGCTCGAGGGGCTGTCGTTCCGCGAGGTACGCCGTGGGATGTCCGCGACGTCGAGCGAGAGCGCCGGCGATCTCGTCATGCCGCGGCTCGCCCCGACGCGTGCCGAGCGGCGCCGGTTCGTCGTCTGAGCCGGCTCAGGTCTCGCGGTAGCCGGGGATCGGCGGCGGCGGGCTGGCGGTGATCCGGCCCGTGACGAGGTCGTTCACGGCGCCGAGGCCCTCGGGGTACGCGTAGTTGATCTTGATGAAGGCTTCCATCGCATCGGGGACGGCGTCCTCGGGGAAGATCGCCTCGACCGGGCACTCCGGCTCACAGGCGCCGCAGTCGATGCACTCCTCCGGATCGATCACCAGCATGTGATCGGACTCGTGGATGCAGTCGACCGGGCAGACCTCGATGCAGGAGCGGTCCTTCACGTCGATGCAGGGCTCGGTGATGATGTACGTCACTGGCGGAATCGTACGAGAGCGGCTCCCGTGAAGGCGCCGCTCGGGCGGCCGTCGGGTACCGTGCGCCCGTGGTCAACAGGGGTGTGCTCGCGGTCGTCATGGCCGCCCTCGCCGCAGCTTCCTGCACACCGCCCGGGCCTGATAGTCGTGCCCTGCACCCGCGCACGGGGGAACCCGCGTTCATAACCGTTACGAACCATGCCCGTGCGCCGATCGGCGTCGGGTCGGCGAGCGGCCTGTGGGTAACGCTCGACGTCGGCCGGTCCTGGGCGGGAGCCCGTCCATCGGTCTCGCGCGCGACCGCGATCGGCTACACCACCAGCCGCGCGATCGTGGCGCGTGGCTCTCGCTACGAGATCCGCGACCTCTCGCTCGCGACGCAGGTCGTGTTCGCGAGAGCCTGGCCGTTCCCCGGGTCGGTCGTGTCGCTGGCCTCCGACCCGCGGCACTCCCGCCTCTGGGCGCTCGTTCGCGTCGACGACGGCTTCGCGCTGCGTTACGCGAACGACGGTGGCCGCTACTGGTGGGAGCGGCCGGCGGCGTTCCTCTGCGCTGAGCCGAGGGCGATTGCCGCTGCCTCCGAGCCGGGCCGGCTGGGCCTGGTTCGCCTGTTCGCGGCGTGCGCCGACGGGCTCTATGCCTCGGACGACCTCGGTGTCTCGTTCCGCCGTCTCGAGTCGGCGCCCGCCGATGTCCGCGACGTCGCAACCGCCCTGGCCGACGCCGACACCGTGGTGATCGCGACGCCGGTCGTCCGTATCTCGCGCGACCGCGGCGAGACGTTCACGCCGGCGGCGGTGTCGGCGAGTCGGGTCGCGGTCGATCCGCGAAACACGGCGGTGCTGTTCGCGGTCGGTCTGAACGGGCGTCTCTATGCGTCAGCGGACGGCGGGCGTCACTTCTGAGCCACGGCAGGCGGGGCCTGTCCCCACTGAATCGATTCAGTGGGGACAGGCCCCGCCA
>VFJZ01000007.1 GCA_009885805.1 Actinomycetota bacterium
GCGCCATGTAGACGCCCTGGTTGGCCTGGCTTCCCGAGCTCGGCTGCACGTTGGCGAAGCCGCAGCCGAACAGCTCCTTCGCGCGGGCGATCGCGATCGTCTCGATCTCGTCGACGACGCCGCAGCCGCCGTAGTAGCGCCGGCCGGGATAGCCCTCCGCGTACTTGTTCGTACCGACGGAGCCGACGGCCTCGAGCACCGACGGCCAGGTGAAGTTCTCGGATGCGATCAGTTCGAGCTCGTCCCGCTGGCGATCGAGCTCGGCGTCGAGGAGAGCGGCGATCTGCGGATCGGCGGCGGCGAGGCCGGCGGAGCGGAGGGCGTCGAGAGTGGGGGCGGTGAGGGCCATCGCGGGCTCAGGCTCCTTCGGTGTTGGTCGGGCCCCAGGCACGCTGGAAGGCGAGCTGGAAGCGCTGGACGTGGTCGTACATGCGCCGTCGCGCGGCTGCGGCGTCGCCGGAGAGCACGGCGTCGGTGATCGCGAGGTGGTCGGCGGTGAGTGCGGGGATGCCCTCGATACGTGCGAGCGCGTAGTTCCAGAGGCGGTTCACGTGGACGTAGAGCCAGTCGAGCGTCCGCGCGAGCTGTTCGTTGCCCGACGCCGCCCAGAGCAGGCCGTGCGTCTCGCGGTCGAGCGCCATCAGCGTGGCCGCGTCGGGCTCGTTGGCGAGAATCCGGCGCGTACGGTCCTCGATCTCGAGCAGGGCGGCGCGGTCGTCGGCGTCGGCGCGCCGGGCGGCGAGCGCGGCGGCGAGCGACTCGAGTTCGAGGCGCATCTCGAAGATCCGGCCGACGTCGTCGGGGTGGAGGTCGGCGACGAACGTGCCGCGGCGCGGCAGGATGACGACGAGGCTCTCCCAGGCGAGCCGGCGCAGGGCCTGGCGCACCGGTGTCAGGCCGACACCGATCGAGGCGGCGAGCGCGGCCTCGTCGAGCAGCGACGCCGGCGCGAGCTCCAGCGAGACGATCCCCTCGCGGATCGCGCGATAGGCCTCGGTCGACTTCGAGTCGGGATCGGGGGCGGCATTTGCCGCGAGCATGGAGGTTGCTAGATGCATGACTGAAACTTCAGTAAGGGCGGCAGGCTACCAGCGGTAGGCTGCCGCGCGCAAGTGGTAGCGGCAGCGGACAGGATCGCCTCGCGGGGCGGCATCGCCCTCGTGCTCGGGTCGGGCGTGGCGCTCGCGTTCGCGCCGGTGACGGCGAAGCTCGCCTACGAGCAGGACGTCCACGTCGCGACGCTGCTGACCGGACGGTTCGTGGTCGCGTCGGTGCTGTTCTGGATCGTCGTCGTCGCGTTGCGACGCCCGCTTCCGCCGGCCGCGGGCATCGTCCGCGGCCTGGTCTACGGCGCGGTCTTCTACGCGCTGCAGGCGCTGCTGCTCTTCTCGAGCGTCGACCGGCTCGATCCGGCGCTCGCCATCCTGCTCCTGTACCTGTTCCCGGCGCTGCTCCTGCTGCCGAGCGTGGCGCTCGGCCGCGACCGGTTCAGCTGGCGGCGCACAGCGGCGATCCCGATCGCCCTGGCGGGCGTCGCCCTGGTGCTTGTCGGCCCCGGGGTGGGGGCGGTCGACGCGCTCGGCGCGGCCCTCGGGCTCGGTGCCGCGGTGGCGTACGTCGCGTTCGTGCTCGCCGGCGACTACCTCGCGACGGGCACCGATCCGATCGTCCTCGGCGCGCTGATGGGGACGGGTGCGATTCCGACGTTCGCGCTCTACGGCGCGCTCACCGACGATCTCTCGCTCGACTTCGAGCCGGCGGGGTGGATCTGGATCGTCGGCGTCGCCATCGTCAGCCTGGTGGCGTTCACGCTGTTCTTCGCGGGCCTGGAGCGGGTCGGCCCCTCGCTGACCGGCCTCCTGTCGACGAGCGAACCGGTGGCGACGACGATCGCGAGCGCGGCCATCTTCGGCGATCGCCTGACGGCGGTGCAGGTGGCGGGCGGCGCGATCGTGATCGGCGCCGTCGTGTGGGTGAACGTGTCGCAATCGTGCCGCGCACCTTTGCGACACCGCCGCCGATCGGAGACCCTCTGAGCGCCCTCGGCCGGCGGTACACTCGGGTGATGGTGCCTGACCTGGAAACCCCGTTCGCGATCGTGTACGTATCGGTCGACGGTACGGAGACGCCTGACGTCGCGCATTGGATCGGCAGCCACAACGGCTGCGTCGAGTTCGAGGCCGGGGGCCGCGTCCGCCTGTTCAAGCCGGCGGGTGACCCGACGAGGCATGGCGATGCGTGGCGGTGGGCGGTGGTGGGCTGGTCGTACATCGAGGCGCGGCCGCTGGTTGAGGAAGACAAGTCGTGGTTATACGCGCGGCGCCCGGCGGACATGCCGCTGATGACGAGCATCGCGTTGGAACGCGCCGGCGTCCACCTGGACGTTCCGTTCATCGTGGGGTAGCGGGGCCGCGGAGTACGCGGCGTGTACCCTTCCGCGTAGGCTTCGCTGTCCAACGTCTCGGAGGAAGGGGGACGGCCGTGAGACATCGTGGACACCTGCCGCAACTCGACGGTGGCCTGTTCCTGACTGATGGTGGCATCGAGACGGTGCTGATCTTCCACGAAGGCATCGATCTGCCCCTCTTCGCCTCATTCCCGCTGCTCGACGACGAGCGCGGGACGGAGACCCTCCGGCGCTACTACCGGCCGTTCATCGAACTCGCTCGCAAGCACGCCGACGGGTTCATCCTCGAGACACCGACCTGGCGCGCCAGTCCGCGCTGGGCCGCCGAGCTCGGCTATACGCCGGATATGCTCGAGCGGTCGAATCGTGCTGCGATCGAGTTGATGGAGGAGATCCGGGCGGACGAGGCCAATGCATTCCCGATCGTCATCAGTGGCTGCGTCGGGCCGCACGACGACGGCTACGCGCCGGCCTCGATCCTCTCGGCGGCTGCGGCGCAGGAGTATCACTCGACACAGATCGGTACCTTCGCTGACACCGCGGCGGACATGGTCACCGCCATCACGATGTGCTATGCCGACGAGGCGATCGGCATCACCCGGGCGGCGGGCGAAGCCGGCATGCCGGTGGCGATCTCGTTCACGGTCGAGACGGATGGGCGGTTGCCGAGTGGTCAGGCCCTCGGCGGCGCGATCTGCGAAGTCGATGCGGCAACGGGTAACGGCCCGGCGTACTACATGATCAACTGCGCGCACCCGACCCACTTCGAGGCCGTCCTCGCGATCGACGCGCCGTGGCACGGTCGCATCCGAGGGCTTCGCGCCAACTCGTCCACGAGGAGCCACGCGGAACTGGACGAGGCGACGGAGCTCGACGAGGGCGACCCGGTCGACCTTGGCGCGCGCTACGCCGCGCTGCGTGGGAGGCTCCCGCGGCTGAACGTCGTCGGCGGCTGTTGCGGGACCGACCACCGGCACATCGCGGCGATCTGCGAACGCTGGCTCGCCGCCGGCTGACCGACGCCGCGCTAGTCGCCGAGCTCGGTGGTACGCCGCGTCACGTACTCGTCGAGTTCGGCGCGGATGCCGGCGTCGAGCGGCGGCTCCTCGTATTCCTCCAGCGCCTTGCGCCACAGGTCGCCCGCGCGCGCGGTCGCGTCTTCGCCGCCGAGCTTCTTCCAGCGCTCGAAGTTCGCCGTCGACGAGAGCAGCGGGCGGTAGAAGCAGGTGCGGAAGTTCTCCAGCGTGTGCGCCGCCCCGAAGAAGTGGCCGCCGTGGCCGACCTCCTGGTGCGCGCCCCACGCGAGTGACTCCTCGGTGATCTCAAACGGCTTGAACTCCTCCTGGAGCATCCGCAGGATCTCGATGTCGACGATGAACTTCTCGTAGCAGGAGACGAGGCCCGACTCCAGCCAGCCGGCCGAGTGCATCACCCAGTTCGTGCCGGCGAGGAACGTCGGCAGCATCGTCATCAGCGCCTCGTACGCTGCCTGCGCATCGACGCACTGCGACGACGTGAGGCCGCCGCCGGAGCGGAACGGCAGGCCGTAGTGCCGCGCGATCTGACCCGTGCAGAGCAGGCCGATCGCCGACTCGGGCGTGCCGAGCGCCGGCGCGCCCGACTGCATGTCGTTGTTGGACAGGAACGAGCCGAACACGACCGGCGAGCCGGGCCGGATCAGCTGGATCAGGGCGATGCCCGCCAGCGCCTCGGCGACCTGCTGCGCGAGCGTGGCCTGGATCGTCACCGGCGACATCGCTCCCATCAGCAGGAACGGCGTCACCAGCACGGGCTGGCCAGCGCGCGCGTACTCGTAGAGCGCCGCCAGCATGCGCTCGTCGTAGCGCAACGGCGAGTTGACGTTGATCAGCGAGATCATCACGGGGTCGCGCTCGATTGCCTCGCGCGAGCCGAACAGGATCTCCGCCATCCGGATCGTGTCGGCGGCGTTCGGGCCGGACGTGACCGAGCCCATGAAGAACTTGTCCGTTCGCGTCATCAGCGAGCGCACCATCAGCAGGTGGCGCGAGTCGAGCGGCGTGTCGTCGGGCTCGCAGATCGTGCCGCCGGCCGAGTCGAGCTGCGGGAAGACCTGGCTGAGCCGGCAGAAGTTCTCGAAGTCCGCGAACGTCGCGGTGCGCCGAACGTCGCCCTCCCGCACGAATGGCGGCCCGTAGACGCTGCCGAACACCATGTTGTTGCCGCCGATGGTGACGCTGTTCTCAGCGTTTCGCGCGTGCACGCGAAACTCCCGCGGCGCCTTCGCGACCTGCTCGAGGATGAAGTCCGGGTCGAAGTAGACGCAGTCGCCCTCCGTCCGCATGCCGGCCTTCGCGAACTCCTCGACGGCCTCGGGGAGGGTGAACTCGATCCCGAGCTCCGACACGATCCGCTTCCAGCCGCGTTCGAGCACGGCCATGGACTCCTCGGACAGGATCTCGTAGCGCGGCGATGTATTGACGAACACGGAGTCCTCCCGCGGATCGCTCGTGGCTTGACGGACGGCGAGAGTCTACACTACGATCCGCTTGATGGAACATGCGTTCCATGATGTGATTCAGACGTGATCGCCCAGACCGGCACCCAGTCGACCGACCGCGCCGCGCAGCTTCTGCTGCGCGTCGTCGAGGCGCGCGAACCGCTCGCCGTCGGCGAGCTGGCGACAGCGACCGGCCTGCCGAAGTCGACCGCCAGTCGCCTGCTCGGCTCGCTCGAGCGCGCCGGCCTCGTCCAGCGCGACGGCGCCCGCGGTGGCGTGCGACCGGGGCCCGCCCTGCTGCGCTTCGCCCAGCGCGGCGTGGCCGGGGACGACATCGTGTCCCTCGCCGACGGTGCGCTGCGCGAGCTGGCCGCCGTCTCGGGCGAGACCGTGAATCTCGCAGTACCGGCCCACGACGGCCCGGACACGATCGCCGAGATCGAGACCGGCCACGTGCTCGGCACCGGCGGCTGGGTCGGGCGGCGCGGCATCCCGCAGCACGCGAGCGCGTTCGGCAAGGTCTTCATCGCCTTCGGTGCGGCGCGCCTGCCGCGTGGCGAACTCGTCGCCGTCGCGCCGCGGACGATCACCGACCGGCGCCGCTTCGACGCGGAACTCGCGCGGATCCGCGTATCGGGCTACGCCGTCGCCGTCGACGAACTCGAGGACGGCCTCGCCGCCGTCGCCGCGCCGGTGCGCGGCGCGCTCGGCGAAGTTGTCGCCTCACTTGCCATCTCGGGGCCGACGCTGCGCATGCCGGCGCTGCGGCTCGAAGCCCTCGGCCGTCTCTGCGTCGAGCAGGCGGCGGCGCTCTCAACGAAGCTCGGCAGTCCACCGGTCAGGGAAGGAGCGGCATGACACACGACGAGATCCTCAAGGGCCTCTACGACGAGACGCTCGTCGGCAACGCGCCCGCCGTACGCGACCTCACGAACCTCGGCCTCGCCGAGGATCTCAGCCCCGAGTCGATGCTGTACGACGGGCTGATTCCGTCGCTCGAGGAGGTCGGTGCGCGGTTCGAGCGCGGCGACTACTTCGTGCCGGAGATGCTGATCGCGGCACGGGCAATGCAGGGTGCGCTCGACATCCTCCGTCCGCTGCTGATCGAGACCGGCGTCCAGCAGGTCGGGACCTTCGTGATGGGCACGGTCAAGGGCGACGTCCACGACATCGGCAAGAACCTCGTCAACATCATGCTCGAGGGGGCCGGTTTCACGGTGATCGACCTCGGCGTCAACGTCTCGCCGGAGAAGTTCGTCGAGCAGGTGATCGAGCACAAGCCCGAGATCGTCGGCTTCTCGGCGTTCCTGACCACGACGATGCCGATGTTCAAGGCCAACATCAATGCGCTGCGCAAGGCCGGCCTCCGCGACGACGTGATCGTGATGGTCGGCGGCGCGCCGGTGACGCAGGAGTACGCCGACATCGTCGGCGCCGACGGCTACGCGGCCGATGCTTCGACGGCCGTACGCCTCGCGAAGGACCTGATCCAGAAGCGACGCGCGCTCGTCCCCGCGTGAGGCCGATGGAAACCACTCTCCAGTCGGCGTCGAAGACGGTCGTGATCGGCCCGGAGCGGCCGTTCTGCATCATCGGCGAGCGCATCAACCCGACCGGGCGCAAGGCGTTCCAGGCGCAGCTCCAGAAGGGCGACATCTCCCAGCTCGAGATCGACATCGCCGAGCAGGTCGCAGGCGGTGCGCACGTGCTCGACATCAACGTCGGTGATCCGCTCGCTGACGAGGTCGGCCTGATGCGGCGCGCCGTCGTCCGCGCCCAGGAGCTGACCGACCTGCCGCTCTGCATCGACTCCTCGATCATCGAGGCGCTCGAAGCCGGGCTGGAGGTCTATCAGGGCAAGGCGCTCGTCAACTCCGTGACGGGGGAGGACGAGCGGCTCGAGGCGATCCTCCCGATCGTCGCGCGGCACGGCGCCGCCGTGATCGCGCTCGCGAACGACGACGAGATTCCGATGGAGCCACAGCGGCGCTACGAGATCGCGCGCAAGATCGTCAGCGCCGCCGGCGACCACGGCATCCCGCCCGAGGACATCGTGATCGACGCCCTGGCGATGCCGATCGGCGCGGAACCGCGCGCCGCCGTCCTCTTCTTCGAGACGCTGCGCCTGATCCGTGAGGGACTCGGCGTCAACACCACCTGCGGCGCGTCGAACACCAGCTTCGGTCTGCCCGGTCGCCACGGGCTGAACGCGCATTTCATCGCGACGGCGTCCACCCATGGACTCACCAGCGCGATCATGGACGCGCGTTCGCCGGCGTGCGTCGACGGTGCTCACGCCGCGGACGTCCTCCACGCTCGCGACGAGTACGGCATGGGCTGGATCCGCACCTTCCGCGCGCGCCAGGCGGCGGCCGCCGCCGCGGCGGGCTGAGATGAGTGTGATGGAGGACCCGACCGCCGAGCAGACGCCGGCCCGGGTGCGGCTGCGCTTCCGCCCGGAGGGCGGCGAGGTGCGCGTGCCGGCCGGGACGACGGTGTTCGACGGCGCCTCCTGGAACGGCATCGCGATCGACTCCACCTGCGGCGGCCACGGCACCTGCAAGAAGTGCCGCGTCCAGATCCTCGACGGCACCGTCCCCGTCGGCCGGCTCGACAGCCGCGCCTTCACGCCCGACGAGCTACGAGACGGTTGGCGCCTTGCCTGCCGGGCGATCGCGAACGAGGATCTCGAGGTCGACGTGCCCCCGATGCAGACGCGGCCGAAGGCTGCGCTGGTCGGCGTCGGCCGCCACGTGATCCTGCGGCCGGCCGTGATCAAGCGGTACCTCGAGCTGACCGAGCCGACGATGGAGGACCAGGCGTCCGACCTCGAGCGGGTCCTGGCGCCGATCGACGACTTCGAGCTGAAGGTCGACCTCGGTGTTCTGCGCACCCTGGGCGGCACGCTGCGCGCGGCGGACTGGAAGGTCACGGCCGTGATCGTCGACGATCGGCTGATCGACGTCGAGCCGGGGGATACGACCGACCGGCGCTTCGCGATCGCCTTCGACCTCGGCACGACCACTGTCGTGGCGACGCTGCTCGATCTGGCGACCGCGCAGCCGCTCGCCGTGCGCTCGATGCTGAACAAGCAGCAGCCGTATGGCGCCGACGTGATCTCGCGCGTCTCGGCGACGATGATGGATCCCACGGCGTTGGGTCGGCTGACGGGGCTCGCGCACGAGACGCTGAACGAGCTGGCGCAGGAGGTCTGCGAGGCAGCGGAGGTCGCGCCCGGCGAGGTCTACGAGATGACGCTGGCCGGCAATCAGACGATGACGCAGCTCGCGCTCGGCATCGATCCGGAGCCGCTCTCGATCGCCCCGTTCATCGTCGCCGCGCGCACGATGCCGCCGGTCACCGCGGCGGACTTCGGCGTGCAGATCCACCCGCGCGCACCCGCCGAGGTGTTCCCGGCGCTCGGCGCCTACGTCGGCGGCGACATCGTCGCCGGGATCCTCGCGACCGGCCTGACGCGAGACAAGCGGATCAGGCTGTTCATCGACGTCGGCACCAACTCGGAGATCGCGCTCGGGTCGGCGGAACGCGTCGTCGCGACGGCCGCGCCGGCCGGGCCCGCGTTCGAGGCCGCCTCGATTCGCTGCGGTATGCGCGCGGCCGATGGCGCGATCGAGAGCATCACGATCGCGGACGGCGCCCTGAAGCTGGAGGTGATCGGCGACTGCGAACCGGTCGGCATGTGCGGCTCGGGCCTGGTTGACGCGGTCTCGGAACTCGTCCGCGTCGGCATCATCGACCGCAGCGGGCGTTTCATCCCCGACGCCGATGTGGCCGAGCAACACCCGTCGCTCGCCCGCAACCTCGTCAAGATCGGCGAGGAGCGGGTCTTCGTGTTGCACTGGCGCGGCGATGACCCCGCGCAGGGCGTGTTCCTGACCCAACGCGACGTGCGTGAGCTGCAGTTCGCGAAGGCCTCGATCGCGACGGGCTGGACGATCCTCTGCGGCGAGCTCGGCATCGACCCGTCGGATATCTCCCAGGTGCTGCTGGCCGGCTCGTTCGGCTCGTACCTGACGGCGTCCAGTGCGGTCCGGATCGGCCTCGTGCCGAAGCTGGCGACGACGCGGATCGTTGCGGCCGGCAACGTCGCCGGCGAGGGAGCGAAGATGGTCGCCTTGTCGCACCGCGAGCGCTCGGCCGCCGACGCGATCCTGGAGGAGGTCGAGTACGTCGAGCTGTCCGGCCGCGCCGACTTCAACGACGCCTTCATCGACCTGCTCGCCTTCCCGGGATGAGTCGGACGGCGATCGTCGCCTGCGGCGCCCTCGCGCTGCACCTGAAGGCGATCGCCGCGCGGGACGGGCTGGATCTCGACGTCCATCCGCTGCCGCCGGAGCTGCACAACCGGCCGGAGCGGATCGCACCCGCCGTCGAGGCGCAGATCGCGGCGCTGCGCGATCGCTACGACCGGATTGTCGTCGGCTACGCGGACTGCGGGTCGCGCGGCGCGATCGACGAGGTCTGCGAGCGGCTCGGCGTCGAGCGTCTCGCCGGCGAGACGTGCTACGACATCTTCGCCGGCGCGCCGCTGATCGAGTCGCTGCGGGCCGACGAGCCGGGCACGTTCTTCCTGACCGACTTCCTCGTCCGCAGCTTCGACCGCTTGGTGTGGCGCGGCCTCGGTCTCGACCGGTATCCGGATCTTCGCGACGACTACTTCAGCAACTACCGCCGCGTCGTCTGGCTGGCGCAGGCGCGCACCGAGGAACTGGAGGCGGCGGCGCAGGTAGCGGCAGCCCGGCTCGGGCTGCCGCTGGAGATCCGGGAGGTGGGGGAGGGCGGCCTCGCGACCGCCCTGCCCGTACGATCTCGGCCGTGAACATCCCGACACGCGTTGACACCCTCATCCTCGGCGGTGGCACGACTGGCGCCGCGCTCGCCGGCCTGCTCGCCGAGCGCGGCGGCGGCACGATCCTCGTCTGCGAGGCCGGCCCGGATCACGGCCCGCTCGGCTCGCCCGGCTGGCCGGAGCCACTCGTGTCCGCGGCGATGCTCGGCACCGGCGTCTGCGACTGGGGGTTCACCTCCGGCCTCGACCGCCACGGGCGGATCCTCGACTTCGAGCGGGCGCGGGTGATCGGCGGCTGCTCGTCGCACAACGGCTGCGCCGCGATCTGGGGCGCTCGTGAGGACTACGACGCCTGGGCCGCCGCAGGCTGCGACGGCTGGTCGACCGCCGAGCTGGAGCCGTTCCTCCGTGCGTCGAACCGGCGCCTGCGCGTCACGACGCCGTCGCGCGACGTCCTGACGCCGTTCCAGGCCGCCGCGCACGCCGCGATCGAGGCGATGGGCATTCCCGCGACCGACGACCTGAACGACCTCGACGAGCCGCAGGGCGTCTCGCCGACACCGGTCAACATCGACGGCGGCGTGCGGTTCAACACGGCGTTCGCCTACCTCGACCCGGTGCGCGGAGCGCCGGAACTGACGATCGCTGGCGACGCGCTGGCCGATCGGCTAGTCGTCTCGGCCGGCCGGGTGGTCGGCGCCGAGGTGATCGTCGACGGACGACGGGTCCGGATCGACGCCGGGCGGACGATCGTCTGCGGCGGCGCGTACGGTTCGCCGGCGATCCTCGAACGTTCCGGTATCGGCGACCCCGTCGTGCTCGCCGCGGCTGGCATCGCCGTCACCCACGCGCTGCCCGGCGTCGGTGCGAACCTGCACGACCACCCGGCGGTGAACTTCTTCTTCACCGGCACCGACGAGCTTGTCGCGCAGATGCGCGCGCGGGCCACCGAAGGGTTCTGCCCGGAGGAGCAGGTGATCGCGAAGGTGCGCTCGCCGCTCGCGACGGAGGCGTTCGACCTGCACGTCTACCCGGTTGGCGGGCCGTACCGCGACGGCCGCGACGGCTACTTCTTCGAGCTGCCGGTCGCATGCATGAACCCCGTCTCGCGCGGCACGTGCCACGTCGTCTCGGCCGATCCCGAGGCGCTGCCGGTCCTCGACCACGGCTTCCTCACCGACCCGGACGGTCACGACGCGGCAGTGCTGCGAGCCGGGCTCGACTTCGTGCGCGACATGGCGACGCGCGAGCCTTTCGCGTCACTGATCGGCCGCGAGGCGTCGGCGCCGCCGGACGACCTACGCGAGGCGTGGATCCATTACTACCACCCAGTCGGCAGCTGCAAGATGGGTCCGGCGCACGACTCGGCGGCCGTCGTCGACCCGCGGGGCCGCATCCACGGGCTCGATGGCGGCTACGTGGCGGACTGCGCGATCATTCCGCAGGTCCCGCGCGCCAACACCAACGTCCCCGCGGTTATGATCGCCGAGCGCATCGTCACCTGGCTCTAGGAGGACAGCAATGGCGGACGACTTCGACTACGTGGTTGTGGGCGGCGGGACGGCGGGAGCGATCGTCGCTGCCCGGCTCACCGAGGACCCGTCGACGACCGTCTGCCTGCTCGAATGGGGACAGTCCGACGTCGGCGACGATGACGTCCTCCTGATCCGCCGCTGGCTCGGCCTCCTCGAGGGCCCGATCGACCTCGCCTACCGCACGACGCTGCAGCCGCGCGGCAACGCGCACATCGTCCACTCCCGGGCGAAGGTGCTCGGCGGGTGTTCGTCGCACAACACGATGATCTGGTTCAAGCCGTTCCCGGATGACTGGAACGACTGGGTCTCGCTCGGCGCCGCTGGCTGGTCGAACGACGAGGTCGACCCGTACTACGACCGCATCCCCGGCCCGCACGGCATCGTCGAGGCGAAGGATCGCAACCCGATCCTGTTCGACTGGATCCGCGCGTGCGGCTCGGCGCTCGGGGTGACGGAGAACGTCGACTGGAACGCCGCGCCGTATCGCGACGGCGCGGGATTCCTCGACGTCGGCTACAACCCCGCGAACGGCGTCCGCTCGTCCTCCTCCGTGATGTACCTGCACGGCATCATGGATCGCCCGAACCTGTCGATCCAGACGGGCTCCCGGGCAATGCGCGTCGAGACGAAGGGCGGCCGCGCGGTCGCTGTCGACGTGCTGCGCGACTCGGGCGTGCGCGACCGCGTCTCGGCCCGGAAGGAGATCGTGCTCTGCGCGGGCTCGATCGACACGCCCCGGCTGCTCAACTACTCCGGGATCGGCCGCCGGGCAGATCTCGAACGCCTCGGGATCGACTGCGTCCACGACCTGCCCGGCGTCGGCGAGAACCTGATCGACCATCCGGAGTCGATCATCATCTGGAAGCTCCGCAAGCCGATGGGGCCCGAGGGCTGCATGGACGCCGACTGCGCCCTGTTCGTGAACCGACTCGGCGCGGACGATCGACCGGACCTGATGTACCACACCTACCAGATGCCGTTCACGTTCAACACCGAGCGGCTCGGCTACGAGGTGCCCGAGGACCGCTGGTGTATCTGCATGACGCCGAACATCCCGCGCTCACGGTCGAAGGGTCGGATGTACCTGCTCTCGAAAGACCCCGACATCAAGCCGGCGCTCGACTTCCGCTACTTCACCGACGAGGCCGGCTACGACGAGCAGACGATCGTCGATGGTCTCAAGCTCGCCCGCAAGGTCGCCGCCGAGGGGGCGCTCGCCGACTGGATCGAGCGCGAAATCGCTCCGGGGCCGGGCGTGACGAGCGACAGCGCCCTGTCGGAGTACGGACGCGCCGTGCACCACACCGTCTACCACCCTTCGGGGACCTGTCGCATGGGCGACGGCGGCGACGACCTCGCGGTCGTCGACCCGACGCTCGCCGTACGGGGAATCGCGGGACTGTCGATCGCCGACGGCTCGATCTTCCCGGAGATGCCGACCGTCAACCCGGTGGTGGGGACGTTCATGATCGGCGAGCGCGCGGTCGACCTGATCCGCGCCCGGAACTCGTAGCGCTCAACAAGGACACGAGCTTGGTGCGCCTGCGCGGTGTCGTCCAGTCGCACCATGGCCAGCGTGCGGCAACCGCCGTCGATGGTGGGCGCCGCTGGTGCGATAGACCGATGGCGTCGTACCGCACCACGGCAATCGCGTCGTTCAGCCCCAGCCGAGCTCCTCGAGCCGGTCGTCATCGATGCCGAAGTGGTGTGCGATCTCGTGCAGCACCGTGACGCGTACCTCCTCGGCGAGCTCGTCGGGGTCGTCGCCGAAGTCCTCGACCAGCGGCAGTCGGTACAGGTGGATCCGCGCCGGTTCGATCGGCTCGCCGCCCTCCCGGTCGGGCAGCGCGACGCCGTCGTAGACGCCGTACAGGTCGGGATCGTCCGGGTCGGCGTCCTCGAACAGCAGGATGACGTTCGCCAGGTGGTCGCGGGCGAAGGGCGGCAACTCCGCGAGCGCGGCGCGGGCGAGTCGCTCGAAGTCGGCGGCCGTCACGGGCGGAAGGCTAGCGACCGTCCGCCGCGCACCACCGTGATCGCCGACGAGGCACGGTCGACCGACGCCACGTCACGGTCGACCGGCGCCACGTCACGGTCGTCAGGCCAGGGCACGTCGTGGCGCTCAATCTCGTGTCCGGCGGCGTCTGAGCGAGCCGGCGGCGTCCGTCACCCGGCGAGGGCTATACTCGGTCTCGTACGGGGCGTAGCGCAGCCTGGTAGCGCACCCGGCTGGGGGCCGGGCGGTCGGAGGTTCAAATCCTCTCGCCCCGACTACGGTTCACGCGGTCAGTCGAGCACGCGATACGCGCCCACGACCGTCGCGTCGAGTCCGAGCGGCCCCTCGTCGCACCGCGTCTCGATGTCGCGTGTGAAGTCGCGGAACTCCTCGAGCGCCGACAGCGGGTTGGAGCCGTCGTCCGTCTCGATCGACGCGACGTGGACAAACGTCAGGCCGTCCGACAGGCGGAAACTCGCGTACCGCAGGCCGTCCGGCCGCGTCTCGTCGAGCTTTGCGAACACCCGCTCGATCAGCCGCTGATTCTCATCGGCCTGATCAGGCTTGACGCGATATCGCACGACGACTCGTTTCATCGGGTTCGCTCCTCGCTGACGATCAGGCCCCCGCCCGCGAAGACGCGACCGGGCTCGACGTGGCTCAGCGTACCCCACACGTCCTCGACCGGAGCACCCAGCCCGGCGGCGGCGGCCTCGCACGCAGCCGACAGCACGGCGCCGTCGACCGTGGCGTCGCGCGACAGCATCCACGGGTCGAGGTAGACGATCTGCGGCTCGGCGATATCGAGCGGCGCGAACGTGCACCACGTGCCGGCTGGATCCTCGCCGATGACCGCGGCGACGGCTGTCCGTACGCCGTTGATCGCGTCAGCGACTCCCGGGCGGGGCGTGGCGCGGAGGTGGATCACCGGCACGGCCGGATCGTACCGAGCCTCACGCCGCGGCGATCAGCGCCACGCCGACGAACGTTACGCCCGCTCCCGCCTTCTGCAGGATCGTCAGCCGCTCGTGGAGTACGAAGCGCGCCAGCAGGACCGTGATCGCCGGGTAGAGCGCAGTCAGCACCGCGACCAGGGAGAGGAAGCCCTCGCGGAGCGCGAGGACGGACAGGAACCAGCCGGCGCCGTTGGCGATGCCGATGCCACAGACGGCCGCGCCGAGCCGGCGTTGGGGCAGCGGGATGCGGCGCGCGAGCACGATCACGGCGAGCGGCGCCGCTGCGAACAGTTGGCCGAGCGCGACGAACCAGAGCGGCCCGTCCCCGGCCCCCTCCTTGGCGACGATGTAGTACGCGCCCAGCGTGCCGGCCGAGGCGACCGCGAGAATGATCGACAGGCGCGGGTTGGTCGCCGCCTGCACCGACGTGTCGGCGACGGCCCTGGCGATCACCACCACGCCGGCCACGACGAGCGCGACGCCGCCGAGTTGGCCGACGCTCGGCCGCTCCCCCTGCGCGAGGCCGACGATGACCGGGACGGCCGCGCCGGCGCAGGAGATCGGTGCGACGGTGCCGATCACGCCGATCGAGAGGGCGTGGAAGAACATCGTCACGCCGAGACCGGTCGTCGCGCCCGCGAGCAGCGCGAGGACGATGGTGCGCCCGCTCGGAGCCTCCTCGGTCAGTGCCGCGATGCCGAGCGAGATCAGGCCACCGAAGCCGAGCACGATCATCGTCACGAGCACCGTCGATGCCTGCCGCGACTTGATGCCGCCGGAGAAGTCCGCAAAGCCCCAGGCGAGGGCCGCACCGAGGGCGAGCGCGATCTCCACGGCGCGGCATCGTAGGTGACATGCCTACGATGCTGCCGTGGATGTGCCCCGCAGCGCCGAGGTCGTGGTCGTCGGAGCCGGTGCGATCGGCGCTTCGGCTGCGCTGCAGCTCGCCCTCGATCGGCGAGAGGTGCTGCTGCTCGACCGGGGCGCCGTCGGGCACGGAGCGTCGGCCGGCACCGCCTGCCTGATCACCCCCAGCCACGCCGAGAGGCTCGCCAACCGCGGCGCGCTGGTCGAGGGCATCCGCTTCCTCCCCGACCCGTCCGGGCCCTTGTCGATCCGGCCGTCTCTGCGGCTGGCGCCGTGGCTGGCGCGCTTCACGATCGCCTCGCTCCGTCAGCGAGCGGCCGAGGACGGGACGTCCGTGCTCCGCAGCGCCTGCCTCGAAAGCGTCGCGCTGCACCGGACCTGGGCCGAACGCTACGAGACCGGGCTCGTCTGCGACGGCGTCCTGAACGTCTGGACGACGGCCGCTGGACTGGAGCACCGCAACCGCTGGGCGGCCGAGCACCGGGCCGCGGGCATCGACGTGCAGCTACTCGATGCCGCCGAGACACGCGAGGCGGAGCCGCTGCTGCGGGACGCGGCCGGCGGCTCGCTCTATCCAGGCGACGCGCACGTCGACTCGCTCGGCTACGTCGAGGCCGTCGCCGCCGCGGCGGCCGCCCACGGCGCCCGCGTCGTGACCGGCGTCGACGTCCTCCGGCTCGTAGCGTCGGCCACGGGCGTCCGCCTCGACACGACCGCCGGCCCGATCGCCGCGCAGCAGGTCGTGATCGCCGCCGGGGCATGGTCGTCCAGCCTCGCCCGCGACGTTGGCGTGACGCTGCCGATCGCGTTCGCCAAGGGCTACCACGTCGAGTACTCCACCGTTCCGGCGCCGCGGCGGCCCGTCTTCCTCGGCGAGACCCGTGTGGTCGCGACACCGCTCGCGGGGCGCATCCGGCTCGCGGGGACGCTGGAGTTCGGCGGGCACCCCGACGCCGTCGACCACCGGCGCGTTGACGCCATCGAGCGGGCCGCGGCGACGCTGCTCGACGGCTACGCCGGAGCGACCCCGAGTGCCGTCTGGCGCGGGCCCCGCCCGGTCACCGCGGACGGGATGCCGATGGTCGGCCGCGCCCCGGGCGCGGAGCGGGTGATCCTCGCCGCCGGACACGCGATGCTCGGTATCACGATGGCCCCGATCACCGCCACCTGGGTCTCGCGCCTCGCCGCCGGCGAGAGCCTCGCCCCGGAGCTCGCCGCGCTCGCGCCCGGGCGTTTCCACCGGATTCCTCTGTTCGGATGACCGCGTCTCCCGGCGTCACCGAGCTGCGCGCGTGGCTCGAGCCTCGGCTCGATCACTACCTCGAACTGCTGGGCCGGCTCGTCGCGGCCGACGATCTTCCGTCGTCCCGGGCCGCGCTGATCGAGCACCTCGGCGCGCCGACTTGGGAGCACGACGGCCACCTCGTCTACGGCGACGACGGGCCGCTGCTGGGCTGCCACTACGACACCGTCTGGGCACCGGGAACGGCGAGCGACCGGCCGTTCACGATCGCCGAGGGACGCGCCTGCGGACCGGGCACGGCCGACATGAAGGCCGGCATCGTGGTCGCGGTCGCGGCGCGCGACGCGCTCGCGGCACTGCGCCCGGATGCGGCGTCAACGCTGTCCCTGACGCCGGACGAGGAGGACGGCAACCGGCACACGCGCCCCGACATCGAGCGGCTTGCGCTCCGGGCCGGCTCGATGCTCGTGCTCGAATGCGCCCTTGCCGACGGTGGGCTGAAGACGGCGCGGAAGGGGCTCGCGGAGGTCAGGGTCGTCGTCCACGGCCGCAGTGCCCACGCCGGAAACGACCACGTCGGCGCCGCGAACGCCGTCGTCGAGGCCGCTCACGTCGCCGTCCGGGCGGCGGCGCTGCACGATCCGGCGGCGGCGACGGTCAATGTCGGCGTCTTCCGCGGCGGCGAGCGCCGGAACGTCGTTCCCGACCGCGCCGAGGTCGTCCTCGACGTCCGTGCCTGGGACGTCGCTGCCATCCAGGCCGTGGTCGACGCCCTGCGCGGCGCCGCGGTGACCGTGCCCGACACGCGGGTCGAGGTCAGCGGCGAGATCCACCGCCCACCGATGCCGCGGACCGAGGCGATCGGTCGCCTGTTCGGACTCGCCGAGGCGATCGGACGCGATCTGGGACTCGAGCTGATCGAAGCAGCCGTCGGCGGCGGCTCCGAGGCGAACCTCGCCGCCGGCGTCGGCGTTCCCGTGCTCGATGGCCTCGGGCCGGTCGGCGGCGGCTCCCACGCGCTGTCCGAGCACGTCCTGGTCGACTCGATCGTGCCGCGGGCCGCCCTCCTCGCGGCACTCATCGACCAGGTAGGATCGCGACCATGAAGGTGATCGTCTCCTGTGCCGTCACCGGCTCGATCCACACGCCGTCGATGACGCCGCACCTGCCGCTGACGCCAGACGAGATCGCCGACGGCGCGATCGGCGCAGCCCGCGCCGGCGCCGCGATCGTCCATCTGCACGCCCGTGACCCGCACGACGGCCGGCCGACGCCCGATCCCGACGTCTTCGCACAGTTCCTTCCCCGCGTGGCCGCCGAGTGCGACGCCGTCATCAACATCACGACCGGCGGCGGGCACGGGATGACCGTCGAGGAGCGTACGGCGGCCGCCACCCGGTTCCAGCCCGAACTCTGCTCGCTGAACATGGGCTCGATGAACTTCGGGCTCTACCCGGCGCTGCGCTCGATCAAGGACTTCCGATTCGACTGGGAGGAGCCTTACCTCGAGCGCTCGCGAGACTTCATCTTCCGCAACACGTTCGCCGACATCGAGCGCATCGTCAGCAACCTCGGCGCGAACGGGACACGGTTCGAGTTCGAGTGCTACGACCTCGGCCACCTCTACAACCTCGCGCACTTCCTCGACCGCGGCATCGTGCAGCCGCCGCTGTTCGTGCAGACGATCTTCGGCGTGCTCGGTGGCGCCGGCACCGACGCGGAAGACCTCCTCCACCAGAAGCGCACGGCCGACCGACTGTTCGGCGCCGACTACGTCTGGTCTGTGCTCGGCGCCGGCCGGCATCAGACGCGTCTCGTGACGATGGCGGCGCTGATGGGTGGCTCCGTCCGCGTCGGGCTCGAGGACTCCATCTACCTCGCGAAGGGCGTCCTCGCCGAGTCGAACGCCGACCAGGTGGCGAAGATCGTGCGCATCCTCGGCGAACTCTCGCTCGAGGTCGCGACGCCGGACGAGGCCCGCGCGCTGCTGGCCCTCAAGGGATCCGCGGCGACGGCCATCCGCTGATGACCTATCCCGTCGTCACGGTCGCCGGTGACGCGCGGACGCGTGGTCGCCAGTACGGCGAGCAGGCACGGGAGCGCGTCGGGCGGTCGGTCGAGGCCTACCGCGAGGTGTTCCGCGAGGTCGCCGGCCTCGACTGGGAGAGCGCTCGGGCGCAGGCGTGCGCCTACATCGACCCGATCCGCGCCTACGCCCCTTCCACCCTGGACGAGATCGCAGGCGTCGCCGAGGGGGCTGGGGTCGCGTTCGAGGACGTCCTCGCGATCAACACGCGCACCGAGGTCATGTACGCGGCCAAGGCGCGCCAGGCACGCGGCGAGTGCACGGCCTTTGCCGCGCTCGCGAACGCGACCGCTGACGGGCACCTGCTCGTCGGGCAGAACTGGGACTGGCTTCCCCACGCGGCCGAGACCGTCGTCGTCCTCCGTGTCGACCCGGACGACGGGCCGTCGTTCGTCTCGGTCGTCGAGGCCGGGCTGCTGGCCAAGACCGGACTGAACGAGCACGGGATCGGGGTCGTGACGAACGCGCTCGTCTCCGATCGCGATGTCGGCGCGCCCGGCGTCCCGTACCACGTCCTCCTGCGCGCGCTGATGACGGCGGAGACGCCGACGGCTGCGCTTGCGCTCCTGCAGGGGCCCTCCCGGTCCTCCTCGGCGAACTACCTGATCGCCCACCGCGACGGCCAGGCCGTCGATGTCGAGGCGATCCCGGGCGGGTTCGAGGGGCTGGCGCTGCTCTTCCCCGACGAGCACGGGCTCCTGCTCCACGCCAACCACTTCGTCACTGATCTGCCGGGCACGGCCGTGTCACGCTGGGCGATGCCGTCGAGCCCGTTCCGCGCCGATCGCCTGCGGCGGCTGATCGCGCCCGACCTCGGCCGCCTGACGCCGGCGCTCCTCGGCGCGGCGCTCGGTGACCACGCCGGCAGCCCGAGCGGGATCTGCTGCCACCCCGATCCGGCGGAGCCGTGGTGGGATCAGGGCCTGACGGTCGTCTCCGTTGTCTTGGACGTCACCGCGGGCCGGATCTGGATCGCGCACGGCAGCCCGTGCTCCGCACCCTTTGAGGAGATCGCGGGTCCCGGCGGCAACCGCGCCCGATTGTAAGGATTCCATGAGGGGCGCTTGTGCTGTTGCCCGTCCTCCGCTGTCCTATATCAAGAGGCATCGGACAAGGAGCATGGGATGCGAACACGCTGGATCACCATCGGAGCCCTGACCCTCGCGGCGGTCGTACCGCTCGGGACGAGCGCGGCGGCGAGCGCCGCCACGAAGGCTCAGTACGGCGCGAAGTGCAACGACGCCTGGACGGGGAAGCGCGGCACCCCCGCCTTCCGTACGTACAAGCGTGGATGCATCGCCGCGGCGACCGCGGCGACGGCGGCCGCACACGCCGCGGGCGACAACGACGTCGCCTCGGCGAATGCCGCCCGCGCACGGGCGGCCTGCGCCGAGGCGTTCCCCGCCCCACGGACGACGGCGGCGAAGCGCAAGGCCTACAGGCTCTGCGTCAAGGCCGCGACGACCGCCCAGAAGGTCTACGGCGGCCGGCCGCTGACGGCAACGCTCGCCGGTGACGCGACGACCGACGCGGACGGTGCCGGCACTGCCCGCTTCACCCTCAATCAGGGCCGGAAGCAGATCTGCTACGACGTGTCGTGGACGAACCTCGACGTCGTGCAGGGGCTCCACATCCATCGCGTCGCCGACAACTCGATCGCGGTCGCGCTCGATGTGGACACCGATCTGACCGACGGCAACGCCAAGGGCTGCGTGAACGAACTCGACCCGGCGCTGATCAAGTCGATCCGCCAGCATCCCGAGCAGTACTACGTCAACGTCCACAGCGTCGTCTTCGTCGACGGCGCGATCAGGGGCACCCTGACGAAGTAGTTCGTGGTGCCGCCGGCGGCGGTCAGGCCATCGCTTCGAGCAACGTCGCGATGCCCTGACCGCCGCCGATGCACTGGGTCGAGACGGCGTAGCGCCCGCCTTCGCGGTGCAGCAGTTGCGCCGCCTTGCCCGTGATGCGGGCGCCGGTCGCGCCGAGCGGATGGCCGATCGCGATCGCGCCGCCGTCGACGTTCACGCGCGTCTCGTCGATCCCCAGCGCCTCGATGACGGCGACCGACTGCGAGGCGAAGGCCTCGTTCAGCTCCATCACGTCGATGTCGGCGATCGTCAGGCCCGCGCGCTGCAGGACCTTGCGCACCGCCTCGATCGGCCCGATCCCCATGATCTCCGGCGCGCAACCGGACACCGCGAACGCCCGGATCGAAGCGAGCGGTTCCAGCCCGGAGCGCCGCGCGAACGACTCGGTCGTGATCAGACAGGCCGTCGCGCCGTCGGTCAGCGGTGATGACGTGCCCGCGGTCACCGTCCCGTCCGGGCGGAATGCCGGCTTCAGACCGGCGAGGCCTTCAACCGTCGTCGTTGGCCGCAGACAGCCATCGCTCGTGACTACCTCGTCGCTCGTCTGGACGGGGACGATCTCCGCTGCGAGCCGCCCATCGGCCTGCGCCGCCGCCGCCTTGCGCTGCGACTCGGTCGCGAAGACCTCCTGCCGCTCGCGCGTCACGCCGTAACGCTCGGCGACGTTCTCGGCCGTCTCGCCCATCGCCAGGTAGATCTGCGGGTAGTCGTCCATCAGCCCGGGGTGGGGGAGGTAGTTGAAGCCGACCATAGGCACGCGCGACATCGACTCGGTGCCGCCGGCGATGTACGCCTCGCCCATGCCCATCGCGATCGAGCCGGCAGCGGTGTGGATCGCCTGCATCGCCGAGCCGCAGAAGCGGTTCACGGTCGCGCCGGCGACGGTTTGCGGCAGGCCTGCGAGCACGCCGGCGATCCGGCCCACGTTGAACCCCTGCTCCCCCTCCGGGAAGGCACAGCCGAGGGTGACATCCTCGATCGCCGCCGGATCGACGCCCGTGCGCTCGACCAGTCCCCGCACCACCTGTCCGGCGAGCTCGTCGGGCCGCACCTCGCGCAGCGCCCCCTTGTGGGCGAAGTGGAACGGCGAGCGGACGTAGCCGGCGATGACGACGCGGTCGGCCATCAGCGCGCCCCCGCCGGCTGCGTGTAGCGCACCGGGGTTGCCCAGACGTCGTCGGCGTGCGCGGCCCAGTAGTCGGCGAGCAGGCGCGGTCCGATCTCGCCACCCGGCAGGCGACGGCCGTCGACCGAGGCGATCGGCATCACGCCGCCGGCCGTGGAGGTCGCGACGGCCTCGTCCGCACCTCGCAGTTCGTCCGCGTGGACGTCACGGAGTTCGAGCCGGACACCGCGTCGTTCGAGCAGCTCGATCGCCGTCTGCCGCGTCACGCCCTCGAGGACGCCGGCGGCCGGCGTGGCCGCGACACCGTCCCTGATCACGAACAGGTTGAAGCCGGGGCCTTCGAGGACGTTGCCGCGGCTGTCGATCAGCACGGCCGTCTCGCCGCCGCGCTCGTAGGCCTCGAAGAGCCCGCGGACGAGGTCGAGCCAGTGGTAGTTCTTGACCGTCGGATCGACCGCCTGCGCGCGGATGCGCTCGATCGAGGAGATGATGACGTTCAGTCCGTCGTCGTCGTGCCGTTCGGGCCGCAGGATCCAGACGAACGGCACGGCGAAGACGGCGAATCGGTTCGTCGCCGTGCGCGGGTCGCGCCCCTGCGGGATGCCGCGCGTGACGAGCATCTCGACGAATGCGTCCTGCAGGTCCGCTCGCGCGACGCAGCCGTGCAGGATCTCCTCGATCGCGTCACGGTCGTAGGGAATCGAGTAGCGGAGGCGGGCGATGTTGCGCTCGAAGCGATCGAGGTGCTCGTCCAGGCGGAAGAAACGGCCCTGCCAGGTGTGGGCGACGTCGTAGGTGGCGTCGCTGCGAAGGAAGCCCCAGTCGAGCACGGGGATGCGGCACTCCGCGACCGGCATGTACGCGCCGTCCATGTAGGCGGCGCCCGCGGCGTAGTCGGTCACGTCGAACCTCCGTCCAGGTCTGGTCGATTGTGGGCCCACGGCCGTTCGCGCTCGAAGGCGGCCGCCGCCCGAAAGACCGCGCGGTCATCGTACGAGCGGCCGACGATCTGCATCCCCGTCGGTACGCCCGACGCCGCCCGGCCGCTTGGAACGCTGAGGACCGGCGAACGGCTGCACATGTTGAAGGGCAGGGTCATGAGGGCGTCGCGGACGATAGCGGTCGGCTCGCCGTCGATGTCGGGGCCGCGGCCGATGTACGAATCGCCGGCGACGAGAGCGGGAATCGCAAACGTCGGGCAGATCAGAACGCGGTGCCGCTCCAGTACCCGGGCGAGGCCGGTCATCATCGCGCCCTCGACCTCGAGCGCCCGCAGGTACGGGATCGGCGGATCGCCGCGGAAGTCCTCGACGCGAGCGATCGCGTAGTCCGTCATCAGATCGCGGTGGCGCTCGACGCTCCGCTCGATGTCGGCCCCGAAGATGGCGGCGAAATGGGAGCGTGCTGCCGCCAGGATCGTCGGCTTGTCCCAGCCCAGGTCGACCTCGTGGACCGTCGCGCCGGCGGCGCGGAAGGCGTCGGCCGCTCCCTGCAGGTTGTCGGCGACCTCCCGGGCGACGCGGTAGCCGCCGAGGTCGAGGCTCATCGCGATTCGCCAGCCGCGGATCGATCCGGGATCGGGCGGAATCGTCAGCTTCGGGCGGATCGCGACCGGGTCGGAGGCGTGCGGCCCGGCCATCACGTTCTGCAGCAGACGGCAGTCCTCGACCGTCCGCGCGAGCGGGCCCTCGTGGCAGTAGTGGTCGAGGTTGTACGGTGCGAACTCCGGGATCCGTCCGTACGGCGGCTTGAACCCGACGACGCCGCAGCACGACGCCGGCTGCCGGATCGAACCGCCGATGTCGGATCCGGTCGCAAGCGACGTCATCCCCGCTGCGAGAGCCGCGGCGCCGCCACCGGTGGAGCCGCCGGGCGAGTAGTCGAGGTTCCACGGGTTGCGCGTGACGCCCCACAGGCGCGAGTGGGTGAACGGCATGCACGAGAACTCGGGCACGGTCGAGCGCGCATGGACGATGCCGCCGGCACGCAGCACCCGGGCGATGCACTCGGCCGTCTCCGTCGCCACGGTGTCACGGTGGATGAGGGAGCCCTGCGTGAGCGGCTGACCGCGCACGGGCGTCTCCTCCTTCACCGCCACCGGCAGGCCTTCGAGCGGGCGTGGGCGCGGGCCGCGGCCGGCGTAGCGATCCTCGGCGCTCCGTGCGGCGGCGAGCGCCTCGTCGAAGAAGCGGACCGGCAGTGCGTTCACCTGGGGGTCGACGGCCTCGATCCGGGCGATCGTCGCCGCCATCACCTCGACCGGGGACAGCCGCCGCTCGCGGAAAGCAACGAGCGTCTCGGCGGCGGTCATCGTCGTCAGGTCTGCGCCGGCCATTCCCGGAAGTATGCTGGCAACATGCGAACCGTTCTCGTCAGCCTGCTCGCGACGCTCGTCGTCCCCGGTTCGGCCGGGGCCGCATTCGGCTTCTCGGCCTTCCACTCGCCGTCCCGCAACATCGTCTGCGTCGGTGCGGGGGACCGGGCGACCGGCAAGCGGATGGAACTGCGCTGCGACATCTCGAGCCACACCTGGACGGCGCCGCCGCAGACGAAGCCGTGCGACGCCGGCGACTACGGCTCGAGTCTCGGGATGACGCGGCGGGGACGTGCGCGGTTCATCTGCGTGTCCGACGCACCGCCGCCCTCGAAGATACTCGCCTACGGCGAACTCTGGCGGTTCGGGCCGTTCAAGTGCCGCATGAACACGACCGGTGTGCGCTGCGTCAACGCGGCCGCGCACGGCTGGGCGCTGTCACGGGGCAGCGTCAAGCGCTTCTAGGCGCGGCGGCAGGACCTTGTCCGGGTTGAGAATCCCGTTCGGGTCGAGCGCATCCTTGACCGTCCGCATCAGGTCGACGGCCGCCGCGCCGTACTGCCGCACCAGGTAGCCGCGCTTGTTCAGGCCGATGCCGTGCTCGCCCGAGACCGTCCCATCCATCTCGATCGTGCGCAGGGCGAGGCGCGACGTGAAGCCGTCGGCCGCGGCCCGGTCGTCGGCGCTGTCTGGATCGACCAGGACGCCGGTATGGAAGTTGCCGTCCGCGACGTGGCCGAAGAGGACGATCTCGAGGCCGGTGGTCGCTGCATCGGCGGCGGTCAGCTCGACGCACTCGGCGAGGCGCGAGACCGGGACGCAGGCGTCCGTCGAGACGACGCGGAACCCGGGCTGCAGCGCGAGGAGCGCGAAGTACGCGTTGTGGCGGGCCGCCCAGAGCCGGAGACGATCCTCCTCGCGGGTCGCGAACCGGAAGCCGGCGCCGCCGTGCTCGCCGGCGATCAGGCCGGCGCGATCGAGCTGGTCGGCGACCGCCTGCTCGGTGCCGTGGAACTCGCAGAAGAGGGTCGGCTGCTCGGCCTCCGCGAGGTCCGCGTGCCGGTTGACGGCCGCGATCGCCGGACCATCGACGAACTCGCAGCGCGCGATCGGGATCCCCGTCTGGACGATCTCGGTCGCCGCGGCGACGGCCGCCGCCATCGACGGGAAGGCGACCGTCGCCGCTGCGATCCGCTCCGGGATGCCGTGGCAACGGACGACGAGTTCCGTGATGACGCCGAGCGTTCCCTCGGAGCCGCACAGCAGGTGGACGAGGTCGTACCCGGCAGACGTCTTGCGCGCCCGCGTCCCGCACTCGACGACGGTGCCGTCGGCCAGCACGGCCTGCAGTGCGAGCACGTTCTCGCGGATCGTGCCGTACCGGGCCGTCATCGTCCCCGAGGCGCCGGTCGCCGCCATACCGCCGATCGTCGCGTCGGCGCCCGGGTCGACGGCGAAGAACAGGCCTTCTTCGCGCAATCTCGCGTTGAGTTGATCCTTGAGGACGCCGGCCTGGACGCGGACGTCGAGGTCCGCCGGCGAGAGGGCCAGGATCCGGTTCATGCGCGACAGGTCGAGCGTGACGCCGCCGCGCGTCGGCAGCACGTGGCCTTCGAGCGACGTGCCGACGCCGAAGGCGATGACAGGTGTGCCGGTGGCGTTGCAGGCGGCCAGAATCCTCGACACCTCCGCGGTCGTCTCCGGGAAGCAGACGGCGTCGGGCGGGCGGGCGGGCAGCGCGGACTCGTCCCGGCCGTGCAGGGCCAGGACGGACTCCGACGTGGAAAAGCGTTCGGCGAGCAGGCGGGCGAGCGTGCTGGCGAGCGCGGCGTCAAGAGCCATAGCCGGTAGGATGGCAGGCGTTGAGACGGGTCGCGGTGATCACGGGCGGCGCGCGCGGGATCGGTCTCGCGCTCGGCAAGGCGTGCGCCGCGGACGGGATGGCGGTGGTCCTCAGCGACCTCGCCGAGGATGAACTCGCCGTCGCGGTCGGTCAGCTCGGCGACGCGGGCGCCGACGTTCTCGGCGTCGCTGCCGACGTCCGCGACGTCTCGGCCATGGTCGGTCTCCGGGATGCGACCCTTGCCCGCTTCGGGCGTGCCGACCTCGTCTCGCTGAACGCCGGCGTGGCGATCCGCCGCGATATCGCGGACATGACGGAGTCGGACTGGGACTGGATCCTCGGCATCAACCTGCGCGGCGTGATCCGGGGCGTCACGGCCTTCCTGCCGGCTCTCGAGGAGCAGGGGGCTGGCCACATCCAGGCGACCGCGTCGTTTCACGGGCACGTCGGCGACCCCGAGTTCGCGGGGTACTGCGTGACGAAGTGGGGCGTCGTGGCGTTGATGGAAACGCTCCACCGCGAGCTGCGCCTGAAGGGATCGCCCGTGTCGGCGTCCGTGCTCTGCCCGGGCTCGACGGTCACCGACCTGATGGTCAACGCCCTCGACCGGTACGGCGATGACGGTGGCGAGGCGGACGGCGCGGACCTCGACCGCAGCCAGCGCGTCCACGACGACCTGCAGCGCGGCCGCAGCCCGGACGAGGTCGCGGCGATCGCGCTCGCCGGGATCCGCGACGGGCGCTTCTGCATCTTCACGCACCCGGAGCAGGTCGCCGGGCCGCTGCGGCAGCGCTTCGAGGCACTGGCGCGGGACGGCAGCCTGCCGCCGCTGCCGTGGTCGGCCTGAGCGCCGCCGTGGTGCGACCCCGGAATGGGCTTCTGGAGCGTGAAAGAAAAGGATCAGATCCCGCTCTTTCACGCTCCAGAAGGCCACGGCGAGCGTCACGCCGTCCGGCGTCGAACCGCTAGCCGCGCGCCGCGGCGCCCAGCAGGTGGCGCGCGATCACGAGCCGCTGGATCTGGCTCGTGCCCTCGTACAACTCGGTGATCTTGGCGTCGCGGTAGAGGCGTTCGGCGCCGAACTCGGCCGAGTAGCCGTAGCCGCCGAGCGTCTGCACCGCCACGTCGGCGGCGTCGACCGCGACGCGGCTCGCGATCAGCTTGGCCTGGGCTCCCGCGAGGCCGTGGGGCTTCCCGGCGGAGCGGAGCGCGGCGGCCCGCAGCATCAGCAGCCGTGCACCCTCGAGGCGGGCGGAGATGTCCGCGATCGGGAACTGGACGCCCTGGAACCGTGCGATCGGTCCACCGAAGGCGTGCCGATCGGCGGCGTAGCGGCAGGCCAGATCGAGTGCCGCTCGGGCGATGCCGCAGGCCTGCGCTGCGATCGTGATGCGCCCGCCGTCGAGCGTGGCCAGCGCAATCTTCAAACCGTCGTCGCGGACGCCGAGCAGATCGTCCGCGGCGACCCGGAAGCCGTCAAGCACCACCTCCGCGGTCGACGACGTGTGGAGACCGAGTTTCGGGATCTCGTGGGAGGAACCGAGGCCCTCGGCCCGCGTCGAGACGAACGCCGAGACGCCCTTCGCACCGCCACCGCCGGTGCGCGCGAACAGGACGAAGAAGTCGGCGAAGCCGCCGTTCGTGATCCATGTCTTCGTCCCGTCCAGTCGCCACTGACCATCGTCGAGGACAGCCTGCGCGCGGATCGCCGCCGTGTCGGAGCCCGCGTCGGGTTCGGTCAGGGCGTACGCGCCGAGCAGCTCACCGCTCGCCAGCCGCGGCAGGTAGCGGGCCTGTTGTTCGGGACTGCCGAAGCGGAGCAGTGGCGCGGCGCAGAGACCACCGTGGACGGCCACGGCCACCGACAGCCCCGCGTCATGGCGGGCGAGCTCCTCCACGACCAGGCACAGCGCGGTGTAGTCGAGTCCGGCGCCGCCGTGCTCCTCGGGGATGATGACGCCGAGCACGCCGAGGTCTCCGAGCTGGCGCAGCACCGGCACCGGCACGTGGTGCGTGCGGTCCCAGTCCGCCGTGTGCGGGGCGATCTCGCGTTCGCAGAAGTCGCGGACGAGGGCCGAGAGGTCCTCGTGGACGTCGCTCAGCGCCGGGATCATCAGAAGCGGCCGGGATCGCGGTAGACGCCGAAGACGTCACGGAAGACGTCGCACAGCTCGCCGAGCGTCGCCCCGCAGCGGGCGGCATCGATCAGCAGCGGCATCACGTTGGCGTCGCCCGCGCAGCCGTCGCGCACGGCGCGGAGAGCGGCGGCGTGGGCCTCCGCGTCGCGTGCACTGCGCAACGATCGGACGCGCTCGATCTGGCCGCGCTCGACGCGTGGATCGGCCTCGTGCAGGTCGATCGGTGGCGCCTCGTCGACCGCGAAGGCGTTCACGCCGACGATGACGCGTTCGCCGGACTCGACGGCCAGTTGAAAGCGGTAGGCCGCCTCGGCGATCTCCCCCTGCGGATAGCCCTGCTCGACGGCGGCGACCATGCCGCCGCGCCGGTCGATCTCGTCCAGATAGGCCTGCGCTTGCGCCTCGATCTCGTCGGTCAGGCGCTCGACGAACCAGGAGCCGCCCAGCGGGTCGGCGACGCTCGCGGCACCCGACTCGAACGCCAGTACCTGCTGGGTGCGGAGCGCCAACGTCGCCGCCTCGAGGGTGGGGATCGCGTAGGTCTCGTCGTAGGAGTTCGTGTGCAGCGACTGGGCGCCGCCCAGGACCCCGGCGAGTGCCTCGATCGCCGTCCGGGCGATGTTGAGCAGCGGCTGTTGGGCGGTCAGCGAGACGCCGGACGTCTGGCAGTGGGTGCGCAGCTGCCAGGAGCGTGGATCGCGGGCGCCGTAGGTCTCCCGGGCGATCCGTGCCCACAGGCGACGCGCAGCGCGGAGCTTCGCGATCTCCTCGAACAGGTCGGAGTGGCAGTTGAAGAAGAACGAGAACCGCGGCAGGAACCGGTCCGGATCGACACCCCGCGCGACCATCTCGGCGATGTAGGCGGCGCCGTCGGCGAGGGTGAAGGCGAGCTCCTGCGCGGCCGTGGCGCCGGCCTCACGGATGTGGTACCCGGAGACCGAGATCGGATGCCAGCGCGGCATCTCGTCCGCGCAGAAGGCGATCAGGTCGCCGACGAGGCGCATACCGGGCCGTTCCGGGACGATCCACTCGCGCTGGGCGATGTACTCCTTGAGGATGTCGGTCTGCAGCGTGCCCGACAGGCCCGTGCGACCGAAGCCGCGTTCCTCGGCGGCCGCGACGTACATCGCCAGTGCGATCGGCGCCGGCCCCGAGATCGTCATCGACACCGACACCCGGTCGAGGTCGACGCCTGCGTACAGGCGCCGGAAGTCGTCGACGGTCGCGACCGACACGCCCTCCCGGCCGACTTCGCCGGCCGACATCGCGTGGTCGGGGTCGTAGCCCATCAGCGCCGGCATGTCGAACGCGGTCGACAGACCGGTCTGACCCTGCGCGAGCAGGTCGTGGAAGCGGCGATTTGTGTCCTCGGGCGAGCCGAAGCCGGCGAACATCCGCATCGTCCACAGACGGCTGCGGTACATCTCCTCGTGCAGGCCGCGCGTGTACGGGTAGGTCCCGGCGGCAGGGGCCGCGCCGGTCGCCTCGCCCGGCCCGTAGGACGCCGCCAGGGGATGGCCGGACATGGTGGTCGTCGGGACGGACGGCGCTGGTCGGAGGTCCGTCATCGGTCCCCGCATTCTAGTGGCGCACTGCTGGCGGCCCGACAGCTGCGGCCAAGACAATAATCTATCAAAATCTGCAAAATACCCCACATGGGGTGGCATCTCGTCGTATGCTCGTGAGGATGACCGCGCCGTCGAACCACCCGCACGACGATCCGGACCTCGGTCGGCTGACCGAGGCGATCGGTCTCGTTGTCGCCTCGGCCGCCATCGTCGGTGGCACCGAGTACCCGGTGATCCGGGGCGCAGGCGTGGTGGCGCTGCTCGGAGGCGCACCGCCGGATGGTGACGACGGCGCCGCCGCGTGGCAGAGCCGTGTGCATCCGGCGGACGCAGAAGCCTACCGGATCGCCGTCGAGCGGATGGGCGGCGGTCTGTCCGCCGATGTCGAGTATCGCCTCGTCGGCTACGACGGGATCGTCCGGACGGTCTGGGATCGGTCGCGCGCGCGCCTTCTCGCGGACGGAACGCTGGTCGTCGACCGGTTCGTCCTCGACCTGACCGGCCGGAGGGACGAGCACGATCGGCGCGCGGTCGACCTCCGCGAGGACGTCGGCCGCCTCGAGCGGGCGCTGGCCGAGTCCGATCGGCGGTCACGGATCGACGCGCTCACAGGGGTGTACAACCGCATGCACCTGGCCGAGGTGATCGAGTCCGAACTCGGTCGCGGCGCGCGACAGGCGACGACGCCAGGGCTCTTCCTCATCGATCTTGACCATTTCAAGCGTGTCAATGACACCTTCGGCCACCTCCCCGGCGACGCCGTGCTCGTCCAGGCTGCGGCGCGGATTCGCGACGCCGTTCGACCCTACGACTGCGTCGCCCGTTTCGGTGGCGAGGAGTTCGCCGTCGTCGTCGCCGCGATCACCGACGACGCGGTCCTGCGGACGATCGGCGAGAACCTCCGGCAGGCGATCGCGGCCGAGCCGTTCGAGGTCGACGACGCGCTGATCTCCCTGACCGGCTCCGTCGGCTGTGTCCGCGCCGATCGCGATACCTGGACGGCCGACGCGCTGATCGCCGCCTCGGACCGCGCGCTCTATCACGCCAAGGGCGCCGGTCGGAACCGCGTCCACACCGCGCACGACGTCGACGACACGGCTCCGCCAATGGCCGACGCTGGCATCGAATTGATCGCCGAGGCGCTCGCGGCCGCGGCCGCGGCTCGCGAACGGCGGCCGCTGGAGCCGGCGCGACTCGCCGCCGAACTGGCCGGCATCGCGAGTTCTGCGCTTGGCCTCGACCTGCGGGCAACGGCGCGTGCGAGCCTCGCGGCCCTGCTGGCCCACGCCGGACCGGTGCCGCTCGATCCGGCCGAGCGCCTCTCGCCCGTGCCGGACCGCGTCGCCCTCGCCGACCACGCGTTGACGACGGAGGACCTGGTACGGCGTGTCGCGGGCCTTCAGGAGGTGGCCGCGGTCCTGCGCCAGCAACACGAACGGTTCGACGGTACGGGCGTGCCCGACGGCCTCGCCGGCACCGACATCTCGATCGAGGCGCGGGTCGTCGCGGTCGCCGTCGCGGCCGCCGTCTTCGGTGACGACAGCCTCGTGGCGGTGCCCGAGGGGGTTCTCGACCCGGCGGTCGTCGCTGCCCTGCAGGGTGCGATCGCGCCGTAGTAGGATCTCGACATGGTGACGTCCGCTGCTTCCGGTCTGAAGCGGCACATCCCGAACGCGCTCACGGTCGCGCGGTTGGCCGCGATCCCGGTCTTCGTCGCCCTGCTGTGGGATACGGACGGCGGCCATTCGGTCGCCGCCGCCTGGGTGTTCGGCGCGGCCTCGGCGACCGACTACCTCGACGGCTGGCTCGCGCGCCGTTACCGGCTCGAGTCGCGCTTCGGGCGGCTCGCCGATCCGCTCGCCGACCGGCTCCTGATCGGCGCCGCCGTCCTGCTGCTCTGGAGCGCGGATCGGATTCCAGCGCTCGTGCCGCTGCTGGTTGTCGGGCGCGACGTGATCCTCCTGTCCGGGCTCTCCTTCGCCGCCGAACGTGGCTACCAGTTGTCCGTGATCTACATCGGCAAGGCGGCGACGTTCGTCCTCATGACGGCGCTGGCGATGATCATGCTGACGACTCCGGACACCGTCTGGCCGGACGTCCTGCTGTGGGCCGGTATCGCGATGTCCGTCTACGCCGGCTCGATCTACGTGTACACGGTGGCGCGACGACTCGGTAAACCCTCAAGCTCGGCTTGAAGCTTTTCCGGAACGCACCTATACTACGAGGGCAATGGCAGAGCCGACGCTCACGGACGATGAACTCAAGGACCGGATCCGCGCCATCAAGGGCGACGAGGAGCACCTCTCCTACGAGCGCCGGATGTTGCACGGGCGGATCGATGTCGTCCGCAGCGAGATCCTCGCTCGCCTGGATCGCCGCGCCGGCACGGCCGAGGCGTCCGAGGACCCCCTCGCCGATCTCGTCAAGCGTCTGTCCGAAGCCCTGACGCACGCGGGTCCGCCGCCGATCGCCGCCGAGCTGGAACGGTTCGGTGCGGGTGACGACGCGCCGGCGGCCGCCAGCGTGGACGCGGACGGAGGTCTGGACGATCTCCTGCCCGAGCTGCACCTGCTCGCCGACACCGAACTCGCTGCCCTCGTGCGGTCGCTGACGGCGCAGGAGCAGCGCACCTCCGCGCGGCGGCAGGAGCTGCATCGCGAGCTCGATCGCTTCCGTGCCCAGCACGTCGCGCGCCTGCAGGAGCGGTTCGCGGCCACCGGCGGGGAGTAGGCATGTTCTGCTCCGAGTGCGGCTTCCAGAACGGCGAGGCCGTGAACTTCTGCGCCAAGTGCGGCACGATGATGCACGCCGAGGAACCAGGCGCCTCGACGACGATGAGCTTCTCGGTCGAGGAGATCGCCGCCGCCGAACCGACGGCCGGCCCCGTGCTCGTCATCCGCGCGGGCGGCGGGCGGGCCGGCGAGCATCTGCCCCTGCAGGCGCCGAAGGAGACGATCGGCCGGTCGCCGGAAGCGGATCTGTTCCTCGACGACGTGACGGTGTCTCGTGAGCACGCCGTGATCGAACGGACGGCGGACGGTTTCTACCTCCGCGATCTCGGCTCGCTGAACGGCACGTACGTGAATCGCTCGCGGGTCACGCGCCAGCGACTCGCCGACGGCGACGAGGTGCAGGTGGGCAAGTTCAAGCTGACCTTTCTGGAGAGCTGATGGCAACGACCGACACCGCGCGGGAACCGAAGCCGCTGACGATCGGTGCGGTCTGCCGGCTCCTCAAGGAGGAGTTCGGCGACGTCTCGATCTCCAAGATCCGCTTCCTCGAAGATCAGAACCTCGTCACGCCGCGGCGGACCGCCGGCGGCTATCGCCTGTACGGGCCCGACGATCTCGAACGACTCCGCACGATCCTGCGCCTGCAGCGGGACGAGTTTCTGCCGCTGCGCGTGATCCGGCAGGAGCTCGTCGCGGGCGCAACCGATCGTTCCGACCGACCGGTGCGTCGCCGCAACGCGATGATCGAGGACCAGCGCAGCCTCGCGCGTGAGGATCTGATGCGCGAGAGCGGGGCGGACGCCGACTTCGTCCGCGAGCTGGAGGACTTCGGCCTGATCTCGCCGGCGGGCAGCGGTGGCGGTTACGGTGATCTCGAACTCGATGTCGTGCGCATCGCCCTCCAGCTCGCCGGCTACGGCCTCGGTCCGCGGCATCTGAAGCAGTTCCACACGGCCGTCGTCCGTGCGGCTGGCCTGCTCGACGGCGTCGTCGCGCCGTCGCTGCGATCGCGCAATGCCGACCGTCGCGAGGCCGGCCTCGAGGACCTCGCGAACCTCTCCCGCCTCGCGGCCGACCTGACCGAGCGCATCCTGCTGCGCGAGGTCCACGGAGCCTCCGGCGCCTGATGGCGGCCAGGCACGTCGTCGTCACCGGCGCCGGCACCGGCATCGGCCGGGCGATCGCCACTCGACTCGCTGCTGACGGCGCCTCGCTGACGCTACTCGGTCGTGATGGCACGCGCCTGGCCGCCGTCGCGTCCGCGCTCGAAGGGGCCGTCGCGATCTCCTGCGACATCCGTGACCGGGCGGCGGTCGATGCCGCGTTCGACCGGGCCGCGGCGACACATGGGCCGATCGACGCCCTCGTCGCGAACGCGGGTGTCGGTGGGTCGAACGAGCCGGGCGAGGCCGACCGCTTCGACGACATCGTCGCAACCAATGTCACCGGTACCTACTCGTGCTTACGGGCCGCGCAGCGTCATCTCGTGGAGGCGCCGTCACCCGGCCACCTCGTCGTCATCTCGTCCGTCCTGGCACGGATCGGCGTGCCCGGCTACACGGCGTACTGCGCGTCGAAGACGGCGCTCCTTGGCCTCGTCCGCGCTCTCGCCGCCGAGTTGGCGCCGGCGGCCGTCCAGGTGAACGCTATCTGCCCCGGCTGGGTCGACACCGAGATGGCGCGCGAGGGCATCGCCGCTATCGCAGCCGGCCGCGACATCTCCTACGCCGCGGCGCTTCACGACGCGATGTCGGCCGTCCCGCTCGGGCGGATGTCCGACCCGGCGGATGTGGCGGGCGTCGTCGCCTGGCTGCTGTCGCCGGACGCGCGCGGCGTCACCGGCCAGGCGATCGACATCAACGGTGGCGCCTACATGGGCTGACCGACGACCGGCGCCGGCGCTATCCTTGCCGACCGTGGCCGACCTTCGTGCGCTCATCCGCGACGTTCCCGGGTTCCCCAAGCCGGGCATCGTGTTCAAGGACATCATGCCGCTCCTCGCCGACGCGGCCGCCCTTCGCCAGACGGTGTCGGAACTGGCGGCGTTCGCGCGGCCGCTCGAGCCGGCGATCATCCTCGGCGCAGAGGCTCGTGGCTTCATCTTCGGCTCGGCGCTCGCCTACGAGTTGGGAATCGGGTTCGCTGCAGCGCGCAAACCCGGCAAGCTCCCTCACCGGACGATCCGGGCCACCTACGCTCTCGAGTACGGCACCGACGCGCTGGAGTTGCACGAGGACGCGATCCAGCCCGGGATGCGGGTCCTGATTCACGACGATCTGCTCGCGACCGGCGGGACGGCGAAGGCGAAGGTGGATCTCGTCGAGCAACTCGGCGGCGTCGTCGTCGGCGCGGCCTTCGTGATCGAACTCGCGTTCCTCAACGGCCGCGCGACGATCGCCGACGTGCCCGTGCACAGTCTGATCGCGTACGACGCCGAGTGATCCGGCCGGGCCGGCCGGCGGACGCGGGCGGCATCGGGGCCCTGTTCGACGCCTACCGAACGGAGCTAGCGGCGGCGGGGCGGCCCGAGCCTCGCGATACCGCGACGTGGCGGCGCTGGCTCGACCGCCGGATCTCCGCCGGCGACGTGCGCGTCGTCGTCGAGGAGGAGGATGTCGTCGGTTACATCGCGTGGGCGCTGCGTGCCGCTGTCGACCGCCGCGTGCTGTCAGTGACCGATCTCTACGTCCTGCCGAGCGAGCGCGGCGTCCGCCACGGCGCCGGGCTCCTCGCGCGCGCTCTCGACCGCGCGCGTGCGGACGGCGTCGCCGAGATCGAGGTCACGGCGGGCCTGGACGATGACGCCGCCCATGGGCTCGTGCGGTCGTTCGGCTTCGTTGCGGTCGACGGCCGTCTCGTGCTCGCCCTCGACGCAGTCTGAGATGTCGACGGCGCTTGTGCGAAACAGCACCACCGTGCTACGCTGCCATCACATCGATCCGACGGAAGGAGGTGTCGCCGATGGATGTCACCGCACAGATCGCCGAGGGGCGGTCGCTGCTCGCGAGCGGTGATGTGCGCGCGGCGGCGTGGGTTCTCACCGAGGCCGCCGTGCATGTGCGTGATCCGGAGCTGGCGAGGCAGGTCCTGGTCCTCGCCGAAGAGGGCCTGTCGCGCGCTGGCCGGTTCTCGAAAGGACAGTGGAAAGAGGTGATGCGGCTTGCGGAGCTGCACGGAGCCGTCCACGCTCACAGCGCGTAGCGGTTCCGCTCCTCATCGAAGGCGCCCGACCACAGCTCGTGCGTGAAACGTTCCAGCGACGTCGCCCCGCTTGCCAGCGGTCGGTCGACGTAGCGCAGCGTCCGGTCGTGGTAGAACGGCTCGTCGAGGTGACGCTGCGAGACCAGGTTGATCGACATGCCACTGCAGCACGCGCACCGCACCGCCACCCCGACGAGCCGTTCGTCCGCCGGCTCGAGGCGGGCGAGATGCGATGGGTAGCCGGGGCGGATCTCGTGTTCGCAGGCGCAGTAGAAGGTCCACGGCCAGTTGCCGCGGCGCAGATGTGACTCGGCGACGTCGGTGAACTCGTCGGCGACCCGTTCGCTGCGGCCGGTGAGGACGTTGACGAACGTGATGTCGCCGTGCGGCGTGACCGGGCCGCAGTCGAGGTCGTGCTCCGACATCAGCGTCGGGTGCTGGTCGCCGCAGATCGCGCAGACGTAGGCCACGTGGTAGACGGCCGGGTGCGTGGTGCCCGCGACTCGCTCGACGCTGCGAAACGCCGACAGCGGCCGGTCTTGCTCGGTCCCGGCCTCGGGACAGGTCAAGCGGTAGCGGTTACGCAGCGGATCGAACATGGCGGCACCTCCACTCGTTGTATCGGCGTTCGCGGACGACCAGATTACCCCGCTCGGCGTTCGAGCCACTGGCGGCCGGGCCGTTCCACCGACAACGCGACCTGATCGCGACCGTCCCGCTTCGCCCGGTACAGCGCGGCGTCGGCCACCGCGAACAGTTCGTCACTGCTCCGGGCATCCGCCGGAAACTCCGCCACGCCGGCCGAGACCGTGGTACCGACGGGGCGGCGGCCACGGCTCGGTACGACCCGTGTCCCCGCCACCGCCTCGCGGATCCGGTCGGCCAGCCGCCCCGCACTGTCGGCGTCACCCGGCACGAGCACGACCAGTTCCTCGCCGCCGTACCTGGCAGCGATGTCGCTGTCCCGCGTCGCACGCCGCACGACGACACCGAACCGCGCCAGCAGATCGTTGCCCGCGGCATGGCCGTAGCGGTCGTTGAACTCCTTGAACCGGTCGAGGTCGAGAATGATCAGCGAGCAGGTGCCGCCGTAGCGTCGTGTTCTCGCGACCTCGCGCTGGAGCGCGTCGACGAAGAAGGCGTACGTGCGCAGACCGGTGAGGCGGTCCGTGAACGCCTCCCGCTCGACGCGGTCGGACTCGGTGTCGCGGCGCGACGCGCGGTCGAAGATCGCGACTGCGCCGACGGCGAACGCGACCCGCAGCGGGGTGTCGAGCGGCGCCAGACCTGCACCGAAGACGCCGACGAGCAGCCCCGCGACGCCGCCGCCGGAGGCGGCGAACCCGACGCCTGCGGCAACGAGTGCCGCCTGCGCCCTCGGCTCGATGGCAGCGGTGAGGTGCGCGGCGACGAGGAGTGCGACCGCCACCCCGATCGTCGCCACGCGGAAGCGCCGTCGTCGCACGGCCAGGCTTGCCACGCCCAAAGTTGTACCAACGCCGTCGGCTGCCGCTCAGCCGAATCAGAGCAGGCGGAGCGCGATCCGGCCCTCGCTGATCGCGTCGACGACGAGCGTGACCGTTGCGCCCACCGCGAGGGGTGCGTCGGTCGCGGCGGTGACCTCGACGCCGGCCACGGCGAGCACGGCCCGGCCGCCGTCGACGGCGACGACGCGTGCGCGCAGGCGCCGGCCCGGGAGCAGGCGCAGCTCACCGCCGCCGCCGTTCACGAGGATTCCCGCCAAGTCGCTCAACTATCTGAAATCCATGCCGATATCACTTTCAACCAGTATGGATCGGAGGACCTCGTGGAACGAGGGCTCTTCATTGCCGCCTCAGGGATGCTCGCGGCCCAGATCCGACAGGATGTCATCGCAAATCGCTTGGCGAACGCTACGACGCCGGGCTTCAAAGGTGAGACTCTGGCGCAGGTCGCCTTCGGCGACATGCTGCTCTCGAACACGTTGACGGGTGCCGGCATCGGTCCACTCAACGTCGGCACGCTCATCACGGAGATCAAGCCGAACCTCACGAACGCCGGCTTCCGGTGGACGCAGAACACGCTCGACCTCGCGATCGGCGGTGATGGCTGGTTCGCCGTGCAGACCCCACAGGGCGTTCGCTACACGAGAAACGGCGCGTTCACGACCGATGCCGAGGGGTTCATCACGACGGCGCAGGGCGACCGCGTACTCGGTACCGACGGGCAGGGAATCAACGTCGCCGGCGGCGGTCGCGTGACCATCGCCCGCACCGGCGAGGTCCGTGTCGGCGATCGTGTCGCCGGCAGGGTCGCCGTGATCGCGCTCGATCCCGAGTCCGTCCGCAAAGAGGGCCAGAACTACGTCAGTGGCACCGTGAATGCCGGCGCCCGCGTCGGCTCAGTCGCGCAGGGTGCTCTCGAATCGTCCAACGTCAACACGGTCTCCGAGATGGTCGCGCTGATCGAGAACATGCGCACCTTCGAGGCCGACCAGAAGGTGATCCGCGCGCTCGACGACTCGCTCGACCGCGCAGCCAACCAGATCGGGAGAGTCTGATGCTCGACGCGCTCTACACGGCAGCCAGCGGCATGCTGGCCCAGCAGATCGGGCTCGACGTTATCGCCAACAACCTGTCGAACATCAACACCGTCGGCTACAAGGCGCAGCGGGCGGCGTTCGAGGACCTGCTCTACAACACCATCTCGACCAACCAGGGCGCGACGCAGGGCCAGCAGATGGGCCTCGGCGTCGCGGTCGCCGGCATCCAGGCCCAGTTCGACGAGGGGTCGATGCAGACGACCGGCGTCCAGACGGACTTCATGATCACCGGCGGCCAGGGCTTCTTCGCCGTCCGCAAGCCCGACGGGACGACGGCGTACACACGGGCCGGCAACTTCGGCGTCGACGCGGCCGGGCAACTGGTGACCCAGCAGGGCGACCTCGTGCTCGACGCAGCCGGCCGCCCGATCGCCTTCCCGAACGATACGAAGCAGATCGAGATCGATCCGGCGGGGAACATGGTCGCGGTCACGCAGACCGGCCGTCAGGCCGTCGGGCGGCTCGGCGTGATCGCCTTCACGAACCCGGCCGGCCTCGAGTTGGCCGGGCAGAGCCAGTTCCGTGAGACCGCGAACTCGGGCGCGCCCCGCTCCGTGACGTCCGGTGAAAGCGCCGGCAAGGTCGTCCAGGGGGTCCTCGAGATGTCGAACGTGAAGGCCGTCGACGAGATGGTCAACATGATCGCGACCCAGCGCGCCTTCGAGTCCGTCTCCAAGGTCGTCCAGGCGTCCGACGAGATGCTCGGCACCGCGAACAGCCTGAGGCGCTGATGTCGGTCGCCGCGATCTCCTCGACGATGTCGACCTCGCCGATCGGCCCGCTGCCGGCCGGCGTCGCCGCGCCGAAGACCGAGCCCGAGAAGGCGCTCTACGAGGCGTGCAAGCAATTCGAAGCCGTGTTCGTCCGGCAGCTCGTCAGCGGTTGGATGAAGAGCGCCCGCGGCGAGAGCGCGGCCGACGGCGTTCAGGCCGTCTACCAGGACATGGCCGACTCGACGATGACGCAGAATCTCGTCGAGGGTGGCATCTTCGGTCTCGCCGGCACGGTGTACGGCCAGCTTCGGGCCGTCGCCGGTCCGGTCACGCCGACCGCAGATCCACCTCCAGGCGTCACGCCGACACTGCCGGTGGTCGCATGAACGAGACACTCCGGCAGCTGATCGCCGTCCTGCGCGCCCAGGCCGACTCGCTCGAGCAGGCGCTGGCGTTGACCGAGCGACAGACCGACTGCATCGTCCGCCGTGATCTCGAGCAGATCAACGGGCTCTCGTCGAGCCTCGAGCGCGAGGTGCTCGCAGGGCGCCGCCTCGAGGAGCGCCGGCTTGGCTTCGCGGCCGAGCTCGCCGCCGCGCTCGGCATCGATCCGGAGGCGACGACGCTCGGGACGATCGCGGCCGCGCTGCCGCGCAACGAGTCGCGGGCACTCCTCGCCGCCGGCGACACGGTCATCCGCACGGTCGAGCGGCTCGCGCGCCGATCTGCTGCCAACCGGCAGCTGCTCGAGCACGAGCTCCAGGTGATCGACCAGGTGATGCGGATCGCCCACCGCGGTGAGCGGACGACCTACGCCGGCGGCGGTACGTACGCCGAGACCACCATCTCGCTCCTGGACGCGCGCGCCTGATGGGCGTCTCGACCTTCAACGGCATCAACATCGCGCTGCGCGGCCTGCTCGCTCAGCAACGCGCGCTCGACGTCACGACGCACAACATCGCAAACGCCTCGACCGAGGGGTACACGCGGCAGGAGGCACTCCTCCAGGCAGCAGACCCGATCTCGAACGTGTCGCTCTGGGGCATGGTCTTCCCGGGGCAACTCGGGCAGGGCGTCACGGTCGACTCGTACCGTCGGATCCGCGACGTCTTCAACGACGTGCAGCTGCGGGGCGCGGCGTCCGAGCAGGCGTCGCTTGACGTCCGCTACCGCGAGCTCCACGCGATCTCGCTGGCGATGCCGGAGCCGTCGGACTACGGACTGCGTTCGCAGCTCCAGCGCTTCTTCGAGTCGTGGCACGAGGTCGCGAACGCCCCCGAGTCGCTGGCGGCGCGGCACGCCCTCGCACAGTCCGGCCAGTCACTCGCGACGACCTTCAACCACACCGCCCGCGTCCTCGCCGACATGCGGGTCAACGACGACGCGGAGATCACGGCCGGCATCGGCGAAATGAACGCGATCCTGGCCGGGGTCGCCGAGCTCAACACGCAGATCGGCCAGCTCGTCCTCGCCGGCGCCGAGCTGGACCCGGCGACGCTGCAGATCGTCCGTCCCGGTCAGGCCCCGAACGACCTCCTCGACCGTCGCGACCTCTTGCTCGACAAACTCGCGGAGATCGCTGACATCACGAGCGTCACCTACGACGACCAAAACCGCGCAACCGTCGTCGTCGCGGGACTGACGGTCGTGACGCCGGCGGCCGGCGCAACCCCCGTGACGCGAGCGCAGCTGGACGCGCAGTTCGCCAGCGCGACCCTGACGGGCGGTCAGCTCCACGGGCTGCTGGAGGCGCATGGCAACATGCTGAACGAGGCCAACCCGGCGTCGTACATCTCCCAGCTCAACCTCCTCGCGCAATCGCTTCACGATGCCGTCAACGCCCAGCACGCCCTCGGCATCGATCTGAGCGGCACGGCCGGTGGGGTGTTCTTCGACATGTCGGCGCCCGCGGGCCCGCCGGGTGCGGCGACGCGACTGCGGATGTCGGCCGCGCTGCTGGCGACGCCGAACCTGATCGCCGCTGGCGGCGCCGGTCAGGGCCCCGGCTCAGCCACGAACGCGAATGCGATGATCGCGCTCCAGGACGCGCTCACGACGGGCGGCGCCACGTTCCGCAACTACTACAACGGCCTGCAGTCGGGACTCGGTGCGACGACGCAGAGCACGCAGCGGTCGCTCGAGGCGCAGGGCATCATCGTCGGTGGGCTGGCCGATCGCCGTTCCTCGACGTCGGACGTCTCGCTCGACGAGGAGATGACCAGCATGATCCGCTTCCAGCATGCGTACGCCGCGGCGTCGCGCATCCTCAGCGCGATGGACGAGAACCTCGATCGCCTGATCAATGGCACCGGGCGGGTCGGTCTCTGATGCGGACGACGAACAACGTCATCTCCAGCCACGTATTGCACGACCTCCAGACGGTCGCCGAGCGGCTCGCGCGGACGCAACGCAAGCTCTCGACCGGCAGGGAGATCGGACAGGTCGAGGACGACCCGGTCGGCGCCGGACGCGCGATGTTCCTCCGCGGTCAGTTGGAGGACCTGCGCCAGTTCGATCGCAACATCGACGAGGCGCAGGGGTGGATGGCGGCGTCGGAGCTGTCGATGTCCGCGGTGCAGGACATGATGAAGCGCGCCAAGGAACTGGTCGTCCAGGCCGCGAACGGCACCATCGACCAGAGCGGCCTCAACAACATCGCAGCCGAGATCACACAGCTGATCGGAGCCGCTCGCCAGGCGATGAACGGGACGTTCGCGGGGCGCTACGTCTTCTCAGGGACGGCGACCCTCGCGCAGCCCTACCCACCGCCGGGGCTGGCGTACGCGGGTGACGCGAACACCATGCTGCGCGTCGTCGGTCAGGGCGAGCTGATCGACGTGAACATTCGTGGATACGAGGCCTTCTCGGTGCCACCGACGGCGGCCGGTCAGACCGTCCTCGAGCTCCTCGAGCAGATCCGTGCCGACCTCGTCGCTGGCAACCGCGCCGCGATCGGAGGTGCCGATCTCCAGGGCATCGACGCGATGGTGGACGGCCTCTCCTCGGCACGGGCGCTCGTCGGTGCGCGCATCAACCGGCTCGACACGCAGCAGTCGACGCTAAAGGACCTGGCCCTGAACGTCGAAGATCTGCTGTCGAAGACCGAGGACGCCGACATGGCCAAGACCATGATCGACTACTCGATGCAGCAGTCCATCTACGAGTCCGCATTGCAGTCCGGCGCGCGCGTCATGCAGCCGTCCCTGCTCGACTTCCTGCGGTAAGGAGCGCGATGCCGCCCGTTACGATCGAGTCCACCCGCTTCGGCACCGTCGAGATCGAAGACGACATCGTGCTGACGCTCGAACAGGGGATGATCGGCTTCCCCGATCAGCGGCGGTACGCGATTCTCAAGCAGCGCGAAGACTCGGTGTTCATGTGGCTCCACGGCGTTGACGACGGGTCGCTCGCGTTCCCGATCGTCCTGCCGTGGGTCTTCTACTGGGACTACGAGGTCGATCTGGCCGACGCCGACATGGCCGCGATCGGTGTCGAGCGGGCAGATCAGATCTCGATCTACTGCGTGGTCAACGTCGGCGCCGACGTACGGAACGCGACGATCAACCTGTTCTCGCCGATCGTCGTCAACAATGGCGATCGTCGCGCACGGCAGGTCATCAACACGATCGATGCGTACACGACCCGCGACCAACTGTTCCGCGATACCGACAGCCCGACGCCGGTGGCGATGCACGAATCGGACGCGCCGAACGTCACGGTGCTGTCCCCCGGGTTCCAGTAGGATCCGGTGGCAACGCCAGGGAGGGCACCGTGCTCGTACTGACCAGGAAGATCGGCGAGACGTTCGTCGTCGGCGACGACATCACCGTGACGGTGATCGACATCGTCGGCGGCAACAAGGTGCGGATCGGTATCAACGCGCCCTCGAGCGTCCCCGTGTACCGCGAAGAGATCTGGCTCCAGATCCAGGAGGAGAACCGGCAGGCTGCCGCCGCCGGCCCGGATCTGCTCGACCAGCTCGAGTCATCCACGTAAGGCGCGCCGCTAACGTCGTCGGCCGTGGCGGCCGACAAGGAAGTGATGACGGCGCGCACGCGCAACTGCAGGGAGTGCGGAGACGCCTTCCCGCTGACCAGGATCGATCAGGTTCTCTGCGTCGCGTGCGTCGACGATGATCGCGACGTCCGCCTGATCGTCCAGACCCTCGTGAGCGCACGGCGTCCGACGCTCTCGGCCGTGGCGCTCGCGACGGGGATCTCGCTCGCTCGCATCCATGAACTCACCGCGGCCGGTCGCCTCTCGGGTGTGTCCGTCGGCACGGACTCCCCGGCGGGCGATGACCTCGTCATCGCCACGTCTTGCGTCTGTCAGCCCGGCACGGTCGGGCGGTGCATCCACTGCCAGATGCGGCTCGCGAAGACGTTCGCCGACGCCACGTCCGGGGCGACGCCGCACGTTGCGACCGCACGAAGAGGCATGCACAACCGGCCGTCCGACGGCGGTCGACGGCGCTCCTAAAGGAAACGTCTGCGTCGGCCGATTGTATCGCGTACAGCGCGCCCGTTCGACCCCAAGGAGCCTCTCGTGCACCAGCTCGTCGTCTTCTCCCTCGGATCCGAGGAGTACGGACTCCCGATCACCGCGGTCCAGGAGATCATCCGTTACTCGCGGCCACGGACGATCCCTTCGGCCCCATCGAGCGTCCGCGGCGTGATCAACCTGCGCGGCCGTATCATCCCCGTCGTCGATCTGAAGAGCCGCCTCTGTCTCCATGGCGGCGACGCGGACGAGTCGAAGATCGTCATCATCGAGGCGGGAGACGTCACGGCCGGCCTGATCGTCGACGACGTCGACGAGGTCATCACGGTTGACGAGGACACGCTCGAGCAGGCTCCGAGCGGCGACGTCGGCTACATCTCGGCGGTCGCCAAGGTCGGCGATCGGCTGCTCGTCCTCCTCGACCTCGAGGCGATGTTCGCCGGCGAGGCGTTCGACGCCGATCTCGCAGCGGCCTGACGCCCCCGTGACACTCGGCTCTGCAACCGCTGCCCGTCCGCGCGTTCGCGCACTCGTGGTTGACGACTCGCCGTTCATGCGCAAGCTGCTCAACGACACCCTTCGCACCTGCGGGGTCGAAGTCGTCGGCGAGGCCGGCAACGGCGCGGATGCGCTCGCCGCCTGCGCCCGTCTCAACCCGGACGTGATGACGCTCGACCTGCAGATGCCCGGTTTGTCCGGTATGGACGTGCTGCGGAAGCTACCCCCCGGCGGCCCGGGCGTTCTCGTCGTGTCGGCGCACACCGACGAGGGCTCCACGCTCGCCGTCGAGGCGCTGTCGATCGGCGCTGCCGAGGTGATCCGAAAGCCGGCGATCGACGGCTCGATGAGCGAGTTCGCGGCTGATCTGAAGGCCGGGGTCGAGGCCGCTGCCGCCGCTCGCCGCCGACCGGCGCGGCCGTGCCTGGCGCGGCCGCACGCGGCGCCGTCCCCGCCGGCTGCGAGCCCCCGCGCTGGTCGTGTCAGGCGACCGGTCGCGGCGCCGCCCGGCCCGCGCGACTCGATCCGCGCCCTCAACCGGCCGATCGTCGTGATCGCCTCTTCGACCGGCGGCCCGCAGGCGCTCGCCGAGGTCGTGCCGAGGCTGACGAACCCCTGCGGCGCGGGCGTCCTGATCGTGCAGCACATGCCGTCCGGATTCACCCGCTTGCTCGCGGAGCGCCTGAACACCATGAGCGAGCTCGAGGTCCGCGAGGCCGTCAGCGGCGATCGTGTCCGGCCCGGTCTCGCGCTACTCGCTCCGGGCGGACTCCACCTGCGCCTCGCCGGCGGCATCGTGACGTTGACCGAGGAACCGCCGATCGGCGGGTTGCGTCCTCGCGCCGACCTGACAATCGAGGATGTCGCACGCGAGTGGCGCGACCGCTGCGTGCTGATCGTCCTGACCGGCATGGGCGACGACGGGACGCGGGGCGCACAGGCGCTCAAGGGTGCCGGCGGCGTGATCCTGACCGAGGCCGAGGAGACCTGCGTCGTCTTCGGGATGCCGCGCTCGATCAACGAGGCCGGGCTCACAGACATCATCCGGCCGCTCGGCGCCCTGCCGGCGGCGCTGAAGCAGGTGATGCGCTGATGGCCGACGAGTACATCGACTTCAGCACGGGCCTGAAACGTCTCACCGGGATCGATCTCGGGTCGTACAAGCGCCAGCAGATGGAGCGACGGATCCGCTCCTACGTCGATCGCATGCCCGTCAGCGGTCTCGCCGAATTCCTCCGGCTGATCGAGAAGTCGCAGGAGGAGCTGGACACGTTCCTCGACCGGATCACCATCAACGTCTCGGAGCTGTACCGCAACCCGGAGCAGTACGAGACGCTCCGCACCAAGGTCGTCCCGGAACTCCGGGCAGCGAACCCGATACGCGTCTGGAGTGCAGGCTGCTCCTACGGCGCGGAGGCCTTCACCGTCGCGTGCATGCTCTCGGAAGAGCTCGGCGGGACGGCTCACTTCGAGATCGTCGGGTCGGACATCGATCGCCGCGTCGTGCACCGGGCGGAGCGCGGGTTCTTCTCCGACGCCGACATGCGGAGCGTGCCCGCGAAGGTCCGCGAACGCTGGTTCGAGCGGCAGGACAGCGGCTTCCAGGCGCGCGAGCAGTTGAAGCACCACCTCCGGTTCCGGCGTGAGGATCTCCTCCACGACCGCTTCCAGAATGGCTGGGATCTCGTCCTGTGCCGGAACGTCGTCATCTACTTCACCGACAAGGCTCGCGACCAGGTCCACCAGGGCCTCGCGAAGGTCCTGCGCCCCGGCGGCTACCTGATGGTCGGCTCGACCGAGCGGGTTGCCGATCCGCACGCGATCGGACTCGAGCCCGCATACCCGTTCATTTACCGGAAGGTCGCCTGATGGAGCTCTCTGACTACCTACCCATGTTCCTGGCCGAAGGGCGCGAGCATCTTCAGACGCTCAACCTCTCACTGGTCAAGATCGAGCAGGAACCGCGCGACGTCGAGACGATCAACGACATCTTCCGCGTTGCCCACACCCTCAAGGGGATGAGCGCGACGATGGGTTTCGCTCGCATGGCGTCGCTCACGCACGAGATGGAAAACGTGATGGAAGGCATGAAGAGCCGCGCCGATGGCCTCGGCCAGGACGCGCTCGACGCCCTCTTCGGCTGCCTCGACAGCCTCGAGAAGATGGTCGACGAGATCGAGGAGCACGGGGCGGAGCAGAGCGACCCGGCCGACCTCGTCGGTCAGCTCAAGCGGCTGCTCGACGCCGGCGCCACCGCTCCCGGCGACGAGACCGCGCCGGGCGACGACCCTGCCCCGTCGGGAGCGCTCGTGCTCGATGCGGAGGTCGTCGCCAGCGTCGAGGACTCTGGGCTCTACGTCGCGCATGTCCACATCGTCCTGGCTGACGATGTCGATATGCCGGGCGTGCGCGGCTTTCTCGCCGTCCGGAAGGCCGAGGAGCACGGTGAGCTCCTGCTGTGCGTTCCGGAGATCGCCGTGATCGAGGCTGGGGACGGCGAGGGCGCCGACATCCACTTGTACGTAGCGACGTCCGACGACGCCGACCGAATCGCCGCCGGGGTGCTCGCGCTCGAGGGGCTCGGCAGCTGCGTCGCGGCGCGCTACGACGTGGCGGCGGCGGCTACGGCTCCAGCCGAGGCGGCGGTCGCCGAGGAGCCGCCGGCAGCGGACGCGTCCGTCGCGGTCGCGGCGGCTGCCGTTCCGGCCCCCGCGGGCACGCCGGCGCCGAAGGCTGCCGCACCGGCGAAGGTCAAGGCGCACACGGTCCGTGTCGAAGCCGAGCGCCTCGATCAGCTGATGCACATGATGGGCGAGATGGTCGTCCAGCGCACGCGCCTCGAGTCGATCGCCCAGAACTCGCTGCACAGCGACCTGCACGGCGCTGTCAACGACCTCTCACGGGTGTCGCAGTCCCTGCAGCAGCTCGTCATGCAGGTGCGGATGGTCCCGGTCGAGACCGTGTTCATGCGGTTCCCGCGCATGGTTCGCGACATCGCCGCCAAGCTCGGCAAGCAGGTCGACCTGAAGATCAAGGGCGAGGACACTGAGCTCGACCGCACCGTCGTCGAAGCGCTGGGCGATCCGCTCGTCCACCTCGTCCGTAACGCGATGGACCACGGGCTGGAGACGCCGGAGGAGCGAGCCGAGTCCGGCAAGCCGCTGATCGGCACGCTCGAGATCTCGGCCGAGCACGCCGGCGGCGAGGTGCTGATCCGCGTCATCGAGGACGGACGCGGCGTCAACGCCGCGAAGGTCGGCAAGATCGCCGTCTCGCGCGGGCTGCTCACGGCCGAGCAGGCAGAGGGTCTGACGATCGAGGAGGCGATCGAGCTGCTGTTCTCGCCGGGCTTCTCGACGGCGGAGGTCACGACGGACATCTCCGGACGCGGCGTCGGTATGGATGCGGTGCGGACGATGGTGCGGAACCTCGGCGGAGACTGCTTCGTCAGGTCAGTGCTCGGACAGGGTTCGACGGCGACGATCCGCCTGCCCCTGAGCCTGGCGATCATGCCCACACTCCTGGTCGAGGCCGATGGCGCGCCGTACGCGTTGCAGCTCGACCGCGTCGAGCAGACGATCCGGATCGCGGACTACACGCTACGCTCGATCAAGGGCGCGAACGCGATCGTGCTGCGTGGTCGGATCCTGCCGCTGTTCGACCTCGGCAGCATGCTCGGCGGTTCGTCGGTCGACCCGCTGAACGCGAGCGCGGTGGTCTGCCGGACGGGTGCCACGCGCATCGGCCTGATGGTGGAGTCGCTCGTCGGCCAGCAGGAGCTCGTCACCCGGCCATTGCCCGCGGTCACCGACGCGCAGCGGGCACTCGTGTCCGGTGGCGCGGTGCTCGGCAACGGTCAGATCGCGCTCATCATCGACCTCGATGCGATCGGCAAGCAGGCGAGGATGGTGGCCTGATGAGCGCCGTCCCGCGCTACAACGCGCTCGAGCTGTCAGCCGTGCAGGAGATCGCCAACATCGGCGCCGGCAGCGCTGCCACCGCGCTCTCGCTGCTCGTGGGACGGCCCGTCGACATCGGCGTGCCGGCCGTCGAGCTCGTCTCGCTGGCCGTCGCCTCCGAGCGCATCGGGCCGGCCGAGGCCCGCGTCGCCGCGGTGCTGACGCCCGTCAAGGGGGACGTCCCGGCGAGCCTGCTGCTGGCGTTCCCCGACGACGCGGCGGCCGTGCTCTGCGGGCTGCTCGGGACGACCGCGGACAGCGACATGGGCCGTTCGTGTCTCCAGGAGATCGGCAACATCCTGACGGGGTCGTACACGACCGCGATCGCCGGGATGACCGGACTCGCGATCGAGCCCGAGCCGCCCCTGCTCGCGGTCGACATGCTGGGCTCCGTCATGGACGCGGTGTTGTCGCTCGCCGTCGAGGCGGCGGACAGCGTGCTGTTCCTCCAGACGGCGATCCGGATCGAGGGCGTCGAGTGCTCGTTCGGCTTCCTGTTCGTCCCGTCCGAAAATGCGATCCCCGCCCTCCTCGCCGCGCTGGGGCTGGCATGAGCGGTGCCCGGCACATGGTGCGGATGGCCGAGCAGGTGGTGTCGAGCGACCCCACCGACATGCTCGTCTCGCTCGGCCTCGGGTCGTGCATCGGTCTGGCCATCGTCGACGAGGGAGCGCGCGTGGCCGGTCTCGTCCACATCGTGCTGCCGAAGGCGCCGGCGGGAGTCAACGGCGCCCTCGCCCCGAAGTTCGCCGACTTGGCCGTACCGAAGCTGCTCGAGGACGTGATGGCGGCCGGCGGACGGAGCGGCAACCTGCGCGCCGTCCTGTGCGGCGGCGCCCACATGTTCGGGAATGCCGGCACCAATCCGATCATGCAGATCGGCAGCCGGAATGCCGCTGCGACGATGGAGATGCTGCAGAAGCTCCGCATCCGCGTCCGCGCGCACGACACCGGGGGCAGCTCGGGCCGGTCGATCGAGGTTCGCGTCGCCACCGGCGAGGTCTACGTCCGCGGTGTCGGGCAGCAGCCGAGGCAGCTGTAGGGCATGGGCGACGAGATCCTCTCCCAGAGCGCGATCGACGCGCTGCTCGCGTCGCTGGCGGCCGCAGACGAGCCGGCCGCCGCGGCCCAAACGCCCGTGGACCCGGAGTCCGACGAGCCGTCGCCGCCCGGCGGCAGGCGGAGGGCCCTGGCTGTGACCGGCGATGACCAGCAGGCGGAGGACGCCGCCTAGGCGGTTCGCGTGGCACACGGCAACGACACCCTCTCGCAGTCCGAGATCGACGCGCTGCTCGCGGTGGTCGCCAGCGAACCGTCCCTAGCTGGATCCGGCGAGTCGCACACGAGCGTGCGCGTCCAGGCGATGGACTTCCGGCGTCCGTCGAAGTTCAACAAGGACCAGCTGCGGACGCTCGAGATGCTGCACGACACGTTCGCGCGGCTCGCCGCGACGTACCTGTCGGGCGCGCTGCGCTCCGTTGCCGACATCTCGGTGCTCGGAGCCGAGCAGGTCACCTACGGCGAGTTCATCTCGTCCCTGCCGGTACCCGCCTTCACGAACATCCTCCAGCTCGACCCGCTCGGCACCAACGCGATCCTGGCGCTTGATTTGCCGCTCATCTTCTCGATGATCGACCGCCTCCTCGGCGGGCCGGGACAGGGCGCGACGCGGCTCCGCGAGCTGACCGACATCGAGATGTCGCTGTCGCGGACGGTCATGAACCGGATGCTGGCGGAGCTGTCGACGTCGTGGTCGGAGCTGGTCGGCGTCGATTTCAGTCTCCGCCACACCGAGATGAACCCCCAGTTCGCGCAGATCGCGCCGCCGACCGAGCTGTCGGTGCTCCTGTCCTTCCAGATCCGGCTCGGCGACTCCACCGGTGTGATGACGCTGTGCCTACCGTGGCGGTCGATCGAGTCGGTCGCGCCGAGCCTGACCGCAAGCTCCTACTTCTCCGGCCAGCGCACCGGCGCCGAGATCCTCGATCTCCGGCCGCCGCTCGACGACGTCACGATCGGTGTGCGCGCCGAGGTCGGCGCGGTCGAGCTGACGATCGACGAGGTGCTGTCGCTGCGCGAGGGTGACGTCGTGCGTCTCGGTGTGCCCGTCGATCGACCCCTCGTCCTCTACGCCGGCAACACGCCGACGTACCACGTCGTTCCCGGCACGCACCGGCGTCAGCTCGCCGTGCAGGTCCACGACCGCGTGCCCCGGCCGCACCATGACGCGGTCGAGGCGGAGCCGGTCGCGGAGGAGGCACCGTGAACGCGGCCGATGCCGTCGCGCGCGCGGTGACCCTGAACGCGGCCGCCTGCGCCCGCGTGATCGGGACCCTGTACGGCCAGCCCGGCTCGTTCGGCGAGGTCGTCGTCGAGGAGACGCCCGACAACACGTGGGAGGCGTTCACATTCCCGCTCGTCTGCGTCCGGATCCACTGGATCGAGGGCATTACTGGCGAGAACATGTTCGTCCTCACACCGGAGCAGGCGCGGCACCTCGCGACGGCGATGATGGGCATGGCCGACTCCGACGCCGAGGGCGAGCTGAACGACATCGAGATGTCCGCGGTGTCCGAGGCGATGAACCAGATGATGGGCTCAGTCGCGACGGCCATGGCCGAGGCGCTGGGCCTGACGACCGACATCGCGACCCCGACCACGATCATCCTCAAGAGCCGCGAAGAGGCGGAGGCCCTGAGCGAGGCGCGTTATGCCGCCAAATTCACCGTTACCGCGGGCAGCCTGGACGCGACGATTGTGCAAGTCATTCCACTGGAGTTCGCGGCGATGCTGGAGACGGCGTTCACGACGGCTGAAGTCGCGGACGAGGTTCTCGGCGGGATGCACTCGGAGAAGATCGGCCGCCTCAACGACGACACCTACTCGGCCGTCGAACGAACGGCGCGGATCGCCGCGGAGTCGTCCGCCGACGTGCTGACGACCCTGCTCGGCGTGAAGGTGACGGCGACGCTGCCGGAGATCGAGACGGCGCCGAAGGATCCGCTCGCGGAGCTGGCATACCCGCTGGTGACGGTCGAGGTCTCGTACGTGTCCGGCGTGAACGGCGCCAACCTGTTCGCCCTCACGCCCGCACAGGCCGCCACCTTAGCGGCCGTGATGATGGGCTCGGATGAGCCTCTCGGCGACGGGCTGTCGGACCTCGAGCTGTCGGCAGTCTCCGAGGCCATGAACCAGATGATGGGCGCGGCGACGAACATCCTCGCCGACACCCTGTCGCTCGAGATCGAAGTCGCGCCGCCGATCTGCGTCGTCATCCAGAACGTCGAGGAGGCGCGCGCGACGTTCGAGCACCCGGCCTACTGCTCGCGGTTCCGGATCGTCTCGGACAAGCTCACCGCCGACGTCGTGCAGCTCGTACCGGCCGATTTTGCACTGCATCTCCAGGCAGCGTTCGCGGCTGCCGAGGCGGCCCGGTCGATCGGTGCCGAGGCCGCTGCGCCCTCGCAGACGGACTCGTCCGCAACCGCCAATGCCGCGGCCGCGCAGACCCCGACGGGCGCCGTCAGTGTCGCCGCGCTGCGAACGGTCGGCGTGCGCTTCTCCGCGGAACTCGGGCGCGCCAGGATCGACATCGCCAGCGCCATGAACCTTCCCCCGGGCGCGATCGTCGAACTCGATCGAATGCCCGACGACCCGATTGACGTGCTCGTCAACGGGCGCGCCTTTGAGCGCGCCAGGCTCGTGCTCGTGGATGGCGAGTATGCCGTCCAGATCGTCTCGCTCGATCCCCCGAAGCTGCTGGCAGGCTGAAACACCCCTAGGAGGTGCCAGAATGGCTCGTATTCTCGTAGTAGACGACGCGGCGTTCATGCGGATGATGGTGAGCAACATCCTCACGCAGAACGGGCATGAGGTCGTTGGCGAGGCCGAGAACGGCGCGCAGGCAGTCACGAAGTACGCCGAACTGAAGCCCGACGTGACGACGATGGACATCACGATGCCCGAGCAGGACGGCATCGCAGCGCTGAAGGCGATCCTCGCGAACGATCCGGCGGCGAAGATCGTGATGTGCTCGGCACTCGGCCAGGAGGCCAAGGTGATCGAGTCGATCCGCTCCGGCGCGAAGGACTTCGTCGTCAAGCCGTTCCAGCAGGATCGCGTGCTGTCGGCGGTCGCGAAGGCGCTCGGCTAGTGGTGCGACACGGAAATGGCGCGGTGTCCGGAGGCCCCTGGATCGCGGATCACTCGCCCGCCGCTTGGACTTGCTCCGGCAAGCCCTGCGCGACGGGCGGAGCGTCCCGCTCGCGGAAGGCTCCTCGACCACAACACCATTTCCGTGTCGAACCACTAGGGACGTCCGCGCGAAGCCGTTCGACCGCTCGACCGTCCGTTCTGCACTCCTGACCGTCAGCCGGCCTGCGGTCGAAGCGCTGACCGCATCGCCGTCACGCTGCGGCGACCGTCTGCTGCGCCGCCGCGGGCTTCGCGGGTGACCCGCCCGCCGCTTGCACTTGCTCCGGCAAGCCCTGCGCGACGGGCGAGCCTCCCGCTCGCTCCAGGAATCTCGACCACAACGCCATTGCCGTGTCGAACCACCAGCACCGCGAGGTGGAACGAAGGAGCCTGGCCCCTTCGTTCCACCGCCGCGAGGCGCGCCGCTACCACCACTCAAGCGCATGTCGATATGCGCCGAAGAGAGTACGGATATGACCCTGGCAGCACACATGCCGGTTCGGCTCGCTCTCGTCGGCGCGGGCTACTGGGGCGTGAAACTGGCGCGCAACATCGCCGACTCGCCGCACACCGAGCTGACGGCGATCTGCGACGCGGACGCCGTCCGGCTGGCGGCGGCCGTCCGGCGACACCCCGGCGCCGTCGCGGCCGGCCTGTTCGCCGACCTGCTGACCGAGGTCGACGTGGATGGCGTTGTCCTCGCGACGCCACCGTGCGATCACGCCTGGCAGGCCGAGGCGGCACTGCGGGCGGGGCTGCACGTGCTCGTCGAGAAGCCGCTCGCACTGTCGACAAAGGACGCCGATCGACTCTGCGCGCTCGCCGACAGCCAGCGGCGGACGCTGATGACTGGACACACCTTCCTCTTCTCGGAACCGGTGCGGGTCCTGCGCGGCCTGATCGAGCGTGGCGAGCTCGGTCGCATCCTCTACCTGTCGGGGCAGCGCCTGCACCTGGGCGCGTTCCGACTCGACCACTCGGCGCTCTGGGACCTCGGTCCGCACGACGTCTCGATCATCTCGTACCTGCTCGGCGCGGCGCCGTTTGCCGTCGCATGCCGCCAGTTCTCGCTGATCGGCGCGCCCGTCGAGGACGTCGCCTTCGTGACGCTGGAGTACCCAGGCGGCGTCGTCGCCCAGTTCCAGAACTCGCGCCTCGATCCGCGGAAGGTTCGTCAGCTCACCGTCGTCGGCGACCGCAAGATGGCCGTCTACGACGACACCGACCCGGAGTGGCCGATCCGCGTGTACGACAAGGGCGTCGAGCGAGCCGAGCTGCCGATGAGCGTCGACGACGTCGAGGATGGCTTCGGCCAGTTCAAGTTCGAGGTCCGCAGCGGTGACGTGTGGGCCCCGAAGGTCCGTGCGCGCGAACCGCTCCGCGAGGAGATCGACCACTTCGCGGCATGCGTGCTGAACGGCACGCGTCCGATCGCGGACGGCCCGGCCGGCCGCGACGTCGTGGCGGTGCTCGAGGCCGCCGAGCGATCGGCTGCCGACGGCGGGCGCCGTGTCGACGTGGAGGGCCGCCTTGTCGCGCATACGGCTGCTTGATCTCGATCGTCAGCACCGCGACCTCGCCGCCGACCTCGACTCCGCGATCGCCGCCGTGATCGCGAGCGGGCGGTTCGTCGACGGACCGGCGATCGAGGCGTTCGAGCACGAGTTCGCGCTGTTCTGCATGGCGCGCCACTGTGTCGGCACCTCCAGCGGGACGTCGGCGCTGGCGCTCGCCCTGCGCGCCGCCGGCATCGGCGCCGGCGCCGAGGTGATCACGTCAGCGATGACGTTCATCGCGACGGCGGGCGCGATCGTCGAGGCTGGTGCGACGCCCGTCCTCGTCGACCCCGACCTCGACACCGGCCTGATCTCACCGGCGGCTGCGTCTGCCGCGATCTCCTCCAGGACGCGCGCGATCGTGCCGGTGCACCTCTGGGGGCAGCCGGTCGACCTGGCAGGCTTCAGGGCGGTCTGCGACCGGCATCGGCTGTTCCTGCTGGAAGACGCCTGCCAGGCGCACGGTGCCTGGGCGGGCGGCCTGCGAGCCGGGAGCGTCGGCGACGCCGCCGCCTTCTCGTTCTATCCGGGCAAGAACCTGGGCGCGATCGGCGACGCGGGCGGCGTGGTCACCTCCGACGGCGCCCTCGCAACGCGCCTGAGGGCGCTGCGCGATCATGGTCGAACCGGCCACACGGAGCACGCCATCGCCGGCACCAACGCCCGCATGGCGGCGATCCAGGCTGCAGTGCTGTCGGTCAAGTTGCCCCACGTCGAGCGCTGGAACGGCCGCCGACGGCAGACGGCGGCGCTGTACGACGCGGCGCTCGCCGACGTCGCCGGCGTGACGCCGATCGGTCGCCGCCCGGATGCCGTGTCGGCGAACCATCACTACGTCGTGCGGTGCGACGACCGGGCCGCGGTCGCCGATCACCTCGCGGCCCGATCGATCGCGAGCGGTGTCCACTATCCGGTCCCGCTGCACCAGCACCCGGCGCTGGCGGGCGTCGTGGTTCCGGCGGGCCCGTTGCCGGTCGCCGAGCGTCTCGCCCGGGAGGTCCTGTCGGTGCCGGTCCACCAGGACCTCGCGCCCGCAGACGCCGAGCAGGTGATCGACGCGCTGGTCACGGCCGCGGCCGCCGCCGTGAAGCGGGCGGCGTGATGGACGAGCGGCTGGCGGGCGCTCCGGACGAGGCGGTGGTGCGTCGGCGATACCGGCAACTGCGGGCGATTCGACGCTTCGAGGAGCGTGTGCTGGCGGCGTTCGACGACGGCGTCCTGACCGGGACGACGCATGCCTGCGTCGGGCAGGAAGCCAACGCCGTCGCGATCGCCGAGGCGCTCGGTGACGACGATCACGTGTTCTCGAATCACCGCTGCCACGGCCACTACCTCGCGCGAACCTGGGACGTCGCCGGGCTCTGGGGCGAGCTGACCGGGCGACCCGACGGCGTCTGCGGCGGCGTCGGCGGCAGCCAGCACCTGTCTGCACCGGGCTTCCGCTCGAACGGCGTCCAGGGCGGTATCGTGCCGGCGGCGGCGGGCATCGCGCTGTCGCGGGCCCTGAGCGGGCGCGACGGCCTGTCGGTCGTCTTCTGCGGCGACGGTACCTTCGGCGAGGGCGTGGTCTACGAGACGCTCAACATCGCCGCCCTCTGGCGTCTACCGCTCCTGGTCGTGGTGGAGGACAACGGCTGGGCACAGTCGACGCCGGCCGCGCTGAACCGGGCGGGAGATCTGCCGGCGCGGATCGCGGCGTTCGGGATCCCGGTCGATGACGTCGACTCGACGGACGTCGAGATTCTCGCGACCGCGTCGGCCCGCGCCGTCGCGACGACGCGAGCAGGCGGTCCGGCAGCGCTGGTGATCCGGACCTACCGCCTCTGCCACCACTCGAAGAACGACGACGCCCGTCCCGCCGACGAGGTGTCGGCGCGCTGGGCGTTCGATCCGGTCGCGATCCAGGCCGGACGGCTCGACGGCGCGGCGCGCCTCCAGATCGACGGTGAGGTCGAGGCGGCGCTCGCCGAGACGATGGGCTCCGTACCGGCAGCGGTGGCCGCATGATCTACGCGCGCGCCCTGGGAGCGGCCCTGCATGACTGCCTTGCCCGCGACCCGCGGGTCGTCCTGCTCGGCGAGGACATCGCCGACCCGTACGGTGGCGCGTTCAAGGTGACGCGTGGGCTGTCGACCGCGTTCGGCGAGCGGGTGCGGACGACGCCGATCTCCGAGGCGGCAGTCGCCGGCATCGCCGCCGGGCTGGCACTGGACGGCATGCGACCGATCGCCGAGGTGATGTTCGGCGACTTCATCACGCTCTGCGCGGACCAGCTCGTCAACCACATCGCGAAGTACCGCGGGATGTACGGCGTCGACACGAGCTGCCCCGTCATCGTCCGCACGCCGATGGGTGGTGGCCGTGGCTACGGCCCGACCCACTCGCAGTCGCTGGAGAAGCATCTCCTCGGAGTACCCGGTCTGCAGGTCGTCGCTGCCTCGCCCTTCGAACACCCCGCGGCGATCTACGATCGCCTGCTCGCGCAGGACGATCCGGCCGTGGTGATCGAGCACAAGCTGCTGTACGGCCACGAGGCGATCGAGCCGGGAGCTAGCCGCGTCGGGCCGCTGCGGCTGCGCTACGAGGGCGGAGTCGACGGCTGGCCCGTTGCCGTCCTCGCCCCGGTGCCGCGTGAGCAGTGCCGGGTGACCGTGGTCGCGTACGGCTGGCAGGCAGAGGGGGCGCGCGCGGTCGTCGAGCGGCTCGCCGTCGACGACGAGCTGTTCTGCGAGCTCCTCTGCCCGCTGCGACTGTCGCCCCTCGATCTGACGGCCGTGATCGCGTCGGTTGCAGCGACGGGGGCGTTGGTCACGGTGGAGGAGGGGACGCGGGGCTTCGGCTTCGGCTCCGAGGTCGCCGCCGGTGTGGCACACGCGCTCCACGGACGCCTGCGGCGACCGACAGTCCGCGTCTCTTCCGACGACGGCGTCGTCCCGGGAGCGCGTGCACTCGAGCGCGCGATGCTTGTCGCGGCGGCCGACGTCGTCGCTGCGGTCCGGGCGGTGGCGGCATGATCGAGGTGCGCATCCCGGTCAGCGACGTCAACTCGCGAAGCGCCGTGATCGTGGCCTGGCACGCGGCCGACCTGGCGGCGGTCGCGGCCGGCGACCTGATCTGCGAGGCGGAGACCACGAAGGCGGTGGTCGAGGTGCGCGCCCCCGTCGCGGGGATCCTGCGACGGCTGACGACCACCGATGCACGCGTCGACCTCGCCGATCCGGTGGCGGTCGTGGCCCCAGATCTTGCCGCTGCCAGGGCCTTCAGCCCGGCGGCGGCCGACGCGACGAGCGGGATCGGCGCGACCGCGACGCGCGCGGCGATCGCGCTCGCCGGGCAGCTCGGCGTCGATCTGGCCGGCATCGCCGCCGACGGGCTCGTCACGGCGGCGATGGTCGCCGAGGCCGCACGATCGGGGTCGCGCCCCGACCTCCTCGACCCGCTCGTCGCGCCGCCGGGAGCCCGGCGCGTCGTGATCGTCGGCGCCGGTCTCGGTGCAACGCAGGTGGCCGACATCCTCGACCACCACGACGATCTGGCGCCCATCGCCGTCCTCGATGACGATCCCGGCCGTTGGGGCGCCGAGGTCGCCGGCCTCCCCGTCGTCGGTGGTGTGCAGCGCGTCGCCGAGCTGAGCGGCGCCTTCGACGCGGCGATCATTGCCATCTCCAGCTCGGTCGGCGCACGCGCCGCGCTGCGCGCGCGCCTGCAGTCGGTCGGCCTGCCGCTCGTGAGCGCGATCGACCCGACCGTCCGCGTCGCCCGCGGAGCGACGGTCGGCGACGGTTGCGTGATCTGCGCGTTCTCGCATCTCGGCGTCGAGTCCCGCGTCGGTGCGAACACGTTTCTGTCGGCGTACACGTCGATCGACCACCACTCCGTCGTCGGCGCCGACTGCTCGGGCGGTCCCGGCTGTATGACGTCGGGCTGCGTCACGATCGGTGATCGCGTTCGGCTCGGCACTGGCATCTTCGTCCAGCCGCTCGTCACGATCGGCGACGACGCGATGATCGCGTCGGGCGCGATCGTGACGGAGCACGTCCCGGCCGGGTATGCCGTCAAGACGCGGATCGCCGCCACCGTCATCGTCGCGCCGCGGAGGGCGGCGTGAGCGAGTCGTCGCGCCTCGAGGACGTTGCGACCCGGTACTCGGGGCACGACGGGTTCGACGCAGTCCTCGTCCGCTACTCCGTCGGCCGTCTCCTCCGGCAGATGCCGCGCGGTGCCTGCCTCGAACTGGGCCCGGCCGATGGCGCCTCGACTGCGATCCTGGCCCGCGAGTACGGCACGATCGCCTGCGTCGAGGGATCGCCGACGCTCGCGGCCGCCCTCCGCGCCCGGCTCGGGGAGCGGGTCTCGGTCACCTGCTCGCTGTTCGAGGACTTTGCTTCCGCCGACCGTTTCGACGCGATCTACGCGATCCAGGTACTCGAGCACCTCGCCGATCCGGTTGGCGTCCTGCGCCGCGCCGGCGACTGGTTGGCTGCTGACGGACGGATCGCGATCTCCGTCCCCAATGCCGCCTCGCTGCATCGCCTGCTCGGGGTCGAGATGGGTCTGCTGGCGTCGGCCGACGGCCTGACGGCGCGCGACCACGACCTCGGCCACCGGCGCGTCTACACCAGGGCGCTCCTCGACGAGCACCTGTGCGAGGCCGGCCTCGATGTCCTCTGGCGCGGCTCGTCATTCCTCAAGCCGCTCTCCAACAGCCAACTCGAGGAACTGGCGGACGACCAGCTGTACGACGCCCTCGACCGTCTGGTGGACGGCTTTCCCGACCACGGCGCCGACCTCCTCGTCGTCGCACAACGAAGGAAGACATGACCGCAACGCGCATTCCCGTCGCCCGCCCGCCGATCGATCCGGCCGATCTCGAGGCTCTCCGTCCCGCCTTCGAGTCGGGCTGGATCACGATGGGTCCTGCGGTTCAGGAGTTCGAGGCCGCCGTCGCGAAGGTCGCGGGAGCGGACGCCGTCGCGACGACATCGGCGACCTCGGCCATGCATCTCGCGCTCCTCGCCTGGGGCATCGGGCCGGGCGACGAGGTGATCGTGCCGGCCTACACGTTCGTGGCATCGGCGCACGCCGTCGCCCAGACGGGCGCGACGCCGGTCTTCTGCGACGTCGATCCCGGCACCCTCAACATCGACGCCGCGTCTGCAGCGGCAGCCGTGACCGAGCGGACGCGGGCGATCATGGCCGTGCACCTGTTCGGGACGCCGGCGCCGATGGCTGCCCTCCGCGCTATCTGCCGCGAGCACGAGCTGTGGCTACTCGAGGATGCCGCCTGCGCGCTCGGTTCGACGCTCGACGGGACGCCCTGCGGCGCCCTCGGCGACGCCGCCGCGTTCTCGTTCCATCCCCGGAAGGTGATCACGACCGGTGAAGGTGGGATGCTGACCAGCGGCGACGCCGACCTGCTCACCCGCGCCCGCGCCCAGCGCAACCACGGTGCGGAGATGAGCGCGTTCGACCGGCATCAGCTCGGCATCGGCGTCTATCCGACCTTCGATCTGCTCGGCTTCAACTACCGCCTGACGGACATCCAGGCGCGACTGGGACTCGCGCAGATGGCGCGGCTCGACTCGATCCTCGCCGAGCGTCGACGCCAGGCGGAGCACTACTTCGACGCGCTCGCTGGGGTCGACGGCCTCGGCTTGCCGGCGCTGCCGGCCGGCGCCACCAGCTGCTGGCAGAGCTTCGCCGTCCAGGTGCGCGGCCGGTCGCGCGCCGCCGTCCAGGCGCACCTCGCCGCCGGCGGTGTGTCGGCTGTCGAGTCGTGTCAGCTGGTCCCGGCGCTCGGCTACTACGCGACCCGCTCCGGTTACGTCGCCGGAGCGTTCCCGGCCGCCGAGGCGCTTGCCCGAAATGCACTGTCGATCCCGCTCTACGTCGGGCTCGCCGAGGCGGACCAGGAGCGAGTCGTCGCTCTCCTCACCGAGGCGATGGCGTCCGTGGCGGTGGCGGCATGAAGGTCGCGATCTGCGGAGCGCTCGGGTTCGTCGGCACGCGCGTCGCGCGCGACCTGGCCGCGGCCGGGCACGAGCCGCTCCTGCTCGACGTGGCCCCGCGCTCGCCGCACCCGCTCGCCGAGACGCTCCTGCGGCGGCACGAGTTCCGTCGCTGCGACCTCACCGACCCGATGTCGACGCGAATCGCCCTGGCCGGTGCCGACGCCGTCTTCCACGCCGCCGCGCTCGGCGCCAAGGTCGAGCGTGACCGCCCGTGGGAGACGGCGCATCTCAACCTGATGGGCGCCGTCAACGTCCTCGAGTCGGCTCGCCGCGAGCAGGTCTCCCGTTTCGTGTTCGCGTCGTCGGCGGTCGTCTACGGTGACCGTTTCGGAACGACGGCCGTCGCCGAGAGCGACCCGCGCCCGCCCGCGACGACGATTTACGCCGCGACCAAGGCGGCAGGCGAGGACCTCGTTGCCGCCTACGGCGCCCAGTTCGGTCTCAGCGGCCTCTGCCTTCGCTTCATGAACGTCTACGGGTTCCAGCCGGCGACGATGGTGCAGCGTGAGTTGACCGCGCGGGTGCTCGAGCGCGTCGAGGCCGGCGAGCCGCCCCTGATCTTCGGCGACGGCTCAGCAGCATTCGACTTCGTCCACGTCGACGACGTAGCGCGGGCGGTCTGCTCCGCGCTGACCGCCGACGCGACGGGGACCCTCAACGTGGGCACGGGGTCGGCGACGACCGTGCGCGACCTGGTCGAACTCGTGCTCCGCGAGACGGGCTCGGGGCTCGCTCCGGAGTACCGGCCGGGAGGCGCGTCGCCGACGACGCTGCGCGCCGACACCGCTGCCGCCGACGCTGCCCTCGGCTTCAGGGCGGCGATCACGTTGCCGGAGGGCATCCGGCAGACGATCGCCGAGTTCCGCAACGCGGCGGAGCCGTGCGCCGCCTGACATGTCGCGGATCCTCCTGATCGGCGGCCAGGCCCGCGGCCTTGCACTGTTCGACCTCCTGGTCGAGCGCGGCCGTCCGCCGCTGCTGGTGCACGCGCTCGCGGAGGATCCCCATGAGCCCCCTGGCCCCGGCGCGGCCCTCCTCACACGCTGCCGGGAGCGGGACATCGCCTGCGTCTCCGGACGCCGGATCGATGACGATGGGGCCGAGGCGATCGCGGCGATCGCACCGGACCTCGTCTGCGTCTGCGGTTGGCGGACGATGATTCCGATGCGTGCCTTCGCGAGCGCCGGAGCGGCTGTCGGTGCCCACGACTCCCTGCTGCCGCGTTACCGAGGGTTCGCGCCGAGTGCCTGGGCGCTGATCAACGGTGAGACGCAGAGTGGGGTGACGCTATTTCACCTCTCGACCGGGATGGACGAGGGTGACATCGTCGGGCAGCGGCAGATTCCGATCGCGCCACGCACCAACGCCGCGGAACTCGCTGATGCGGTCGCGACGGCAACGGTCTCGCTCTTCGACGAGTACCTCGACGGTCTGCTCGACGGCACGGCCCCACGGCGCTCGCAGGATCACGCCGCCGCCACGTATGGCTGTGCTCGCACACCTGACGATGGCGCGATCGACTGGTCACGGCCGACGGTGGAGATCGACCGCCTCGTCCGCGCCCTCTCCGAGCCGCTGCCCGGCGCGTTCACCTCGCACGACGGCGAGCGTCTGGTGGTCTGGGAGGCCGAGCCGGTCGTGCCGGCGCCGGTGTACGCCGGGCGCGTGGACGGCCGTGTGGTCGCAGTCCGGCCCGACGGTGCCGTGGACGTGCTGACCGGCGACGGCGTGCTGCGCCTGCTCCGGGTCGGCGCTCCGTCCGGCCGGGCCGCGGAGCGGATCCGCTCCGTCCGGACGAGGCTCGGCGATGGCTGATCTCCGCGTCCTGCTGCCCCAGCGTCTCGACATCCAGAGCCGGATGATGGACACGAACGTCCTCGGCCACTGGCTCGGGCTCGCCGAGGCCTGCGACGTCGTGCTGCACGGGCCCGGCCTCGAGGGCTACGACGACCGCCCGCTCGGCACTGTCGCCCGTGACGCTGACTGCGACCTGATCCTCCTGCCCGATCTCCATCACGCCATCCCCGGCATCTGGGACGACCTCTGGAGTGGGACGCAGACGACGGGCGTCCCGGTCTGCTGGTACCTGACGGACTTCGGATCCGAGCTCGCCGCGCGCCGCACCGTGTTCGAGCGTGTGCGGCCGGAACTGGTGCTGATCTCCGGTGATCCGAGTGCGTACCGGGCGTACGACGATCTGTTCGCGGCAATCGGAGCGCGCCTCGTCGTCGTGCCGCTCGGCTACGACCCGGCCCTCTTTCACCTGCCGCCAGCGGGCAGCGGCCGCGACATCGACATCCTCGTCGCCGGCGCCGACCGTCCGAGCGACGTGTACCCGACGCGCGGGCCGATGAAGGCGGCCGCGCGCCTGCTGGCCGGATCCTTCAACGTCGTCGAACTCGACCATCCCGGCTACTGGGAGTGCGACCCGGGGCGCCCGCAGGCCCGTGGGCAGTGCGAGCTCGCGGGTCTGATGCGGCGCGCGCGTCTCGTCATCTGCGGCTCGGCGTTCGGCTGCTACGTGCGCAAGTACTACGAGACGGCCGCGTCAGGGGCCGTGCCGGTCGGAGACCTTCCAGAGCACCCCGACGTCGATCGTTTCCGCGGTGTCAGCGTCGAGATCGCCGCCGGTGCCACGCCTGAGGCGATCGCGGAGACCATCGCGGCGGTGCTCCGGGACCGGCCAGCCTGCGCGGCGCTCGGTGCCGCCGCTGCGTCGCGCCTCGAGGGAGCCGACCACGCCGCCCGCGGCGAGCAGACGGCGGCCGCGCTCGCAGCGGCTCTTGACCTGCAGCCACGTCGTCGACGCCCGCGTACGACGCCGCCGCCACCGCCGGCGTTGCTCGTGATCGCGAGCGCAGACCCCGGAGCCGTGCCCGCCCCTCGCACCGACTGGGTCGACATCTGGCGCGACGAGACATCCATGTCCCGCACGCGCCTGGTCGAGCGGGCGCTCGCCGCGGGCGACGCCGACATCGCGGTGCTCGCCCTCGACCCGGACGCCGCTCTGCCGGCAGATGCCCTGTGGCTCGCGGAGACCGCACGGCGCGCTGGCGGGTGCGTCGTGATCCGCCCGATGCGGCCGGGGTCGGGGGATCTTGTCGGCGACGGCATCGCGCTCGTCGCCGCACCACGGCGGGCGCTGCTCGCAGCGGTTGCGGGCGAGCGCGGTCGCGTCGGCCTCGAACGCGCGCTGCTGACGCTCTGCGCCACGTCGGTGCCGGTCGTCCTCGCGGAGCCGGGCGCTGCCGGCGCGGCCGCGGATCTCGCGCTCGTCGAGGCCGCGATCGGACCGGTGGCGGCGCAGGCAGCCACCGGTGTCGATGGCCCGGTCGGCCCGCCGCAGGACCCCGAGCTGACCGTCTCGCCCGTCGCGGGCGCGGTGCTCGTCGAGCTCGACCCGACGACGCTCGGTGATCTCGCGCGCCAGGCCGCAACGGGTGTCGCGACGGAGATCGCCGTCCCGGTCGCACTCGGCCTCTCGCCGGACGAGGCCGCCGACGTCGTCGTCGCGGCGCTCGATCGGGCCGGTGTCGATCTCGATGCGGCCGACCTCGTCCTCCTCGAACGCCCCCTCCACGCCGCCGAGATCGCCTGGCTGCGGCGCCGCGGTCGCCGTCAGGAGCGGGCGGCGTGAGAACGGTCAGCGTCATCATCTGTACCCGGAACCGCGTCGCCCAACTCGAGCGCGCAGTCGTCGCGGTCCTCGACCAGTTGCCAGCGAGTGGCGAGCTGCTGGTGGTCGACTCTGCCTCGACTGAGGCGGCGGCGATCGACGCGGCCCGTCGTCTCGCGAGCGATCCGCGCGTCCGGCTCGTCGAGCTCGAGGTCGCCGGCCTGTCCGCCGCACGCAACGCGGGTGCCGCTGCAGCCAGCGGGGCGCTGCTCGTCTACCTGGACGACGACGCGGTGCCGTCACCCGGGTGGCTGGAGGCTCTCGTCGCGGCGTTCGACGATCCCGCAGTCGCGATCGCGGGTGGCCCGATCCTTCCCGCATGGGAGGGGCCGGCGCCGGACGAGGAGCGCCTGCCGTCGGCCTACCGCGGGTACCTCGGCATCCTCGACCGTGGCGGCGACGATCACGACCTCGCGCCCGACGATGGCCCCTGGGGCGGCAATTACGCGATTCGCGCCACGGTGCTGACGGCCGTCGGCGGGTTCGACGAATCGCTCGGCGTGTCGCCCGACGCGGCGATCGGCGGCGAAGAGGTAGCGGTGTCGGAGCACGTGGCCGCGAACGGACTCGGCCGCGCCGCCTACATCGCCGCGGCGGCCGTGCAGCACGACACGCCGGTTGAGCGGTTGGAGCGGGGCTACCTGCTCGGCCGCGCGTTCAAGAGCGGTGCGGAGCAGGTGGCGCGGGCGTCGCGGCGTGGGGCTGTCGACGGCGAGCGGTGGCTGTCTGCGGCTGCCGCGGTCGTTGCGGACATCGTCCCGCCGGGAGCGTCTGACGTGGATTGCCTGCTCGGCCGCATCGACCGCGGCCCGCTCGCTCTCGTCGAGGCGATCGGCGCCGCGTTCGCCGCGGGCGAGGTTGCGGCACTGGTCATAGCCGGCGGTGGCGACAGCGTCACCTTCCCCGGCCCTCGCCTGGTGCGGATCGCGGCGCACCACGCGCGCGGCGTGGTCGCGCCGGTGCCGTATCGACGCCCTGGCGTCGTCCGTGCCGACGCCGAACGCACGGTGCTCGTCTTCGAGACGGTGCCGGAGCCGACGACCTGCGGCGCCTACCTGCGCGCGACGGAGATGCTCGCTGCGCTCGCCCGGCTCGGGCAGGAGCCCGTGTTGCTCGCCCTCGGCGACGGCGCGGACGCGACGATCGACGCGCTGGCGGCAGTTGGCTGCGAGGTGATCGTCGCCGGTCGCGCGCGGAATGCTCCGGCGCTCGTCTCCGAGACGCTCGCCCGCGGCTTCGGCGTCGCGATTCTCTCGTTCTTCCACGTCGCGGAGCCGCTGCTGCCGATCCTCCGCAGCGAGGCGCCGCAGACGGCGCTCGTCATCGACTCCGTCGACATCGTTCACCTTCGGCTCGAGCGCCAGGCCGCCGTGTCGCGGGCTCCGGCCGACGTTCGGCTGGCTGCGGAGACCCGTACACGGGAGCTCGCTGCCTACCGCCGCGCCGACGTCGTGCTCGCCATCAGCGAGGCCGAGCAGGATCTGCTCGCCGCGGCGCTGCCCGGGATCCCGGTCGGCGTCGTGCCCAACGTCCACCGCCCGTCTGCGGCCCCGACCGGTCCGGCCGGGCGCCGCGGCGCACTGTTCGTCGGCACGTACTGGCACCCGCCGAACGTCGACGCGGTGCACGTTCTCGGCGGGGAGATCCTGCCGCGGCTGCGGGCGCGCGGCTACACCGAGCCGGTCGCGATCGCCGGAGCGCGCCTGGACGACGCCCTGGCGGCCGCGGCGCGGGACTACGGACTGGACGTGCTGGGCTTCCTGCCGTCCGTGGAGGCTGAACTCCGCCGCTGGCGCCTCTCGATCGCGCCGCTGCGGTTCGGCGCGGGCCTGAAGGGCAAGGTGGGGGAGGCACTCGGCTACGGCGTCCCCGTGATCGGCACTGCGATCGCCGCCGAGGGCTACGGCGCCGAGCCGCCCGGTCTCGTCGTGGTCGAGGACTGGGATAGCTTCGCGGACGCGATCATCACCCTGAGCGCGGACGACGGCCGCTGGCAGTCCCTGTCCGACGCCGGACGCGCTGCGATCGCGGCGTCCCTGGGGCCGGCACGCTGCGAGGCCGAGCTCGCGGACCTGATCGAACACCTCGGCGGGCGAGTCGAGCGGGTTGCGGCATGAACGCCTCCGTCCTGCTCGTCGCGCGGGAGGATGCCACCGCCTTCGCCGCCCTCGTCGAGTCGCTCGCTGCGTCGAATCTCGGGTCCGACGTCGAGGTGGTGATCGCGGACGACTGCGCCGTCGGCCCCGTCCGCCGTGTCCTCGACCAGTTGGCCGGTGACGTCGAGATCGTTCGGGTTGGCGAGGTCGTCTCGGGGCGGCGAGTCGCCCTCGCGGCGGCTGCTACGGCCGCCCGCGCGGACGTCTGCATCGCCCTCTCGACGCGGGCGCGGGTGCGACCGGGGTTCGACCTCGCGCTCGCTGCGGCCGTGCGCGGCGGCGCGGACATCGCCGGGCCGGAGCAGGTGCTGACCCTCGACTGCGTGGCGGCGCGCCGCGAGTGGTTCGCCTCGGGCCTCGCGCCGATGCGACCACTCGACGGCTCCTACGAGGCCATGCTGACCCGCGGACTGGCGCACGCGCACGTCCCGGACGTCGTCGGCCGGACGAGCGTCGGCCCACCGGCGAGCGTCATCATCTGCACGCGCGACCGTGCCGCCGATCTGACGCCGTGCGTCGAGGCAGTCGTCGCCCAGGGGGCGGATGACGTCGTCCTCGTCGACAGCTGCTCGTCCGACGCCACGCCGACCGTCTGCGCAGCCCTCGTCGAGCGCTTCGGTGGCGTCGTCACGGTAGTCCGCGAAGCCCAACCCGGCCTGTCGCGCGCCCGCAACAGCGGCGCCCGCCACGCGCGGCACGACGTGCTCCTCTATCTCGACGACGACGCTCGTCCCGTTGCCGGGTGGCTGGACGCGATGCGCGATGCGTTCGCGGATCCGGCGAACGCTATTGCCGGTGGTCCGATCCATGCGCTCGCCGACGGCCCCGTCGACACGGGGGAGCTGCCCGACGCCTGGGCCTTCCTCGTGTCGGCCCTGTCGCTGGGCGACGCCGACGCGGCAATCCCGGCTTCGCGCGGCCCGTGGGGCGCCAACTGGGGCTGTCGCCGCGACGTGCTCGACGCCGTCGGTGGGTTCGACGAGCGCTTCGGCCCCGGGCCGACATCGGCGATCGGCGGGGAGGAGTCGCAGGTCGGGCGCCTGGTCGAGCGGACTGGCCGCGGCGACATCGCCTACCGCGTCGGCGCTGTCGTCGGGCATCGTGTACCTCGCTCTCGCGTCGCCCGTGGTTACCTGGCGATGAGGGCGTTTCGGGTCGGCGTCGGCGAGGTGCTCGTCCGGGCGGACGATGACGCGCGAGCGCACCTGTCCGTCGCCGCCGAGCACGTGGGAGCGGCGATCGGTCGCGAGGCGCGGGGGACGGCCGATGCCGTGCTGGCGGCGATCACGGCCGCCGATCTGCCCGCGACGGAGCGTCTCTATGCCGCTGCGCGCCTGGGCAACATCGCTGCCTGTGCGCTCCGGCTCGGACTGGACTCGGTTCGCGTCCCGGGCGGCGGGCGTATCGCGATCCACCCTCGCCACGGCAGGGGGTTCGTCGAGCAGCCCGGGTCGGGCCCGATGGCCGCTGGCTGGTAGCTCAGGCGGCCTGCGGCAGTGCGCGGGCCTGGCTCGCAGCGTCCGCGAAGAGCAGTGCGAGAATCGTCTGCAGCTCGTTGTCACGGTCGTTCGATCGCGTCAACGTGAGGTCGCCGTGCTCGAATCCGGCCGTGCCGAGGAACGTCGCCATCTCCGCGATCGTCCACTCGCGCACGTGGCAGGGATTCGGTGGCGGGCCGCTGTGATCGGCACCCCAGGTGAGCGTGCGTTCGGGTGTCGAGAGGACGACCGCCGCGCAGTGCCCGAGCGCAGCGGCGAGCTTCGCCAGCAGCAACTCGGGGCGGCGGAGGTGCTCGATGACGTCGGAGCAGACGACGACGGCGCCGGCGAGCTGCTCGTGCGTCAGTGGCAGCGGCTCGTCCCGATCGAGGTCGTGCTCGAGCCACGTCCCGAACGGGTAGCGCGAGCGGACGACATCGAGGTTCGCGCCGAAGTCGATGCCGACGATCGCGAAACCCGGGTGCAGCGCCACGAGCTTGACGCCGTCACCCGAGCCGATGTCGACGATGCGCGTCGCGCCGAGTCGCGTCGCGATTCGCGCGGCGTCGTGGTACACGTCGGGTTGCCAGGTGATGTCCTGCCGAGCGGCCGAGTCGTCGTGGTAGTAGTCGGGCTCGTCGCGGTGGACGTAGCCGTCGCGGATGCCGTAGGCGTCGGGCACGGCCCATCCATCGGCAGGCTCGGCCGTTGCCTTGACCACGTGCTGCGCCGCGGTCGCCGCTACAGCGACGGGCAGGCGGTGAGCTGCGGGAGCAGCGGGAGACCGGCGACGCGGACCGCGCGGCGGACGACGCCGACGGGCAGGCGCTCGCCGACGGCGAGTTCGATCGCGACGGCCCGCTCGGTCAGCCGATGACCATCGAGGGCAGCGACGACCCGATCGGCGAGATCGACCGCGAAACCCCGCGGGAGCGCGACGACGATCGAGGCGGCGGCATCTGCCGACATCGCCGCGGCGAGTTTGCGGACGAGGTCGTGGTCGGTCGTGAGCGCGTCCGCGCGGACGACGTACGGGCGCGGCCCGCCCTCGTCGCCCGGGTCGTCCGGCCGTCGGGCGAGAGCCTCCAGTGCCGCGAGCGACTCGCCGTCGCGGGGATCGCAGGCGATGGCCGCCGCGAGCGCGGCCGCTGTCGCGGCGTCGGCGCCCTCCGCGATCGCCGCTGCCGCGAGCGCGCGGTGGCCGCTTGCGGCGATGCGTTCGTCGCCCGTGACTGCCGCCTCCTCGCCCAACTGGAGCCGAACCTCCTCCAGGTCGCGCAGGAGAACGGCCGTGCCGGCGGCGATCTCGGCCGGCTCGAGGCTCGTCAGATCGAGCGCCTGCAGGAACCAGCGGCGGAACGCGGCGTTGCGAGCCGTCAGGCGCGACCGGCCGACGGCGCCCAGATTCATGTTCGCGGCATGCCGCCGGTAGCGATGCAGCGGCTCGCGGACCACGGCGACCTCCGTCACGCCGGCGACTGCGAGCGCGATGAACCAATCCTGCGCCGGTGCTGCCGCTTGCACCGGCTCGAAGCGTCCCCGCAGGGCGGCCCGCACCATCAGCGTCGCCGGGATGAAGTTGTGCTGGATGAGCGAGCCGAGGACGCGGCCCTCCAGCGGGGTGATGCCCATCGCCGCGAAGAACGACGGCGCCGTACGGTGACCGTCCGCGTCCATCAGTTCGAGATCGCTGTAGACGAGCCCCGTGCCCGGTCGATCGGCGAGGACCTCTGCCTGGCGGCGCACCTTGTCTGGCCGCAGGACGTCGTCGGCGTCGAGAAAGGTGATCAGATCGCCCGTCGCCAGCTCCAGTCCGGTTCCCACCGCTGCGCAGAGGCCGCCGTTCAGACGCTGCACGGTCACGACGCGGTCACGGTAGGTGTCGATCACGGCCGCCGTCCCGTCGGTGGAGCCGTCGTCGACAACGACGATCTCGAGGTCGCCGGCCGGCCACTCCTGCGCCAGCGCACTGTCCAGCGCCGCCGCCAGGAAGGGCGCCGCGTTGAAGGCCGGGACGATGATCGAGACGCGTGGCGCCACCGGCCAGTGCATCGGTTCCGACGGGAGGTCGCTTGAGGCCGGCACCGACGGCGCCGATACCGGGACGGATGCAGCCGCCCGCGCCACGTGTCACCCTGGCGATCGCGACCTTCAACGGCGAGCGGTTCCTGCACGAGGCGCTGGCGAGCGCCCTCGCGCAGAGCTACACCGACTACGAGGTCCTGGTCGTCGACGACGGATCCACGGACGGGACGGCCGCGGTCCTCGATACGTTCGGTGACGACCGCCTCCGGCGGCTGCGAAACGACGTCAACCTCGGCATCCCGGCGACCTACAACCGGATCGTCGCGGAGGCGCGCGGCGAACTGATTGCGCGCCTCGGCCACGACGACGTCGCCCGTCCCGACTGGTTGGAGCGTGCGGTGGCGGTGTTCGACCGCTTCCCGAACACCGCGGTCGCGTACGGCGATGCCATCGTCGTCGACGCCAACGGCCGTCAGACCGACCGGTGGCCGACGGGCGGCCTCGCACGAACGCGACCGCTGGACGTCCTCGTCCGTCGCACCGGCGCGCTGATCGACCCCGCGACGGTCGTGCATCGCCGCGTCTACGCCGCGATCGGGGGCTACGCGGCCGACCTCCCGTCGACGTGCGACTTCGATCTCTGGCTGCGGGCGGCCCGCCACTTCGCCTTCCGGCACGTTCCCGGCGGGCCCGTGATCGCGTTTCGGCGTCACGGCGGCAACTTCTCCGACGAGCGTCATCACGCCCGCGAGATCGCCGAGCTCGAGATCTGCCTGGGCCGCCTCGTCGACGAGACGCCGCTGGCCGAGCTCGTTCCCGAGATCGACTGGGCCGTCCTCGATACCGCGACGGCCGAGCGGGCGGCCCTGCACGTGCTGGCTGCCGCGCTCGATCGGCGCGGCGTCCCGATCCTCGCGGAGCGCGTCCGGCTGCGGTCGGTCGCAGCGGCACCCGCACCGTTGCCCGCACGGCGAGGCAGCGTGCTGTTCACGATGTTCGGCTTCGACGATCCCGGCGGCGGCACGTTGCTGCCCCGGTTGGCTGCGAAGTCCCTCGCCGCCCGGGGCTTCGACGTCACGGTCTTCCACGCCGCCGTCGGGGCGCTGGAGGGCGCGCCCGCGTACGCGATCGGCGAGTGGGAGTCCGACGGGGTTCGCCTGATCGGCGTCCATAACAGGCCGAGCGCCCTGCTCGACCCCGGCAACCCGGGCCGTGAGGTGGACGATCCCGCGATCGCCGACGCCTTCGGGGCGGTGCTCGACCGCCTGCGCCCGGACGTCGTGCACTTCCACAACCTCCACAACCTCGGTCTGTCGCTCGTCGACGAGACGGCCTCCCGCGGCATCCGCTCCTACTTCACGCCGCACAACTTCTGGCTCGCCTGCGCCCGCAACCACTTCGTCCGTGAGGGCGGCGTCCTCTGCGAGGGCGGCGCCGACGGCGGGCGCGTGTGCGCACCATGTACCGGCACGCGCGACGGCGAGGGCTATGCCCGGCGCCAGCTCGAGATGCGGGAGCGGATCAGCTGGCGCGTCGAGGCGATCCTCCCGGTCACCGAGACCGTTGCGACGGTGCTCGCCGGGGCCGGCTTCGACCGCTCGTCGCTCCACGTGCAGCGCCTCGCCGCGCCGGAGGCGGCGCGCCTGTGGGCGGAGACCGGCTCGAAGCGGCCGCGCGGCCGGGTCGGCGAGGTGCTGACGGTCGGCTTCATCGGGTCGCTCGCCGGCCACAAGGGCGCCGACCTGCTCGTCGCGGCGGCGCAGGAGGTCGCGGCGCCGCTGCGCGTCGAGTTGCATGGCGACATCCCTGCTCTCCGCGACCGCGACCGCCTGCTCTGCGCCGACAGCCGTGGCGTCGTCGACATCCACGGCCCGTACGCGCCGGCCAGCCTCCCCCGGATCCTGGCGGGCATCGACGTCGCCGTGCTGCCCTCGCTCGTCTGGGAGACGGCCGGGCTGACGGTGCTCGAGTGCCTGGCAGCGGGCGTCCCGGTCGTCGTCGCGAGGATGGGCGGGCTGATCGAGGGCGTCCGTGACGGCGTCGACGGGCTCGTCGTCGACGGGCGCTCGCCAGCGGCCGTGGCCGCTGCGCTGCAGCGGCTCGCGACCGAGCCTGATCTGCTCGAAGCCCTGCAGACGGCGATCGAACCGCCCCGACTGTTCGCGGACTACGTGGACGAGCTCGACCGGCTGTACACCACGGGCGCGCTGCCGGTGGTCGTTCCGTGCCCGCTTGAAATCGCCGTCCGCTGGACCGGCGACCAGGCGGCCGTCTCCAGCCTGGCGACCATCAACCGCGAGGTGACCGGGCGACTGGGGCCGGGATTCGTCGTCGAGCGCAACGGCCTCGATGGTCCGTCGGGCGACCCGCCGCTGCCGCGGCCGGCCGACATCGAGGTGCGACATCAGTGGCCGCCGGACTTCACCTCGCGCGGCGTCGGGCGGCTCGCGCTGATTCAGCCCTGGGAGTTCGGATCCCTGCCGCGCGACTGGCAGGCGCCACTGACGGGCGCCGTCGACGAGGTCTGGGTGCCGAGTGACTACGTCGCGCAGATGTACCGCGACGCAGGCGTCGCCGGGGACCGCGTTCACGTCGTCCCGAACGCCGTCGACCTCGACCGCTTCCGGCCCGAGGGAGCGCGACTCGAGTTGCCGCCAGCGGGGCTGCGTCTGCTGTTCGTCGGCGGCACGATCTACCGGAAGGGCATCGACCTGCTGATCGAGGCCTTCGGCGAGGCGTTCGGCCCGGGCGACGACGTGCAGCTGGTCGTGAAGGACATCGGCGGCGCCAGCTTCTACCAGGGCATCAACCTCGGCGAGCGGATCCGCTCGCTGGAGGCGTCCGGGCGCGTCGTCTACATCGATCGCGACCTCGACGACGACGAGATCGCGGCCCTGTACCGGGCGTGCGATGTGCTCGTCCATCCGTATCGCGGCGAGGGGTTCGCGATGCCGGTCCTCGAGGCGATGGCGTGCGGGCTCCCGGTGGTCGTGACCGCCGGCGGGCCGACCGACGAGTTCGTCCCCGACAGCGCCTGCTGGCGTGTGGCGTCGGTGCGGCGACCGTTCACGCGTGTCGGCATGGAGTGCGTCGATCCCCCCTGGATGCTGGAGCCCGACCCGACGTCGCTGGTCGGGGCGCTGCGGCTGGCGACGGCGGCTGCCGCCGAACGTGAGGCCCGTGGCGCGGCTGGCCAGCGGGCGGCGCAGGCGTACGGCTGGGATGCGATCGCGGCCATGTACGGTGAGCGGCTGCGGTCGCTCGCCCTGCGGGCGCCGCGATTCGCGGCCGCGCCGATCGAGCCGCTGGTGCTGCCGGGGCGGCGCGGCCTGAACGTCCTCGCGACACCGGCATGGCGTGGCACCGATCGGCTCGACGCGCTGCTCCGGGGCTGGGCCGACGCGTTCGGCGGGGGCGAGGACGCCATTCTCTATCTGCTTGCCGATCCGGCGGTGGACGGGACGCCGGAGCGCTGGGAAGAGCACGTCCTCGCCGCAGCCGGGCGCGCCGGCGTCGACCTCGGCGAGATGGCGGACATCTCGGTGCTCGACCACGAGGTGCACGGCGACGACCTACGGCGCATTCACGCCGCGATGGACGCGTACGTGCCGCTGCACGATGCCTGCGGCGGGCACCGCCGCCTCGCGCGGTGCGTCGCCGGCACCGACGCCGCCGCCCTGCGGTCGCTGTCCACACGCCGAGCCGCCTGAGCGGACCGCCGTATCCGCTCAAGTCGGTACGCACCTGCGCCGACAGTGGTACGACATGGCCCTGAAGATCGTCCGAGCGACCGATGACGACCGGCTCGCCAATCCCCTGCGCCTCTGGTACAGCGGTCGTCGTGCCGAGGCACTGGCCGTGCTCGCCGCGCCCGACGCCGCCCAGTTCGCCGACGAGGCGCCGAAACTGCTGGCGCTCGCGCTCGCCGACGACCCGTCGCACGCACCCGCCATCGGCACCGCGCTCGTCGCCTGGGAGGACGAGATCGCCGCCTACCGCGTGCTGAAGGGCCTGATCGAGTCGCTGATCGACGAGATCGGCCCGCACGGCGTCGCGCGCTGGTCCGCGCGTGGCGTGGCGCTGCTCGCCCTCGTCCGGCCGTGGTTCGAGCGCCATCCGGCCGAGCCGGTGCTCCTGAACTACGCCGGTGTTGCCCTGTACGGACTCAACGAGGCCTCGCTCGCGCTGCGCCTGTTCGGCGCCGCCGGCGCGATCGACGCGGCCCTCGAGAACCTCGCCGGCAACACGGCGGCGGCGAAGGAGCGCGTGCGGCGGCCGATCAAGTTGACGCTCGGCCCGCGCGAGCGGTCGACGCTGACGGCGCTCCGCCCCTTCTTCAAGGCGCTCCCGGCGCGCGCGGCGGCGGCGCGCGACGAGGTCAGGATCTCGCTCTGCATGATCGTCAAGGACGAGGAGGAGATGCTGCCCGACTGCCTCGCCTCCTGTGCCGCGGGCGTCGACGAGATGGTCATTGTCGACACCGGCTCGAGCGACCGCACCGTCGAGATCGCGGAGTCGTTCGGGGCGCGCGTGCTCCACTTCCCCTGGAACGGCTCGTTCTCGGATGCCCGCAATCACGGGCTCGACGAGGCGACCGGGACGCACATCCTCTGGCTGGACGCCGACGAGCGGCTCGAGGACGGCGACGCCGAGGCGCTGCGCGACCTGGCCGCGCAGCCGTATCGCGAGGCGCACTGGCTGGTCGAGACGAATTTCACCGGCCAGGAGGAGGTCGGCACGGCCGCGAACCACCTGGCGCTGCGCCTGTGGCGCAGCCGGGCTCCGTTCCGGTTCAGCGGCGCAATTCACGAGCAGATCCGCATCTCGATGCCGATCGACCTGCCGGAGCGGTTCGCGATCTCCAGGCTCCGGATCCGGCACTACGGGTATCTGAAGAGCCGCATCGAGGAGCGCGACAAGCACGCCCGCAACCTGGAACTGCTCCTGCAGGAGCTGCAGCGGCAGCCGCGGAACGCGTTCACGCACTTCAATCTCGGCACCGAGTACGTGTCGATGGACGACATGCCGAAGGCGCTCGAGCACCTGTCGCTGTCGTACGAACTGATCCAGGCGGAGCAGGGCTGGCACGAGATCGCCTACACCTCGCTGCTCGCGACGCGCCTGATCGGCGTTCGCCGCCGCAGCGGCGATGTCGCCGGAGCCGACCTGCTCGCAGAGGAACTGCTCCAGCTCTTCCCGACCTTCACCGACCTCGTCTTCGAGCGCGGACTGGCCGCTCGCGAGCGCGGCGACAACGACGGCGCCGTGGCCCTGTTCGAGCGTTGCCTGCAGATGGGCGACGCGCCGGCCCGGTTCGCTGGCATGGTCGGCCGCGGCTCGTTCCTCGCACTGGCGGCCCTGGCGAGTCTCGAACTGGCGCGCGGCGACCAGGCGTCGGCGCTCGGTCGGCTCCAGGAGAGCCTCGACCGGTATCCCGCCTACCTGCCAGCCGGCCTCGACCTCGCCGATGCGCTGCTCGCCGTACCCGACGCCGATCCCGAGCAGGTGCTCGAACGGCTCGACCGCGGCGGCAACGACACGGCGACCTGGTGGCTGTTCCTCGGCACGGCGTTCTACGAGCGCGGCCACGCCACCATCGGTGAGACGCTGTTCCGGCGCGCGCTCAGTCGCAACGCTGCCCACCCGGCGGCGCACGTCGGGCTGGCCGAGGCGCTGCTGACGCAGCGTCGCTACGCCGATGTTGCGACCGAGGCCGGCGATCTCGCGGTCGGTACGGCGCCGTACCTCGCTCTGCAGCGCTGCCTGGCCGTGGCGGCGGTCGCCCGCGGCGATCGCGCCGGTGCCGAGGCTGCCGCACTGGCGTTCGCGAGCGGCGGCGACGCCGACGAGGCGGCGTTCCTGCGGGCGTTCGCCGCCCTCGCCGAGGAAGGCACCGTTGCGTCCGTGTCCGGGGCGGCGGCAGGGGCCGGCGCGATTCCGGGCGTGCGGATGCTCGACGCGCTCGCCCGGCTCGAGGAGTTCGACCTGTTCGGGCGTCTGGTGCCGACCGTGACCGGCGCGATCGGCGACGCGCAGCAGTCGGCGCTGGCCCTGGCCGAGCTGTTCCTGGCGCGCGGCTTCTACCGACTCGCAGCCGACCATGCCCTGCAAGCGATCGACGCCGGCGGCGCCAACGCCAGAGCTCTCGCCTGCCTCGGTAAGGCCGCCGTGGCGGAGGGCATGTTCGCGGACGCGATCCCGGTGCTCGAGAGCTCGTTGGAGCTCGACCCGGCGCAGCCGGCGGTCCGCACGTTGCTCGCGGGCGTCCGCGAGCGAATCGCTGCCTGACGGACTCCCCCGATCGAGGGGAGGGCATTTGCATACTGTGCTCTATGCTCAGCCTGTAGCTGTGGACCGGCATGAGGCCGGGACGAGCGTTCGTACCGCCAAGGAGGCTGCGGTGCAGACACGGCCAACAACCCCATCGCCCGACCCCGTCCACCGGTCGCCGCCGGGCCAGCGATCGATCGACGATCCCGCGTCGGCGGCGGTCGACCCTGATGCACCGCGACACGCGGCGACCGTCTCCTTCGGCGATGCCGTCCCCGGTCTCGCCGTGGAGGTCAGGTACGGCCTCGACCCGGTCGCCAACGTCTGGGTGGCGAGCTTCTTCGACGGCTCGACCGGCGAGTTCATGAAGTCTGTTCCGTCGACGAAGGTGATGCACCAGCTCGCGGAGTTGCGGGCACAGTACGAACGACGAGTCGACCGGGCCGCCTGATGCCGTCGGTCAGCGTCACCGGCCTGGCGTCGGGCGTCGACACCGGCGCGATCATCGCGTCGCTGATGGCGGTCGAGCGCCGGCCGCTCTCGGTCCTGCAGGGCCGCGCCGACCTGGCCGCGGCGCGCGTCGCGGGATTCGAGGGCATCCGTACGCGTCTCGAGGGGCTGCGGACGGCGGGCGATGCCCTCCGCGCGCCCGCGGTGTTCGCGCCCCGGCCGATTGCCACCTCGAGCGACTCGGCGCGTGTCTCGGCGACGGCAGGCAGCGGTGCCGTGCAGGCGTCGTTCGCCGTCGCGGTGTCGACGCTCGCCCGCGCCCACGTCACGACGCAGTCGACCGCGATGACGGCTGCAGCGGCGAGCGACACGCTCCATCTGAACGCCGGCTCCGGGCCGGTCGACGTTGCGATCGGCATCGGTGACACGATCGCGACCATCGCCTCGAAGGTCAACGGCGCCGGCGCGGGCGTCACCGCGGCCGTCGTCGAGGGCAAGCTGCGGCTGACGGCCGCAAGCAGCGGAACGGCACATGCGATCTCGGTCACCTCGGACGGCTCGCTCGCAGCGAACCTCGACCTGACGACGACCCTGGCCGCGCAGGACGCACAGTTCACCGTCGATGGCGTCGCCCACGTGCGATCGTCCAACACGGTCACGGACGTCGTCCCCGGCGTGACCCTGTCGCTGCGAGGCGCCACCGCCGGCGGCAGCGTGACGATCGCCAGTGATCCCGCCGCGGTCGATGTCGACGGCATCGTCGCGAAGGCGCGGACCTTCGTCACGTCCTACAACGACAGTGTCGACGCTCTCCGACGCGCGGTCGCCGAGCGGCCGGAGCGCGGTGGGCCGCCGGCTCGCGGCGCCCTGTTCGGCGACGACCTCACGACGGGCGTGCTGGCCCGCCTGAACCGTGCCGTTCACGATCCGGTCGCGGGGCTCGTTTCGGGCTCCAATCAGGCAGCGGCGGTCGGGATCTCGACGGGCGCCTCGACGGGCGCTCTCGCCTCGGAGGCGCTGTCGGGACGTCTCGTCCTCAACGAGCAGAAGCTGCGCGACGCGATCGCGGCCGATCCCGGCAGTGTCGAGGCGCTGCTGAGCGGCGACGACCCCCTCGGTGTCGTCGGTCGTGTCCAGTCGGTCGTCGCCGGCCTCACCGGCAGCGCGGGCTCGATTGCCGGCCGGATCACGTCCGAGAGCGCGAGTGCCGCTGGCTATCGCGCCTCGATCGAGCAGGCGTCCATCCGCCTCGGCCAGCGCGAAGACCGCTTGCGAAGCCAGTTCACGGCGATGGAGCGGACGCTCGGGCAGCTGAGGGACACGCAGTCGCGCCTCGGCGCTCAGCTCGGTCTGGCGTTCTGATCTGCAAAGTGGGCGTGTACGCGTCGTAAGTCGCAAACTGGCGCTTGACTGATCGGCGTTACGCGCCGATATACGAACTGGAACCGAACCCGCGCACCCGGTGCGCTGGAGGACCAGAGTGGCAACCGGCTATCAGGCGTACCAGACGAATGCGATTCATACGGCCTCGCCAGAGCAACTGGTCGTCATGCTGTACGACGGCTGCCTGAAGTTCCTGCGACGGGCGGAGGCGGCGGCCAACGACGGACGACGGCCGCAGGTGACCGAGGGCGTCGCCCGCGCAACCGCGATCATCATGGAGCTGAACGCGACGCTCGACATTGAGCGCGGGGGAGAGATCGCGCAGAACCTCAGGTCCCTCTACTTCTTCCTGCACCGACACCTGCTCGAGGCGTCGCGGGAAGGGAGCGCCGCCAAGCTGCGCCAGGCCCTCGAACTCGTCGCCGAACTCCGTGGGGCGTTCGCGGAGGCCGCGAAGAAGGTGGCCTGAGGTGGACGCGGCCGAGGTCGTCGCACGCCTGATCGTCCTGACGGAGGCCGAGTCGGCCCTGATCGCGCAGTCCGACGCCGAGGCGTTGGAGCAGGTCTGCGACGAGCGAGCCGTGCTGCTCGACGCGCTCCCCGGCGACCTGCCGCTCGAGGTCGCGGACGAGGCGACGCGACTCGTTGCGCTGGTCGAGCGAAACCGTGTGTCGGCGACCGCAGCGGCGGCCGAGTTGCGCCGTCTGCTGGGCCAGATCAGCACGGGGCGTGCCGCCATCGGCGCCTACGCGCCGGCGGCGCCGTTCGTCTCCCTCGACCGGGACGGCTGATGGGGAGCGGGATCAACTTCACGGGCCTGTCGTCGGGGATCGACACGAACGCGATCGTCTCCGAGCTGATGCGGCTCGAGGCGCTGCCGGTGCAGCGGATGCAGGTTCGGATCGACGCCGCCAACGCGCGCAAGACCGCGCTGAAGGACATCTCGACCCGGATCTCGACGCTCCGCACCGCCTCGGACGCGATGCGCTCGGTGCCGTTCTGGGCGGGCACGCCGCGCGGGACGACCGGCGAGGCGGCGTCGTACGCCCTCGACGCGACGTCGAGCGCCCCGAAGGCGAGCTACCAGATCCGTGTCAAGCAGCTGGCGACGGGGGAGGTCTGGAGCCAGACGGCGTCGTCCGGGGTGCGCGCCTTCGGCGCGGTGTACACGGCCGCGAACGTGTTCGGCACCAGTGCCACGAAGCTGACGGCGCTGACGGACGCGGCCGGCGCTTCGCTCGGCCTGGCGGTGGGCCAGACGATCTCGCTGACCGGCATGCAGAACGCGCTGCCGATCACCTCCGCGACACCCTACACCGTGACGGCCAGCTCGACGCTCGACGACCTCAAGGGCTGGATCGCGAAGGAGATCCCGGGCGCGACCGCGACCATCGAGACGGGCGGGCGGATCAGCATCAAGAGCCCGGCCGGAACCGACCGCGAGGTGACCGCGCTGGCCATCTCGACCGGTGGTGCGGCGCTCGGGTTCGATGCCGCCTTCGCCTCGTCCGCCGCGACCGCCGCCGCCACCGGGCTCGGCCGTGTCCAGGCGAACGATGTCCTCCACATCACGGCCGGTGGGGTGGTCGCGAACGTGGCCGTCACCGCCGGGCAGACGATGAACGAGGTCGCCGCCGCCATCAACGGCGTCAATGGCGGCATCACCGCCAGTGTGGTCGATGGGCGCCTGCGGCTGGCCGCGAAGGACACCGGCGTCACCGGCGGCACGGTGGTCGTCACCTCCGACGGCGCCGCCGCCGCGAACATCGGCTTCGTCCGCACCGTCACGGCCCAGAACGGCATCGTCGCGATCGACGGTGTCGACCAGCAGACGGAGCGCAACACGACGACGACGCTGATTGCCGGCGCGACGCTGTCGCTGAAGCAGACGTCCGCCAACGCGACGACGGGCAGTACCGATCCCACGTTCGTCGACCCCGCGGACGCCGAGAAGCGCGCCAAGGACTTCGTCGATGCCTACAACGCCCTCGCCGACGCGATCAACGCGAAGGTCAAGGAGCAGAAGGTTCGCACCCCGAAGACGGTCGGCGATCAGCTGAAGGGGACGCTTTTCAACAACAGCACGCTCACGACAATCCAGTCGGGACTGCGGGCCGGCATCGGCGGACCGGTCAGCGGCCTCTCGCCGGGCGTCAACCTCGCCGCCGACGCCGGCATCTCGACCGGTACCGCTGCGACCACCCTCGACCAGGACGCGATCGCTGGCCGCCTGAAGTTCGACGCCGCGAAGTTCCAGGCGGCGTTCGCCACGAACCGCGACGCCGTCAAGGAGATCCTCACTCGCGACGGGGTGACCGCCGCCGAGGACGGCATCGCGCAGCGGATCAGCGATCTGACGACCGACTACACGAAGACCGGCGGCCTGCTCGCCGCCGCGATTGACGGCTCCGACGATCACATCGAGCGGCTGCAGGACCAGATCGACCGCATGAACGCGCGCCTGACAACGCGCGAGAAGCAGTACCGCTCGCAGTTCACGGCGATGGAGCGGGTGATCGGCCAGTTGCGGGCCGCCGGCTCGAGCCTGACGAGCGCGCTCGGCTCGCTGCCGTCGAACCAGCAGCAGAACTGACGCCGACGCCGCGTCGTCAGCCGGCGCGGCCGAACCGGCGCGCGCGCCGGCTCGACCCGAAGTGGTCCTTCTCGGCGCGAAGCTCCGGCGACGGCGCCCGAAACGTCCCGGTCGGCGCCGGGCCGGACAGGAAGTCGACGTCGACGCGCCCGATGCGGTCGGCGCCGAACTCGATGAAGCAGGAGCCTCTGCCCTCGTGGACGCCGGCCGGGTCCGCGCCGCGAATCTGTGCGATCAGACTCGCCGCGACCGCCCGCGCGGCACCCTCCGCGAACACGCCGGCCTTCGGCGTCCCCTGGTTGGCGACGTCGCCGATCGCGTAGACGCCGGGCCAGCGCGTTTCGAGCGTCGCCGTGTCGACCGGGACCGATCCCGCCTCGCTCAGACCGGCCGCGGCGACAACGTCCGGCGCACAGTGCTTCGGGACGCCGAGGAAGAGGTCGTAGGCGATCTCACCGCCGTCGCGGAACGAGGCGACCCGCCGAGCGGGGTCGAGGGCGCTCACCCGGGCCTCAGGCAGGAAGCGGATGTCGCGCTCGGCGAACGCCGCGAGGAGAGCGGCCGAGGTGTCGGGCGAGGGCGGTACCGGCATCTTGAAGGGCATCACCAGCGTGATCTGGCAGGCGTCGCGGACGCCCCGCCGGACGAGGTCGTCGTGGAGGAGCAGCGCGCACTCGCTCGGCGCGGGCGGGCGGGCACTTGAACGGCGCGCCGCAGACGCCGATCACGGCCGACCCGGCGCTGAACTGCGCGATCCGGTCGCGCATCCGGGCCGCGCCGGCGACCGCGTAGAACTCGTCGTCGGGCGTCAGGCCGGGGGTGGCGGCGAGGTCGTAGTCCGCTCCGAGCGCGACGACCAGGACATCGGCGTCGAAGGTCGTCGAGGTGGTTGACACCGTTCGTCTGGCGGGGTCGATCGCCACGACTCGGTCGTGGACGAAGTCGACGCCGGGCTTGACGAATTCGGCGTACGGCAGGCGCACGGCGTCCGGGGTCGCCCGTCCGAACATGACGTCCAGCTTCGAGTAGCCGAAGACGAAGGAGTCCGCGCTATCGATCAGCGTGATGCGGGCCTCGCCGGGCACCGACTCGGCGAGCAGCGTGCAGAACTCCATGCCGCCGAAGCCGGCGCCGAGGACCGCGATGTGCTTCGTCATCCCGGCAGTATGGGCGCAGTGGGACAAAGGGGCCAGGCCCATTTGTCCCACGAAGCGGGTGGGGAGAATCGAACTCCTCGTCTGAGGCTTGGAAGGCCGCCGCTCTACCATTGAGCTACACCCGCGCCGTCTCCTGAGTCTACTCAAGGTCGCGGCGGCGAAGACCGATTCCAGAACGGTGGCTTCGATGGTGACCGAGGGACGCGACGACTTCGCGGAGGCGCTCGACGCAGGTGAGCAGCTCCTGCTCGCCCGCGCCGACGGGCCGCTGGTCGAGGCGGCCGTCATCGCCATCGATGGTGTCGACCTCGAACTGCGCGCGGAGCCAGGTTCACTCGCCCCGGGCGCGCTGGCGACGATCCGACGCTACGACGGCGAGGCGGCGTGGTTCGCGACCCTGATCGTGCTCGAAGTCGATGCCGGCCAGAACGGCGACGATATCGTTCGGGCGCGCGTCGGCGATGCGCTGCGGGTCAGCTCCGAACGCTGGACGGAACGCGTCGACCTCGTCGGTCCGGCAGTGCTCCGCCCCGAGGTCGGTCCCGACCCCTTGCTGCGCGCGGAGAGCCTGAACGCGTCACTGACCGGGGTCGCCCTGCGCGTCTCCGATCGGCCGCCTGACATCGGCGTCCGCATCGGCGTGGTGCTGTCCGGCGACGGCGACGGCTCGATCGCCTTCCGCGGCCGCGTCATCCGCGTCTCGCGGACGTCGCGCGGCGCCGTGGTCGGCGTCGAGATCGTCGGCATCAGCCGCGAGGACCACCGGCGCCTGCAGCGCGCTGTCGCCCGAGCCGGCTAGCTCGTCGACGGCGGGCGAGGTCCGACATCAGGCAGAGATCCGGTCGAACCCGGGTACGTCGAAGGTGAAGCGGGTACCGATGCCGGGTTCGGATGTCACCGCGATCGTGCCGCCATGTGCCCGGACGATGTCGCGGCTGATCGACAGGCCGAGGCCGGAGCCGCTGTCCCCGTTCAGCGCAGGCGCGACGCGGTAGAAGCGGTCGAAGATCCGCGGCAGCGCGTCCACGGCGATGCCGGGGCCCGAGTCCGCTATCTCCACCTGGAGGCGATCCGCGTCGCCGCGCGCGCGGATGGTGATCGTGTCGCCGTCGACGGTGTAGGCGACGGCGTTCTCGAGGACGTTGCCGATCGCCCTCCCGAGCGTTTCGGGATCGGCGAGGAGGATCCCCGGCGCGTCGATGTCGATCGTCCAGATCCGGTCGCCGACAGCCGTCCAGCGGTCGAGCAGTCCGTGCAGGAAGTCCTCGGCGTCCAGGCGCTCGCGCCGCATGTCCGAGCCGGCGTCGAGTCGACCGACGAGGAGGAGGTCGCCGATCAGGGTCTCCATGCGGTGCAGTTCGTCGATCACGACGGTCCGCGCATTATCGATGTCGATCGCGGTCGGCTGGCCTCGCCGCGTGAGCACGTCGAGGTGGCCGCGAGCGATGGTCAACGGCGTCATCAGGTCGTGCGTGGCGTTGGCGAAGAAGCCGCGCTCGCGCTCGATCATCTGCTTGCGCTCGTCCGCGACGACGGCGATCACCGCTTCGGCCCGCTGCCGGCTGCGGACGTGCAGCACCGTGGCGACGACCATCATCGTCATCAGCGGCACCTCCATCAGTTCCGGCGCCGGTTCGTTCGCCGTGACGACGTTGTAGAGGGTGATGCCGCCCGTCGACAGGCCGGTCGCGAACGCCGCGACCATCGCCCCCCTGACCTGCCAGAGGCGCAGACCGTAGACGATCGTCACGGCGGTGTAGATGAAGTGGAAGGGGATCGGGGCGAGCGACGGATCGAACACGAGCATCCCCGCCAGACAGAGGATGCAGAACACGGCCAGCGCCCACTCGGCGCGACGGCCCCGGCGCAGCGGGGCGAGCAGCAGTCGGGCGCGCCGCATCAGTCGGCCAGGCGATAGCCGGCGGCGCGCACCGTCTCGATCCGGTCGGCGCCGACCTTCTGACGCAGCCGTCGCACCGAGACGTCGACGACGTTGGTGTTGGGCTGGTGTGAGAAGCCCCAGACCGCCGACAGGAGACGCTGCCTGGAGACGGTGCTGCCACGGTGGCGGATGAGGTAGTCGAGGAGTCGGAACTCGAGGCCGGTGAGCTGGACCGGGCCGGTGCCGCCGTCGACGGTACGGGCGTGCACGTCGAGTACCAACCCCGCTGCCTGGACGACACCGCCATCGGCGGCCGACGCGGTCCGGGCCCGCTGATGGATGCGGATGCGCTCCACCAGTTCGTCGAAGGAGAACGGCTTTGTCAGGTAGTCGCAGGCGCCGCCGCGGAGGCCGGCCAGGCGGGTCGCGATGTCCCGGCGAGCGGAGAGGATGAGGACGCCGATGTCGGGGTGCTCCTGCCGGAGCCGCTCGAGGACGTCGAGGCCGTCCATCCCGGGCAGCGCGAGGTCGAGGATCACGAACTCCGCGTTCGTCCGCGCGATTCTCGCCAGCCCGGCCTCGCCGTCGGGTACCGCGTCGACGGAGAAGCCCTCGCCCTCGAGGCCAGATGACAGGAACTGCGCAATGCGCGGTTCGTCCTCGATCACGAGAATGCGCATCGCTCTCGTTCTAGCACGTTGTCGATCGCTGGCTCTGACAACGCGAGGCACCGAGCCGGTGGCTGCCCTCCGCCGGCGACCCACGTACCGCGCCAGCACCCCGGAGGGGCCGATCGCAGCACCCGGGTCGGCGGCGGCGACTGCTCCGCGCTCGGTGCAAAAGAGAGGCTACGGTCTCCCGGCGTTCGTCCGCAAGTGGCTCGCGGCGCCGAATCCCGCACGTTGCGGCGATTGTCGGTTCTGGCGGAGAGTGGTCAGGCCCAGGTGAAGTACTGCTGGTACTCCCACTGCGTCACCGGGCCCGCCATATCGGGATCGACGGCGTTCGCCTCGCACCAGGCGGCGAACTCGGCAGCCTCCTCGTCGCGGACGATCGAGACGTGGTCGACGAACGTATCGCCGAGCAGCGTTCGCGCCTCCGCCGACGACCGGAACGCTGAGGTCGTGGCCGCGAGCGTCTTCGGGAGCCGCGCGTAGGCGCCGGTCTCGATCGGATCCCCGACCGCGTAGGGCGGCGGCTCCAGCCCCGAGCGGATCCCCTCCAGCCCGCCCCAGAGCAGGGCGGCCATCGACAGATACGGGTTCACGTCAGGGCCGGAAGCGCGATGCTCGAACCGCGTCTGCTTGGCCGGCATCGCGCCGTGCACGACCCGCAGCGCGACGGCGTGGTTGTCGACGCCCCAGGAGGTGTCCTCCGGCGCCCAGCTCAGGCGATCCATCCGGCGGTGGGAGTTGATCCACGGCCGGAACGCGACGTGCAGGTCGGGCATCGTCGCCATCATCCCGGCGGCGCAGTGCCGCGCGAGATCGGTGAGGCCACCCGTGGCCGGATCGTGGAACGCGTTGACGCCATCGCGCCAGATGCTGACGTTGTGGTGCGCGCCGTTGTGCGAGTCGGCGCTTCCCATGTGCAGGGCGGGCATGAAGGTCGGGACGAGGTCATGCTCCGCTGCGAGCGTGCGCAGGTACGCCTTGGCGCGCACGGCGTCGTCGGCGGCCTTGAGCGGGTGCGTCGGCGCGCAGGTGAACTCGTACATCCCGTGGCCGTACTCGGTGTGGAACGCCTCGACCTCGATGCCGGTGTCGAGGAGGCGCGCCATGAACTCCCTGGCGAACGGCTCCCACGACGGGTACCGGCTGATCGAGTAGAAGTCCCAGCCGCGGCCGAACGTCTGGAGCTCGGCGTAGCGCTTCGCCCGCATCAGGGCGTCGTCGGCGTGGTAGAGGTAGAACTCCCATTCGATCGACGCGCGCGGCTCGAGGCCGAGGGTCTCGTACTCCGCACAGACTCGGCGCAGCACGTGGCGGGCATCCACCGGGCAGGGCGCGCCGTCCTCCATGTAGTGATCGCAGAGGACGGCGGCGGTGTCGGGCCGCCAGGGGCAGAGCGTCACCGTGTCGTAGTCCGGTACGGCGACCATCTTCGGGAACCCGTTGTCGAAGTTGCTCCAGAAGTCGACCGTCAGCTGGTCGCCGCCGCGCGGGCACATGATCAGCGTCGACTCGCCCGTGCCGCCGGCCGCCAGGCCCTTGGCGAGGGTCGTGATCTTGCCGCGGAGCATCCCGTTGATGTCGGGCAGCTGCATCTCGACGAAGCGGACGCCGGCGGCCGTCAGTTCGTCAGCGACGAAGCACGCCCGCTCGGCCCGCGCCCTGTACGCCTCGCCGGAGAAGAACATGCCAGCTCCCTTCACGATCGCCCGAACGTCTCGTTGAAGGAGGGGGCCACGTCGCGCGCGAACCGCCCCGCCCACCGGTGCTGGTCCGCATGCGGTGTTCCCGGCAGCGCGGTGTGGAGGATGAGGTGGTCGAAGCCGGCGTCCGCCAGTGCTGCGACCCGGCGCGTGACGGTCTCCGGCGAGCCGATCAGCTGGCCTTCCGTCCACGGCACGATCGCGTCGGGATCCGTGAGGACTTTCCACCGTTCGAACGTCGGCGCCCACGCCTCGTAGCCGGCGATGCTCGCGATGTCGACGTCGTCGGCGCCGTAGTGGTCGATCTGCGACTGCATGTAGCGCGTCATGTGCACCTGCGCCTCGGCGATCGCCGCCTCGTCGGTGTCCGCCACGATCGTGTTGATGAGGAGCGGACGCAGGGTGGATGCGCGCTCGCGGGTTCCAGCGGCTTCCGCGTGCGCGTCCCAGCCGGCGAGCAGCGCCGCCGTCCCGGCGCCGACGCTGGTGCAGATCGGCGCGAGCCCGAGGTCGGCCATCACCTTCAGCGACTCTGACGACCCGATCGCGCCGAACAGGTGAATGCGATCGCGCCGCGGAGCCGGTCGGACGCGCGCGGGGCGGACGATCCGATGGTGGGCGCCAGCGTAGGTGAACGGCTCCCCGTCGAGCGCGCGGTCGAGGACCTCGTAGGTCTCCAGGAAGCGGGCGCGTGCCTCGGCCATCGGGATGCCGAACGTCTCGTACTCGGACAACCCGGTGCCGCGGCCGAGCCCGATGTAGAGAGGCTGGTCAGTGAGGTTCGAGAGCATCGCCAGCTCGCCCGCGAGACGCATCGGGTGATACCAGGGAGCGACGAGCACGCACGTCCCGAGCGCGAGATCGGGGAACCGCGTCGCGATGTGGGCCATCAGCACGATCGGGCTCGGGCATGGGTAGTAGTCCGAGAAGTGGTGCTCGATCAGCCAGGCAGTGCGGAACCCGAGCGCGCGGTGCGTCTGGCAGACGTCGGCGAGGTCGGCGTACAGGTCCGCGTCGGGCACTCCAGCCGCATCCGCCGGGACCACGAGGAAGCCGAAGTCCACCGGCACGCGCCGAAACGTAGGACATCGGCGCGCGGCGCGTCAAGGCAGCCCGGTACGGGCGCACAACGAGGCACCGAGCCGGTGGCCGCCTCCTTCCGGGCGACCCACGTACCTCGCCGCCTCCGAAAAGACGATCGCTGTACCCGGGTCGGCGTCTGGTGACTGCTCCGCGCTCGGTGCATGGAGAACGTAGCGGCGCCGGCGACCCGGCGTCAAGCGCCGGATCGGACTGGCGGTCGCAATTTGCGTCGACTTCCGGCTACGGCGCCGAGCCGCTGCGCTGGCTGTCGGCGTTCCGCTACTACGGCGCACCGATGGTCGAAGGCTTCGACCCGGTCACGTTCGCCGGCCTGACGGTGGCCGGCGTGCTGCTCGCCAGGGTCGGCGCCGTACTCTTCGAGCGGCGCGACGTGCTCGCGCACTGACGTTGAGGGGCGGCCACTCGGCTCTGGCGGCCGCCCCTCGACCATAGCGTGGGTCAGCCGGTGGCGGCTCCGGGGTCGGGGCGGATGACGACGGTGTCGGCGACCTCGAGGATCTCGGTCACTGGCAGGCCGGCGCGATCGGCGTGCTCGCGGATCTTCTCGGGGTTGGTGGCCTGGTAGATGCAGACGGTGCCGAGACTGCCATCGGTCTCGTGGACGACGTAGGAGCGGATCCAGCGGATGTCGGCGGACATCTCCTCATCGCCGACCTGGCTGGAGCGGGCGGCGGCTACCTGCAGCTCGTCCGGTGTCTGCCAGCCGGCGGGCCTGCGGATCAGGTACATGTTCATTGCACGTCTCTCCGGGGTTGAGGGCTCCTGCGAATGGACATCGTACGACCTCACTGCGAAGCGGCGCGAGCCGCCGGCCCGAGATCCCGCGCCACGACGACCAGCGTGTCGGCGACCTCGTCGCCGCCGGCGAGGATCACCGGACGCTTCGCCGCGACCAGGAGGTCGCGGGCCGCCGCGACCGCGGCGCTCTCCGCCCGCCTGCGCTCGCCGACGGGGCTTGACCATGGACGGGTCGAAGACTGGGCGCTTGAAGATCATCAGGTACCCGTCCTTCTCCTTGTTGAGGGCGGCCCGCGGGCGACGGACGCGGCCGGCACCCTCGGGGTGGCGTCCCGAGACCACCTGAGGGAGCGGCAGATGGACGCCCGGTGACAGCTCTCATCGGAAAGTCATGGGAAAGAGATTCCCGATTCGGGGCCTGTTCTGGCCGTCTTGGGCGGATTCGCCGCGTTCGTCGCGAAGTGCCTCAATCGGTGTATCCATACCGCTTTCGTCCTGGTTGAGCGGACGCGCCCGGCAGGATTCGAACCTGCGGCCTTGGGATTAGAAGTCCCTCGCTCTGTCCCCTGAGCTACGGGCGCCTGCCGGCCCATCCTACCGGCCGGCGGCGCGGTCGATCAGATCCCACAGGCGATCGACGTGAACGCGCTCGGTCGGCAGCGCGCCAATCGACACGCGCAGGATGTAGCGGCCGTCGAGGACGGTGTGGGTTACGAACACCGATCCGTCGGCGTTGACGGCCGTGAGCAGCGCGCGGGTGGCATCGTCGCCGTCGCGGTGGCACAGGCAGACGAGCGAGAGGCGCTGCGGCGCGGCGAGTTCGAGGCTGGGATGCGTCCGCACGCGCTCCGCGAACTCGGCGGCGAGGGCGACGTCCTCTCGCAGAGCGGCCCGCAGGCCTTCCGCGCCGTAGTGCCGGATCACCCACCACAGCTTCAGTGCGCGGAAGCGCCGGCCGAGGGGGACGTGCCAGTCGCGGTAGTCGATGACTGCACCCGAGGCGCTGGCGGCATTGCGGAGGTACTCCGGCAGGATCGACAGCGCGCTCGTCAGCGCGGCACGGTCGGCGACCCAGAACAGATCGCAGTCGAAGTTCGTGAACAGCCACTTGTGGGCGTTCGTCGCGTAACTCGAGGCGAGTTCGAGACCATCGTGCATCGAGCGGAACTCGGGGCAGATCGCGGCCACACCGGCCATCGCCGCGTCGACGTGCAACCACAGGCCGGCTTCCCTGCAGGCCTCTCCGATCGGCCGCAGCGGATCGAATGCGAGCGACGAGGTCGTGCCGAGCGTGGCGCAGCAGAAGAAGGGCACGCGGCCGGCCGCACGATCGGCGGCGATCGCCTCGCGCAGCCGGTCCGGCCGCATCGCACGTTCGTCGTCGATCTCGATCAGCCTGAGGTGGGGGATACCTGCGACCCGCAGGTCCTTGGCGATCGAGGAGTGCGTCTCGGTCGACGCGTAGGCGACCAGTTCCGCGGCCGGATCCGGCAGACGATAGCGGGCGGCGACGATCGCGGACAGGGCCGCGTCGCTCGCCGAGTGCTGGATGACGCCGCCACCGGTTCGGTCCGATCGCCAGGCGGCCGGGAGCGCGAGCAGGTCGACAAGCCAGTCCATCACGTGCGTCTCGAGTTCGGTGCAGACGGGCCCCGTCGACCAGAGCATCCCCTGCATGCCGATGCCCGCTGCGACCATCTCGCCCAGCACGCTCGGGCCGCTGGCGTTGGCGGGGAAGTAGCCGAACCAGCCGGGGTGCTGCCAGTGCGTGGTGCCGGGAATGACGACGCGGTCGAGGTCGGCGATGATCGCCTCCCACCGCTCACCCTGTTCGGGCGCCGCCGCCGGCAGCAGGGCGCGGATGTCGCCTGGTGCGACCGACGGCTGGACGGGCAACTCGTGGACGCGCTCCATGTAGGCGGCCGTCCACTCGACCAGTTCGTGCCCGACGCGACGGAACTCGTCGGCTGTCATGTGCGGGGCGTGGCTCACCTCAGTGCGGCCTCGACACGCTCCCGGAACCGCGAGGCCAGCTGCCGGTCCCAGTGGTCGATGAACTCCCGGTAGAGCACGATGCGGCGCGCCTCGAGGTAGGAGACGAGGCCCTCGAGACCGATGTAGAAGGTGCCGTTCGGCGCCCGCGCGAGCGCGCCCGGGTCGCAGTCATTCGCGAGCAGATGGTCGCGGTCGCCGTCGCGGAGGCTCGCGACGTGCGCGTCCACCTCCGGGATCATCACGTCGCAGTCGTGCACCTCGCCGAGCACCTCCTGCAGCCACTTCGCCTCCGCCTCCAGCTGCCGTCCGTCCTCGCCGAAGGCGAAGCCGACGATCTCGAGCACGTAGCGCAGCCGTTTCGCGGCGATGCGCATGTCGTGCAGGTCGGCGACGTTCGCTGGATCGCGGATCGCCGGATCGAAGGCGTACAGCTCCTCGAGCCGGGTAGCGACGATGTGGGCCGCGTTGGCGCGGAACGGCCCGGCCGGATCGAGGCCGGGGACGGCGCGCGCCTTCACCGGTCGCTCACGAGGTCGTCGACCTGCTTGGCGAAGCCGTCCGCGTCGAGGCGCGCGAGCGCCGGTTCGAGATGCTGGTTGGCCGCCGCGCGACGCTCCCTGAGCGTGCCGATCAGGGAGTTGACGCCCGCGCGATGGGCGTGCGGCACGCGGTCGCGGTAGGCCGTGAGGTGGTCGATCTGCACGTCGAGGTCGCGAGCCTCCGACAGCGCGTCCGCCGTCCCCTTCACCAGGCGCAGCAGTCGCGCATGGCTCCGGCGCGGGAAGCAGCCGGCGTACACCTCGAGCGCCGCGCGCAGACGCCGTGACGCGACGCGCATCGAGTGCAACTGCTCGATGTCGCTCCCGTCGAGCGTGCCGTCGCGGAACTCGAGCAGCTCCGGTCCGCGCACGACCAGCGTCGCGCGCGCCGCCGCCGCGAAGGGCGCGTCGGGGTCGATCCGCACGGGCCGTGCCTTCGCCAATCAGCCAGCTCCGCTCGGGCGGGCGCCCGGCTTGCCCGGCTGAGGCCGCCGCACCAGCCGCCGCTCCGCCGCAGCCTCACGCCGATCGCCGCGCACCTCGCCGTCGGCGACGGCCACGGCGAGCGCCATCAGGGCGTTCTGGGAGGAGAACGGCGCCTCATCCTCGGCCGGCAGGCGGCGGCTCCAGCCGCCCTCGCCGTCGAGCACCCAGCAGCCGGCAGTGTCCGCCAGCATCTGGTCGAGTGCCGCGTTGATCTCGGCAACCGCGCCTTCGTCCTCGACGGGGGTGATGACCTCGATCCGGCTGTCGACGTTGCGCGCCATCAGATCAGCCGAGCCGATGTAGGTCGTCTCCGCGCGTGCGGTGCGGAACGAGAAGATCCGCGAGTGCTCGAGAAAGCGGCCCAGGATCGAGGTGACGCGGATGTTCTCCGACAGTCCGGGCACGCCCGGCTTGAGGCAGCAGATGCCGCGCACGATCACGTCGATCTGGACGCCGGCGGCCGAGGCCCGGTACAGCTCGGCGATGATGCCGCGGTCGGCGATCGAGTTGCACTTCAGGATCATCCGCGCCGGCTGGTCGGGATCGTGCTCGACGGAGCACCGCCAGATCTCGTCCACCAACCGCTGGCGCAGCTCCTGGGGCGCGACCCAGAGCTTGCGGTAGCGCTGCGGCCGCCCGAAGCCGGTGAGGTGGTTGAACAGGTCGGAGACGTCCGCCGTCACCTCTTCGCGGCACGTGAAGAGGCCGAGGTCGGTGTACTGGCGAGCGGTCGCCGGGTGGTAGTTGCCGGTGCCGATGTGGACGTAGCGTCGCGCCACGCCCTCCTCGCGCCGCACCACCATGGCCAGCTTCGCGTGCGTCTTCAGCCCCGCGAGCCCGTAGACGACGTGGACGCCGGCGCGCTCCAGGGAGCGCGCCCAGCGGATGTTGCGCTCCTCGTCGAAGCGGGCCGTGACCTCGACCATCGCGACCGCCTGCTTGCCCTGCTCGGCGGCGCGGACGAGCGCCGGGACGATCGGCGAGTCGCCTGAAGTGCGGTAGATCGTGTGCTTGATGGCGAGCACGTCGGGATCGTCGACCGCCTGCTCGATGAACCGCTCGACCGACGTGGAGAAGGCGTCGTACGGGTGGTGGACGAGGATGTCGCCGCGGCGGATCTCGGCGAACATGTCGACCGGCCCGGCCTCGACGTCGAGCCGCGGCTGCGTCTGCGGCGCCCACGGACGGAAACGCAGGTCGGGCCGGTCGATCGCGGCGAGCGGGAACAGGTCGGCGAGGTCGAGCGGTTTGCGAGCCCGGTAGACGTGGTCCGGGTGGACGCGCAGGGCCGCCACGATCATGCCGCGCATCTCATCCGACATCGACGCCTCGACCTCGAGCCGGACGACGTCGCCGAAGCGGCGGCGGTGGAGCTCCTGCTCGACCGCCTCGAGCACGTCCTCCGCCGCCTCCGAGATGTCGTAGTCGGCGTCGCGCGTGACGCGGAACGTCGCGTGCTCCGTGCACTCCATCCCGGGGAACAGGCGGTGGAGGTTGTCGGCGATGACGTCCTCGAGCGGAACGTAGCGCCGGCCGCGTTCGAGCGCGAGGAACCGCGGCAGCACCTCCGGCACCTTCACCCGTGCGAAGCGGCGTTCGCCGGTCGGCGGGTCGACCACGAACACCCCGAGTGACAGCGACAGGTTCGAGATGTACGGAAACGACCGGCCGGGCCCGACTGCGAGTGGCGTCAGAACGGGGAAGATCTCGAGCTCGAACATCTCCGTCAGCCGGCGGTGCTCCGCCGGTGTGCACTCCTCGAGGGTGAGGAGGCGGATGCCCTCGGCGGCGAGGCCGGGCAGGACGCCGCCGTGCAGGGTGGCCTCGAGCAACGCCTCGTGAGAGCGGACGTGATCGGCGATCTCGTGCAGCAGTTCTTCCGGGGGACGGCCATCCGCCGGGGTCGTGCCACTCTCGGCGTGGTCGACGAGCCCGGCGACCCGCACCATGAAGAACTCGTCGAGATTGTTCGCGTAGATCGCGAGGAACTTGAGGCGCTCGAGGAGCGGCGTCGACGTGTCGGCGGCAAGCTGCAGGACGCGGTCGTTGAAGGCGATCCACGACAGCTCTCGATTGAGGTACAGCGAGACGTCGTCGGTCGACGGCGGCTTCGGGCGGCCACGGGCGGCGCGCGCCATCAGGCGGTCACCCTCGCCGAGGCGATCAGCCGCAGTTGCTTCGGGCGCAGCAGCCAGCGCAGCTCGCCACGGCCGCGGATGGGCGACACCTCGGCGCGTGCGATCGCGCCTTTCGGCAGCGACACCCGAGCGCCCGTGAGGTACGCGACGAGCTCCGAGAGATCGGGCTCGTGGCCGACGATCACCAGCGAGCGCGCATCGGCGTGTCGTTCCCACAACGCCGAGAACTCCGCGGGCGTGAACCCGGGTTCGAGCCGTCCGTCCTCGATCAGCGGCGCGTCGAGCACCGACGCGATCGGCCGCGCCGTCTCGATTGCTCGTCGATACGGGCTCGTCAGGACGGCGTCGGGCTCGATGCCCATCACCTCCATCGCACGCGCGGCGAGCGCCGCCTCCCGGTGCCCGTCATCGGTCAGCGCGCGCCCGGGATGATCGAGACCGCCGGGGCGGTCCTCCGCGGTCGCGTGCCGGACGAGGTAGACGTGCACGACCAAAGGATACCGGTCGCCCGCTAGCGTGGCGCGAGCCCTGCCCGGACGCCTAACCGGTTCTTCACCACCTGCTCTCCATCACCTGACCCATGGTGGCACGGCGGGCGGCGACTCTGCCTGCGGTGGATACAACCGGAGGAACACGTATGCGAAACCGCACCATCTCGACCCTCGTGGCCGCGCTGGCGGCCGCCTCGCTGCTCGCCGCCTGCGGTGGCGACAGCCGCGGCGACGAGACGACCGCACCGGCCGAGCCGGCCGCATCGACCGGCGCGACCGCGTCGGCGGAGCCCGTGCCGGCCACGACCGAGGGACCGGCGCTGTCGGGCACGATCGCCGCGGACGGCTCCTCGACCGTCGGTCCGTTGACGACGGCCGCGGCGGAAGCCTTCGGCGCCGCCAACGCCGGCGTCCAGGTGACCGTCGGCATCTCCGGCACCGGCGGCGGCTTCGAGAAGTTCTGCGCCGGCGAGACCGACCTCCAGAATGCCTCGCGTGCGATCAAGGACGAGGAGAAGGCGGCCTGTGCCGAGAAGGGCATCGCCTATCACGAGTTCCTCGTGGCGAACGACGGTATCGCCGTCGTCGTCAACAAGGAGAACACGTGGGCAACGTGCCTGACCGTCGACCAGTTGAAGGCGATCTGGGGCCCCGACTCCAAGGCCGGCACCTGGCAGGACGCCGACCCGGCCTTCCCCGACGAGTCGCTGAAGCTGTTCGGCCCCGGCACCGACTCCGGCACGTTCGACTTCTTCACGAAGGAGGTCAACGGTGAGGAGGGCGCGAGCCGCTCCGACTACTCGCCGTCGGAGGACGACAACATCACCGTCCAGGGCGTCTCCGGTGAGAAGGGCGGCCTCGGCTACTTCGGGCTCTCCTACTACGAGCAGAACCAGGACAAGCTGTCAGCGGTGCAGGTCGACGGCGGCGCCGGCTGTGTTGCGCCGAGCCGCGAGACCGTGCAGGATGGCTCCTACGCGCCACTTGCCCGGCCACTGTACGTCTACGCGAAGGCCGAGTCCTTCACCCGCCCGGAGGTCCAGGCCTTCATGGCCTACATGATCGACAACGCCACCGCCCTCGCCGACACCGCGCTCTTCGTGCCGCCCACGGACGCCCAGGCGACCGAGGCGAAGGCGAAGCTCGCCGCCGCGTTGGCCGGCTAGGACGGATGGCGTCTCACGACGCAACGGCAGGCGCCCGGCCGGCTCATCGCCGGCTGGGCGCCGTCCGGCCGCGACGGGGCGAGGCCGCCGGCAAGGCAGTGCTCGCCCTCTGCGCGTTCCTGTCGATCCTGACGACGATCGGGATCGTCGTCGCGCTGCTCGAGCCGGCGCTGGAGTTCTTCACCGAGATCTCGCCGGTCGAGTTCTACGGCGGCACCGACTGGGCGCCGCTGTTCGAGCCGGCGCGCTTCGGGGTGCTGCCCCTGATCGTCGGCACGCTCAAGATCACGGTGATCGCGTGCCTGGTGTGCGTTCCGTTCGGCCTCGGCGCCGCGATCTACATGGCCGAGTACGCGCGGCCGGCGATCCGGAGCGTCCTCAAGCCGGCGCTCGAGATCCTCGCCGGCATCCCGACCGTCGTCTTCGGGTACTTCGCGCTGACCCTCGTGACGCCGCTCCTGCGCGACATCGGCATCCACGTCGACGTCTTCAACGCCCTCTCCGCCGGCATCGTCGTCGGCGTCATGCTCATCCCGACCGTCGCGTCGGTCTCCGAAGACGCCATGCAGGCCGTCCCGGCCGGCCTCCGGCAGGGCGCGTTCGGCCTCGGCGCGACGAAGTTCCAGGTGTCGACGCGGGTGATCGTCCCGGCGGCCATCTCGGGCATCATCGCCTCCTTCGTGCTGGCCATCTCGCGGGCGGTCGGCGAGACGATGATCGTCGCGATCGGCGCGGGTCTGCTGCCCACGATGACGCTCGACCCGCGCCTGCAGACGGAGACGATGACAGCGTTCATCGCCGCCATCGGGATCGGCGACGTCCCGACCGGGTCGGTCGAGTACAAGACGATCTTCGCCGTCGGCCTGACGTTGTTCCTGATCACCCTGGCGCTGAACCTGTTCGCGATCCGGATGGTGCGCCGCTTCCGCGAGGTGTACGAATGAGGGGCCGGGCGCTGCGCGAGGGATCCTTCCGCGGCTTCCTCTACCTCTCCCTGGCGGTCGGCCTGGTCGCGCTCGGCGCGCTGCTCGTCCAGGTCGTCGGCGACGGCTTCAGCTTCCTCGACGGCGTCCTCTTCTCGAACCCGCCGTCCGCCAACCCGGACCGGGCCGGCGCTCGACCGGCGATCCTCGCCACGATCTGGCTGCTCGGCCTCGTGCTCGTGTTCGCGGTCCCGGTCGGCGTCGCGACCGCCGTCTACCTCGAGGAGTTCGCGAACAAGGACCGCTGGCACAACCGGATGCTCGAACTGAACATCCAGAACCTCGCCGGCGTGCCCTCGATCGTCTACGGCATCCTCGGTCTCGCCTTCCTCGTCCGCGGGATCGGCCTCGGCCGCGTCCTCCTCGCCGGCGCTCTGATCCTCACGCTCCTCGTCCTGCCGACCGTGATCATCGCGAGCCGCGAGGCGCTGCGGGCGGTGCCCGGCTCGATCCGTCAGGGCGGGCTCGCCCTCGGCGCGACTCCCTGGCAGGTCACGTTCCGGTCCGTCGTGCCCGCGGCGCTGCCGGGGATCGCGACCGGCTCGATCCTGGCGCTGTCGCGCGCGATCGGCGAAACGGCACCGTTGATCCTGGTCGGTGCGCTCACCTACGTCGCGTTCGACCCGACGCCGCTCGGTGCGTTCACGGCGCTGCCGGTGCAGATCTTCCAGTGGATCGGCCGCCCACAGGAGGACTTCCGCCTGCTCGCCGCGGCCGCGATCATCGTGCTGCTCGGCATCCTGCTGACCATGAATGCGGCGGCGATCCTCGTCCGCAACAAGTATCAGAGAAAGTGGTGACCTCGGACATGGACGCAACCGCCGCACCGATCCGGATCGGTGCCGACCCCGGGATGGCGGCCAGCCCCGCCCTGCCGCCGCCCGAGGCGCGCGAGATCGTCTTCGGCGTGCGCGGTGCATCCGTCCACTACGGGACGCACCTCGCGCTCCGCGACGTCGACCTCGACGTCTACCGCAACTTCGTGACGGCGTTCATCGGGCCGTCCGGCTGCGGCAAGTCGAGTTTCATCCGCTGCTTCAACCGCCTCAACGACCTGATCCCGACAGCCCGCGTCGGCGGGCAGATCACCTACCACGGTGAGGACCTGTACGCGCCCGCCGTCGACGCCGTCGAGGTGCGCCAGCGGATCGGCATGGTCTTCCAGAAGCCGAACCCGTTCCCGAAGTCGATCTACGACAACATCGCCTTCGGCCCGCGAGTGCTCGGGATGAAGGGCGGCCTCGACGAGCGGGTCGAGCAGGCGCTCCAGCGCGCAGCGATCTGGGACGAGGTCAAGGACCGGCTGAAGACGCCCGCGCTCTCCCTGTCGGGCGGGCAGCAGCAGCGCCTCTGCATCGCGCGGGCGCTTGCCACCGACCCGGACGTCCTGCTGATGGACGAACCGTGTTCCGCACTCGATCCGATCGCGCCGGCCAAGATCGAGGAACTGATGCTGGAGTTGCGGCGCGACTTCACCGTCATCGTCGTCACCCACAACATGCAGCAGGCGGCGCGGGTCGCCGACATGACGGCGTTCTTCACCGTCGAGGTCGGCGACGAGGGGCGGCGCACCGGCATCCTGATCGAGTACGACGAGACGGCGCGCATGTTCACGAACCCGCAGGATTCGCGTACCGAGGCCTACGTCACCGGGAGGTTCGGATGAGGGCCGAGTTCGACGCCGAACTGCAGCGGCTCGAGGCCGAGGTGCAGGAGGCCGGCAACGTCACCGTCCAGGGCATCCGGGGTGCGATCGTCGCGCTCGAGGACTGGGAGCCGCCGATCCTCGACCACCTGACGGCGCTCGACGAGCGCGTGGACGTGATCTACCGACAGGTCGAGACCGACGTCGAGCAGATGCTGGCGCGGCAGGCGCCGGTCGCGACGGACCTGCGGATCGTCCTCGGCGTGCTCTACACCAACGTGCACCTCGAGCGGATGAGCCACAACTGCCTGCGAATCGGGCGTCTCGCGACGCCCGTCGACGGCGCGGCCGTGCCGCGGGAGATGGTCGCGCTGCTGAAGCCGGCGCTCCTGCGCGGCGCCGAGATGACGCGGGTCGCCCTCGACGCGTTCGCCCTACGCGACGAGGCGCGGGCGCGGGAGCTCCCGGAGATGGACGAACTCGTCGATCACGAGACCGGCGCACTCGTCCAGCTGGCCCTCGAGCGTGGCCCTGGCGCGTGGTCGGGCAACGCCATCTTCCTCGCCCGATCGGCCGAGCGGATTGCCGACCATGCGGTGCGGATCGCGGAGCAGGCCCTGTACGTCGTGACCGCGCGGCGGATCGAGTTCTCGGGCTCGTCGGCGGCGTAGCCCGATATCCTTCGGCGCGGTGTCGACCGCGCAGATCAGGCCGGCGGCGGCCGTCCTCCGACGCCGCGCGTTACCGCAGATCGGTTCGCTGCCGCTGGCCTGCGGTGCCCTGACGCTCGCGATCGGGCTCGCGCTGTACCTGTTCGGGCCGCCCGGCGTCGACCGCGCCGCCCATGTCTACCACACGGGCGAGTTCGCCGAGCACGGCTGGCGGGTCTGGAACAACTACTGGTACGCGGGCCGCTACGAGCTTCTCAACTACTCGGTCCTGTTCTACCCGCTGGCGTCCGTCCTCGGGCTCGGCCCGGTCGTGATCGGGGGCCTGGTCGCCGGCTCGGCGACGTTCGCGTCGCTGATTCGCACCGTGGCTGGCGCGCCAGGACGGTGGGCCGCGGTGGTGTTCGCCGTCTGGTGGCCGGTGACATTGGTCGCGGGGCAGTACCCGTTCACTCTCGGCGCGGCGTTCGCGATCGCGGCGCTCCTCGCGCTGCTGCAGCACCACCCGCTCGCCGCGCTCGCCCTGACGGCGCTCGCCGCCCTCTCGAGCCCACTCGTGCTGCTCCTGGTGTCGGTCGTGCTCGCGGGCCTCGCCGCCGGTGCGGGTCGTTCGTGGCTCGCCCGTCCCCGAGCGCGGCTGGCCGCGACCGGGCTGCTGGCGCTCCTCGGCGCCGAGGTCCTCGTGCTGCGCATGTTCCCCGTCGAGGGGAGGTTCCCGTTCGGCACGCCAGAACTCGCCTGGTTGCTGCTCTTCGCCGTCGGCGGCGCCGTCGTCGCCCGCTCCGTGCCGCTGCTGCGCGGCGTGTTCATCGCCTATGGCGTCGCCGCGCTGCTCGTCTACTCGTTCCCGAGTGGGGTGGGAGGCAACTTCGAGCGCCTGGCGGACTACTGGGCCGCCGCGCTGTTCGTCCTGGCGTATGCCGTCCGACCGCAGGGCTGGCGGCGGTCGGCGATCATCGTGCTGGGCCTCGCCGTGATCGTGCAGGCGGTGCCGGTCGCCCGCACCGTGTCGGGCGGACTGCAGGAGCGGGCCGACCGCGCCAGCTTCTGGCGACCCGCGATTTCGTTCCTGAACCAGAACGCCGACCCCGACCACCGCGTCGAGGTCGTCTCGACCTGGGGCCACTGGGAGAGCTACCACCTGGCGCGGCAGCGGATCCCGCTGACTCGCGGTTGGTTCCGCCAGGACGACTTCCCGATCAACCTGCCACTGTACGACGGCGCCCTCGAGCCCGAGTCGTACCGCCGCTGGCTGTCCGCGCTCGCCGTTCGCTACATCGTCGTGCCACGGGACGAGCTCGACTACTCGTCGCGGAAGGAGGCCGAGATCCTCGCGCTTGGCCCGCGTCAGCTGCCCTTCCTGCGAACCGCCCACCGCGATGCGCACACCACGATCTACGAGGTCGTCGACCCGACGCCGCTGCTGACACTGGCGTCGCAGCCGGGGCTGGCCCCGGTCGTCACCGACGCGCCGGGCGTGATCCGGCTCGACGACACCTCGCTCGCGCTCTGGCTGCCACGCGCCGGCCACTATGACCTGCGTGTGCGCTACACGCCCTTCTGGCGGACGAGCGAGCCGGCTGCGATCTGCGTTGCGCCCGGTACCAACGGTATGACCCGACTGGCATCGACCCGTGGTGGTCCGGTGACGCTGTCCTTCGATCTGACGCTGGCGCGCTCCGCCTCGCAGGCGATCGGGGCGTCGCCACCGAGGTGTACGGCGCCGCCGGCCGGGGCGAGGTCGTCGCTGCTCAGGTAGCGCCGCGCGGCTCGGCGCCGAACCGGTAGCCGACGCCGTACTGCGTGTGGATGTAGTCGTGGTCGGGTGACCGGCGGTCGAGCTTCGACCGGAGCTTCCGGACGCACACGTCAACGGTCCGGTCGCGATGGCGCGGCCGCGTTCCCCACACGCGCTGCTGCAATTCATCTCGCGTCAGGACGCGGCCCGCCTCTCGGGCGAGGGCCACGAGCAGCCTGAACTCCGTCGGCGTCAGCCCGGCGTCGGCGAAGGCACCCGGCTCCTGCTCCGGCTCGACGCGGATGAAGGCGCGACGCTGCGCCGTGTCGACGCGGAGGCCCTCGACTTCGACGGCCTCCGCGCGCTCGTCCGTGACCCCACCGCTCGCACGGCGGAGTGCCGCGTGGACGCGCGCCACCAGTTCGCGCATGCCGAATGGCTTCGCGAGATAGTCATCGGCGCCGATGCCGAGCGTGTGCACCTTGTCGTGCTCGGACCCACGGGCCGAGACGGCGATGATCGGGATGCCGATGCGCTCGCTTCGCGCCGCCTCGGTGACCGCCCAGCCGTCGAGCCCCGGGAGCATCAGATCGACGATGACGAGGTGCGGTCGCTCGTAGCGGAGCTTCGTCAGGCCCCGTTCGCCATCCTCGACCCACTCGACGTCGAAGCCGGCGTGCCGTAGGTGGGTCGTCATCACGCGGGCGATCACCGGGTCGTCCTCGATCAGTAGGACGGTGGGCACAGCACGGAACGGTAGGAGGCGATCATGGTCGGGCGGGGTGCGTGTCGGTCATCGACCGGTGAAGAAGCGGTGATGCGGCCGGGCGAGGCCGTCGCGGCCCTATCCTGATCGGCGTCGTGATCGCCTGGATCGTCGCCGCCATCGGTGTCGTCATCGTCGCCGTCGTCCTGGGCAGGCTGCGCGCTGCTCGCACTCGCTGCACGGCGCTCGAGGCGCAACTCGCCCTGGCCGGGGCGCCGTCGGCCGGCGACTCGGGGCTTGACGCGATGGACGCCCTGCTCGTCGCCGCGCCCACGCCGGTCATCCGCTTCGGCGCCGACGGCACCGTCGTCAGTCGCAACGCCGCTGCGATCGTCGCGTTCGGCGACGGTCCGCCGGCGCCGGAACTCGCCGCTGCCGTCGCCGAGGTCCTCGCAGGGCGCGCCGCCGTCGACACGGAGATCGACATCTCCGAGCCGATCCGTCGCCGTTTCGAGACGCACGTGCGGCGCGACGCGCACGGTGCCGTGGCGATGCTCGCGGACGCAACGGCGGCGGGCGACTTCCGGGAGGCGCGCCGGCTCTTCTCGGCGGCGGTCTCCCACGAACTGCGAACACCGCTCGCGCGCATTCTCGGGCTGGTCGAGACGTTGGCGTTGACCGGCGCGGACGTCGACCGCGACGAACTCGTCGCGCAGACCGAGGTGGAGATCGACAACATGCGTCGCCTGATCGACGACATGCTGCTGCTGGCAGCACTCGACAGCGGGGCGATCGGCGGCGGTCAGACGGCCGACGCGGGAGCGTCGGCCGAGGCCGTCGTCGGTGACCGACTCGCTCGCCGTCCGGGCAGGGGGCGGGATCTGCGAACCCTCGCGGAGCGCGGCCTTCGCGTGGCCGTGCCCGCTCGGCTGCTGGAGACGATGATCGGGAACCTGGTCGACAACGCGCTCCGCCACGCGGGTGCGGACGCCATCGTCCGGGTCGATGTCTCGTCGCTCGCCGAGGGCGTCGAGATCGTCGTCAGCGACGATGGTGTCGGCATCTCGCCCGAGCACCTGCCGCGCGTCTTCGAGCGCTTCTACCGGGCGGAGGCCTCGCGCGTCGGCCCCGGCACGGGACTCGGCCTCGCCGTCGTGAAGCACATCGTCGAGGCGCACGGTGGACGGGTCGCTGCGACCTCTCAGGCCGGGGTCGGGACAGTCGTCCGGATCGTGCTGCCACGAACAGTTTAAGCACAGGAGGGTACGGTTTCAGCAGATTCTGCGGTACGATCACTCCAACTTCCCGGAGGTTCTCGGCCACGTGCGCAGACTCGCCCTCACCATCGTTCTCCTCGCCGCCACGGCCCCGGTCGCGACCGCGGCCGTGCAGTTGCCGACGGCACCGGCGCCCTACGCCCTCGGCGACCGCGACGTCAGGTCGCTCGTCCGCCTCTCGCCGACGACCTTCATCGCCGGCACCGACGGCGGCATCTTCCTGTCGCGCAACACGGCACGCTCGTTCCGGCGCCGCTACGCCGGTAGCGTGGACGCGCTCACGAAGGACGCGAAGTCGGCGCGCACGGTCTACGCCGCCATCGGTGGCCGCATCGTCCGCTCGACGAACGCCGGGCTGACCTGGAAGGTGATGCGGAAGCTCCGCGCCACGGGTCCACAGCCGGCGCTGACGTCGCTCGCCGTGTCGGGCTCGACGCTCGTGGCCGGCAGCGATCTCGCCGTCTACGTCTCGCGGAACACGGGGCGGACGTGGAGGCGGCGGCCTGTCGGTTCGCCCGTCAGTAACGTTGCGATCCAGCCCGGAACTGGCCTGATCTGGCTCGCCGGGCGGGAGGCAGGCGTCGGGTTCTGGAGTCGAAGCGGGAACCTCTCCTTCGTGAACGCCGGGTTGCCGGCCACGATCGTCGGCGGCGTCTCCCGCATCAACGTGGCCGGCATCACGTTCCCGGGCGGACCCGGCAACCCGATCTTCGTCTCCGTCTGCGGAAACTTCTACTCGGTGGACAACGCCGACCTGGGCGGGATGCCGTGGCGCGAGCGCCAGGGCGTCAGGCAGGGCACGAACCCGTCCTGCGACCCGGTCACGCCGGGGCTCGCTGGCCCGCTGCTGCTGGCCGGGAACCGCCGCGACTGGGGGTACTGCAGCGACGCGAGCGGCTGCTCGCCGCTCGGTGAGATCCGTTCGGGCACCGTGCGCGCGATGGTGCGGCGGACGAGCGCGACCTCCCGGCGGGCCGCCACGGTCCTGATCGGAACCTCGGCCGGCCTCGTCCGGGTGAATCTTCCACGCGGCCTCCGGTAGGTCATCCTGGATCAGACGTCGAGCGGCTCGAAGCGGTAGCCGATGCCGTAGTGCGTCTGGATGTAGCTGCGGCCGGCAGCGCGTTCGTCGACCTTCTCGCGGATCTTCCGCACGCAGACGTCGACCGAGCGGTCGCGCGGGCGGTAGGGGATGCCCCAGACGCGTTGCTGCAGTTCATCGCGGCTCATCGCCCGGCCCGGCGAGGACGCGAGCGTCCACAGCAGGCGGAACTCCTTGACCGTGAGGTGGGGATCGACCCATTCCCCGGCCACCTCGAGGAGCGCCCGCTGGCGGAGCGGATCGAGTTGCAACCCGGCGACCTCGATCGGCTCGGACACTGTCACCACGGGGGCGATGCCGGCTCGCCGAACACCGGCGCGGACACGCGCCACGAGTTCGCGCATCGAAGCGGGCTTCGTCAGGTAGTCGTCGGCGCCGCGCTCGAGGACGTGGACCTTGTCGTGCTCCGACGAGCGCGCGCTGAGGACGATGATCGGCGTGGTGTCGCCGTCGGCGCGGAGCAGATCGATCAGTCCCCAGCCGTCGGTGCCCGGGATCATCAGGTCGAGGACGACGACGTCGGGGCGCTCGAAGCGAATCTTCCGCAGCGCCCGGTCGCCGTCCTCGGCGGTCTCGACCTCGAAGCCGGCCGTCGTCAGGTGGCGTCGCATGACCTGGCTCAGCACAGGATCGTCCTCGACGATCAGTACGGTCGGCACGGCGGACAGCGTATCGTCGGCCACGCCCGGCGTAGCGATATACTGGGGGCTCGCCTGGTGGGCGTAGCTCAGCTGGTAGAGCACCGGGTTGTGGTCCCGGCGGTCGCGGGTTCGAGTCCCGTCGCTCACCTCACGTCATCTCGCCGTGTTTGCGGGCTTCTCCTGGCACGGTCGGGGGCTCGACGGCGTACACTTGCGCTTGCAGCCATGTTCGAGATCGGAACGACACTCCGCCAGGTGCGCGAGCGGCGCTCGCTGGGACTCGACCGTGCGGAGGCCGAGACGATGGTGCGCGCGCGATACCTGCGCGCCCTCGAAGACGAGGACTTCGACGCTCTCCCCGGCCCGACGTTCGTCCGCGGCTTCCTCCGTTCGTACGCGGCCTACCTCGGCCTCGATGGGCAGCTGTTCGTCGACGAGTACAACTCCCGCTACTTCGATCCGATTGCCGACGACCTCGCGCCGCGCCGGCGCCCGACGGCGCGCGAGCGGCGCAACCGAAAACGGGGCTCGCACCTGATCCTGATCGCGATGGTCGCGATGGTCGCCGTCGCCGTGCTGGTCATCGCCGCGGCGTCCTATCCGCGTGGCGGCGCGAGCGGTCCGCCGCCGCTGCCAGCCGAGGCGGGCGCACCCGTGCCGACGACGGCCGGCAACATGCAGCTGACCGCCACGACCGCGACGGAGCCGACCGCGACAGCGACGACGGCGCTGGCCGTGGGCCGTGTCCGACTCGTGGCCGGCGAGCGTCCGTGCTTCGTGACCGTGTACGAGGGGAAGGGACGCAGCGGCCGCGTGCTGTTCTCCGACCTGATCGCCGCCGACACCGATTTCGCCGAGGTACGGCTGGACCGGGTGGAGGGTGGCTACACGCTCGAGGTGGGGAACGCCGGAGCTCTGGAGATCGAGATCGATGGCCGTACGTACTTCGCACCCGACGACATGAACCTGTTCTGGTTCGACCCGCGGGCGCAGGCGCCCGTGTTCGAATCTCTGACGTGACGGCGGCGCGAGCTGCGATCCTGGTGACGGGATCCGAGATCCTCCTCGGTCGGACCGTCGATACGAACTCCTCGTTCATCGCCCGTGAGCTCGATCGGCACGGCATCCGCGTGATCAGGACCGTGGCTGTCGACGACCACCCGACCTCGATCGGCGACGGGCTCCGCGACCTGCTCGCGAGCGGCGCCGATCTCGTCGTGACGTCGGGGGGGCTGGGGCCGACCCACGACGACGTCACGATGGCCTGCGTCGCCGAGGCCGCGGGCCTGCCAGTGGCGCTGGACGAGCGGGTCCTGGCCCGTATCGAACAGAAGGTTGCGGCGTTCGCCGCATCGCGCGGCACCGACCCCGCTGCCTACGACCGCGGGAACCGCAAGCAGGCGACCGTGCCGGTCGGCGCCGAGGTGCTGGGACCGGTCGGCACTGCGCCCGGGGCGATCGTGCCGGCCGGATCGCAGCGGATCGTCGTGCTGCCGGGGCCGCCGGCAGAACTCGCTCAGATGTGGCCGGAGGTCGTCGCCAGCCCGCTCCTGGCGTCGCTGCTCGGCGGTGCGCAACCGCGCCGCGTGCTGCGGCTGTACGGCGTGCCCGAGTCGGAGGTCGGCGACGTCTTCGCCGATCTCGGCGGCGACGCCGACGGCACCGAGACGACGATCTGTGCGTCGCGGGCGGAGATCGAGATCGTGATTCGGCACCGGCCCGACGCAGCGGCAGCGGCAGCCCATCTCGCCGACGGATTCCGTGAGCGATTCGGCCGCTCGCTCTTCGCGGAGGGGCCAGAGCGGCTCGAGGAGATCGTCCTTCATGCGCTGCGTGGCCGGTCATGGACGCTGGCGGTCGCGGAGAGCTGCACTGCCGGTCTCGTCGCGGCCCGACTGGCGGAGGTGCCCGGTGCGTCGACCGTGCTCCTCGGTGGCGTGATCGCCTACGCCGACGACGTCAAACGTGACGTCCTTCGCGTCCCGGCCGCGACGCTGCGCGACCACGGCGCCGTCTCGGCGGAATCCGCGCGGGCGATGGCCGAGGGGGCACGGCGGCTGCTGGGGAGCGATGTCGCCGTCGCCGTCACCGGCATCGCCGGTCCGGGCGGTGGCAGCGATACGAAACCGGTCGGCCTCGTCCACGTCCACGTCGCCGGGCCGGGTGTCGAGCGCGCGCTCGAACGTCGCTGGCCGGGCACGCGCGCGGCCGTTCGGGACTGGTCCGCGACGTCGGCGCTGCACCTCGTTCGACTGCTCGTACGCGACGCGTGAAGAGGCGACGGACCGCGCGTTCTCCGACACGAACGTCTGTCCGGTGCCCAGCCTATACTGGCTCTCCGGCCGCACCGCGACCGGCCCTAGACCACGACCATTCCCCGCCGTGACCGTGGGGAGGAGGCCATAGATGGATCAACGCGCGCAGGCACTCGAGGCCGCCGTCGCCCAGATCGAGCGGCAGTTCGGCAAGGGCTCGATCATGAAGCTCGGCGACGAGTCCCGCATCCCGGCTGCCTCGATCTCGACCGGCTGCCTGTCGCTCGACATCGCCCTCGGCATCGGCGGCGTCCCGCGCGGGCGTATCGTCGAGATCTTCGGCCCGGAGTCGTCAGGCAAGACCACGCTCGTATACCACATCATCGCGGAGGCGCAGCGCCAGGGCGGCGTGGCCGCCTTCATCGACGCCGAGCACGCGATGGATCCCGCCTACGCCAGCCGGATCGGCGTCAACATCGACGAGTTGCTCGTCTCGCAGCCCGATAACGGCGAACAGGCGCTCGAGATCGCCGAGTTGCTGATCCGCTCCGGCGCGGTCGACGTCGTCGCGATCGACTCCGTCGCCGCCCTCGTCCCCAAGGCCGAGATCGAGGGCGAGATGGGCGACTCCTTCGTCGGGCTGCAGGCGCGCCTGATGAGCCAGGCGATGCGCAAGATCGCCGGCGGGCTGAACCGCACCGGCACGGTCGCGGTCTTCACGAACCAGTTGCGGGAGAAGATCGGCGTGATGTTCGGCTCGCCCGAGGTGACGCCGGGCGGCCGCGCGCTCAAGTTCTACTCCTCGGTGCGGCTGGACATCAGGCGCATCGAAACGCTCAAGGACGGCGGCGAGGCCTACGGCAATCGCGTTCGCGTCAAGGTCGTCAAGAACAAGATGGCGCCACCGTTCCGTCAGGCCGAGTTCGACATCATCTACGGCGACGGAATCTCCTGGGAGGGGTCGGTCCTCGACGTCGGTCTCGAGGCGAAGCTGATCCAGAAGTCGGGTTCCTACTTCTCGTTCAACGACACGCGGCTCGGGCAGGGCCGGGCGAATGCCGTGACCTTCCTGAAGGCGAACCCCGACATGCTCCAGGCGATGCTCTCCGGCCTGATCGCCGCCGACCCGGCGATCAGGCTCGCAGTCCAGCCGACAGAGCCCGCGCCGACAGCGAAGGCCGTCGTCGCCGAGCCGGTCGAGGCCGACTCGGACGCCGAGCCTGCCGCGAACGGGCTGGTGCCGGCCGGCGCGTGAGCGTGAACTCGGAACGTGACGCTGCGCTGCGGCGAGCCGGCAGATTGCTGGCTCGCCGCGCGCACGGTCGCGCCGAGTTGGTGGCGAAGCTCTCGCGCCACGTACCGGCTGACGTCGCCGGCAGCGTGACCGCAGAACTCGAGCGGTCCGGCCTGCTCGACGACGAGCGTTTCGCGGCGGAACTGGCGGCGCAGCGCCTCGCGCAGGGTTGGGGGCCGCGGCGGATCGCGTTCGACCTCGACGTCGCTGGCGTCGCTCGCGAGATCGCCGAGGCGGCGATCGCAGGCCTGCACGACGACGCCGTCCGGGCTGGCCGGTGCGCTGCAACGCGTGGGCTCGACCCGGTTCGCGCGCAGCGACGTCTGCAGGCGCGGGGTTTCGACGTCCACGACGACGTCTGAGGTTTGCAGCAGTTCTGTACGCGCGCTACCCTGGAGCCTGAACGTGGTGATCGTCGTGCGGTCGTCGCGTACGGCGTCTTGTGTAGCTGATTTCCCACCGCGCGCCGTGGCGCGCGGATCACATACCCGCTTCGGGCGGGGAGAAGAGGTGGGTGTCGTGGACGTCCTCGTCGTTGCGATTGCCGTTGCGGCCGCGCTTGGGGTTGGCGCGTCGGTCGGATTCCTGCTGCACGCAAAGTTCGCCGGTGTCCGGGCAGAGGCTGATCGGGTGAAGGTCGAGGCGCTGCTCGAAGACGCGAGGCGCGACGCCGACGCGATGCGGCGGGAGGCCGAGATCGAGGCGAAGGAGTTGACGCTGCGGCTCCGCCAGGAGATCGAGGAGCAGCTCGAAGATCGGCGCGCGGAGCTCGCTCGGGTCGAGGAGCGCGCGACGACGCGCGATCAGCAGATCGAGGTGAAGGACGCGGATCTGACGCGCCGCGAACAGGGGATCGCCGACCGCGAGGCCCACGCGCGCACCCTGCAGGACGAGCTGAAGCATGCCCGTGAGGAGGCGGTGCGCGAACTCGAGCGCGTCGCCGGGATGACGCAGGCGCAGGCGAGCGAACAGATCCTCCACCAGACGGAGGAAGAGGTTCGCCACGACATGGCACGTCTCGTGCGACGCGTCGAGGACGAGGCGAAGCAGGAGTCCGACCGTCGCGTGCGCAACGTCGTCTCGACGGCGATCGGACGCCTCGCGGCGAGCCATGCGGCGGCGACGACCGTCTCGATGGTCGAGCTGCCCGGAGACGACATGAAGGGCCGTATCATCGGCCGCGAGGGTCGTAACATCCGCGCGCTCGAGATGATCACCGGCTGTGATGTGATCATCGACGACACGCCCGGCATGGTGGCGCTGTCCGGCTTCGACGGGGTGCGTCGCGAGATCGCGCGCCTGACGGTCGAGAAGCTGATCGCTGACGGCCGCATCCACCCGGCCCGCATCGAGGAGCTGTACTACCAGGCGAAGGCCGAGATCGAGGAGAAGATCGTCCAGGCCGGCGAGCAGGCCTCGTTCGAGGCGAACGTCCCCGGGCTCCACCCCGAACTGCTGAAGGTGCTCGGGCGGCTGAACTACCGCACCTCGTATGGACAGAACGTCCTGCGGCACTCGCTCGAGTGCGCGCATCTCGCATCGATGATGGCTGCCGAGATCGGCGCCAACCAGAAGGTGGCGCGGCGCGCGGCACTGCTGCACGACATCGGCAAGGCCGTCACCCATGAGGTCGAGGGCTCACACGCCATCATCTCCGGACAGCTGAGCAAGAAGCACGGCGAGTCGGCCGAGGTCGTGCACGCCGTCGAGGCGCACCACAACGACGTCGAGCCGCAGACGGTCGAGGCCGTGCTCGTCCAGGCCGCCGACGCGATCTCGGCCGCGCGTCCCGGTGCGCGTGGCGAGAGCGCCGAGAAGTACGTCAAGCGCCTCGAGTCGCTCGAGGCGATCGCGATGGCGAAGAAGGGCGTCGAGAAGTGCTTCGCGATGCAGGCTGGGCGCGACCTGCGGGTTCTCGTCAAGCCGGAGGAGATCGACGACGACGCCGCGACCCTGCTCGTCCGCGAGATCGCGAAGGAGATCGAGGAGAGCCTCGAGTATCCCGGCCAGATCAAGGTGACAGTGATCCGCGAGTCGCGCGCGACCGAGATCGCGAAGTAGCGCGAGGCGTATCCTTCTGCCGTGCGCCGCTACCACCTGACGACGTTCGGCTGCCAGATGAACGCCCACGACTCGGAGCGGATCAAGGGCCTCCTGGAGTCGGCTGGCCTCGGCGAGGCGCAATCCGCGAACGAGGCGGACGTGATCGTCTTCAACACGTGCACCATTCGCGAGCGGGCGGACGGCCGCTTTCTGCAGCACCTCAGCAACGCTCGGGCGCTGAAGCGGCGCGACCCTGATCGTCGGATCATCGTCGGCGGCTGCTGGTCGGAGTCGATGAAGGATGCCCTGTTCGAGGAGCACCCCGAGGTCGACTTCGCCTTCGGGCCCGGGTCGATCGCACGGCTCGGCGACTACATCGGCGCGGGTGGCTCACTGCCCCGCGGGCACTTCTCGACGTTCGACGAGTTCGCCGGCGACCTGCCGATGCGCCGCGAGCGCCCGCATCAGGCGTGGCTGCAGATCTCGATGGGCTGCAACTCGGTCTGCTCGTACTGCATCGTGCCGAGCGTACGTGGGCGTGAACGGTCGCGACCGTGGCGCGACCTCGTGGACGAGGCGGAGCGGCTCGTCGCGGACGGCGTCCGCGAGATCACCCTGCTCGGCCAGAACGTCAACTCGTACGGCCGCGACCTGCCCGTCGACGACCGCATCGGCTTCGCCGACCTGATCCGGCGGCTCGACGGCATCGACGGCCTCGACCGCCTCCGCTACACCTCGCCGCACCCGAAGGACTTCACCGCCGACGTGATCGCCGCCCTGGCGAGTTGCGCCAGCGCTTGCGAGCACATGCACCTGCCGCTCCAGTCGGGCTCGTCGAGGGTGCTGAAGCGGATGCGCCGCACGTACGATCGTGACCGGTTCGTGGCGCTCGTGGGGCGCATTCGGGCCGCGATCCCCGACATCGCCCTGACAACCGATATCATCGTCGGCTTCCCCGGTGAGAGCGAGCAGGACTTCGCCGACACCCTGGCGGTCTACGACGAGGTCGGGTTCGACCACGCGTTCACCTTCGTCTACTCGCCACGGCGCGGAACGGAGGCGGCGGCGATGGACGACCAGGTCGCCGACGTCGTCAAGCGCGAACGCGTCGAGCGGCTCGTGGATCTCGTCCAACTGCACGCCCACCGCCGCAACGCCGCCCTCGTCGGGACCGTGCAGGAGGTGCTCGTGGAGGGCGTCAGCCGTACCGATAGCGACGTCGGACGCGGTCGGTCCCGCGGGAACAAGACGGTGCTGTTTTCGCCGCCGGCGCCCGAGGGCGCGCTCGTCGACGTTCGCGTCGAGGCTGCCACGTCGCAGACCCTGCGCGGCGTCGCTCTCGTCGCCGCGCGACAGTGACCGACGTCATCGCGATCACGGGCGCAACGGCCGCCGGCAAGAGCGCGGCCGCGCTGACGCTGGCCGATCGCTGCGACGGCGAGATCGTCAACGCCGACGCAATGCAGATCTACGCCGGCCTGCCGATCCTCACCAATCAGCCGTCGGCGGCAGATCGAGCGCGCGTCCCGCATCACGTGCTCGGGGCGTGGCCGCTGACGGCCGAGGGCGACGTCGCCCGCTACGCCGCCCTCGCGCACGCCGCGATCGACGGTGTGATCGCGCGGGGAAAGGTCGCGGTCGTCGTCGGCGGGACCGGCCTGTATCTGCGCGCCGCGCTCGCCGATCTGCAGTTGCCGCCGCAGCCGGCGCCGGAGCAGCGGGCGCGCCTGGTCGCGGCGTACGACGCCGACCCGGCCGCGACGTACGAACGGCTGCAGGCGGTCGACGTCGAGGCCGCGAACCGCATTCATCGGAATGATCGTCGGCGAGTCGTGCGAGCGCTCGAACTGCACGAACTCGGGTCGTCGCTCGCCCCGGCGGGGGCCGACGCCCTCTGGAACGGCTCCTACCGTCGATCGACGCGCGTGCACGCCGTCCTGGTCGCCCGCGACGAACTCCATCGCCGGATCGCTGCCCGCGCCGAGGCGATGTTCGCGGCCGGTGTCGTCGAGGAGGTGCGGGCGGCGCTCGCCGCTGGTGCACCTTCGACGACCGCCGCACGCGCGCTTGGTCTCGACGAGGTACGCGGCGTGATCGAGGGCCGACTGACCGAGGCCGCGGCCTGCCAGCGGCTGATCGAGCGCACCCGCCAGTACGCGCGCCGGCAGGAGATCTGGATCCGGCGCCTCCCGGACGTCGAGCCCTTGCCATGATCCCCGCGGTGCGCGTCGACCGCCTCGGCATCGTGCTGGTCATCGGCGCCAGCGCCGCGTTCGGCGCGAACGCCATCTTCGCCAAGCTCGTCTACGAGCGGGGGGCGACCGTCGGCGAGTTCCTGTCAGTGCGGTTCTGCGTCGCCGCGCTCGCCTTCTGGGTCGTCCTGCGGCCGCGGGTCGCTCGGCGTCAGGTGGCGCCCGGCCTGCTGCTCGGGCTCGCCTACTGCGGTCAGGCCGGCTTCTACTTCACCGCCGTCTCGCTGCAGGATGCCTCCGTCACCTCGGTCTTTCAGTCCGTCACGCCGGCCGTTGTGGCGGTGACAGCGGTCGTGATGGGACGGGAGCGCCCTCGCTTCCGGATCTTCGCCGCGATCGCGGTGGCGGCGGCCGGAACGGCGCTGGTCGGCCTCGGCGGCGGCGCCGGGGTGGGCCACGTCGTTCCGCTCGGCGCGGCGCTCGCCGTCGCGTCGTCCGTCTGGTACGCGGGCTACCTGCTGGCAGGCGACCGCATCGTCGCGGGCATCGACCCGCTGATCCTCGGCTGCCTGATCGCGACCGGGGGCGGCATCGGCTTCGCCGTCGGCAGCGCGCTCCTCGGCCAGCTGCGCTTCGAGTTCGACGCCTCGGCGTGGGTGTTCATGGTCGCCTCCGCGCTTCTGTCGACCGTCTTCGCCGTCACCGCGGTGATGGCCGGGATGAAGCGCGTCGGGCCGTCGCTGGCGGGGCTTTTGCAGTCGTTCGAGACCGTCGCGACGATCGCATACGCATACGTGATCTTCGGCGAGCGGCTGACACCGGTGCAGGTGGCCGGGGCGGCCATCGTCCTGGTGGCGGTGGTGGCGGTGCAGCTGCCGGGCCGGCGTCGGGCTACGGTATCGCCGTGACGTCCGTTCGGGAGACGATCGAAGCGGCCTTCAGTGGTGCGCTGGCGGTGGCGGAGGCCCGATCCGCAGTCGCGGAGGCGATCGGGCTGCTCGATCGCGGCGAGGCGCGTCTGGCCCAGGCCGGCGACGACGGCTGGACCGTCAACGCCTGGCTGCAGCAGGCGATCCTGCTGCACTTCCGGCTGCAGCAGATGGAGGTGATCGAGCACGGTCCGTTCACCTACCACGACAAGATTCCGCTGAAGGGGATCGCGTCGCTCGCCGGCGTACGGGTCGTCCCGCCCGCGACCGTCCGGCAGGGCGCCTTCGTCGAAGCCGGTGTGGTGCTGATGCCGAGCTACGTCAACATCGGCTCGTACGTCGGCGCCGGTACGATGATCGACACCTGGGCGACGGTCGGCTCCGGCGCGCAGGTCGGCCGTGACGTCCACGTCGCTGGCGGCGTCGGCATCGGCGGTGTCCTCGAGCCGCCCGGCGCGCGCCCGGTGATCATCGAGGACGGCGCGTTCCTCGGCTCGCGCTGCATCGTCACGGAGGGCGTGATCGTGGAACGCGAGGCGGTCGTCGCGCCCAACGTGTCGCTGTCGGCCTCCGTGCCGGTGATCGACGTCACGCAGTCGCCGCCCGTCGAGTATCGGGGCCGTGTCCCCGCCCGGGCGATCGTCGTCCCCGGCACGCGACCGAAGGAGTTCCCCGGCGGGACGTTCCAGCTCGCCTGCGCGCTGATCATCGGCCGCCGCAGCGAGTCGACCGACCGCAAGACGTCGCTCAACGCCGCCCTTCGAGACCATGGCATCGCCGTTTAGCGGCTCGGTCGCGGCGATCTGCGAGGCGCTCGTCGCGACGCCGTCCGAGTACGGCGACGAGGAACGGATCGCCGGGCTCGTCGAGGAGCGTCTGATCGAGCTTCGCGTGCCCCACGAGCGACTCGGCAACGCCCTCGTCGCGCGTAGCGGCGGGCCGGGGCCGGCGGTCGCCCTCGTCGGCCACCTCGACACCGTCCCGGCCTGGGACGGCGCGGCCCGTGTCCGCCGGGACGGCGATCGCATCGTCGGCCGCGGCGCCGCCGACATGAAGGGGGGCGTCGCGGTGATGCTGGCCCTGCTCGAGCGATTCGTCGCGCAGCCGCGGCCGCTCGCCTTCCTGTTCTACGACCGTGAGGAGGGGCCGAACCACCTCAACGGCATCCACGCGGTGCTCCGCGATGCGACCCTGCTCGAGGACATCCGCTTCGCCGTCGTGCTCGAACCGACCGGAAACGACATCCACGCCGGCGCCGTGGGCACGCTGAACGCCGACGTGGTCTACCGCGGCCGTCTCGCGCACAGTGCACGGCCGTGGGAGGGCTCGAATGCGATCTACGCCGGCGCCGCCGCGCTCGGACGGTTCGCCGGCCGCGCCGAGCAGCCAGTCGAGGTAGAGGGGCTTCGGTTCCACGACACCATCGCCGTCACGATGGCCCACGCCGGCGCCACACGGAACGTCGTCCCCGACGAGTTCCGACTCGCCGTCAACGTCCGTGTCGCGCCCGGACGGTCGCTGGACGGGGCTCGCGCGGAGGTCGAGACGCTCGCCGGCGCCGAGGCAGACGTGACCTGGCTCGACACCTCGCCGCCGGCACTGCCAGGCGTGACGCAGCCGGACGTCGCCGCCTTCGTCGCCGCGCTCGGGGTGCCAGTGCTCCCGAAGCAGGCCTGGACCGACGTCGCGACGCTGCAGGCAGCCGGCATCCCGGCCGTCAACCTCGGCCCGGGCGAGTCGTCGCAGGCACACCAGCGGGACGAGTGGGTCTCGATCGCAGCGCTCACGCGCTGCGAGGAGCTCCTCGCGGGCTACCTCGCCTGATGCGTGCCGAGCGCTGGCAGGGAGCCGGAAACGTGTACCTGCTGATCGAGGGCGCCGCGACGTTGGAGGCGGCGGCGCTGTGCCGGGTCGGCCGGGCGGACGGCATCCTGGTACTCGAGCCGAGTGCCGTCGCCGACGTCAGCATGCGGATCGTCAATCCCGACGGCACCACCGCCGAGGCCTGCGGGAACGGGACCAGGATGGTCGCGCGGTACGTCGCCGAGCGGGACGGGCTGACGCAGGTGCGGATCGCGACGGTGGCCGGGGTGCTCGCCGCGCAGGTCGAGGCGGACGGCACCGTCAGGGCCTCGTTGGCGCCGGCCAGGCTCAGCGACCCGCGCCAGTACCGTCCCGAGGCCGCGGGGTCGATCGGGTACGCGCACCGCTTCGTGTCGGTGGGCAACCCGCACCTCGTGATCCGTGTCCCGGACGTCGCATCCTTCCCGCTCGGCGCCGAGGGCCCGCGGCTGGAAACGCACCCAGCGGTGCCCGAACGCGCCAATGTCGAGATCTGGCAGGTGCGTGGCGACGGCGGCGTGCAGATGCGCGTCTGGGAGCGGGGTGTCGGGGAGACGCAGGCCTGCGGCAGCGGCGCCTGCGCCGTCGCCGTCGCCGCCGTGCTGGATGGCGCGGCCTTCGGCCCGGTCGCCGTCCACCTCCCTGGCGGCGTGCTCGCGATCGAGGTCGGCGCCGACCTGGCCGTGACGATGACGGGACCGGCCGAGCGTCTGGAGGTGCTCGAGCTGTGAGATTCTCCCGACGCCTCGACTCCCTGCCGGAGTACCTGACGACGCGCCTGAACCGGCGCGTCGCGGAGCGACGGGCGCTCGGGCGCGACGTCATCTCGCTCGGTGTCGGCGACCCCGACCTGCCGCCGCCGGAGGAGGCGCGCGCCGCGCTCGCGGCTGCCGTCCGGCGGCCTGACGTCGCGCACTACCCGACGAACCGCGGGATCGCGCCGCTGCGCGAGGCGGTCGCACGCTTCTATGCCGAACGATTCGGCGTCGCCATCGATCCGGACACGGAGGTGATGCCGCTGCTCGGCGCGAAGGAGGGCCTCGCGCACCTCGCGCTCGCGCAGCTCGATCCCGGTGACGTGGCGCTCGTCGCGGACCCCGGCTACCCGGTCTACGCCGGCGGCCCGACGCTGGCCGGGGCCGAGGCGTTCGGACTGCCGTTGCTCGCTGCGAACGGGTTCCAGCCCGACCTCCCCGCGGTGCCGGCAGACGTTCGCGCGCGGGCGAACCTCGTCATCATCGGCTACCCCAACAACCCGACCGGCGCCGTTGCCGCCGACGGGCTGTTCGCGGACCTGGCCGGCTGCGGCATCCCCGTCTGCCACGACAACGCCTACTCCGAGATCACCTTCGACGGCTACGTCGCGCCGAGCTATCTCGCGACCGCCGGGGCCCGCGACAGCGGCATCGAGATCCTCTCCCTCTCGAAGGCGTTCAGCCTGCCCGGTTGGCGGATCGCGTTCGCCGTCGGGAACGCCGCCATGATCGCCAACCTGCACCGCCTCAAGACGAACGTCGACGCCGGCATGTTCGTCGCCCTCCAGGAGGCGGCGATCGCGCTGCTCGATCTGCCGGCGTCCGTGCGGCGGGCCGTCGCCGATGTCTACGAGCGTCGCCGCAACCTCGCCTGCGAGCTGCTGACGGCCGCCGGGGTCGCCGTCGACGTGCCGCGCGCCGGCATGTACATCTGGCTCGCCGTGCCGGACGGGTCCGACTCGCTCGCGTTCGCCGAGCGGATGCTGACGCAGGCCGACGTCGTCGTTTCGCCCGGCGTCGCCTACGGCGCGGCCGGCGAGGGCTACGTGCGCCTCGCGCTGACGCAGCCCGACGACCGGCTCGGCGAGGCCGTCCGGCGAATGACGCGGGCGCTGTAGGCTTCGCCTGCGTGGCAGAGGCCTTTCACATCGTCCGAGACGCCGAGCCCGAGCGGGCGCTGATCATGGCCGTCTGGCCCTCAGGTCACGACGGCGAGGCCGAGCTCGACGAGATGGAGGAACTCCTGCGCACGGCGCGGGTCGCCACCGTCGGCCGGATCGTCCAACGCCGCAGCGCTCCCCATCCGCGCACCTACCTGGGACCCGGCAAGCTGCAGGAGCTCCAGGTGCAGTTCCACGAGGCCGGCGCCGAGGTCGTCGTCTGCGACGACGAGCTGTCACCCGTTCAGCAGCGCATCCTCGAGGACACGCTCGAGGTCCGCGTGATCGACCGCACGACGGTGATCCTCGACATCTTCGCCGCGCACGCACACACCGCCGAGGGGAATCTCCAGATCGAACTCGCTCAGCTCGAGTACGCGTTGCCGCGGATGCGCGGGCTGTGGAAGCACCTCGAACGGCTCGGCGGTGGCGTCGGCACACGCGGGCCGGGCGAGTCACAGCTCGAAACCGACCGCCGTCTGGCGCGCAAGCGCGTGACGCTGCTCAAGTCCCGCCTCGCTCGCGCGTCGCAGCACCGCCGCACGACCCGCGCCCGTCGCCAGGCCTCGGAGACACCGTCGGTGGCCCTGGCGGGCTACACGAACGTCGGCAAGTCGACGCTCCTGAATGCCCTGACGGGGTCCGATGTGTCGATGGCGGACCGCCTGTTCGAGACACTCGATCCGACCACCCGGGCCTACGTCTACAACGGCAGGGCGTACACGCTGACGGACACGGTCGGCTTCATCCGCAAGCTCCCGCACGGCCTGGTCGACGCCTTCTCCTCGACGCTCGAGGAGACCCTCGCCGGCGACCTCATCCTGCATGTCGCCGATGCCTCGGCCGAGGAGTCCGAGCGACTCGCGCAGCAGCAGGCCGTCGATGCCGTGCTCGACGAGATCGGCGCGCGGGACATTCCCCGCCTCCTCGTCCTCAACAAGATCGACCTCGTGGATCCGGTCACCGTGCGCCGGCTGCGTAATGCGAATCCGACAGCGGTCCTGGTAGCAGCACGCACGGGTGAGGGGATCGACGAGCTCGAGCAGGCGGTCGCGGCGTTCTTCGCCTCCCGGTTCGAACCGGTCGAACTGCTGGTCCCTCATGCGCAGGGGGCGACGCTCGCGGCGCTGTACGCACTCGGCACGCCGATCGAGCGCGAGGACACCGCCGACGGCGTCGTGATACGCGCTCACCTGCCGGCTTCTGAGGCGCGCCGGTTCGCGTCCTTCCGGACGGATGGCGCGTGATGGAGTTGCCGTTCCGACTGCTGACGGCTGACGCGCGCCTGCCGGAGGCCGCGCATGACGGGGACGCCGGCCTCGACCTCCGGAGCGTCGAGGCGGTGGTCCTGCCTCCCGGGGGACGTCGTCTGGTGCCGTGCGGGCTGGCCGTCGAGATTCCACCCGTCCACGCGGGGTTCGTGATCCCCCGCAGCGGCCTGGCAGCGAGACACGGCATCACGATCCTGAATGCGCCTGGCCTCGTCGACGCGGGCTACCGAGGCGAGCTGAAGGTGGCGCTGCTCAACACCGATGCCAGCGAGCCGTTTGCGATCGAGATCGGCGACCGGATCGCGCAACTGGCGATCGTCGCGCTGCCGCAGCTACGGCCTGTGGCGGTGGAGGAACTCTCTGCGTCGGCCAGGGGCGTAGGCGGGTTCGGCTCGAGCGGAGTCGCCTGACGTGCACCGGCCACCGCGGATACGCGTCGCTGCGCTGATCGTCCAGGACGACCGCGTGATGCTGATCCGGCACGAGAAGGACGGGCGCCGCTACTGGCTCCTGCCCGGGGGCGGCGTCGAGGCTGGCGAGACGCTCGAGGCCGCGTTGAGACGCGAGTTACGCGAGGAGTGCGGGCTGCGGCAGCCAGCGATCGGCGGGCCGGTGGCGCTGGCCGAATCGATCGCGCCGGCACACGTTCGCGATGGTCGGCACATCCTGCACGTCGTCTTCGCGGTCGACGTCACGCCCGGCGCGCTGGCCCTTGTCGCGTCGAACGACGGCGCGATCAGGAATCACGCCCTGATGACGCGCAGCGAGCTGACGGAAGTGGACGTCCGCCCGCCGATCCAGCGGTACCTCGCCCGCTATCAGCCGGGCGATCCGTTCATCGCGCTCGGCGCCGCCTGGACGCCGTAGGGTACGCTCACGCAGCGACGTCCGGCTGCCGATATCCGCCTCGTGACTCGCCCCGCGGGCTGGCGCCGCCGTCGTTCTCGTCGCAGGCGTCGGCGGTGGCCTGATCGCGATGGCGCTGCCACGCGACACGCCCACCGAGGCCCGGCACGCGATCGCTGCTGCCCGGCAGGTCGGGCACGGCCTGCGCGCCGGCCAGGCGAAGCAGAAGGCGTACGGCATGCTCGGCTCCATGGTCACGTATCTGGCGTCGCTCGGCGCGTTCGGTGACGAGCCACCGGCGGGCCTCGCCCGCTTCACGGCCGTCGGGTCGGCCGCGCTCCAGTCGCAGTCGCGGGATGCGCGGGTCGACCTCCTCGCCACGCTCGGTCACGAGCTGCCGTCCCGCGCGAGGACACTGATAGCCGCCGGGCAGTCGGAGCCCGAACTGGAGGCGGTACTGCAGCCGCTGGACACCGGCACCCTGACCGCGCTGCGGGCCGGACCGAGCCCCGTCGACCCGCAACCCTACGTCCTCGCGATCGAGACGCTGGAGGCGCGGGTCGCGGACAGCAGGGAGGCCGTCGCGGAGGCCACGGCGACGCTCGTCGCAACGCCGTCGATCCGAGCCGTGCCGCTCGCCAGAACACCGTTGGTTGCAGGTCTGGCCCTCCTCGGCCTGATGCTTGGCGTCGCCGCTGTCGGGTTGGCGGCAGCTCGCCGGCACGGCGCGCAGTCGGTGGTCGGTGGCACGGACGCACTCACCGGCGCCTGGACTCGACGGCGGTTGGGGGAGGCCCTCGACGACTCGGCTGGCACCGGCGCCGTCGTGATGGTGGACATATCGACCACTTCAAGTCGCTCAACGACGCCTGCGGACATCCCGCCGGCGATGACGCCCTTCGGCGTGTGGCGAGTGCCATCGGCGCGTGCCTGCGGCGCTCCGACGGCCTCCATCGGTACGGCGGCGAGGAGTTCTGCGCGCTGCTGGCCGGAGCGGACGAGATCGCGGCGACGCCGGTCGCCGAGCGGATTCGGCAGGTGATCGAGGCGCTGCCGGTCGACGGCGAAGAGCGGTTGCCGACCGGCCGGCTGACGGTATCGATCGGCGTCGCCGCGCACCTGAGCTCGCCACGCGCCGCCCTCGTGGCCGCTGATCGAGCGCTGTACGCCGCCAAGGAGGGTGGCCGCAACCGCGTGGAGAGATGAGGCCCGCGGCGTAGCTCGCAGTTACCGGCGCTCGGCGCGGGCGATGCGCGCCGCGCCCGCGGCCGCCTGCAGCTCCAACGCGTCATCGAGCGGCGCCAGCGCCCCGCCGCCTCGTCGAGCGACGGCCCGGGCGAGCAGTTCGTCCGCGATCCACGGGTTCTTCGGCAGCAACGGGCCGTGAACGTACGTGCCGATGATGCCCGGCGCCCGGCAGCCCTCCAGACCGTCCGCACCATTGTTGCCCGCTCCCGCGACGACCGAACCCAGCGGCCTCGTGTCGCTGCCGAGGAACGTCCGGCCGGCGTGATTCTCGAAACCGACCATCGTCCGACCCTCGCCGCAGTCGACCAGCACGTTGCCGATCAGACGGGTATCGCCGGCGATCGTCTCCAGGTCGACGAGGCCGGTACCCAGCATCTCGTCGCCGTGGTGGCCGCGATAGCGATGGCCGAGCAGCTGAAAGCCGCCGCAGACCGCGAGGATACTGGCGCCGTCGTCGACGGCAGCGCGTAGCTGCGACGTCTGGGTGCGCAGCGCGTCGGCGACGAGCAGCTGATCGCGGTCCTGCCCGCCGCCGATCAGAATCAGGTCGGCCCGCGCAGGGTCGAGCGTCTCGCCGAGGCCGAGTGGTTCCACGCGGACGGCGATGCCGCGCCACGCTGCCCGCTGGACGAGCACGCGAACGTTGCCGCGATCGGCGTAGATCGACAGCAGCGAGGGGTAGACGGGGACGATCGTGATCATGGCGCCCGCTCCTCCCAGTACGGGCGCACCAGGCCGCGCGCGGTTGCCGTTCGCTGGAGTTCCAGCATCGCCGTGTAGGTCGGCAGGACGTACGCGGTGCCGCCCGCCTCGGCGAGGGCGAGCGCTCGATCGAACGCCGCCGCCGGATCGACCACGACCTCGAGGCGCGCCGGCTCGACGTCCGCGTACCGGCAGCGCAGCGCGATGTCGGCCGCGCGCGTACCGCTGCAGACGACGTGGCGCGCAGCCGGCAGCACGTCCTCGAAGTCGACATCCCAGATCCAGGAGACGTCGCGCCCGTCGGCGATGCGGTCGTTGAGGACGAGGAGCACCACGCCGCCGGTGATCTGCGGCGCGAGCGTCCGCAGCGCCTCGTTCGCCCCGGCGGGATTCTTGATCAGCAGCAGCACCGCTTCGCGGTCGCCTGCGGCGATCCGCTCGAAGCGCCCGAACGGGGCGCGGAAGCCGCCGATCCGATCGGCTGCGGTCTCGGGCGCGACGCCGAGGGCGACCGCGAGTGCGTAGGCGCCGGCGGCGTTGTAGGCGTTGTAGATGCCGGGAAGCGCCAACGTGGCCGGCCTACCGTCGAGCCGCAGGCTGCTCCCAGCGAGGCCGCGGGGCCGGATCTCCGTCGCGGCGACCGTGAGCGGCGGGCGGCCGGTGCCGCAGTCCCCGCAGCGCCATGCGCCGAGGTGGCCGAGGTAGACGGCGTCGTAGACGAGTGCAGCCCCACAGCGCCGGCACGTGATGGAGTCGGCCGCGTGGGGGAGACCCGCGAGCGCCACCGAAGGATCGTCGAGCCCGACGTACACCACGTTCTCGCGCCCCTCGCCCAGCGCCGCGACGAGCGGGTCGTCGGCGCAGAGGACGAGCGTCGTCGTCACGGGCAGGCGGTCGACCATCTCACGCCAGCGCCGCGCGATCAGCTCGAGTTCGCCGTAGCGGTCGAGCTGATCGCGGAAGAGGTTGCCGAGGAGCACGGCACGCGGCCCGATCCGCGCGGCCACCTCGGGCAGGGCGAACTCGTCGACCTCGAACAGCCCGAGCCGCGCCGCCGCCGGCCGGCTGACGAGTGCGCTCGCGACGCCGGAGGTGAGGTTCGCGCCCGCCGCGTTCCGGCAGACGGCCAGATCCGGCTGGATGAGGGCTGCCGCAAGGGCTGCCGTCGTCGTCTTCCCGTTCGTCGCCGACACGAGTGCGACGCCGTCGGGCAGACGAGCGGCCATGCGCTCGATCGCATCGGGCGCGAGGCGCAGCAGCGCTCGCCCGGGCAGCGTCGTGCCGCCGCCGCGACCGGAGCGGCGAGACAGCGAGCCGAGCGTGCGGGCGGCGGCGGCCTTCGCGGCGAACAGCGGCACGGGGGCAGCGTACCCGCAGCAGGCTGTACGACATTCAACGCGTGGCCTTGCAAATTTGTGGCAGCACTCTATGCTGGGAGACGAGAGGGTTCGTACGCTCGTCGGGTTCTGGCGATATTCCGCGAGCAGAGTCTCCGGCCCGACTTCGGGCCTCAACCGACGGTAGGCGGCAACGGATGCGATCGAAGACGGTCTTCACGGCACTCGAACACATTGATCAGGAGCGCCTGGCGCAGTTCCAGGCGGGAATGCGCAAGCGGTACTCGGACACGCAGATTCTCGAACAGTTGCGTGCCTGCTCGCAGCGCCTCGGCAAGTCGCCGACGATGCGCGAGTTCGAGGGAGACGCCGAGACGACCGTCCACCCGCAGACCGTGATCGAGCACTTCGGCAGCTGGAACGCCGCCAAGCGCCAGGCCGGCCTGGTGCCCCGTCGGTTCGCCACCCGCGAGGAGCTGCTGGATCAGCTCCGTTCGCTCGGGGAGGAGCTCGGTCGCGTGCCGAGCGCGAAGGACATCGAGGCTCGGCGCGGCCGGATGCCCTCCAAGTCGCTGTACTGGCACACGTTCGGTTCGCTGACCAGCGCACTCCGCGAGGCGGGCTTCGATGTCGTCGTCGGCGAGGAGCGCCTCGGGCGCGCGATCGACCAGGGCGTCCTGCTCGCGATCCAGCTCGGTCGGCTACCGAAGTTCGCCGACTGGGCGGAGGCGCGCCGGTCCGACATCAACCTCCTGACCGAATGGCAGGTCTACCGGATGTTCGACGCCCGGCGCGGCGCGTGGTCGACGTTCCAGTTCCTCGTGCGCGAGCGCCTCGCGGCCCAGGACGTGGACGTCTCGCCGGACGGCATTCTCGTTTCGTAGCGCATGAAACGTTGGGGCCAGGCCCCAACGTTCCACTACGCGGCCAGCGCTGCGGCCTCGATCCGTACGTCGTGCTCCAGCGTGCTGGTCCGATGCTCGCTGCCGCCGATCGAGATCAACACCCCCGGCTGCACGATCGCGGCTTGCAGGACGCTGCCAGCGGCAAGTTCGATCGTCAGTTCCGTGCTCGCACCCGGTTGGAGCTCGTGGACGACGGCCGTGCCGGACAGCGCCAGCGTGCCGCCACGGAGCACGGAGCCTTGCCCCGTCATCTCGAAGTGCCCGGCGACCCGCAACGACGAGTCGACGACGCCCTTGCCCGTCACCGTCAGCCGGCCGACAACATCGACCTCGCACTTCTGCAGGAGCCCGACGGTCAGCACCGGCACGGTGGCGGTGAGGTCGGCGAGGCGTGCAGCCTCCCTCTGGAAGGCCGCAGCGACGCTGGTCAGCGCGTCGATCGGCCGCCGGCCGACGCAGATCTCGTCGTAGTCCTCCCTGGCACGGCGCAGTGCGCCGAGGATGTCGACGGGAACGTGGCCGCCGTGCTGGTCGGCCACCGCCTCACACATCCTCCGGTCGAGATTCGGCGCGACGCGGTCAGCGATCATCGTCAGCCCCCGGAGCGGGTTCAGGGTACGGCCGGCCGATCGGGCGGCGGCGAGAGTGACGCCGAGCCCAAGCTGGAGCCGTGCGACATCATCGGCGAGCGCTGGAATCAGGCTCGCCAGGGCGATCAGGGCGGCGTAGCCGTGGCCGCTGCGCAGCGTCGAGTCGAACGAGGCACCGCGAATCTCGAGCGAGTGCCCCGCTTCGAGCGTCGAGCCGCGAACAGCCTCGCCGATGACGATCGAGCACCTGGCGCGGACGAGGCCATCCTCGACGGACCCGGTCACCTCCACCGAGCCCGGACTCGACAGGCCGCCGTCCGAGCCCCGCAGGTCTCCCTCGTGGACGCGCGCAGCGACGACGGAGACGACGCCCTCCGCGAGTCGGGCGTGTCCGTCGAGTGTCGCGAGCAGGCGCCCGTCGGCCTCGAGCGAGACACCGTCACCGACGCGGAGCTCGACCTCCGCCGCGTCGCCCGCTGGCACCAGATGCCCCGTCACGGTGATGCCATCGGTCCCCCGCCGCGGTCGCGTCACCTGGGCGAGTGCCATCCCCGCCCGGACGAAGCGCTCCGCACCTCCCGCGTCCAGTGTCAGAAACCGCACCGTCGCGGGCGTCGTGTGCTGCGCCGGCAGCCCCCTCGCGACCGGCGCATCGACGCCGCCGTGGCAGAGCCGCCCCAGCGCATCCGGGCTGACGCCGTAGACGACGCCTGCAGCATCGAGCGCGTCCTGGAGCTCGGCAACCGTCGCCTCGGGCGCCGGGATCCGTTCGGCGACCAGGCGTCGCAGGACGATGGAAGCGTTCGGCGGCTGATCCTCCAGGCGATAGGTCGCTCCCGGGATCCGTTCGACCGACAGCAGCGCCAGCAGCTCGTCTTGCGACACGGTGACCCGGATCTCGAGCCGCGGCTCGTCGGCGGTCAGCCGGACCTCGACGCTGCGCGCGTCGGTCGCCTCGACCGGGCCGCTCGAGGGTGCGGCGCCGGCGGTCACGAGGTCGATCCCGGGCTCGGCGCGGACGACGGCCGGTCGACCTTCACCGGTGGCGGCGGTGATCACGAGCGCGCCGCCGACGACGGCGGCCGTACCGTCCCGGGTCGGCTCCATCTCCCGCGTATCGGCCGGCGCCTCCGGCTGCTTGATAGGCCGCCCGCGATCCGAACCGGCCACTCGGCACTCTCATGCCGCCAGGCGGGTCTGCCGATCATCCAGATACGGGACGGCCATGGACGGCAGCCCCAGGAGGTGGAACTGTGGACGCGAAGTCGAGTACCGCGGAGATCGAATGCTGGTTTGCGGGCCGCGTCGAGGAGTTGGCCGGGCTGGAGCGGGAGGCCTGGGACGAGTACCTGACGACGATCCGGGGCGCGCACGACGGTGCCTACGACCAGGCTGAACCCCTGGCGTGGCGCAGGCTGCGGCGACAGATCGCACAGCTCGCGCACGATCGCCGCCGCGACGAGTTCGAGCGCGACCGCCGGGTTGCCGAAACCATCGGCCTGCGGCTCGCCAGCTAATGGAGGTCAGGCTTCTCGACATCGAATCCGCGCCACGCGTGGATGCCTCGTCCCGCGTCTCGCGCCTGCGCCGCCGCTGCCCGCACGTCGCGGTCGACGGGCGTCTCACGGCGCTCGGCTACCGCTTCTACGCGATGCCTGGTTCCGACGTTCCGTCGTTCTTCTGCAAGCGGTTCCGGGCCGGTACGGGCGGCGCGGCCCTGACGCTGCTCGCCGGGATCGACCCGCAGACGGGCGAGGCCGTCCTCGACGACTGCCGATCGGCGAGCGAGGCCGCAACCGAAATCGCGTCGGGCCGCGCCGGCACGTGGCTGCTGCGGGTAACGTACGGAGCGCGGATGGTAGCGCTCGACGAGCTGTGCGGGACGTTCGCCCACCGGGAGCCGGCGGCGTTCGCGGCCATCGCCGCGGAGCTCGAGGCGCTCGGGCCGGCACTGCGATCGGCGTGCAGTCTGTGCGTCGGAGACGACACCTGACGTGAGCTCGGCGCCGATGCTCGGCAGGTCTGCGGTCCGTTCGGCGACCGCTCCTCTCCGCTCCCATCGGGTCCTCCGCCTCCGGCAGGGGCACGCGCTGATCGCGGCGACGTGGTTCGCGGCTCACGAGCTATCGCGCGGTACGACCGTCGCTCGCCTGCTGGTCGCCGCCCTGTATACGGCGATCTGGTACGGCTCGATCCGCTGGACGCTGCTGCGGGAGTCGCGGGCCGCGCCGAGCTGGGCCTTCACCGTCGTCAGGGCCGGTCAGGCCGGTCTGTGCGCGGGCGCGATCATCCTGGCCGCGAACGAGGTGCTCGGCACGGGTGACCCGCTCGCGGCGGAGCTGGGGTCGATCGCGGCGATGACGGCGATGGCGTTCCTCTGGCAGGCGGCGGTGGCCGGGCACAAGGCCCTCGGCGAGCCGCTGCGCTGCATCATCATCGGCCCGGCGGAGACCGTACGGATGATGGAGGACGAGCGGATCGCGCCCGGTGCGCACGCCTTCGATCTCGTCGGCTGGATCGACGATCGGGCCGAGCCCGGCGCCCATGAGCCGACCGGGGCTCCGTGCCTCGGTACGCTCGACGACCTCGAGCGCATCGCCTACGGAGGCGGGGTCGACCTGTTCGTCCTCGGCATGCGCACCGGGCGACCCGCGCTCTACGGTCGACTGTTGGAGCTGACCCATCTCGACGTCTCGGTGATCGAGTTCGCGCCCTTCTTCGAGCGGACGTTCGGCCGCGTGCCGCTCGAGGGCCTGACGTCGACGTGGTTCATGCACACGATGCATCTGCATCGCCGTGACGAGGAGGAGTTCACGAAGCGGGCGATCGACGTCGTCCTCGCGATCGTCGGGCTGGTCGCCGCATCGCCGCTCCTCGTGGTCGCCGCCTGCGCCGTGCGTCTCCGGGGCGGGCCCGGGCCGGTGATCTTCCGCCAGGTGCGGATCGGCGGGTACGGCCGACGCTTCACGATGCTGAAGTTCCGCTCGATGCGCAGCGACGTGTCGAATGACGGGCAGACGTGGACGGGCGACGCGGATCCGCGGATCACCGGCGTCGGCCGGGTCCTTCGTCGCTTCCGCATCGACGAGCTGCCGCAGCTCCTGAACGTCCTCCGCGGCGAGATGACGATCGTCGGGCCCCGGCCGGAGACGCCCGACTACGTCCGCTGGCTCGCCGAGGAGATTCCGTTCTACAAGCCCCGCCACTTCGCGAAGCCGGGCATCACTGGCTGGGCCCAGGTCTGCGCCGGGTACGCATCGTCACTCGCCGACACGCGGACGAAGCTCTCCTACGACCTGTACTACCTCCGGAATCGCTCGATCTCGCTCGACCTCGCGATCATCCTCCGCACGGTGGCGACGGTGACGTCGGGGAGCGGCGCGAAGTAGCCTGCCGTGAATATGCTCTAAAGAACATAAAGACACCTCCCGATACTGGTAGAGCCCGCAGGGACCGCGGGCGGCCAGCAAGTCCACGGAAGGACGCCCCACGGGGCGTCCTTCGTCGTTTCCGGGGAGGTGTCCATGGAGCTGTTCGACGTCACGCAGAAAGCGCTCGAGGTCGCGCTGCACGGTACCGAGAAGCGGCAGTCCGTGATCGCGAACAACCTCGCGAACATCAACACGCCCGGCTTCAAGCGATCGGACGTGGAGTTCGGCGACGCGCTTGCCCAGGCACTCCAGTTCAGCGGCACGGCCGAAGCCGTCGGCGCCGTCACCCCGATTGTCAAGACCGATAACGTCTCTTCGATGCGCGTCGACGGCAACAACGTCGACATCGATCGCGAGGCGTCGTACCTGGCTCAGAACCAGCTGCAGTTCTCCGCTCTCATGTCCGTCACGACCAAGAACCTGCAGACCATGTCCAACATCATCACGGGGGCGCGCTGATGGGCCTGTTCGATGCGATGAACGTCGCCGCCTCGGGCCTGACCGCCGAGCGCCTGCGGATGGATACGATCGCCGCCAACCTCGCGAACGCGAACTCGACGCGGCGCGCGGATGGCCAGCCGGGCCCGTACCTGCGGCGCCAGGTGGTGCTCCAGGAGCAGTCGCCGACCGGCATCGGCCAGTCGCCGAGCTTCTCGACGTTCGGAGACTTCGCCGCGTCGATGACGCCCGGTGGCGTCGCGGTCGCCGCGATCACCGAGCAGACGGATGGCACGGGTCTGATCCACGACCCGTCGCACCCGGACGCCGACGCGCAGGGCAACGTGCGGACGCCGAACGTGAACGCGGTGATCGAGATGACCGACCTGATCACCGCCACCCGCGCCTACGAGGCGAACACCACCGCCCTGAACGCCATCAAGCAGGAGTTCATGCGCGCCCTGGACGTGTTGCGCTGATGGCTGTCGGACCGATCGCCGGCGTCGGGATCGACGCGATCCAGTTCTACCGCTCCCTGCCGTCCATCGGCGGGCCGGCCGCCGTCGGCGAGACGCCGGGCGCGCAGTCGTTCGGCGCCCTCATCGCCGACAAGCTCCAGGCCTCCGCCGCCATCCAGGGCCAGGGGGCGCAGGCCGCGCAGGCTCTCGCCACCGGCCAGGCGAACGACATCTCGGCCGCGACGATCGCCGTCGAGAAGGCCGCCATCGCACTTCAGCTCACCGCAGCGTTCCGGAACAAGGCCGTCGAGGCCTACCAGGACGTCATGCGGATGCAGATCTGACCCGGAGGCTCCATGCAACTTCTCGGCATCGCAATCGACCGTCTCGGCACCGCCTCCCGCCTGATCGTGGGCCTGATCGCGCTCGCGACGATCGGCGTCATCGCGTACATCGTGATGAGCGCCGGCGGCGCGGCCTACACGCCGGCCTTCACGAACCTCGACGCCCGCAGCGCCGGCGAGGTGCAGGCGGCGCTCGCGGGGGCCGGCATCCCGACGAAGCTCGGCGAGGGCGGCGCGACCGTGATGGTGCCGTCGGCGAAGATCAACGAGGCCCGGGTCGTGGCCGGCAAGGCGGGCGTCGGCGGCGGCCGCGCCGACTGGTCGCTGCTCGACGAGAGCTCCCTGTCGATGACGGACGGCCAGTTCCACTACAAGGTGCAGCGCGTCCGCAGCGACGTGCTGGCGGCGCAGATCGAGAGCATCGTCGGCGTCCGGCACGCCACCGTCAACCTGGCGATCCCCGAGCGCAGCATCTTCTCCGTCGACCAGGAGCAGGTGACCGCATCGATCAACATCGACACCGGCGGCGGCGCCCTCACCGACACCGCCGTGCGCGGCATCATCTCGCTCGTCTCGAACGGCGTCCCGGGCCTCGTGCCCCAGAACGTCTCCGTCGTCGACGAGCAGGGGCGGCCGCTCGCCAGCGCCACGACGTCGATCGGCCTTGCCAGCGCCGACCGCATGACGGCCGAGGCGACGTGGGAGGCGATGCAGTCGGCGAAGGCGCAGGCGATGCTCGACCGCATGCTCGGTCCCGGGAAGGGGAGCGTGGTCGTCGCCGGCGAGCTCAGCTTCGACGAGGTCACCACCAGCGCGCAGACGTTCGGGGAGGACAAGGGCGCGATCCAGTCGGCCGACGAGGTTGAGAAGCTGATCCAGAAGGGCGGCGCGACCGGGGGGACGCCGGCCGGGACGGCCGGGAACATCCCCGGCGCGGCGACGGCGGCCGGTTCCGCGTCGTCGAGGTACGACCACACGCAGAAGACGGCGACGAACGCCATCGACACGACCCAGACCGAGACGAAGACGGTCGGCGGCACGCCGACGCGGATGACGGTATCGGTCGTCGTCGACAAGGCGGCTCTGGCAGCGATCGGCGGCACCGCGCCCGAGCAGACGGTGGCGGACGCGATCGCGAACAGCGTCGGGCTGGATACGGCTAACGCCGCGAACAAGATCTCGGTGTCGGCGATCGAGAAGCTCCCCAACCCGATCGACGCGCTCAAGAAAGCGGGTGTCCCGCTGGTCGCGACGGGTGGCACCTCGAGCGCCGACGGGTCGGCGCTCGGCGGGCTCATCCCCGCCCCGTTCGGCGGGCTGCTGCAGCCCGTCGGGGCCGGTGTCGGCCTGCTGGTGATGCTCTTCCTCGTCCGCAAGTCGCTGGCCCGGCGCCAGGCGCTGCTCGGCGGCACCGACTCCTCGTGGCTGCCCGCGCTGGAGGCGCCGCCGATCAAGATCGACGACCTGATGCCGGCGCTCGGCGCTCCCAGCGCGGGCGAGATCCACGCCGCGGAGAAGAAGGCGCTGCAGGGTCGGGTCGAGGAGATCGCCCAGAACCGCCCCTCCGATGTCGCCGCTCAGATGCGCGGCTGGCTGACCGCCAAGGCGTAAGTGGCCGACGCCGCCGCCACCGCCACGGTCGACGAACCCGGGGCAGCGCTGAACCTGTCGCCGCGCCGGAAGGCGGCGATCATGGCGGTCGCGCTCGGCCCGAGCCTATCCGCCGAGGTGTTCAAGCATCTCGCCCAGGACGAGGTTGACGAACTGGTGCTCGAGATCGCCGTGCTCGAGCAAGTCACGTCCGAGGAGCGCCAGGCAGTGATGGAGGAGTTCTACGAGACGGCGCTCGCGCAGGACTTCATTGCGCAGGGCGGTGTCGGCTTCGCCAAGGACATCCTCGAGCGGTCGGTCGGCAGCGACAAGGCGATCGAGATCATGGGTCGTCTGTCGACATTCATCCACGTCACGCCCTTCGAGTTCCTACGGCGGATCGACCCCGTCCAGGTCTTCAACTTCCTCCAGCACGAGCACGGCCAGACGATCGCGCTCGTGCTCGCGTACCTGCCGGCCGACGCCGCCGCCCACGTGATGGGGATGTTCCCGCAGGACCTCCAGACCGAGGTCGCGATGCGCATCGCGGCGATGGACCGGACCGCTCCCGAGGTACTCCGCGAGGTCGAGACGGTGATGGAGCGCAAGCTCTCGAACCTGATCAACCAGGACCTCGAAGCCGCTGGCGGGGTCAAGGCACTCGTCGACATCATGAACTTCTCCGACCGCGCGACCGAGCGCAACGTCCTCGAGTTCCTCGACGAGAAGGACGCGGAGTTGGCGGACGAGGTGCGGAAGCTGATGTTCGTGTTCGAGGACCTCCTGATCCTGGACGCGAAGGCGATCCAGCAGCTCCTGAAGGAGGTCGACATGAAGGACATCGCGCTCGCCCTCAAGGGGTCGAACGAGGATGTCAAGGCGCTGATCTTCGCCAACATGTCGGCCCGCGCCGGCGCGATGCTGAACGAGGACATGGAGTTCATGGGCCCGGTCAAGCGCCGCTCCGTCGAGGAGGCGCAGGGCCGGATCGTCGCGATCGTCCGGCGCCTCGAGGATTCGGGCAAGATCCAGATCGCGCGTGGCACGCAGGGCGCCGAAGACGAACTCGTGACGTAGCCGCAGCCCGTGCCCGAGAAGCGCATCATCGCCCGTGCGACGGCTGCCGGCTCCCGCCGGCTGCAGGTCGTGCCGCTCGAGACGCTGGCGGCGCCCGACGACGAGTCCGTCGGCGGGATCGCGACGTCCGCGCCACCGGCGACCGGCCTGAACGCGTTCCTGGCGACCGCCCAACGGCAGGGCGCGGCACTGGTCGAGGCGGCTCGTGAGCAGGCCGAGCAGATTGCCGCCACCGCCCGCGCCGACGGGTACGAAGTCGGTCAGCGGGAGGGGCGCGAGCAGGCGCTACGCGAGGTCGCAGATCTGCTGACGTTCGCGGAGGCAGCCGTCCGCGAGGTCGCGGACACGCGGGCACGGCTGCTCGACGAATCCGAGACGGCGCTCGTCGCCCTCGCGATCCACGCCGCCGAAAAGATCCTCCACGCGACGCTCGAGGCGGAGCCGGAACGGGTCGCGGATGTGCTCCGTGGCGCGCTGCGCAAGGCGTACGTCCGCGACCAACTGCAGGTCGTCTGCAATCCCGACGACCTCGCCCTGCTCGAGGCGGCCTCTGATGATCTGCGCACCAAGGTGGGCACGCTCAAGCATCTCGAACTGGTCGGTGACCGGCGGATCAGCCGCGGTGGCGTGATGGTGCGGACTCCCGGCGGCGACGTCGACGGTCGGCTCGAGACCCAGCTCGACCGTCTGCGGCAGGCGATGCTGCGCGAGGAGAGCGATGCCTGACGCGATCCGGTCGCTGGCGCTCTACGCCGATCGCCTGAAGCACGCCGATCCGTACCGGACGATGGGCCGGGTCGCCGAGGTGATCGGACTGATCGTGGAGTCGACCGGCCCGGAGGCGGAAGTGGGGGAGCTGTGTCTCATCGGCTCCGACCGCCGGCCCCGGGTCCTGGCCGAGGTCGTCGGGTTCCGCGACGGCCGCACGCTGCTGATGCCCCTCGGCGAGCTCGGCGGCATCCGCCCCGGCGATCCGGTCGTCGGCGCCGGCCACGGACTGTCGACGCCGGTCGGTGACGTGGTCCTGGGCCGCGTGCTCGATGGCCTCGGCAACCCGATCGACGACGGCGAGCCGCTCGACAGCGCTGGCCGCTACGTCGAGCGGCGCTCGCTCAGCTCGGCGCCGCCGTCGCCGATGCGTCGGCAACCGATCGACCGTCGACTACCGCTCGGCGTCCGCGCGCTCGACGTGCTCGTGCCCTGTGGACGCGGTCAGCGGCTCGGAATTTTCGCCGGCTCCGGGGTCGGCAAGTCGACGCTCCTCGGCATGATCGCCCGCAACACCGAGGCCGACGTGACCGTGATCGGCCTCGTTGGCGAGCGCGGTCGCGAGGTCCGGGAGTTCGTCGACCGTGATCTCGGCCCTGCCGGCCTCGCACGCTCGGTGCTGTGCGTGGCGACCTCGGATCAGCCGGCGCTCGCCCGGATCAAGTGCGCCGAGACGGCGATGACGATCGCCGAGGCCTTCCGCGACGAGGGCAAGGACGTCCTGCTCCTGATCGACTCCGTGACGCGGTTTGCGATGGCTCAGCGCGAGATCGGACTCGCGGTCGGCGAACCGCCGGCCAGCCGTGGCTACACGCCGAGCGTGTTCTCCGCCCTGCCGCGGCTGCTGGAGCGAGCCGGCACCGGAGTGCGCGGCTCGATCACCGCCCTGATCACCGTCCTCGTCGAGGGCGACGACATGAACGAGCCGGTCGCCGACGCCGTGCGAGGCATCCTCGACGGGCACCTCGTGCTCGACCGCGCGCTCGCGCACCGCAATCACTATCCGGCGATCGACGTCCTCGCGTCGGTGTCACGGCTGACACCGGCGATCACGACCGTCGCCGCCCGTGAGGCCGCCGGGCGGCTGCGCGAGCTGCTTGCGTTGCACCGCTCGAAGGAGGATCTGATCTCCATCGGCGCCTACGCTCGCGGCTCGGACCCCCGGCTCGATGAGGCGATCGACCTGATCGCGCCGATCGAGGCCTTCCTGCGCCAGGGAGCAGACGAGGCCGAGCAGCCGGAGATCGCCGAACGGCGCCTGGCGAACCTCCTCGGAATGAACTGAACTACTCCAGAAAATATGTCTTTCAACCGATATAGATACTGGCTACGGATGGCCGCGCCGACCTTCGCGTCGCAGCCATCCCCATGAAACGCTTCCGCTTCACCCTCGAGACCGTCCGCGACCTCCGCGACGACCGTCAGACGGCCGCGATGCTCGTCCTCGCCGACCGGATCCGGACGCACGGACACGCACAGTCCGCCGCGGAGGCGTCACTGCGTCGGCATCGCCGGGCCCAGCAGGCGCTGGCCGGGGCAGGCCGTGCCGCTGCGATGCTCGTGCAGGCCGATCGGGACCGGGACGCCGCCAGGCTGTCGCTCGAGTCGTCCGCGATCGACCTGCGAGAGACCACCTTCGGGGTCGACGCCGCCCGTGACGATCTGGTCGAGGCGCGCCAGGCGCTGGAGCGAGTCACCCACCTGGAGGCGCACCGCCGCGCCGATCACCGCCGCCGACAGCTGGCCGAGGAGGAGCGCGAGCTCGCGGAGATGACCGAGGCCCGGAGGGCGCGCGCAGCCGCGATGGCGCGGCGTGGAGTGCTGCGATGAGTGTTGCCGAGGCCCTCTCCCGCGTCACCGCGATCCAGGCGCGCATCGCCACCATCGCCCCGCGACCGGCGCCGCCGCCGTCCCCGCCGACCCCGACCTTCGGCGCGATGCTGCAGGGCGAGGCCGCGATCGGGGGCGCCGGGCTCGTTCCCGTCGGCGCCGGCGGCGCGAGTCTCGGCGAGCCGTCGCAGTTCGACGCGCTGATCGTGCAGGCGGCGCAGGAGGCCGGTGTCCCGCCAGCGCTCGTCAAGGCGGTGGCGAAGGCCGAGTCCGGTTTCAATCCCGGCGCTGTGTCACCGGCCGGAGCCTCCGGACTGATGCAGCTGATGCCCGGAACCGCGCGCGGGCTCGGTGTCACCGATCCGTTCGACCCCCTTCAGAGTCTGCGCGGCGGCGCCCGCTATCTCCGCGCCCAGCTCGACCGCTTCGGCGGTGACCCGTCGCTGGCGCTCGCGGCCTACAACGCCGGCCCAGGCGCGGTCGCCAAGTACGGCGGCATCCCGCCGTACGCCGAGACGCAGGCGTACGTGCCTCGCGTTCTCGGTTACTTCCAGCAGTTCGGCGGTGCGTCGGCCACCGCGGCGCCGGCCGCGACGCCGGGCGCCAGCCCCGCGTTCGGCGCCGAGGCGGCGCTGCCATTCACGCTCGCCGGCGGTGCCTCGGTCGGCGGTGAGGTCGTGCGACGCGGGATGGAGCATCTCGGCACCCCCTACGTGTGGGGTGGCGAGCAACCCGGCGGCTTCGACTGTTCGGGCCTGGCGCAATACCTCTACGGCCAGCAGGGCGTGCAGATGCCGCGGGTCTCCCAGGACCAGTTCCGCGCCGGCCGGAGCGTCCCGACCAACCAGATGCAGCCGGGCGACCTCGTCTTCTTCTCGAAGAACGGTGACGTCCATCACATGGGCATCTACATCGGTGGCGGGCGGTTCCTGCACGCGCCTCGCACCGGCGATGTCGTGAAGATCTCAGCCCTCTCCGAACCGCACTACGCCCGCGAGTTCGCGGGTGCGCGGCGGTACGCGTGAGGCAATCGAGGAGGAGAGGAGGTGATTTCCATGACAGATACCCCAATCACAACGACGGCCCCCGGCGGTCTGATCGCGGCCATCGTCGCTGCCCCTGAGGCAGCGGTCGAGGCGGTCGATGACAGCGGTGGCCTGGCGACGGCGTTCTCTACGCTGCTCGACTCCCTGGCGACCTCGCCAGCGACCGTCGGCGGCGTCGACGTCGAGGCTGCGGCCGAGGCTGAGGCCGAGGCCGCGGCCGAGACGGAAGGTGGGGATGAAGCGGTCGCCGCGACGGTGGCCGGGTTCGCCGTTCCCATGCCCGTCACCCTGCCGTTCAGTCCGGTGCCCGTGACGGCTCCGGTCGTTGCGGAGACGATCGAGGCACCGATCGCGGCCGTGGCGGCGGGCGCGCTGCCTCCGGTTCCGGTCACCACCGGCGCCGAGGGCGAGCCCGACACGCCACCGCCGGCCGTCGTTCCGGTCACGACCGGATCAGTGACAGCCGAGCGGCACGCGACGGTCGAGCGGCCCGCGACGATCGCCATGCCCGACGCCCCGATCGACGAGGCGATCGTGCAGGCGGCAATCGCTGCCGTCGCGACGACGGCGAAGCCTGAGCCGTCGACGCGTCCGCGCCGAAACGGCGATGCGGTCAGTTCGCGTCCGTCAGAGACGGCGACGGCGACGGCGACGGCGACGGTTCCGTCCGCGCCACCGGCCGCGGCACCCGTCGCCCCGGCGGCGGCAAGGGTGCCGACCGACCAGCCGAAGGACGGTCAGGACAACGGGAGGCCCGCGCCTCCGGCCGACCCGCTCGCCGGAGTCCTGGTCGACCGGCGCGGGCTCACGACGACAGACACGACGTCGGCGCCCCCGTCCGCGATCGAGACGATCGACCGCGAGCGGATCGAGCGGCTCGCGGAGGGGCTCGCCGTTCGCCTGCGCGCGTCGCAGGCGTCGGACGGTGCACGCATCCGCATGCTGCTCGAACCGCGTGAGCTCGGCGAGGTGATCATCCGGCTCGACATCCGCGACGGCGTCGCTCAGGCATTCCTGACGGCGGAGTCGCACGAGTCGGCGAAAGCCCTGCAGGCCGCGCTCGGTGACCTGCGGACAGCTCTGGCCGATCGTGGCCTGAACCTCGAGCGGATCGACGTTCGCGTCGCCGGCGACGGCGCCCGCGAGGGTGTTAGGGACGGCGCGGCCGACGCACGCCACGGCCGCTCGGCCCACCACTCCAGCGGCTCGGCGGTCGAGGAGACCGAAATGGACGGAACGACCCAGACCGACGCGAGCATCAGCGGCCACGCCGTGTGGATACTCGCCTGATCGCCCGTGCAACCACCAGACAAGACACGAGAAAGGAGGTAGTGATGCCCAACCCCGTCAGCAGTACCAGCCCGGTGTTCGGCGGTCCCGGTAGCCCGGGGACGGTCGAACGTGCCGACTCGTCCGGATCGTGGGGCGGCGACACGTTCCTCCGGCTCCTGATGGCGCAGATGACGCATCAGGATCCGCTCGCGCCGACCGATTCGGCGCAGATGCTGACGCAGCTCGCCCAGTTCGCGAACGTCGAGGGCGTCAACAAGCTCAACACGCAGGTCACCGCGCTCAACCTCGGGCAGGACTTCGCGGCCGCAGTCTCGATGATCGGGAAGTCGGTCACGTGGCTCGACGACGAGGGCGCAACCCGGACCGGCATCGTGCAGGGCGTCAAGCCGAGCCCGACCGGCGCCGTGCTCGTGATCGACGGCGAGGATGTCCCCTCCGGCTTCGTGCAGAGGGTGGAGTAGCGGTGGATCCGCGCCTCTCACCCGTCTCGCGCGCCGGCGGTCTGACAGCGCTCGGGGTCGCCGCTCCCGTTGCCCCCGCTCCGCGGACCGACGGTCCAACGTTCGCCGAGACGCTCGGCGGCCAACTCGGCGTCCGCTTCTCGGCGCACGCCGAGGCTCGCCTGCAGAGCCGTGGTCTCTCGTTCGACTCCAGCCAGCTCGAACGGCTGTCGTCGGGCGTCGACGCCGCCGCCGCCAAGGGCAGCCGCGAGGCGCTCGTCCTCCTCGACGAGGTCGCGATGGTCGTCGCGGTGCGCAACCGCACCGTCGTCACCGCCGTCCCGCGCGAGGAAGCCTCGCAATCCGTGTTCACCAACATCGATACCGCCGTCATCACCTGACGACGCGACTCCGGCTGGACCGCGACGACACCGTCGTCCGGAGGTCGGTTGGGACCCGCCCGAAGTGCGGGCCCGAAGGAGGAAATCCCAGTGCTCCGTTCCATGTTCACCGCCATCGGCGGACTCCGAAATCACCAGGTCATGCTCGACGTGACCGCCAACAACATCGCCAACGTCAACACCGTCGGTTACAAGTCGCAGCGCATCGCGTTCGAGTCGATGATGGCGCAGGTGCTGCGCGGTGCCGCATCGCCGGTCGCCGGTCAGAGCGGCGGCTCCGGTCCGACCGAGGTCGGCCTCGGCATGACGATGAACTCGATCGGCTCCGTCATGACGCAGGGGTCGCTGCAGACCACGGGTCAGTGGTCGGACATCGGCATCAACGGCGACGGCTACTTCATGGTCGGTACGTCGCTCAACGCCTCGAACCTCGTCCAGGCGACGTCGCAGGTCCAGTTCACCCGGGCCGGCAACTTCACGGTTGACAAGGACGGCTTCCTCGTCGACCAGCACGGCGGCTTCATCCTCGGCCTGCAGGCGCCGCCGCCGCCGCAGACACCGCCGGTGGCGTTCGGTACGACGCTCGGCGGCCTGAAGCTGCCGAACGGCGCGACCAGCGTCTCGATCGACCAGAACGGCGTCGTCAGCTACGACCTGAACGGTCGGCAGCTGCTGGGGCAGATCCAGCTGGCGAAGTTCCCGAACCCCGCTGGCCTCTCCCGCGTCGGGGCGAACAACCTCGAGGATACGCCGAACTCCGGCATCTTCGACGCGACCGACCCGACCGGCGTCACGGGTGGCGGCAACGTCGTCTGGGGCGCTGCCAACACGACCGGCATCGGCTCGCTCGCGTCGGGCGCGCTGGAGATGTCGAACGTCGACCTCGCGCTCGAGTTCACGAACATGATCGTCGCGCAGCGTGGCTTCCAGGCCAACACGCGCGTGATCACCACCTCCGACGAGGTCCTGCAGGAGCTCGTCAACATCAAGCGCTGATCGAGGACCTGTCGGGTGCTCAGCGGCGTTCTCATGCTCATCGCGCGCTCCCGCCGCCAGTTGGCGGCGGGAGACGCGCTCGAGGTCGCGGCGCGCGCGCGGAGCGTCCGCAAGACGCTGCACCGTCCACCGGACTTCCGTCACAAGCTGCTGAATCGCGAGGAGAATCGCGCCATGATCAAGCTCCACCACGGCCGCGAAGGTCGCGAGATCTGGGTCAACGCCGACCTGATCGAGACCGTCGAGGCCACGCCCGACACCGTCGTCAAGCTCACGACCGATCGGCGGATGATCGTCACGGAGACGCCCGAGGAGCTCGTCGCCCTCGTGGTCGAGATGAAGCGCAGGGCGGAAAATCGTCCTCATGTCATTTCCGACCGTTGACGATAGAACGCAAGTACTCTCGTCTACCTTTTTTGAGTCACAAGTAGCCAGTGGATCCCGGAACCATCATCGGCCTCGTCCTCGGTATCGTCGCGGTGTTCGTCGCCATGATTCTCGAGGGTGGCAACCCGGCCGCCTTCATCCTGCCGTCGCCGCTCGTGCTGGTCATCTTCGGCACGCTCGGCGTGACCATGGCGTCGACGGGGCTGAAGGCGTCGCTGCGCATCCCGGGCCTGTACATCAAGGCGATGACGGGGAAGCCACCGAGTCGTCCGGACGCGATCAAGGCGCTCGTGAAGATGGCCGAGCGCGCCCGTCGCGAGGGCCTGCTGGCACTGGAGGAGGAGGCCGAGGTCGTCGAGGAGCCGTTCCTCGCGCGGGGTCTGCGGCTGGTCATCGACGGCACCGATCCCGAGCTCGTCAAGGACATCCTCGATCTCGATGTCGAAGCGATGGCCGGCCGCCACCACGAGAGCGCCGCCCTCTTCACGCACGCCGCCGGCTTCGCACCGACGATCGGCATCATCGGGACGGTGATGGGACTCGTCCACGTGCTCGAGAACCTGTCGAACCCGGCCGCGCTCGGCCCGGCGATCGCCGCCGCCTTCATCGCGACGTTCTTCGGGGTCGCGTCGGCGAACCTGATCTACCTGCCGGTCGCGAACAAGCTGAAGGAGCTGTCGACCCACGAGGCCGACGCCCGGACGATGATGATCGAGGGGATCCTCTCGATCCAGGCGGGCGACAACCCTCGCATCGTCGAGGAGAAGCTGAAGACGTTCCTGGAGCCGTCGGAGCGCAAGCACTTCGAGGCTCAGGACGACGCGGCGTCCGGCGGCGCCGAGGACCAGAAGAAGGCCGCGTAGCATGGCGCGGAAACGCGTACACGAGCATGCCGACGAACGCTGGCTGCTGACCTACGCGGACATGATCACGCTGCTGATGGCGCTGTTCATGGTGCTGTTCAGCATGGCAGTCGTCAACAAGGGCAAGTTCGACGAGCTGGCGCGCTCCCTGAAGGAGAGCTTCTCCGGGCCGCTCGGGCCGGGTGGCGACTCGATTCTCAGCGTTGGTGCGCCGATCCCGGCCCCGAACGACACACCGCAGCCCGACCCGCTGCCGCCGATTGCGGAGGGGTCGAAGCCGCCTGCGCCGGCCGAGACGGAGGAGACGAAGCGCGCGCTCGAGAGCGCCCGCGTCGCGGCCCAGCTGCAGGACAACAGCCTCAAGGACGCCAAGGCACGCATCGATGCGAGGGTCGACGAGATCGGGCTCCAGGATCAGGTGGAGACGCAGATCCTGGCGGAGGGGCTTGTCATCCGCCTGCTCACGGACAACGTCCTATTCGATGTCGGCTCCGCGACGATCCGCTCCGGGACCGGGCCGCTGCTGGAGGCGGTCGCGCAGGCGATCAACGCCGTCGGCGACAACCCGATCCGGGTCGCCGGACACACCGACGCGATTCCGTTCGCCGGCAACCCGCACGGCAACGATCAGCTGTCGGCCGACCGTGCGGTTGCGGTCTACAGCTACCTCGTCGACCACGGCCTGTCCGAGGAGGCGCATCCCGACCTGGGCTTCGAGGGCTTCGGCGAGCGGCGCCCTCTCACCCCAAACGACCCGAAGACCGGTGCCGGCCGGCGCAACCGGCGCGTCGAGGTGCTGGTGAAGAAGATCGACTACGTCGGCGAGGCGCAGTCTGCCGCCACCGGCGCGCTCGGGACGAACGCGGTTGGCATTCCGCAGATCACGCCTGCGGCCCCTCAGATCCACCCGTGATCTGCCGATAACACGCTCTGAAAGCGATACGACCATGGTCAAGAAGATTCTCCCCATCGTGCTCGGATTGATCGTCGCCGGCGGCGGCTACTTCGCGTACACGAAGTTCCTCGCCGGCGGTGGCCCGACCGAGACACCCGTGCAGGCGCAGGCCCGCACGGTCAAAAAGGACGCTGCCGCGAAGAAGAAGCGGCTGAAGGACAAGGTCCACGGTCACATCTACTCGCTCGGTGACACGTTCGTGATCACGCTCGCCGATCCCGGCGTGAAGGCGTTCGCGAAACTCGACGTCTCGCTCATGGTCGACGCCGACACGCCGGTGGCGGCCGCCGGGGCGCACGGCCCGACCGGCCCGCCGGCCCTCGAGGAGCAGATCGAGTTGCGCGACCTGCTGATCGATGTCGTCTCCAGCCATTCGGCCGACGAGATGACCTCGGCGGAGGGGCGTCATGCGGTGAAGGAGGCGATCATCGAGGCCGCCAACGAAAAGCTGCCGAAGACGGTCGTGCTCGAGGTCTTCTTCTCCAACGTCGCAGTACAGCTGGTCACCTGATGGCCGACGGCCCTCTCGACCAGGATGCCATCGAGGCGCTGATCGCCCAGCAGGCGGCCGAGGCCGCTGGCGCCGGGGCGGCGGATGATGCCGCGGACGTCGTCGACGAGCCCCCGGCTGCGTCAGGCAGTGGGACGATGTCCGCCGACGACATCGCGGCGCTGATCGCCGCGGAGGCGGCGGCCGGTGACGAGGCCGGCGATGCTGACCCGATCGAGGCGGAGATCGTCGCGGAGGAGGTCACGGAGGCCGAGCCAGCCGCTGCCGGCGGCGGATCGCTGTCGGCGGACGAGATCGCGGCGCTGATCGCGGGTGAGGAGTCCGCGGTCGCGGAGCTCCCGGCCGACGTCGAGGACGCCCCGGCTGCGGGCGGCGGGTCGCTCTCCGCGGACGAGATCGCCGCGCTGATCGCGGCCGAAGCCGACGACGCGGACGCCGGAGGCTTCACGGCGGCCGCCGTTCCCGCGCTGATTGGAGGGCCGGTCGTCGAGGACGTCGTCTACGCCGAGCTGCCACCGGTTCACGCACCGCTTGAGGAGATCGCGGAGATCGACCTCCTGCTCGATGTCCCGCTCCGGATCACGGTCGAGCTCGGTCAGGCGTCGAAGACGATTCGGGAGCTGCTCGAGCTCGGACAGGGATCAATTCTGCACCTCTCCCGCCACGCCGGCGAACCGGTCGACGTGCTCGTGAACGGGCAGCATATCGCTCGCGGTGAGGTGGTCGTGATCGATGAGAACTTCGGCATTCGCGTGACCGAGGTCGTCGCTCCTGCCGACCGGCTGCGGACCATGGCCGTCTGATGCGGCGCCTGCTCGCGCTGGCGATCGGTGTCCTGCTCGTCGTGGCCGCGCCGGCGTCTGCCGTCGGTGAGACCGAGCTCGCAAACCTCGGCGACGGTGGTCCGGCGACGACGACCGTACCCGGATCGGGGGTCGCCGACATCGGTCGTCTCCTGCTCGGCCTCGTGCTGGTCGTGCTCGTGATCGGCGCGCTGTACGCCGGCCTGAAGCGCGTCCAGCACGGACGCCTACCTGGTAGCCGGTCGACGCGTGGAGACGGATCCGTCGAGGTCCTGTCGACGACCGCGCTCGGGCCCGGTCGCAATCTGCACCTCGTGCGCGTCGGCGAGGGGGTCTTGCTCGTCGGGGCGAGCGAGCAGTCGGTGAACCTGTTGCAGAGCTACGATCGTGACGAGGCAGCCGCGGCGGGTCTGGTCGAGATCGAGCCGCCGGCGATCGCCGAGGTGCACGAACTCGACGTGCCGCGCACGTTCGTCGACGCGCTGCGCGAGCGCACGCTCAGATAGCGGCGGCGAGGGCGCGGTCGGCGCCCATCGCCGCGAACAGCAGCGCCAGGTACAGCAGCGAGTAGAGGAACGTCGCCCGTGCGACGAGCCTCGAGTGCGTACGCAGCAGGCGGACGGCGAGTTGCATGAAGCGCGCGCCGAGGGCGACGGCCGCGATCGCGTAGACGATGCCGAGCAGACCGGTCGCGACGGGGATCAGGGAGACGACCGCGAGGGCGACCGTGTAGGCGAGTATCTGCACGGCTGTCTCGCGCTCGCTGGCGACGACCGGGAGCATCGGCACGCCCGCGTTGGCGTACTCGTCGCGCTTCAGGATCGCGAGCGCCCAGAAGTGCGGCGGCGTCCACAGGAAGATGATCAGGAACATGACGAGTGGCGCGAGGCCGACGTCACCGGTCACGGCGGCCCAGCCGGCCAGCGGCGGAATCGCGCCGGCAGCACCGCCGATCACGATGTTCTGCGGGGTGCGGCGCTTGAGCAGCATCGTGTAGACGACGACGTAGAAGGCGCTCCCGCCGAGCGCGAAGGCCGCGGTCAGGACGTTCGTGAACGCGAGCAGCAGGATCGCAGCGGCGACGTTCAGCAACAGTCCGAGCACGGTCGCGGCGGGTGCCGAGACGCGACCGTCCGCGACCGGTCGCTGTCGCGTGCGCTCCATCAACCGGTCGATGTCGCGGTCGAGCACGTGGTTCAGGACCGCGCCACCGCCCGAGGCGAGGGCGAGGCCCGCCAGCGTGGCCAGGGCGATGCCGACCGGCGGCACGCCCTCGGCCGCCCACACCATTGCGCCGGCTGCCGTGACGAGGACGAGGAGCGCGATGCGGGGCTTGGTCAGCTCCCACAGGTCGGCGAGCAGGGACCGACGCACCTCGACCAGATGGGCGGCGTCAGCGGCCACGGGATCGGCGGTCGAGACGGGTGGAGTGGTGGCGGCGCACATCGTGAGGATAGATCAGCCGCCCCTCGGCTCCCAGCGGAACGTCCGCAGTGCCAGTACGGCTCCGCCGCAGCCCCAGAGCGCGACCACGATCAGTCCGAGCAGCTCGTCGCGACCAACGCCGCCGTCGATGAACACCGCCCGCAGCGCGTCGAGCAGATGCGTGAGCGGGAGCGCGTCGGCCAGCACGCTGACGACGGCCGGCAGGTCGTCGACCGGGAAGAAGGCTCCGGACGCGAACAGGATCGGCAGGTAGATCGCGTTGACGACGGCCGACGAACCCTCGGCGCTGGGGACGTAGCGGGTGACGGCGATCCCGAGCCCGGCGAAGCTTGCCGCCCCGGCCACGACGAGTGCGATCACCTCGTACCAGTGATCGGGAAGGGGCACGTCGAACGCCAGGTCGCCGAGCGCGAGGACGACGATCGTCTCGAGGGCGAGCACGATCGCGGTCGAGGCGACGAGCGCGCCGAGGTACACCGCCGGCGGCAGCGGGGTACCGCGCACCCGCTTCAGCATCCCACGCTCGCGGCGGATGACCAGGGTGATGGCGAGGCCGGCGAACGTCGTCATGACGATCGCCATGCCGAGCATGCCGGGGATGAAGAACGAGCTGTACGGCTCGCCGTCCACCTTGCGGTTGCGCCCGAACAGGCCGAGCACGACGACGAAGAAGATCGGCAGGAAGAACGTGAAGATGGCGCTGGCGCCGTTGCGCCAGTACACGCGCTGCTCCGCGCGCACCTGCCGGACGAACCGCCGCACGCCGGTCACGCCTCCTCCGCCGTCAGCGCCAGGTAAACATCTTCGAGGCTGGGGCGGACGACTTCGAGGTGTTCGAGAGTCGTCTGCTGCTCGACTGCCCAGCCGGTCAGGCGATGGAGGGAGCGCGTCGGATCGTCGACCTCGAAGACGAGCCGGTCGCCGCTCGCGAGCAACGTTCCCTCGGCGATGACGGCGAGCGCAGCGGCGTCGACGCCTGTCGGTGAGGCGAACCGGATCTGCGTCCGGCCCGGCTCGCCGAGGGCGGACGGGTGACCGGTGGCGACGATCTCCCCCTGGCGCAGGACGGCCACTCGCTGGGCGAGGGCCTGCGCCTCCTCCATGTAGTGCGTCGTCAGGAAGATCGTCGTGCCGCCCGCGGCCAGGCCTGCGATCGTCTCCCAGGCGGCCCGGCGCGCGCCGGGGTCGAAGCCGGTGGTGGGCTCGTCGAGGAACAGCACCTCCGGGTCGCCGACGAGCGCGAGGGCGACGTCGAGCCGGCGGCGCTGTCCGCCCGACAGGAGCCGGACGCGGCGGTCGGCAGCGTCGCCGAGGTCGACCTTGGCGAGGACTTCGTCGACCGGTCGCGGCTTGGCGTACCAGCCCGCGAACAACGCGACGACCTCGCGGACGCTCATGTACGGGTACACGCCACCGGCCTGGAGGACGATGCCGATCCGCTCCCGGTAGGCGGTGCCGCCGGTCGCGGGGTCCATGCCGAGGACGCGCACCTCGCCGGCATCGGCGCCGCGATAGCCCTCCAGGATCTCGACGATGCTCGTCTTTCCGGCGCCATTCGGGCCGAGCAGGGCGAAGATCTCGCCGCGCGCCACCTCGAGCGTGACACCGCGGACCGCCTCCAGCGGGCCGTAGGATTTGCGCAGGTCACGGATCTGGATCGCGATGTCCATCAACGGCGGCCGGCGACGAGCAGATCACGGAGGGCGAGGCCCATCAGGAGGCCACCGGTGAACAGCACGCCGTGTTGCGAGTAGTGCATCGTCGCGTTCGTCTCCGCCGCCTCGTCGACGGGCGGGAGGATCGCGAGGATCTCGATCAGGAGGCCGAGCGCTCCAACCAGCACGGCCGTGCGGGGCGAGAGCAGCGTCACGCGTCGGAGTCTACCGAGACGCGGACGCGCGTACTACGATGGTGGCATGACACCTCAGCCGATCGCTGACGCGGATCGCGAGGCCGTCGTCATCCGAGCGCTACGCGACGAACTGGCGGCGCTCGACGACGAGACGCGCTGCGCACTGGCGCACGTGCTCGAGCGTCAGGACGTGCCGCTCGAAGGCGGTGGCTGGGGCAGCAATGACGACGGCGCCGGCTGCCTGCTCTCGCTCGCTGCGTGGGATATCGGCCTGCCGTGCGGCGAGGCGCTGATGGAGCGGTCGATCGCCGCCGTCCGGGTGCCGGTGCTGTTCGACGAGCTGTGGTTCCTGATCCTCCGACGTACGGGCGATCTCGATCACGCGCGGCGGGTCGCGCACCGCCTCGTGGCGCTCGCGATCATGGGCGACATGGACGCCCATGATCGTGACCCGCAGTCGGTCGCGTGACCACGAATCGCCTGCAAACGCCGCTCTTCCCGAACGTCCGCCGCTCGCCGTACTTCGACCGCACGGAGGCCGCCGGCGCGACCGCGTACATGGTCTACAACCACATGTACATGCCGATGGACTACGGGCGCCCGCCGGACTCCGACTACGCCGCGCTGACCGAGGACGTGACGCTCTGGGACGTCGGTGCCGAGCGGCAGGTCGAACTCGCAGGGCCCGACGCGTTACGCCTCGCCGACCGTCTCGCGACCCGCGACTTGCGCGATCTCACGCTCGGCCGCTGTCGTTACACCCTCGTCTGCGACGACGAGGGCATCGTCATCTGCGACCCGGTCGTCCTGCGGCTGGCGACTGACCGCATCTGGTTCTCGCACGGCAATGTCGACCTGCTGCTGTGGGCGAAGGGCATCGCCGTCGGTGCGGGGCTCGATGTCAGGGTGGGGGAGGCCGACATCGCGCCGATGCAGGTCCAGGGGCCGCGCGCCCGGGCGCTGCTGGCCGAGGTTGGCGTCGCCGGGCTCGATGACCTCGGGTACTACAGCCTGATCCACGCAACGATCGGCGGCGTCGCCTGCGTGGTGTCGCGGACCGGGTGGAGTGGGGGGCCTGGCTACGAGGTCTTTCCGCGCTCATCGGCGGTCGCCGGTGACGTGTGGGACGCGATCGTCGCTGCCGGCGCATCGCACGGCCTGCGGATCACGGCGCCCAACGTGCCGCGAGCGCTGGAGCGCGGCATCACCGACATCGCCTGGTTCCACAACCTCGGTGTGAACGCGCTCGAGGCTGCGCCGCGGCTGGTCGATCTCGACGCCGACGCCTTCATCGGCCGTGACGCGCTGCTTCGCGTCGCGGCCGGGGGAGTGCGCCGGGCAACCGTTGGCCTGCTCGGACCGGCTGCCCGACCGGCGCGCGCGGAGGGCACGTCTGCGATCACGGCCGCGGCGGGTGCGATCGTCGGCGCGACCCGCTGGTTGGCGTACTCCCCGGCGCTCGCGCGCACGATCGCCGTCGGCGTCGTCGGTCGCGCCCACGCGGAGATCGGCACACCGCTAACAATCCAGACGCCCGTTGGCGCGCTGTCGTGCATCGTCACCGGGCTGCCCTTCGTTCCCGCTCCGCCGGGCACGCGCGACTGATGCGGGCGCTGTCGTTTCTCGGCACGGCCGCCGCGCCGCACTATCAGGCCGTCGCGAGCATCGTCGCGGCGGCGGTCGGCGCACCGCGGACGACCCTGATCGAGGCCGATCTCGGCGTCCTGCGTCGGGAGGTGGCCGATCCTCGCCCCGCGATCGCCTTCCTCTGCGGCCTGCCCTACGTTCTCCTTCGACGCGACGGTGCACCCGTGGAGGCGCTCGCCGCACCCGTGCCGGACGATCCGGCCGAGCCGGAGGCGCCGATCTACTTCAGCGACATCGTCGCGCGCCCCGGTGCGCCCCCGCTCGAGCGGTGCCGGATCGGGTTCAACGGCGCCGACTCGCTGTCCGGCTGGGTGCTGCCGCGCAGTGGCCTGGCCGACCCCGACCGCCTGCACTGGGTGCGGACGGGCAGCCACCGGCGCTCGCTCGCCCTGCTCGTCACCGGCGAGATCGACGCCGCCCCGATCGACTCGCACGTGCTCCGCCTCGAGCGTCGCCTCGACCGGCGTCTGGCCGTGCTCCAACGGCTCGCGCGGATCGGCCCGCTACCGGCGCCGCCGGTCGTCGCGTTCGGTGGCACCGCCGCTTCCCGAGCGGTGATCCGGCAGGCGCTGCTCGACCTCCCGCGGACACCGGGCGGGCGCCGGGCGCTGCAGCTTGCCGGACTCGCCCGCTACGCTCCGGTCACGTCGGCGACGTACGCGCCGGTCCTGCGTCTGGCGCTGGCGGCGCGTGCCTGATGGCAGCCGCCACGGCGCGGCCGAGGTAGCGCCAGAGGTGCCACTGGAGCAGGATGGCCCACCAGACCGAGGTGATCAGGTGCACGTAGTCCAGGGTCGATTCGCCGTCCGGGCGTACCTGCAGGACAACACCGGTCGCGAGCAGCGGCAGGCCGAGCGCGAGCAGGACGAGTGAGCTGGCGGCTCGTTGCGGGCGGGCGGCCGAGAGCTCGGCGCGGATGGCAGGCCAGCCGATGCCCGCGACCTTGACGGCGACGATCGCGAGGGCCGCCGCCGACGCTCCGCTGTGCAACCAGACGTGCAGCTCGGACGGCCGATCGCCGCGCAGGTTGAATGTGTAGATCGCGAGACCGGTGCCGAACGACGCCAGCAGCAGCACCAGTGCGGCCAGCCCGAGCCGGGAGACACGCCGCGAGACCGGACGTCGGCGCTCGGCGCGCAGCGCGTCACGTTCATGGCGCCAGGCCGTCACCTCCTCGTCCGTGAAGTGCTGCGGTGGCTGGTCGGCCGCCCAGATCCCCAGCCGGATCAGAAACGCGAACGCCACGAACGGCGGCAGCAGGTGCGGCAGGTGGACGAGGACCCAGCGGGTCACGGTCCGCCTCCGCTAGATCACGTGCGTGGGGAGCAGGTAGACCACAGTGAAGAGGATCACCCAGACGACGTCGACGAAGTGCCAGTAGATACCGATCACGACCAGGCCGGTCATCCGCTCCTTCGAGAAGTGACCGCGCACGAGTCGGATCAGGCAGAACGTCAGCAGCAGCAGGCCGAGGAAGACGTGGGCGCCGTGCAGTCCCGTCAGCGAGAAGAACGTCGCGCCCATCGCGTTGGTCGTCGGCAGGAAGCCGATCGTCTGGTACTCGATCGCCTGCAGGCCGAGGAAGACGCTGCCGAGCAGGATCGTCAGCACCATCCAGGCGATGGCGGCACTGCGTCGGGCCTTTGCGATCGCCAGCAGCACCATCTCGCACGTGAACGACGACGCGACGAGGATCGCCGTGTTGATCGACGTCGCGTCGGCCGGGATGTGGAAGCCGGGTTGCGGCCACTCGTACTCGAGAATCGTCCGGCTGTGCGCGTAGTAGAGGAAGAACGAGCCGAACAGCGCGATCTCCGAGGCGAGGAAGATGACGAGCCCGAGCGGAACGGCGCCGAGACCGAACGGGTGCGGCTGGTACGTGTACTCGGCGGGACCGTGGTGGTCGTGCTCGGCGTGGGCGCTCATGCGTGCGCCTGCTCGCGCGTCTCGGCCGGCGCGGGCTCCGGGAACATCGCGTGCCGCGCTCCCTCGATGCCGTACCCGTACGGGCCGCCGACGATGCGTGGCGGCACGTCGAAGTTGAAGATCGGCGGCGGTGACGACACCAGCCACTCGAGCGTCATCGCCCCGAACGGGTTGCTGCCGGACGGCTTGCCGTGGCGTGCCGAGTGCAGCAGGTTGTAGACGAACAGCAGCATCCCGGCGCCGAGGCAGAACGCGGAGATCGAGATGAACAGGTTCCAGTTGGCGTACGACGGGTCGTAGTCGGCGACGCGGCGTGGCATTCCCTCGAGCCCGAGCCAGTGCATCGGGAAGAACGTCAGGTTCGTGAAGATGAAGGTCGACCAGAAGTGCAGTCGACCGAGCGACTCGGACATGTGCCGCCCGAAGACCTTCGGGTACCAGAAGTAGAGACCGGCGAAGACCGTCATCACCGAGCCGCCGAACAGCACGTAGTGGAAGTGCGCGACGACGAAGTAGGTGTCGTGGACGTGGTAGGTGAACGGCACCGACGCCAGCCAGATGCCGGTCACGCCGCCGATCACGAACGTGAAGATGAATCCGGTCGCGAACAGCATCGCGGTCGTCATCTGCAGCACGCCCTGCCAGAGCGTGCCGAGCCACGAGAAGATCTTGATGCCGGTCGGGATCGCGATCAGCATCGTCGTGATCATCATCGGCACCCGCAGCCATGGCTCCATGCCGGACGCGAACATGTGGTGCGCCCAGACCGAGAAGCCGAGAATGGCGATGCCGGCCGACGAGAACGCGATCGCGCGGTAGCCGAAGATCGGTTTCCGGGCCATCACCGAGATCACCTCGGAGATGATCCCGAACCCTGGCAGCACCATGATGTACACCGCCGGGTGGGAGTAGAACCAGAAGACGTGCTGGTAGGCAAGCGTGTTGCCGCCGAGGTCCGGTTCGAAGAACGGTGTTCCGATTACGCGGTCGAACATGTTCATGAACTGCGACCCGGCGATGAACGGCGTCGCGGCGACGACGAGGGCGGAGGTCGCCAGGTTCGCCCAGACCAGCAGCGGCATGCGAAACAGCGTCATGCCCGGGGCACGCATCGTGATGATCGTAACGAGGAAGTTGACGGCAGTCGCGATCGACGAGGCGCCGCCGATCTGCACGCCGAGCTCGAAGATGGTCTCACCCATCGGCCCGCGGGTGGAGAACGGCGGGTAGGCCGTCCAGCCGGACTCGAACGAGCCGACGAGGAAGGCGGACAGGAAGATCAGGCCGGCCAGTGGCAGCAGCCAGAAGGAGAGCGCGTTGAGGCGCGGGAAGGCCATGTCCGGCGCGCCGAGCATCAGCGGGATCACGAAGTTGCCGATGCCGGCGAAGATCGGGATCAGGAAGCCGAGCAGCATGATGATGCCGTGCTGCGACATCAGGCCGTTGTACGCGGACGTGGTGATGAAGTCCTGGCCGGGGTGGGCGAGTTCGGCGCGGAAGATCTCCGCGAACATGCCGGCGACGAGGAACAGGATCAGCGTCGTGGCGATGTACTGGACGCCGATCACCATGTGGTCGGTGTTGAAGCGGAAGTAGTCCCGCCAGGAGCGGGCGCCGTGGGCGGAGTGGTCGTCCGGCCGCTCGGCAGCACCGAGCATCCACGGGAACCACGTATCGAACGCGCCGATCCCGATCAGGAAGCCGATGACGCCGCCCAGGTAGCCGACCGTGATCATCTGCTCGCTGTCGAAGATCGGCGTCATCCCGAACAGGTGCCGTAGCGCCAGCGTCAGGCACATCACGATCAGCGCCGTCAGCGGCGCCACCCACAGGCAGCGGGCGAGGTTCGGGCGCAGGAAGACGTTCATGCCCCACCTCCGGCGAGGGACTGCACGAGGATGTCGAGGTCACCCGGCGAGAGACTCGCGCCGAAGTCCTTCGGCATGATGTCACCGAACCCCGAAACGAGCGTCGCGCTCGGGTCGGTAATCGACTGCCGGATCGCCTCGGCATCGCCGCCGGCCAGACCGTCCAGGCCGGGCCCGACGCCACCGGTGCTCGCCGCGGGCGTCCAGGCATGACAGCCACCGCAGCCCGCCTTGGTGAAGATCGACACCGCCGCGCCCTCCGGGCTCGACGCCTGCTCGGCCGCGGCCGCCTGAGCCTCGGCCGCCCACGCGTCCCACTCCGCCTGCGTGACGACACGTACGCGTCGCGGGATCGACCCCTTGACGTCGGTGCCCATCACCGGGTGGCCCGAGCCGCAGATGAACGTGCAGACGAGCTTGAAGCTGCCGGTCTTCGTCGGGGTCACGCGAAGCGCGGTTTCTCGGCCGGGCGTCGCGTTGATCTGCATGCGCCAGGCGGGGACCCAGAAGCCGTGGATGACGTCTTTCGTCCTGATGGTGAAGTCGATCTTCGCGCCGACGGGCACCACGAGCTCCGACTGCTGCTCGAGGCCGAGCGACGGATAGTCGTACTTCCAGTCGAACTGCTGCCCCCAAACGGTGATCGCCAGGTCGGCCTTGCCGCCCTCGTTGTCGTTCAGTGCCTTCCAGGAGATGGCGGTGAAGAAGATGACGATGATCGCCGGGATGATCGTCCACCAGATCTCGAGCACGGTGTGGCCGTGCACCGGTGGCGCCACCCGCGTCTCGCCACGGCGGTGCCGGTAAATGACGATCGCAGCGACGAGGACGGCCGTGACGAGACCGAAGATCCCGCCGGTGATGATCACCATGATGTCGTAGACCCAGTCGGTGTTCTCCGCCTGCACCGACGCCTGCTCCGGCATCGTCCCAGCCGCGACGATCGCGACGCCGAGAAGGCAGCCGACGATCGTCCCGACCACTCCGATGATGACTAGCTTCAACGATGCTCCTCAGCACGGCGCGCAGACGTCCCCGGACGCTGCTCGGCCACCCGGGGCGAAATCGTAGTGCTCGGGCAGGACGGCGGCAACGTTGAAACAGACGGCACGAAGATGATTTGGGGCGCTGCGGCCGAGATGCGAGCCGCTACACTCGGAAGCATATGTCCGATGAGACCGCGCCCGCAGCGCTCCTGACCGAGTCCGACTATGCCAACCGCGTGCTGCCGACCCGTGAGTCCCCGAGCGAGGTCGGTTCGACGCTGCTTGCAGCGGCGGCGATCGTGCTCGGGCTGTCGGCTCTGATCTTCACGCCCTTCAAGCCCGGCTTCGCCGCCATCGGGCTCTCGATCATCGCGGTCGCCACCGCCGGCGACCGCGGCCGCCTGCCGCGGATCGCGATGACCGTGGCCGGTGTCTGCTGGCTCCTCGGTGGGATCCTCGCGGTCATCGGCGACAAGCCCGTCTGGTAAGTCGTTCAGCCGGCTGCGAGCAGCATCGTCAGCGTGACGCCGCCGACGTAGGCGATCGCTGCGATCACGGCGATCGTCGTTGCCCCGAGCGGCGTCGTGATCACCAGGACCGCCACCAGCACACCGACGACGAGCGCGACCACGAGTGCCGTCTCGAACAGCGTGCGTCGGTCGAAGTCGTCGAACTCGGGCATCTGCGATCACGGAGCGTAGTCGGTCGTCGGAGACATGGTCTGATCGCTCCTCCCTGCGACGCCCGATAATCACCGTTATGTCAAGTTGAAGTGCGCCACCTGGTCTTCCTGGACCTTTCACCTGGTCCGTCGCCTGGTCCGGTCCCGTTTCCCACCCACTTTGCGGCATTCATCGTTGCGTCGGGTACGGCGGAAGTGGTAGAAACCATCTAAATCAGCGGTCGTACCTCGATACACCGCGGGAAAGGCCCCGACACGATGGACGGCATCCCCACGCCTTCCGACCCGCTTTTCGAGTTGCTCGCCGCTGCCCGGCGGCGGCGTCGCCCGGAGCGAGCGCTGCTGCTGCTGGACGACACGTTGCTCGCGACGGTGATCGAGGCGGCCATCGCGCGATCCGACGCGCTCGAGGTCGTCGCCGTCACGTCATCCGAGCAGGAGGCTCTGGAGATCCTCCGCCTCGAGCGCGTCGACCTCGTCCTCGTCGACGCCGACGCCGACCCGCTCCCGGTCGTCGTCCGACGCGTCGAGGCGATCGCCCGGGTCGCGCCGGTTCGCATCGTCTGTCTGATCGCCGCGGGCGACGGCCGTGTCACCCGTCCGCTGTGCGAGGCAGGTGCCGCGTCGTGCGTTCTCAAGAGCGTCTGTCCCGACGACCTCGCGGCGGTCGTCCGCCACGCCGGACGTGGTGCGATCTTCCACGCGCCCCCGGCCGACGACGGCTGGGACGCCGCTCAGGGCGCAGCCGGCCTGACGCTCCGCGAACTCGAGGTGCTGCGCCTGGCCGCCCAGGGTCTGGGCAACAAGCAGATCGCCCAGCGCCTCTGGGTGACGCAGAAGACGATCAAGTTCCACCTCTCGAACGTGTTCCGCAAGCTCCGCGTCACGAATCGCTTCGAGGCGACGCGCCGCGCCCAGCAGCTCGGGCTCCTGCGCGTCGTAGAGCGGGACACGCTCGACGGTGGCGGCCCCGCCGTCGCGGTCGTCGGCGCGTAGCAGGGCCGGAAAGGGGGGGTGCGGCCGGGCCCTGAGGGCCCGGCCGCACCTTGCACTCCCGGAGGCCCGGCGGGACACTGCGGCCCCTGCGGTCCCATGATGCCGGGTTGGCCCGGGAATCCTGTTCCGCGCCGAGTGGCGCGGTCTCTCGCCGGCGGTTGGCCCGCGACGCAGGGTGTCGTCGTGGGCTCGCCGCGACCGAGCGAGTCTCGTTGACCGGGCGCTGGCGTCTCCGGTGCCGAGGCACCGGAGACGCCACGCTCGGATCGGGGGACGTTGGTTAGCGGACGCGGATGACCCGGACGTTGACCGACTTGACTGCCTTCGACAGCGTCGGCTTCTTCAGGCGGATCGTCCGGTTGGTGCGGATGTCGACCAGTCGCGAGGCGATCAGGCCGTTCGTCCTGTTGCGGAACTGGATCCGGACGCGCGCGATCTTCTTCGCCGAGTTGACGCGGAGCACCAGGTACTTGGAGCCCTTGAGCGTGATCGTTCGGACGAAGGCGAGCGTGAAGGCGGGCTTCGCCGTCACCTGCTTGACGGTCGGCGGTACCGGCGAGACCGGCGGCGGAGTCGTCGCGCTGGACGAGCCCGGGATGCTGAAGTCCACGAACACGTGCCGGAACAGGCGCTCATCGACGAAGTTCGCGATCACGTTGACACGCGTCGGGTTCGAGTTGAGCACCTCGACCGCGGCGTTGCCGAGGCCGTTGGTGACGACGCACACGCGCCTACCGAGCGGATCGTGGCCCGGATACGAGCCCTGGGTGTCGATCGGGGCGTTCAGCGGGCCCGTGACGCCGTCGAAGAAGATCATGTCCTCGGCGTTGTGGTCGGCCGAGAAACAGACCGTCTCGTGGGCGAAGGGCTGGCCGTCGACGTCCTGGGCGTGCACGGCGACGATCCGGGCGATGTCCGTCTCCGGGTTCGGCTGCGACGTCCACTTCGGCCAGTAGGTGATCGTCTTCGACCAGAGCGAGTTGACGACCTTTCGGAGCGCCAGCGACGTCTTCGCCGGGTCCGTGACCGGCTGGTACGGGTACCTGGCGGTGGCGGTGATGTCGGAGTGGCCGAGGTCGATGACGTTGCGCAGGTCGCAACCACGGTTGTTGTCGAAGATCACGGCCGGATGCAGGTGCGGGAAGAAGTCGACGCCCGGCCGGTACGCGACCTGGGCCTCGCCGTGCTCGTCGGTGTAGACCGCGATGCTCTGCGGACCGTGCGGCGTCCAGCGGTAGTCGGCGACCTGATCGTACTTCGCGCCGTTCAGACGGCGCAGGCAGTGCGTCCACGTGCCGACGCCTTCGACGAGCGTCCGGGTGACGGCCCAGTTCGTGTACAGGTCGTTGTGGAGGAAGCCGTTGAAGTTGTTGGCCACGCCGCCGTCGATGCCGGAACTGAGGCCGGGTCGCGAGGTGGCCGGAATGTACTGGGCGTTGAACGGCGCGTAGATGTTCTCGCTCGTGCCGTTGCCCGAGCCGTCGCGGCTGTACACCTGCTGCTTGCGCACCGGGTGCAGCGTGCCGAGGCCGCTCTTGTCGCCGAACACGCCGGTGTTTGGCTTGATCGTGACGTCGACGCGCGCGGCCGGCATCGGGGCGTCGCCCCAGTCCAGCACGCCGTCGGGTAGTAGTGTCTCGTCAGGCCGGACCGGGTCGAACGGACCCTCTCCGGTCGACGGGCCCAACGTCAGCGGCGCCGTGGCGAGCCGGGAGAACGTCCAGGCGTCGTTCAGGAACAGCGGACCCTGCACCTGGTTGTCGACGGGATCCTGGAAGGCGAATGCGGTCTCGACGTCGTTGTCGTGGATATCCCAGCGCATCCAGGGCGTGGCGTTGAACACATTGGCGTCGGTCGCCATCACCCCGGCGAGTGCAGCCCAGGCGTCGGGCAGCGTGATCGACGATCCGAGGCCGAGCTCCGAGTAGTTGTTGAGCAGCGGCAGGCTGCCCTTCACCTTGACGCTGATGCGTCCGTCGTTGCCGCCGGCGTTGAAGATGCCGTCGCCGAGCGGGTCGCCGAGCGGCGGCCCGTTCAAACCGGTCGAGTCGTTCGCGCCGATCTCGTCGATCGACGGGGTCAGCAGACTCATCCAGGCGACGTTGAAGATGTGGGTCATCACGGGCGTCGTGCCGTGCTTCGCGATCATCTTGATCTTCGCGATTCCGGCCTTCTCGGAGGAGACCGTCACCCGCGCGCAGAAGCCCTGCTCACGGCTCAGGAAGATCTCCGACGTGCCCTCGAACTGGACTGGCGGTACGGACGCGAGTCCGCTCCAGTCGACGACTTCGAAGGTGACGCTGCGCGCCGGGCCGAGTTCGATCGCCGGCGCAAGGATCGGATCGCACTTCACGATCCGGACGTGCTCGCCTCGCCAGGCGAGGTAGGGGATGTTCGTCGTCGACGGATCGGGATCCGTCGCGGCGCCGGCGATGGGGACCGCGGCGACGCCTGACGAGAGCAGCGCCAATGGCAGCGCTACTCGGCGGACGAGTCTGTGCATGTGGACCTCCTGGGGCCTTGGGGACCGACTGCCAGCCTATGCCCGTTGTGGGGCAGACCACCAGACCAGCCGCAGGCGGGGCTGGAAGCCCGGCCAGGGGCCCGGGTTCAGGACCTGGCCGCGTCCCTGGACCGGTCCGGGACGGTCAGGCGCACGAGCGCTCGACGCGGACGACGACCGTCGTGCCGACCGGCACGCGCGCGCCGGTCGCGGGCGTCGTCGCGCAGACCACCCAGCCGCTGTCGTCGAGCACTCCGAGCAGGCCGCCGCCGTCGATCCGGCGCTCCAGCGCCGACGCTTCGAGGAGCGCGGTCGCCTCGTCCAGGCGCACTCCGACGAGCGCCGGGACGGCGACGCGGGGATCGGGCGCTGGCGCCGTCGTCGCGACCGTCACGGTGACGGCCACCGGTGCCGGCAACGCCGGCGCCTCGGGATCGCCGGCGACGAGCGCCACGGTCACCCCGGCGCCGAGCGCGGCCGCGGCTGCCATCGCGGCGAGGAGTCGACGACGGACGTCCACGAAAGGATGCTAGCGACGTGCCGATACCTGGAGGGTGGGACTTGCCGCCGACCTCCCCCCTCCTCCCGCCATCGGCCGGCCCGCGCCGATGGCCCTCGTGGCCGCCGTCCGGCTCCCGGCTGCCTCGCGCTGGGCGCTGCCGCCGCTGATCCGCCTGCGCGCTCCGGTGGCGCCAAAGGTGCCGGGCACCTTTGGCGCCACGGCGGCGTCGGAGCGTGCGCTCGACAACCCCGCCCTCGCGATCGCGCCCGACGCGCTGCGGGCTCTGCAGAGCGGCCGCGGGACGCGCGCGCTCGCGCCGCTCGCGGCGCTGCGGGCGTCGCCCCGCGGCCCGCTCCTGATCCTCCGCGTCGAGGAGGGACAGATCATCGCGCAGGCGGCGAGCGTCGAGCGGACGAAGGAGGTCGTCGCAGCCCTCGCGACGCTGCCCGACGACGAGCGGCCGCGCGTGCTGCTCGAGCCCGCTCCCGGCGACATCGCCGACGCCAGCGGCCCGCCGGAGCCGCGCGCCGGCGAACTCGAGAGCCTCAAGCCCGTCTACATCCAGGCCGGCCTGCGGCACGGCATCGACTGGCGCGTCCTCGCCGCCATCAACGTCGTCGAGACCAACCTCGGCACGAACGTGAACACGTCGTACGCCGGCGCCGTCGGCTGGATGCAGTTCATGCCGGCAACGTGGCGCGCCTACGGTGTCGATGCCTCGGGCGACGGCATCGCCGACCCCTACGACCCGCACGACGCGATCGAGTCGGCCGCGAACTACCTGGAGGCGTCCGGAGCGCGGCGCGACATCCGCCGCGCCCTCTACGCCTACAACCACGCCTGGTGGTACGTCGACAAGGTCCTACGGATCGCCACGACGATGCGCTGAGCCTGGACCCGGCGCTGTCCGCCGACATCGCATCCCGCCAGGAGGACTCCAGGCCGCTCCCCAGCCGGGCTCCGGCCTCGTCGCTTCGCTCCGCAGGCCTGCACCCGTCCAGTCGCTTCGGCGCGCCGCCCTGAAGCCTCCGGCCGGCGCGCTGCGCGCCGTCCACCACCGGATCCAGGCTGAGTAGACTCAGACGCATGCGCCTGGCGATCATCGGCGGCGGGCCGGCCGGCTACGCCGCGGCCGCGGCTGCGGCCGCCCGCGGCGCCGACGTGACCCTGATCGAGGGGCTCGGCCTCGGTGGCAACGCGACGATCTGGGACGCCATCCCGTCGAAGACGCTGCTGTCGACCGCGAACGTGATGGCGACCGTGGAGCGCGCGGAGACGCTCGGCATCGAGTTCCAGCACGGTCGGCCGACCGTGGACCTGCTGCGCACCGTCGCCCACGCCCGCTACGTCGCCGCCCATCAGTCCCGCGGCATCCGCGACCGACTCGAGGGCACCTCCACCACCGTCGTCCACGGTAACGCCCGCATCACCGCGCCCGGCACGATTCTCGTCACGAGCGAGGCCGGCGAGCGCGAGGTGACGTACGACCGGCTGCTCGTTGCGACCGGCGCGGCGCCGTGGGAGCCGCCGTTCGCCCAGGTCGATCACGAGCGCGTCTTCACCCCGCGTGACGTCTTGCGACTGCGGCGGCTCCCCGAGCACCTCCTCGTGGTCGGCGCCGGCGCGACGGGCTGCGAGTATGCCGAGTTCTTCCTCTCCTGCGGCGTGCGGGTCACGCTGCTCTCGGCCCGCGGGCAGGTGCTGCCGGCGGAGGACCGGGACATCGCGGAGATCGTCGAGGAGACGTTCCTGCAGCGCGGCTGCGAGCTGCAGTTCGACGCCCGCGTGTCCGACGTCGAGGTGGACGCGGATGGCGTCGCCGTCGTGACGGCCGACGGCCGCCGGTTCGACGGCTCACACGCCGCCGTCTGCATGGGGATGCGGGCAGCGACCGCCGACCTCGGCCTCGATCTCCTGAACGTCGACCTGGACGAGCGCGGCGCGATCATCACCGACGGCAACCAATGCACGACGGCGGCGGACGTCTATGCCGCCGGCGACGTCGCAGGCGGCATGATGCTGGCGTCGACCGCCGCGATGCAGGGCCGGCACGCGGCGTTCCACGCTCTCGGACTGACGACCGTCGCGCTCGAGCTCGGCACCGTCCCGTGGACGATCTTCACGCGGCCCGAGGTTGCGTCGGTCGGCCTGACGGCTGGTCAGGCGGGTCTGCAGGGCATCGCCGTGGACGTCACGAAGCACTACCTCGGTGCGAACCCGCGCGGCGTCATCTCCGGCAATCACGAGGGCATGGTCAAGTTGGTTGCCGACGCGGCGTCCGGCGTGCTGCGGGGAGCGTCGATCGCCGGCTACCGCGCCTCGGAGATGGTCGCGACGCTGGCCCTCGCAGTCCGGGCCGGGCTGACGGTCGACGCCCTCGCGCAGGCCGGCACGGTGACGCCGTCGATGTCGGAGTCGCTCCAGCGTGCCGCCGAGAAGGCGGCGACGGCGCGTATGGCCGGCTAGCCGAGCGCGACGCCCGTCGCGTACATGGCGACGAGCCCGAGGACGGCGCCGCTCAGCACCGGACCGCGCAGCGTCGGGTCGGCGGCTAGCCGCGGTCTGACGCGACGGGAGATCTCCCACACGACCTGCAGCGCCGCACCGGCGGCCAGGGCGAAGAAGAACACGCCGGTGACGCTGCTGGTGGTGTACCCGCCGATCCACGTCCCGGGTACCGCCGGCAGACCGGCGACGGCCGCCAGCAACAGCAGGCGCCAGCGCGACGCGGTCTCCCCTCCACTCGCGATCGGCGCCGCGATGCCGAGGCCTTCGGTGACGTTGTGGATCATGAAGCCGAGGATCAGGAACGTTCCCAGAGCGGCCTCACCGAGCGCAAACGAGGCGCCGATCGCAAGGCCCTCGCCGAGGTTGTGGACGCCGATGCCGATCGCGACCATCAGGGCCAGGCCACCGGCCGTCCGCGTCAGCCGTTGCGAAACCCACGCTAGCCCGAGCGTCGAGGCGGCCACGCCGACGAGGACGATGCCGGTGCCGTGGAAGGCCGCCGGTAGAGTCGCCTGCAGAGACAGCGCCTCGGCGAACGCCTCGACGGCGAGAAACGCCAGCAGGCCGCAGGTAAAGGCGAGGAAGCCCGTCAAGGCGCGCGGGCTCGCGCGGCGCAAGCCCGGAAGCCAGAGGAGCCCGAGGGCGACCGGGACGAAGCCGACCAGGAGACCGACCAGCCCGAACCCGAGCATCGACCGGACCGCTGGCCGGACCGCGGCGACCGCGGCGGGAATCTCGGTGGTCGTCTCGATGCCCGAGGATGTCGTCACGCCGACGAGGTAGGGGTCGCCTTCGACCCAGTGATACGGAACGTGCAAGGTTCGCTGCGCGAGGCGTCCCAGCGTCGCCGAGCCGTCGCTGGTGAAGTGGACGATCGCGTCGTCGACCGTCACGACGGCGATCGTCAGATCTTCCGGCTGTGGGTTCCGCACCACGATCTCGATCGCGCCTTGCTCGAAGCGTACGCGCTCGAACGAGACGGCGTCGGGTGCCGGCGGCGGATCGCCCGCGAGGCCGGTGACGCGGTCGCCGGCCGCCGCTACGAGGCCGACGGCGATCGCCAGCAGCGCGAGCGGGACGAGCGCGAGGCCGATCGCGCGCAGGCGCGGCGCCGGTTCGGCGGCGGTGATCAATCGTCGACCTGGAAGAAGCCCATCCAGCCGAGGTCGGTGAACTCCGACTGGTGCGCGTGGAACATGAACAGGCCGGTGTTCTGGAAGTCGATCTCGATGATGCCGCGCTGGCCCTGGCAGAGCATCACGGTGTCGGTCAGCTCGTAGTGGGACCCCGTGCCGGTCGGGTACCAGCGGAACACCTCACCGTGGAGGTGGAACGAGTTGATCAGGTCGAACTCCGTCAGGTTGGCGAGGTAGACGCGGACGGTCTCGCCCCGACGCACACGGATCGGATAGCGGGCGTAGTAGAACGAGCGACCGTTGACGGTGTAGAAGTTGTTGGAGCCGTCGCCGTCGGTGTCGAACCCGTTCATCACCATGACGAGCTCACGGGCCGGTGGCCGCGGCTGCGGTGGATCGATGATGAAGGCGC
>VFJZ01000052.1 GCA_009885805.1 Actinomycetota bacterium
CGGGGCGTACGGCGGCGCCGCGCGGATGGGCATCGCTGCCTGGAACGCGACCGGCATGCGCATGACGCTCGTGCCGGCGCCGGCGCCACGGGCCCTGATCCGGATTCGGACCGTGCGCCGCGGTCAGGAGGGGCTCGACTGCCTCGGCGCGGCCGGCGCGACGGCCGCGCCGCCGAACGGCACCGGCGGTATCTCGTTCGGAGACGTGGCGGTCGTCCGCGGCTGCCGCGACCGCGACCTCTTCCGTCAGATCATGGCGCACGAGATCGGTCACGCGATCGGACTCGGCCACGAGAACCGTCGCTGCTCGACGATGGTCGCCTCCAATGATCGCGGCGAACGTCTTTGCGGCCGGCGCTGGTTGCAGCGCTGCCGTGTGATCCAGCCCGACGACATCCGCGGCGTCGTCCGCTACTACGGCGGCCGGCGACGCCCGATCACGACGGCGATGCTGTCTGCCTGCCAGGACCGGGCACCGCGAAGCGCGGGCGGTCTGCGCATCGACGCGGACCCGCTCGGGACGATCGCGACGGCCGGCCTCCGGGTGTTCGGTCGCGGCGGTGTCGCCGTGGTCGTCGGACGACGGCGCGGCGCCTGCCCGTCGTCCCCGGTCGACCGGCGCGCCGAGTTCTTCTACGCGGTGTCGACGGCGCGCCTCGTCCCGGCCTTCGGCCAGCAGGCGGAGCCGGGCAGCTGGTGCTACCGCAGCTGGCGCGTCTCTGCCGGCGGTCGCTGGTCGCGGCCGCGGGGCGTTCGCGTCGTGCACGGCACGCGGACGCCGGCCGTGCGGATCGGCTTGACGGTGACCCCCACACCGGCGGGACAGGTCATCACCTACACGCAGCCGGCCGCGCCCGTCGACTGGCAGACGAACGTCGAGTTCCGGAACGGGACCTGCGCCGCGCCGCTCACCGGCGGCACGATCGACTTCGGGACGCCTGCAACCGGAGCCGTGCGGACGGTGGACGATGCGAATCCCGTGCCGCCGGGCGGCACGCGCTGCTACCGCGTCGCAATCCACGACGGCTCGTACCCGACCTTCCCGGCCGGGTTCGTTGCGGAGTTCGACTACCAGGCCGCGTAGGCCGCGACGGCTGAATCCGGCACGCGCCCGGCCGCGACATCGTCGAGCGCCCGGCCGATCAGGGCGACGCCCTCGTCGATCTCGGCGTCGCTGATCGTCAGAGCCGGCGTCAGCTCCAGGACGTCCCGACCCACGAAGTAGAAGACGGCGCCGAGCTCGAGCGCGCGCACGCACGCCTTCGCCCCGGCGCCGCGTTCGGCTAGCTCGACGCCGATCGCCAACCCGCGGCCGCGCACGTCGCGGACGAGCGGATGGCCAAGCGCGCGCAGGCCTGCCGTGAATCGTTCGCCGGCGACGGCAGCACGCGGGGCGAGGCGCTCCCGCGCAATCGTGTCGAGAACGGCGAGGCCGGCCGAGGCGCACGCCGGGTTGCCTGCCGTCGTCATCAGGGAGAACGCGGTCGTGTGGTCCATCACCGCCACCGGGCCGATCACCGCCGACAGCGGCAGGCCTCCGCCGAGGCCCTTGCCGAGGCAGATGATGTCCGGAACGATCTCCTCCGCCTCGAACGCGTGCAGGTGCCCGGTGCGTGCGAGCCCGACCTTGACCTCGTCGCAGACGAGGAGGATCCCGTGCGCGCGACAGCGGGCAGCCAGGCCGTGCAGGAAGCCGGCCGGCGGGACGATCAGACCGCCGTCGGAGAGGATCGGCTCGACGAACAGCGCCGCCACCTCGCGGCCGTGTCGGGCGAGGTGCGCGTCGAGGATCTCCAGCACGTCGCCACCCGCTTCGGCGCCCTCGCGCGGGTCGGGGTACGGCAGCTGGATCAGGCCGGGCGCCTTGGCGCCGTGGTCGAGCGACGGGTGCCCGGAGATCGCGCTCGACCCGGCGAGGCCACCGTGGTAGGCGCCCTCGAACGCGACCACACGTGGGCGGCCGGTGGCCGCGGTGACGACGCGGGCGGCCGTGTCGTTGGCGTCCGACCCGGAGTGGCCGAACCAGACCCGACGGGAGTCGGCGTCCGGGAGTGTCGCCAGCAGGCGCTCGGCGAGTGCGACGGCGGGCTCGTTGACCGCGGAGAGGATGCTCGCACCCGCCATGTCGACCAGGGCCCGCGCCACCGCCGCCCCGATCGACGGATGGCTGTTGCCGAGCGCACAGGCGCCCCACGACGCCGACAGGTCGAGGACGTCGCGCCCATCTTCCAGCCGCAGCCGCGACCCCTGGCCGCCCGTGACGGCGAGGCCGGAGAACCGCAGCTTGTTGATGCCGGCAATGACGGCGGCGTCGCGCTCGAGCAAACCCATACCGGTACGGTACGCCGTCATCGTCCCCGCCGCCTTCGTCTTCCTCTGGTCGACCGGCTTCGTCGGCGCGCGGCTCGTCGCGCCCCACGCCGAGCCGCTGACGCTGCTGGCGATCCGGTTCGCGATCGCGGCCGCGATCGCCGCGCTCGTCGTCGCCTGGCGCCGTCCCGCCCTCCCGTCGCGGCGGCTCGCCGCGCACGTTGCCGTCGTCGGCTTGACACTGCACGGGGTCTACCTCGGCGGCGTGTTCTGGTCGGTCGCCGAGGGGATGCCGACCGGCGTCGCCGCGCTCGTCGCCGGGCTCCAACCGATCGTCACCGCGTGCCTGGTCGGCGCCGTCCTCGGCGAGCGGGTCACCGGCGGCCAGTGGCTCGGCTTCGCAGCGGGGCTCGCCGGAATCGGCATGGTCCTGTGGGAGCGGCTCGTGATCGGCGAGGTCGGGGCGCTCGCAATCGTCCTTGCCTTCGTCGCCCTGGCGGGCGTCACGACGGGAACGCTGTACCAGAAGCGTTTCTGCACCGGCGTCGGCATCTGGCCGGGCGCGGTCACGCAGTACGCGGCCGCCGCCATGCTGATGGCGGTCGGCAGCGTCGCCTTCGAGGGGCAACAGGTCACCTGGAACGCCGAGGTCCTCGGCGGCCTGGCCTGGATGGTGATCGTGCTCTCGATCGGCGCGATCTCGTTGCTGATGATCGTGATCCGCCGCTCCACCGCCGCGAGCACCGTCTCGCTCATGTACCTGACGCCGCCGCTCGCCGCGGTCGAGGCGTTCCTGATCTTCGGCGAGGAACTGCACGCCCTGGCGATCGCCGGCATCGCCGTCGCCGGCGCCGGCGTCTTCCTGGTGCAGCGCACGGCCCGGGCGTAAGCTGCCGGCATGGCCATCATCGCCGTCGACCACGAGATCAGCCGCGAGCATCACGTCTGGGCGTTCGGCCCGAGCATGGAACCGGTGGTGACGGTCGATCCCGGCGCCGTCCTGCGACTGGAGCTGAACGACTGCTTCCACGGCCAGGTGACGAGCGAGGACGACCTCTTCACCGCCCTCGACCTGGAGCGCGTCAATGCCGCCACCGGCCCGATCGCAGTCCGTGGCGCCGAGCCGGGCGACTCCCTCGTCGTGGAACTGCTCGAGATCAGCCCGGGGCCGCGTGGCGCCGCGATGGTGATCCCCGGCTTCGGTCAGCTCGCAGCGAAGGTGCCCGGGCCGGTGACGCGGATCTTCAGGGTCGAGGACGGCGTGATCCACATGAACGACCGGGTGCGCTTCCCGATCCGTCCGATGGTCGGCGTGATCGGTTGCGCGACGGGCGGCGCCGAATGCATCAACTTCCTCGCCGGCGAGCACGGCGGCAACCTCGACAACCACCTGCACGGCCCCGGCTCGACCGTCTATCTCCCCGTCCGCCAGGACGGCGGCATGCTCGCGATCGGCGACATGCACGCCTGCATGGGTGATGGCGAGATCTCGGGGACGGGCGTGGAGATCGACGGCGAGATCCTGATTCGCGTCGGTCTCCTGAAGGGCGCGCAGGGCACCTGGCCCGTGACGGAGTTGGCCGACTGCTGGGTGACGCACGGCACGACGCTCGGCGACCTCGGCGGCGCGATCGAGATCGCCTGCGAGGAGGCCGCGCGACTGCTGGTCGACCATCACGACTTCACGCTGGCCGACGCGTTCATCTTCCTCAGCGTCGCCTGCGACGTCGGCATCGCGCAGAGCTGCCAGCCCTCTCCGGCGAGCGCGATCGCGCGCGTGAAGGTGCCGAAAATCTCCGCCTGCCCGGCGCCCTTCCGCGCGTGATACTGCCGCGCCCGGCGGCGACGATCGCCGCGATGCCGCGCTCCGGGATCCGCGAGGTGATGGAGCTCGCGATGGCGCGCGGCGACACGCTCAACCTCGGCTTCGGCGAGCCCGACTTCGACACGCCGCCGCACATCGTCGCCGCCGCGGACGCGGCCGCCCGCGCCGGCCGGACGCGCTACACGGCGAGCCGCGGCGTCCCCGAGCTGCGGGAGGCGGCGGCAGCGAGCCTCGCCCGCCGCGGCGTGCCGGTCTCGGCCGACCGGATCGTGGCGACCGCCGGTGGCGTCCAGGGCGTCCTGGCCACGCTCGCCGCCCTGGCGGAGCGCGGCGACGCCGTCCTCGTGCCCGACCCCGGCTGGCCGAACTACGCAGGGATCTGCACCCTCCTCGGGCTCGAGGTGATCCGCTACCCGCTGCCGCCCGCGCCCGGCTTCGAACCCGACCTCGAACGGCTCGACGCGCTCGCGGCGCGCGCACGGGTGCGCGTCATGATCACGAACACGCCGTCGAACCCGACCGGCGCCGTCTGGCGTGGCGAGACGGTCGCGGCGACGGTCGCGATCGCTGCCCGTCACGGCCTCGCGGTGCTGTCCGACGAGGTATACGACGAGATGGCGTTCGACGGCGAGCACGTCCCGTCGATTCCGTTCGACCCGGACCGCGTGGTCGCGATCCACTCGCTGTCGAAGACGTATGCGATGACCGGCTGGCGGATCGCGTACCTCGCTGCCCCGGCGGCACTCGTCCCGGTCATCGCGAAGGTGCCGGAGGTCGAGATCTCCTGCCCGACTGCACCGGCGCAGTGGGCGGCGGTCGCCGCCCTGAGCGGGCCGCAGGACTGCGTGACCGAGATGCGCGACGCGTACCGCGAGCGCCGCGACCTCGCCGTGCGCCTGCTGCGTGACGAGGGCCTGTTCGTCGCCGAGCCGCGCGGCGCGTTCTACATCTTCGCCGACGTGTCCGCTGCAACGACGGACACGCTGGCGTTCGCCAAGCGCCTCGTCACCGACCACGGCGTCGCCTGCGCGCCGGGAGATACCTTCGGCCCCGGCGGGGCCGGACTGCTCCGACTGTCGCTGGCCGCGGCACCGGACGTGATCGCCGAGGCGATCGGCCGGATCGGCGCTGCCGTCAGGGCCTGATCGCCGTGAGCCGCTCGAGGACGAGCGCGGTGTCCGCCACGGGCACGCCGGTGAGATGCGCATCGCGCTCGGCGAAGTCGGTGCGAATCACCCGCACCGCGGTCGCGAGACCGGCTTCGTCGCCGTCCGCGAGGGCGACCAGAGCCGTGGCCGTCCGCTCGAACGCGCCGCCCTCGGCGGCCATGACGCCGGCCGCACGGCGGACACGGTCGTCGTCGCCGAGCACGGCGGCCGCGAGGGCCTCGGCGTAGGCCGCAACCGGCGACGCGGAGTCGGCCGGAAGCTGCGCGAGCGTGTACGTCGCCGCCTCGTGGGGCTCGCCGGCCAGGACGGCCGTCTTCAGCATGCCGACGAGCCGCCCGAACGACAGCGGCGTCGCCGCCTCCCAGGATGCCCGGTAGCTCGCCGTTGCCACTGCGAAGTGGGGCGCAGGGTCGCCACCGGCGAGGTGCGCGCGGAGCCCCTCGGCCTCGGCAGCGAGCGCCTCGTCCAGTCGCTGGAGATGCGATTCGGTGATTTCACGAGTGTACTTGGAGAACCTCACCCCTTGCGTCCGAACGCCCGTGGGTTCAAGATGGCGCCGTCCTACGGACTTCCTGGGGAGGAACAACTTTGACCGAGATGCACCACGAGGGGACCGTCACGAACGTCGACATCTCGCAACGCGACGACGTCGACAAGCTGCGTGGCGGCGCCGTCGGCCTCATTCCGATTCTCTTTCTGTGCGTTACGGGCTCGGCGCCGCTGGCCGTGACGCTGTTCAACACACCCTACGTCGGGCCGTTCGGCTCCGGCTACGGCGGCCCCGGCGCCTTCGCGTTCGCGACGATCGTGCTGACGATCTTCTCGGTCTCGTACGTGCAGATGTGCCTGAAGATGCGGGCGGCCGGCGGCATGTACACGTTCGTGTCGCACGGCATCGGGCGTCCGGCGGGGCTGATGTCGGGGTTCTCGCTGATGATCGCCTACACGATCTTCGGCACCTCGCTGATCGGTGGCTTCGCAGCCTTCACCCAGAACACGATCAACGTCCACGCAAGCTGGTTCCCCAACCTCGGTTGGATCTGGTACGCGCTGTTCGCCGTCGTGTGCGTGGCCGCGCTCGGCTACTTCGACGTGCAGATCTCGGCCAAGGTGCTCGGCGTCGCACTGATCGGCGAGGTCGTGATCATCCTCATCTTCACGGCAGCGGTGATGTTCCAGGGCGGCGCGGACGGCATCTCGCTTACGCCGATTCTGCCGTGGAGCTTCGGTGAGGGCGTCGCGCCCGGCATCGGCGTCTTCTTCGCGTTCTGGTCGTGGGTCGGCTTCGAGGCCGCCCCGAACTATGCCGAGGAGTCGAAAGATCCGCAGCGGACGATCCCGATCGCCGTCTACTTCTCCTGCGTCGGCGTCGGTGTGCTCTACACGCTGATGATGTGGGCGGTCGTCACGGCCTACGGCGGCAACGGCGCGCTCGATGCGGCCTTCGCCGGCGGCGCCGCGACCGAGGAGGTGACGATCAACGGCTTCGCCTTCGTGCCCGGCTTCTCGAACATCGTCACGGGCCCGTTCGAGGCGTTCACCAGCCACTTCTTCGCCGCATTGATGGACTGGCTGATCGTGACGGGCGCGCTCGCCTGCGGCGCCGCGCTGCTGAACGCGGGCATCCGCTACTGGTACGCGCTCGGCCGTGAAGGGATCATGCCGCGCGCGCTCGGTCGGACGCACCCGAAGCACAAGACGCCGCACGTCGCCATCGTCGCGGTGATGGTCCTGAACACGACGCTGATCCTGGTCTTCTGGTTCCTCAACCGCGCGCCGCTCGAGATGTACGGGTGGCTGGCGGTGCAAGGCGTGATCTGGATCGTGCTCGTGCAGGCGCTGACGTCGCTGTCGACGTTCTTCTACTTCCGCCGCGAACACCCGACCGAGATGCACTGGTGGAAGACGATCGCCGCTCCGTGGATCGGCTTCCTGGGCCAGATCTACGTGCTGCTGCTGCTGTACTCGAACCTCTACTTCCTGGCCGCCGGTGCGTTCTACGTGAACCCGCGGTTCGAGATTCCGTGGATCGACATCATGTACATGAGCGACAAGCTGCAGTTCTCGCTGATCGGCATCATCGGCGTCGCAGTCCCGGCGCTCAGCATCCTCTACGCCTACTACCTGAAGAGCGCGAACCCGAAGAAGTACGAGGTGCTCGGGCGCTTCGTCAACCAGGGCGCCTGAACTACTCTGCGGCCCGATGGCCGCGACTGACCGACCTGACGGGGAGGCGTCCGCTGGACGCCTCCCCGTCACGCTCTTCGGCACCTGCCTCGGCGATCTGATGACGCCGGACACCGTCGCCGACGCGAGCCGGGTGCTGACCGCGTGCGGCTGCGACGTTGCTGCTCCGCGAGGCGCCACCTGCTGCGGTCAGCCGGCCTTCAACTCGGGTTTCGACGACGCCGCGCGCCGCGTCGCGCGGCGGACGTTGCGGGCGCTGGCCCGGACGGCGGGACCCGTCGTCGTCCCCTCCGGGTCGTGCGGCGCGATGATGCGGCTCCACTGGCGCGAGCTGTTCCGCGGCGACCGCGACGAGGCGGCCGCGCGCGCCGTCTCCGCCCGCGTCGTCGAGTGGTCTGCGTTCGTGGCCGAGCGGGAGTTGCCGCCGCTCGCCTGGAGTGGACGCGTCGGCTACCACGACGCCTGCCACGGCCTGCGCGAGCTGCGCGTGCGTGACGCGCCGCGGACGTTGCTCGCCGCCGTCGCGGGCCTGGAGCTGGTCGAGATCGGCTCGGCCGAGCGCTGCTGCGGCTTCGGCGGCAGCTTCGCCGTCCGCTATCCGGACGTCTCCGTTGCGATGGCCGACAGCAAGCTCGCGGACGTCGCCGCAGCGGCGGTCGACGTGCTCGTGTCGGGCGACGGCGGTTGCCTGCTGCACCTCGGCGGACGACTGTCACGGACCGGCTCGCCCGTCCGCACGCTGCACCTCGCGTCCCTGCTCGCGGAGGCGCTGCCGTGAGCGGCGACCACCTGACCGGTACGACGTTCGAGGGCCGCGCCGCCGAGCAGCTCGCGAAGCCGTTCCAGCGGAAGGCGATTCCGGCAGCCGTCGACGGCACCGTCGCCCACTCGCGCGCCCTGTTCGCGACCGGCGATCGCGAACGCCTCCGCGAGCTCGGACGGGACATCCGCGCGCACGCCGTCGCCAACCTGCCGGAGTACGTCGCGGCCTTCACGGACGCGGCCGAGGCCAACGGCACCCGCGTGCACTTCGCGGGAGACGCCACTGAGGCGAACGCGATCGTGGCGGGCATCTGCCGGGATGCCGGTGCGCAGCTGATCGTCAAGTCGAAGTCGATGCTGACCGAGGAGATCGAACTCAATCCCGCGCTGGAGGCCGCCGGGTTCGAGGTCGTCGAGACCGACCTCGGCGAGTACGTCGTCCAGATCGCCAACGATCGACCCAGCCACATCATCGGACCGATCATCCACAAGACGCGCGGCGAGGTGCGCGAGCTGTTCTCGGCGATCGCCGGTCGCGACCTGGGCGACGACCCGCGGGCGCTGACCGCGTTCGCCCGCGAGCAGCTGCGGGACGTGTTCCTGCGCGCCGACGTCGGCATCACCGGCGGCAACTTCGCCGTCGCCGAGTCCGGTTCGGTCGTCCTCGTGACCAACGAGGGGAACGCAAGGCTCGCGACGTCGCTGCCACGTGTTCACATCGCCCTTGTCGGCGTCGAGCGCCTCCTGCCGCGCACGGCCGACCTCTCCGTCCTGATCCCGCTGCTCGTGGCGTCCGGGACCGGGCAGCAGCTGACGACCTACCTGTCGATCGCCTCCGGGCCACGGCGCGAGGGCGAGCCGGACGGCCCGGACGAGATGCACGTCGTGCTCGTCGACGGCGGCCGCTCGGCGATCCTCGGCACCGGCTACCAGGACATCCTCAACTGCATCCGCTGCGGGGCCTGCCAGAACGTCTGCCCCGTCTATCGCCAGGTCGGCGGCCACGCCTACGGCTGGGTCTACGGCGGCCCGATCGGCGCCGTCCTGACTCCCCTCTTCAAGCCGTCGGCCGAAGGCCTGGAGGTCGCGCACGCCTCCAGCCTCTGCGCCGCCTGCGACGATGTCTGTCCCGTCAAGATCCCCCTCCACGACCTCCTCGTCGACCTGCGCCGTGACCGCGTCGGCCGGCGCATCCCCGGGCGGTTCGAACGACTCGCCTACGGCGCCTGGTCGCGCGCCTGGTCGTCGCCACTCCTCTACCGGCTGAGCGGGCGGGTCGGGATCGCATCCCTGAGGCTCCTCGCGCGGGGCGGCGTCGTCCGACGCGGCCTCGGGCCGCTCCGGCGGTGGACACGCGACCGCGATCTGCTGCTTCCCGGGCGCAGGCGGCGCTGATGGAGCGCGACGCGTTCATCGCGCGCCTGGCAGCGGCACGCCCCGGCCCGCCGCTGCCGGATGTCAGCAGCCTGCCGGCCGTCCACACGGAGCTGCGACCCGGCGACGAGCTGTACGCGCGGTTCGTCCACGAACTGACCGCCGTCAACGGGACGTGCGAGCTGCGCCCGGCAGCGGCGGTGAGCGCAGCGGTCGTCGCGGCGCTCGGTGACGCCCGGCGCGTCGCGCTCGGCGCGGATCTCGGCGATCACCAGGCGCCGGTCGAGGGCGCGCTCGCTGCCGCCGGGATCGCGGCCATTGCGTACGAGGAAGCTGTGGCCGATCGCGCCGTCCTCGGCGCACTCGAGGCGACCGTAACCGGCTGCGCGCTCGCCGTGGCCGCGACGGGCTCGATCGTCATCTCCGCGGCGGCCGGGCGGGCAGCGGCGCTGATCGCGCCGCTCCACGTTTGCGTGGTCCCGGCCGAACATCTCGTCGGCGGCCTGGCCGAGGCGCTCCGTATCCTTCCGCCCGGTTCGCTCACGGCCTTCCAGAGCGGTCCGAGCCGCACCGCCGACATCGAGAAGGTCCTGATCCTCGGCATGCACGGCCCGGGCGCCACGCACGTGATCGTCGCCACCTGACTGGTGCCGTAGACGTTTCTCATCTAGAGTCGCGTATCCACTCCAGAGGGGGAACCACGTGAAGCGGGGAACCTGATCATCGCGCTGCTCGTCGCAGCGGCCGTACCGATCGGCGTCGTGTCCATCGCCAGCGCGGACGGCGACGGCGGCAAGAGCAAGAAGAAGATCGTGGTGGTCGAGCGGGCGACAACCGACGTCGTCGTCGACAACGCGCCGACTGGCGACTCGGTCGGCGACCTGCTCGCGTTCGGCAACGAACTGTTCGACAAGACCAACACGACCAAGGTCGGAACCAGTTCAGGCAGCTGCGTCCGCACCGTCGTCGGGGCCGTCTGGGAGTGCAGCTGGACGAACACCCTCGCGGGTGGCCAGATCACGGTTCAGGGACCGTTCCTCGACGCGGGCGACTCGACACTCGCCATCACCGGCGGCACCGGCCGCTACAAGGACGCGCAGGGCACGATGAAGCTCCATGCCCTGTCGGCCGTGGCCTTCGAGTTCACGTTCAAGATCGTCCACTGAGCTGCCCGTGGCGCACCACTACGGTCGGCTGGCGGCGAGCGTCGCCGCCAGCTGACCGGCAAGGGGCTCGCCCGGGACGATCACGCCGTCGAGGGCGGCGGTGCCGATCGTGAACGCCCACACGCCGAGGTCACGCAGCTCCGAGATCCGTTCGATCGAGTCGACGGAGCCAGCGCAGATCAGCGGCAGGCTCGTTGCCTCGGCCACGGCGCGGACGAGGGCAGGCACGTCGCCGTCGTAGCGATAGGCGAGGAGGTTGATGCCGTCGACACCCGCCGCCTCCACGCGTCGGGCGTCGTCGCAGATGCGCGCGACGGAGCCGCGCAGCAGGCAGGGATGCCCGACGATCTCGCCGACGTACGGGAAGAAGCGGATGCCGGTGCCGGCGAGAATCTCCTGGACGGGCTCGATCAGCGTGCCGCCGATCAGGTAGTCGGGCCCGATCTCGGCCGCGACCCTGGCTGACTGCAGCGTCTGCTCGGCAGTCTCCGAGACGACTTCGAGGTACGAGGTGTGCCCGTTCGCGCGAATCTCGTCCATGAACGCGGCGAGTTGATCGGTCGGTAGCCCGACGTCCTTGCAGCCGACGTGGCGGACGCCGGTGTCCGCTATCGAGGCGTAGATCGTACGGGCGTCTGACAGGGTGGTGTCGTTGCGCGTGAGCATGAAGATGAACTCAGACATGCGCGGCAGTGTACTCTGCGGGGAGGCAAGTTGTCCGACAACTGGAGAAGGCGTGCGCGCAGCGATCTGGCAAGGCCCGGGCGAGATGACCCTCGGCACCGTCCCCGACCCCGTCTGCCCGCCGGACGGTGCGCTTCTGCGCGTCACCGCGACCGGTATCTGCGGCACCGACGTCCGCGTCTTCTTCAACGGCGACCGCCGGATCGAAGGGCCCTGGCTGCTCGGCCACGAGATCTGCGGCGAGGTGCTCGAGGTCGGACCCGACGCCCACGACGCGGCGCACGTCGGGGTCGGTGACGCCGTCCACTGCATCTCGACGCTCTATTGCGGCCGCTGCCGGCTCTGCAGAAGCGGCAACGAGCACATCTGCCTTCACTACCAGCTGATGGGCTTCGACTTCCCGGGCGCCTACGCCGAGTACGTGGCGATCCCCGCCATAGCCTGCAAGGGGCTGTTCCGGATTCCGGACGGACTCAGTCACGCCCATGCCACCTTCACCGACCCGCTCTCCGATGCCATCTGCGGCCACAAGGACATCGCCATCGGCCTCGATCAGACGGTCGCCGTGGTCGGCGCCGGGCCGGTCGGGATCGCGCACTGCGCGCTGGCGCGCGCGCAGGGCGCCTCGTCCGTGCTCCTGCTGGAAACGGCCGCGAACCGCCTCACGCTCGCCGAGGGCGTCCTCGGGCAGGACCGGATGCAGTACCTGGAGGTTGCCGGGGACGACGGCATCGCCGCCGTCCGGGCCGCAACGGACGACTTCGGCGCCGACGTCGTGATCGTCGCCTGCAGTTCCGACCGCGCCCAGGAGCAGGCGATGGAGATGGCCGCGCCGCGCGGCCGAGTGCTGTTCTTCGGCGGGCTGCCGAAGGGGACGACGCACATGAGGTTCCCGTCGAACATCCTCCACTACCAGGAGGTGCAGGTCCACGGGTCGTACGCGTCCCGCTACCGCGATCAGCAGCAAGCGCTCGACATGCTCGCCCGCGACGACGGCGGCATCCGCCGCGTCGTCAGCGAGATCATCGGCCTCGACGAAACACCGGCCGCGTTCGCGCGCATCCGTGCCGGCGAGGTACTGAAGGTGGTCGTCCAGCCGTGACCGTCGCGGCCGCCACCGCGCGCGGCCTCCGCGAGCAGATCCTCGACGGCAGTCGCCTGCCGGGCGAGCGCCTGCCGTCGGAGCCCGACCTCGCCCGGCAGCTCGCCGTCTCCCGAACGAGCCTGCGCGATGCCCTGCGCGCGCTCGAGGAGGAGGGCCTCGTCCGTCGCGTCCACGGGTCAGGCACGTTCGTCACCGGGCGACCGCTGCTGGCGAACAACCTCGAGCAGAACGCCGGCGTGACGGACGTGATCGCCTCCTTCGGTCTCGTCCCCGGCACGATCGACCGCACGGTCACGCAGGAGGCGGTGCCAGGTTGGGTCGAGGCAGCCCTGAGCGTGGCGGCGCTGACGGTCCTGCGGCGGGTGCGCACCGCGAACGGGCGCCGCGTCGTCTACTCCGTCGACTACCTGCCGGCGGGGATCGCCCTCGACGGCGAGTCCGTCTATGCGGCGGTCGGCGGCCGCATCCACCACGGGGTCGCGACCCTACGGCCGGTGACGGCCGACGCCTTCCTCGCAGGGCGCCTGCAGGTGGAGGAGGGCGCGCCGCTCCTGTCGCTGCGCCAGGTCGACTACGACGCGGCCGACATCGCCGTGGCGGCGTCGCAGGAGCACCACGTGGCGGACGCGTTCGACTTCGCGGTCTACCGTCGGGGGCCGGGATGAGGGACCTGGTCCTCGGGATCGACGTCGGCTCGCAGGGAACGTGCGCTCAGCTGATCGACGCCGAGGGGACACTCGTCGCCGTCGCGTACGAGGGGTACGACGTGCGCTATCCGCGACCTGGCTGGGCCGAGCAGGACCCACGCTCGTGGCTCGCGGCGCTCGCTCGCACGGTCGCCGAGGCGACGGCCGGAATCGACCGCAGCCGCATCGCGGCGATGTCGTTCGGTGCGCAGCTCGACGGGCTCGTCTGCGTCGACGCCGCCGGTGAGCCGCTGCGCGACGCGATCATCTGGATGGACCGCCGCGGCGACCAGGTCTGCGACGAGCTGCGCGAGACGATCGATGTGGGGGAGCTGTACGCCACCAGCGGCTGCAACCTCGACGGCGGTCACGTCGGCGCGAAGATCGCGTGGATTCGGCGCCACGAACCGGACGTCTACGCCCGGACGGCGCACTACCTCCTGCCCGGCTCGTACGTCGCCCACGCGGCCAGCGACGTGTACGCGGTCGATCCGTCGAACGCGTCGAGCTCGATGCTGCTCGATGCCAGGACCCGCGACTGGGATGCGCGTCTCTGCGACGCGTTCGGCGTCGACGGCGACCGCCTCGCACGCGTCGTCGCGCCGCATGCAGTCCTCGGCGAGGTCGCCCCCTGGCTGCGGGAGGCCGCCGGCCTCGCGGCGGCGACTCTCGTCGTCTGCGGCTGCGGCGACGAGATGGCGGCGACGCTCGGCGCCGGCGTCATCGAACCGGGAGCGGTCTGCGACGTGATCGGTACGGCGGAGCCGATCTGCGCCGTCACCAGCAGCCCCGTCCTCGATCCCACGCGCCTGGTCGAACTGCACCCGCACGCCGACCCCGACACCTGGCTGCTCGAGAACCCCGGTTTCGTCTCGGGCGGCGCCTACCGCTGGTTCCGTGACCACCTCGGCGCCGAGGAACTCGATCGCGCCGGCGAGGAGCGCGTCAGTGTCTACGACCTCCTCAACGACCTGGCCGCGACCGCTCCGCCCGGCTCCGACGGGGCGATCTGGCTGCCCTGCCTGATGGGCGCGATGGCGCCGGAGTGGAACGCCACCGCGCGCGCCGTCTGGTACGGCCTGACGCCGGCGCACACGCGGGGACACCTCCTGCGGGCGCTGCTCGAGGGCTCGACGTACGCCCTGCGCGACGTCCTCGAGGCGATGCGCGGCGCCGGGCTCGAGACGCGCGAGATCGTCTGCGTCGCCGGCGGTGCGCGCTCGCAGCTGTGGCGTCAGATGCGGGCGGACGTCACCGGCCTGCCCGTCCGCGTCGCGGCGGACGTCGAGACGACGGCCCGGGGCGCCGCGATGCTCGCGGCCGCCGGCGCGGGCCTCCACGCCACCCCGGCCGCCGCCGCTCGCGCGATGGCGCGGCATGGCGGCGAGACGCTCGAGCCCGACCCGACGCGCCGGGCCGTGTACGACGAGGCGTACGACCGGTATCGCCGTGTCTACGCCGCGCTCCGGCCGGTGTTCGCGAAAGGTTGAGGCCGGCGGTCGTGGGGGCGACGCGCCGGCCTCAGGGGTGGGGATGGGGAAGGGGACTTCCCGGCCGCCGGAACCACTGGAGCGAGGAGGGGATGCCGGCTCCGGCGACTGCAGCCTCCAGATCGGCGCGCAGGGCGCCGACCTTTAGCGGCTCTTGCGGAACACGACCCGCCGACGTGCCGGATCGACCTCGGCGAGGGTGACGCGCAGGCGCGAGCCGACCGCTGCTGGCTGATCGAGCCGGGCCACAACCGGTGGGCGGAGGATCAGGATCTGAGCGCCACGGTCGTCGCAGTGGAGGACGAGCGCATCGAAGCGATCGCCGACGCGAAAAGCGAGGGTGCGGGCCTCAGCCGCGTCGATCAGGGCGCGCTCGAGGCGGCCAGCGCGCGCGTCCGCCGCCCGCATCACGTCGGGGAGGCGCGCGAGCGTCTCCGACCAACCAGGCCGGAGCCCGTCTGCCAGCCACTCCAGGACATACCGGTCGGCGAGGCGCCGCAGGGGTGCGGTGACGTGCGCATACGGCGCACCCAGACCGGCGTGCCCGCCGGGCGAGCCGCCGGCGAAGTAGGCGTAACGGGCGCGACCCATCACCCGGCGCAGCACGGACAGCGCCGCGGGCCCGGTCGGTTCGGCGAGCGCCGCGGCGGCGGCGCGGGCGCGCGCGAGGTCGGCCGGAGCGGGCGGATCCAGCACCCGCAGAAGGCCCTCACCTCGCTCCAGCATCGCCTGCGCCGCTCCGATGCCCGTCAGCAGCGAGACGTGCGCGTTCCAGTCCTCGATCTCCAGCCGCCGCTCGAACCGCAGCCGGTAGCCGCAGCCGGCGCGACGATCGGGGACGATCTCCTGCGCGGGCAGATCGAGTCGGATCGCGCCCCGTGCCCGCGCCCGCCCCTCACGGAGCCGCCCGAGCCGCTGAAGCAGCGGCATCCCGCGGCGCTCGGCATCGGCGTAGGAGAGACGCTGCCGACTCTCGACGACCGCCCGCTCGATCCCGAAGGCGCGGATCTCACCACGACGGTCGAGATCGGCCGTGAACAGGAACGCCGGGCGCCTCGCGCCGGGCAGGAGGCTCGCGCTCCCCTCCGAGATCGCCGGCGGGTAGAGCGGCGCGCGCAGATCCGGGCTGTAGGCGGTCACGCCCCGACGCCACGCCTCCGCCTCGATCGGACCGCCGCGATCGACGAACGCGCCGACGTCGGCGATCGCATACGAGACACGCAGTCCGTCGTCCCGCTCGGCGATGTGGAGTGCCTGGTCGAGGTCGCGGCTGCCCGGCGGGTCGATCGTGACGAACTCGATCGCCGTCCGATCGGAGCGCTCCGCCGCGACGGGACCGCGCTCGACCGCTGCGCGTGCCGCCTCCTCGACCTCCGGCGGGAAGACCTCGCTGATACCGATCTCAGTGCGGATCGCCGCGAAGTCGGCGGCGAGGGCGCCGTCGAGGCCGTCACGGACCTGGAGGCGTCGCGGCATCGTCGTAGAGTGCCCGTCGTGGAGGCGTTCCGGACGCTCCGATCGGTCGTCGAGGCGGAGCTTCGCGAACGCGGCTCGCGGTTCCTCGCGCGAGCGGCGCCGGTCGCTGATCGCGGCGGTGCGGAGTCGTTCCACGCCGAGGCCGCGGCGGCGTTCGGCGACGCGACGCACGTCGTCCCGGCTTTCGTCCTGCGCGACGGCACGTGCTATGCGAGCGACGCGGGCGAACCGGCCGGATCCGCCGGGCGGCCGTTGCTGCAGGCGATCGCAGGCGCTGGCCTCCACGACATCGCCGTCGTCGTCGCGCGCTGGTATGGCGGGACGAAACTCGGCGTCGGTGGGCTCGTCCGCGCGTACGGTGGGGTCCTGGCGGCGGCCCTGGCGGGAGCGCCGACGCGGCTCATGACGCCCGGCACGCGCCTGACGATCCACCACTCGCACGAACGCACCGCCGCGGTCCTGCGGACGGTCGCCCGCTTCGAGGGTTGCGACGTGCGCTACGACTACGGCGACGGTGTGACGGTGTCGCTCACCGTGCCCACCACGGACGTCGCCGCGTTCACGTCGGCGCTGCGCGATGCCACGCAGGGCGACTGCACGCCCGAGCGGGTCGGACCGGCGGTGATCGCTCGATGACCGACCTCGCCGGAATCGCACGGGCCGCCCTCGACCTCGCGGGACCGCTCGAGCTCCTACGCGCCTCGGGCGGTGCCGTCTTCAGGTCGTCGCGGGGGATCGTACGGGTGGCGCCCGGCGATGCCGGGACCGTGCGGTTGGCGTACGAACTGGCGGCCGCTCGAGCGCCGATCGCGGCGCCCCTCGCCGGGCCGATCGAGCACGCCGGCCACGTCGTCTCCCTCTGGTGCGACGAGCCCGACGACGGCAGCCGCGACGCCGGAGCGATGGGCCGCGCGCTACGCGCCTGGCATGCTGCCGGGTCAGTGGTCGTCGGGCGGGTCGCACCGTTCGACCCGGTCGGCTGGCTCGACGCGCGCGGCGTCGGCGGCACGATCCGGCGGCGCGCGGAGGACCTCGCTGCGTGCCTGACGACGGACGAACCGGTCCTGCTCCATAGCGACGCGCACGCCGGCAACTTCCGCATCTCCGGCGGTCGTGCCGTCCTCGTCGACCTGGAGTCGCTGTCGTCCGGCCCGGCGCTGTACGACCTCGTCGCGCTCGAGGTCACCGAGCGGCGCTTCCGGGGGGACAGCGCGATCTTCCGCCGCTTCGCCGCCGCCTACGGCGCCGACCCGGCCGACCCCCGGCTCGGGCCGCTGATCGCGCTCCGCGAGACGCTCGCCGTCGGCTTCGTCGCGTGGCGCGGCCACGATGCAGTCGCGGCCGAACGGCTGTCGCAGCTCGACGATCCGCAGGCCCGCTGGAGGCCGTACTGAGACGGGCTGCTGGTAGCCTCCGCGCACGATGGAGGCGGCACGGCGCGGCATCGCGATCGACACGGACGCGGTCTTCACACCGATCAGGACGGCGAACGCCTTCGAGCAGACGGTCGAGCGGATCGGGCGGGCGATCAAGATGGGCCTTCTGGCTCCCGGCGAACGATTGCCGGCCGAGCGCGAGCTCGCCCTGCAGTTCGCGCTGTCACGCTCGACGGTCCGGGAGGCGCTCCGCGTGCTCGCCGAGGCCGGCTACCTCGAGGCGCGCCGCGGCCGCGGCGGCGGGACGTTCGTCGTCGCCGTGCTGCCGCAACTCAGGGCACGCGACCCGCACGACGTCGTCCGCGATCTGGGACCCGCCCTCGCCGACACCCTCCGTTTCCGACGCGTGGTGGAGATCGGTTCCGCGGAGCTGGCGGCCGACCGGGCGACGCCCGCAGATGTCGAGCGGATCGCCGCCCTGATGGACGAGGCCGCGCGCCACGACGCCACCGAGTACCCCGCCTACCGCGCCGTCGATGCGCGCCTCCACGTCGCAATCGCGTCGCTGTCCGGCTCCCTCCGGCTCGTCGCCGCGATCACCGAGGTCCACGGTGTCATCTCCGACATCATGAACGGGATGCCGCGCAGCGACGAGACCCTGAGCAACTCGACAGAGCAGCACCACCGCCTGCTCGCGGCGATCTCGCGCAACGACCGCGACGCCGCCCGGGTCGTGATGCGCGAGCATGTCGAGGGCATCGAGCGGCTCCTCTCCGGCCTCGTACCGGTCGCGTGACCCGATGCGCGTCCTGGTCGCCCACTGCGAGATCGGCTACGCCGGCCGCCTCGAGACGAGATTGGCAGCGGGAGACCGAGTCGTCCTCTTCAAGGAGGACGGGAGCGTCTGCGTCCATGCCCTCACGGGCGCCAAGCCGATCAACTACATGGCCGGCCCGACGGTGATCGAGGAGACCGAGGATGTCATCCGGGTCCGCCGCCCCGCGACCAGCGAGACCCTGACGATTCTGCTCCTGAACGTCCACGCCGACACCAGCTACCCGCTGACCGACGACGCGACGATCGAGCGTCAGGGCCGGGAACTGGACCTGCACGCCCTCCTGGTGCGGGCGCTGCACGTGATCGAGGACGGGCTGGTCCTCGTCGAGCGGGAGCGGCCGACCGACGTCGGCCCGGTCGACCTGTACTGCCGCGATGCCTCGGGACGGGTCACGCTGGTCGAGGTCAAGCGCGTCCGCGCCGTCGCGGCAGCCGTCGAACAGGTCATCCGCTACCGCGAGCAGGTCGACCTCACGCCAGCGCTCGCGCCGGCGCGGGCGATCGTCGCCGCGCCCGACTTCGCGCCACAGGCGCGCGTGCTGGCCGCCGCGCGCGGCGTCGAGTGCGTCGTGTTCGATCCGGAGACCCTGCGCGGCGAGGCAGCACCGCACCTCACCCTGTTCTGAGGGATCTTGCCCGCCGCAGTCGGGACGATGACTACAGCATGCTCTCGCCCCGGAACCCCGAGTCGCGCATCCTGGCAGCAGTCGTCGCGGCTGGCGTCCTCACGGCACCGGCCCGCCTGACGTGCGCCCACGACCGGCTGCGGATCGCGGTCGGGCGGCGTCTGTATCGACTCCTGCTCTCCCGGTAGCCGGAAAGGGAAACGGCCGGGCTGCGAGGCCCGGCCGCTGGAAGGAGGGAGTTGGGATCGCGACGGGCCGCGCAGGCCCGTACGACCATTGTTGCCGGCGCCTGCGACGCCGACGTGTAGCCGGTGTAAGGATTTCGTTCAGACGTCGAAGACACGATCGGGCAGCGCGAGCGAGACGTCAGGATGAGCCGCCGCGGCAAGCGCTTCTTCCCGCTGCTCGACCGGTAGATGCGTCAGGACGAGCCGATCGGCCCCGGCGGAGGTCGCCAGCCGCGCCGCGTCATGCGCGCTCATGTGCGCGGCGGCGCCGGCCTCGGCGTCGGCCGTGGTCGCCTCGGCAAGCAGGAGGTGGCAGCCCGCAGCGTGTCTGATCAGGGTCTCGTCGAGCGCCGCGTCACCGGTGTAGACGAGCACGCGCCCGGCCGACTCGATACGCGTCGCGTACGAATGCGCGCTGTGCCGCGTGCGGGCGAACGTGAGCGTCGCCCCGGCAAGGGCCAGCGGCTCGGCCGTGCGATACTCGCGGACCGGCAGCGCACGCTCCAGCTCGGCGAGCCCGAGACCCCACGCGTCGAGGATCTCGGCGAGCACGACGCGCCCGCCGGGCGGGGCGTACAGCACCGTCGACGCCCAACCGAGTGTGCCGTACGTGATGCCGAACATCACCGACCACAGGTCGGAGATGTGGTCGGGATGCAGGTGGCTGAGGACGATCGCGTCGGGACCGGTGTCGCGCAGGAGACGGAACCGACCGAGCGAGCCGTTGCCGCAGTCGAGCAGGATGCTGCCGTGCTCCGTCTCGACCAGGTAGGCCGAGCAGGCCTCACCCGGGTTCGGCCACGACGGCGACGAGCCGACGACGGTCAGCCGCAACCGTCACATCCCCATCGCGTGGTAGCCGGCGTCGACGTACGCGATGGTGCCGGTCACGTTCTCCGCGTCGAGCAGGTAGACGGCCGTCTTCGCGACGTCCGCGGCATCGATGTTTCGCTTCAGCGGCGAGCGCTCCGCCACCATCTCCTCCATCGTCGCGAAGCCTGGGATGGAGCGGGCGGCGAGTGTTCGCACCGGTCCGGCCGAGACGGCGTTGACGCGGATGTTGGCGGGGCCGAGGTCGGCGGCGAGGTACCGCACCGACGATTCCAGGGCCGCCTTCGCGACGCCCATCACGTTGTACCGCGGAACGGCCCGCTCGCCGCCGAGGTAGGTCATCGTGACGATCGAGCCGCCACCCCGGGCCGCCATCAACGGCTCGGCCCTGCGCGCCATCGCCGTCAGCGAGTAGGCGGAGACATCGAGCGCGAGCCAGAAGTCGTCGCGCGCGGTGTCGACGAAACGTCCCTGGAGATCGTGCGCCTGGGCGAAAGCGATCGCGTGGACGAGGATGTCAAGACCGCCGAGGCCGGCCGCAACCTCACCGAAAGCACGGTCGAGATCAGCGTCGGAGCGCACGTCGCAGGGCACGACGACGTCCGAGTCGACCGACGCGGCCAGTTCGCGCACGGTCTTTTCCAGCCGCTCGCCCTGGTAGGTGAAGGCGCAGCGCGCACCGGCCGCGTGGAGGGCTTGCGCAATCGCCCAGGCGATCGAACGCCGATTCGCGACCCCTGCGACGAGCGCCAGCTTTCCTTCGAGCACGATTCGGTCCCCCGATCGGTGTTGCGGGGAATCTACCTTCCCGGATCGATGCCGGGGTACGCTGTACACATGAAGGGGGTCACCGGAGCTGCCCTGCTGGCCGCCGCGGTGCTGGTCGTCGCGCCGGCGGCGGAGGCCGCCAAGCCGCGCGTGACGCTGAAGCGGCCGACGATCGTGCGGAACGAGAGCGGGGCGGTCGTCAAGCGATACGAGCGCGACCGCCGGCTGCAGTTCGACACGCGCTACGTGATCACGAGCGTGCCGCGGTCGTGGACGGCTTCGACCGAGATTCTGATCACGCTGACGCGGGGCGCCGACGTCTTCCGGATCTCGACGCCCCGAGGCGATGCCGAATCGGGGACGTGGCGCTGGATCGTCAAGGGCGACGCCGTCAAGATTCCGAAGACCTACCCCGCTGGCCAGTACGACGTTCGGCTGCGGCTCATCATCCGCCACGGCGAGAGGGTGGTCGCGCGGCGGATCGAAGACTGGCAGGCGACGGTCCGCTGACCGCGTCCGCGCCGGTCGTGCGCCACGTCGCGGTCGGCGTGCCGGGCTCGTCCGCGAACCTCGGCCCGGGGTTCGACTGCCTGGGTGTCGCGCTGCCCCTGCGGCTGCGTGTCCGCGTCGCGCGCCGGCCGGGTGCCCTGACGGTGAGGCTCGTGGGTGAGGGGGCCAGCGACCTCCCAGCCGACCGCTCGAACCTGGTGGTCGCGACGATGCTCGGGGACGACGACGGCGAGGGCTTGGACGTCGAGATCGAGAACGAGTTGCCGCTGGCGGCCGGCTGCGGATCGTCTGCCGCGGCGATCGTCGCCGGCCTCGCGGCACGCGCGGCGCTCGACGGGCGGCCGCTCGATCGCGACGCGCTCGTCGCCCACGCCGTCGCCATCGAAGGACACCCGGACAACATCGCCGCCGCCGTGTACGGCGGGTTCACGATCGCCGCCGGCGATCCGCCGCTCGTCCGCCGGATCGAACCGCCCAAGGGCCTCGGCTTCGTGCTCGCGGTGCCGCCGGAGCGGCTCGCGACGAGCGCCGCCCGGGCCGCCCTCGCCGAGCAGGCACTGCGCTCCGATGCCGTGCACAACGTCCAGCGCGTCGCCCTGCTCGTATCGGCCCTCTACACCGGCCGCCTCGACGACCTCGCCGAGGCGCTCAGCGATCGCCTGCACCAGGACGCCCGCGCGCACCTCGTGCCGACGTTCGCAAGGCTCGTCAGCTGCGCTGATCGGATCGGCGCGCTCGGCGTGACCCTGTCCGGCGCCGGCCCGAGCGTCCTCGTGTGGTGCCGGGCCGACGATGCGGCCCGGTGTGCTGCCTGCGTCCAGCGAGAGGCGGCCGATGCAGTCGTCCACGTGTTCGCGCCCGAGCCCGACGGGCTGACGGTCACGGCGAGCTGAGGAGCCGTTCGATCGCGCGCAGGCCCTCGTCGCCGATGTCGACCGAGAACTCGTTGACGTAGAGCTCGATGTGCCGGTCGCAGATCTCGTCCGACAGCTCCTGGGCGTGCTGACGCACCCACGGCCGACTCGCAGCCGGATCGGCGAAGGCGCACTCGACCGATGCGCGGATGGCCCGCTCGGCGGCGGCCACGGTGTCGGCGTCGAGGTCGTGGCGCGCGCAGATCGCCCCCAACGGCACCGGTAGACCCGTCGTCTCCTCCCAGCGGGCACCGAGGTCGGCGATCGCAACGAGCCCGTGGTCGGCGTACGTGAAGCGGCTCTCGTGGATGATCAGACCGGCGTCGACCGTGCCGTCAGCGACCGCGTCGAGGATGCGGTCGTAGCGCAGTTCGACGATCTCGCCGAGCACCGGCGTCGCGCGGCGGAGAAGGAGCGCGGCGGTCGTGTCGTGTCCCGGGATCGCGATCCGGCCGGCGGCGGCGGCGCCGAGCGTCACCGGCGCGCGCGCGACGACGAGCGGTCCAGCGCCGCGCCCGAGCGCCGCACCGCTGCGGAGCATCCGGTAGCCCTCGCCGATCGCGGGGAGCGCGCCGAACGACAGCTTCGTCAGGTCGAACGTGCCGCGGCGGCCGTGCCGGTTCAGCTCCTCGATGTCGAGCAGCGTCGCCTCGACCTGGAAGGGAGCCTCGACGAGACCGTGAACCAACGCGTGGAACGCGAACGTGTCGTTCGGGCAGGGCGACATCCCGAAGGTCAGGGTGCGCATCGACCGGAAGGGTACTCGCGTGGCGCTGAAGGTGCCGGGCACCTTCAGCGCCACGCCATCGTTCAGTCGGCGCCGTACGCGGCGCGGTCGACGATCCAGGTGACATCGCCAGCCGTCGGCGAGACCCGGCCGGCCGGGAGTTGCTCGCCGCCCCGGATCCGCGTCAGGACGTCGTGCTTCGCGCTGCCGAGAGCGAGGAAGATGACGTGCCGCGCCGCGTTCAGCACCGGGAACGTGACGGTCAGGCGGCTGGTGTCGTTGGGTGCGGTCGCCGGCACGCACCGCCGCTCGATCTCGTCACAGGCCCCGTCGCCGGGGAACAGGCTCGCCGTGTGTCCGTCGCTGCCGATCCCGAGGAGCACGAGGTCGAGACGTGCCGGCAGCGCCTGGGCGTAGCGATTGGCGGCCGCTTCGAGATCGACGTCGTCGGCCTCCATCCTGCGCACGTTGTCGGGGTCAACCCCGACGAGGTCGAGCAGACAGCGACGGGCGAGGCCGTAGTTCGAATCGGGGTGGTTCGGCGGCACCGCGCGCTCGTCGCCGAAGAACACCTCCATCTCATCCCAGTCGGTGCGATCGCGGTAGTCATCGGAGGCGAGCAGCCCGTAGAGCTCCCGCGGCGTCGATCCGCCGGCCAGCGCGATCGTCCCCGGCGCCAGGGCGGTGAAGAGATCCGCCGCTGCCCGTACCGCCAGCTCGGGGGTCTCGTAGACCGCGAAGCGCACCGTCTGCGGCATGCACTCAGCTTACCGCGGCGACCGCGCGGAGGAAGGCGTGGTCCTGGGTCAGGAAGTCGAGTTCCTCACCGATCAGCGTCTCGAAGGGCGGAACGCGCAGCGCCACCCACCGCCTCGGCCTGCCGGGCGCGTCGACGATCGCGACGCCCTCCTCCGGGCGATCGACCACGAACCGCACCCCACCCGCCGTCAGCGCCACCTGGAGCAGCGACCCTGCCCGCATGTCGTCCCGCGCGACCGGATCGAGGGCGAGCGCCGGGTCCGTCTCGGCCGAGGAGGCGAGCCAGCCCGCGAGCAGGCGAGCCTGCGCAGCCGAGCCGCGGACGTAGCGGATCGCGATCTGCTCGAGGCGGCCCAGCCGCTCGGCGTGATCCGGATCGTCGAAGATCGCGGCGATCACCTCCCGCCAGCCGGTGATCTTCGTCCAGGCGAGGTCGGTCACGATCTCGCGGCCCTGCGCGATCAGACCACCGAGGACGTCGAGCGTCGCGGGATGACGCGTCGAGTCGGTCACGAGCCGGGTCGCCAGCGGCCGCAGCGACGCGAACGGCGTCTCGTCGGGATCGAGCGGCGCCAGCCACAGCAGGAACACCGGCAGGTCGGGGAGGAGCAGGCTCGCCGCCATGCTGGCGAGTGCGACCCCGTCGGACGGGCCCTGCAGCCGGACGAGCTCGCAGCAGACGAGGCTGTGACCACCCTCCTGCATCGGCGAGCAGAACACCGACGACTCCGCTGTCACCCCGGTCGCCGTCGCGATCCCACAGGCGACGAGTGCGCGACTCGGTCGAGAGTGGCGGAGGGCGCCGATCGCGTTCGCACACGCGGTCGCGACCGCCGCGTCGTCGGCAAAGGCGACGAGGTCGACGATGTGCGTCCGCATCCCGGCCTGCTCACCCGCCGCCGACCCGCGCAGGGCCGCCAGTTCGCGCTCGATCTGAAGCGGCGTCGTGGTCACGGCCGGCGCCACCGCCGCCGGTCGCGTGCAACAAGCTCGTCCGCAGCCTCGGGGCCCCACGAGCCAGCCTCGTAGTGGTGCGGCCCGCCGCCCTGCAGCTGCCACGAGTCGAGCAGCGGCTCGATGATCCGCCAGGACTCCTCGACGGCGTCCTGACGGGGGAAGTTGGTGCCGTCACCGCGCATCACGTCGAGAAGGAGCGTCTCGTAGGCCTCCGCCGGCGACGACGAGAACGCGGTGTCGTACTGGAAGTCCATGTTGACCGTCCGGATCTGGATCCGCTCGGACGGCACCTTCGCGCCGAAGCGCAAGGAGATTCCCTCGTTCGGCTGGATCCGCAGGACGAGCACGTTCGGCTCGAGCTGCTCCGCGGCCGCATAGGAGAACGGCAGGTGCGGGACGCGCTTGAACTGGATCGCGACTTCCGTCACGCGCTTCGGCAGTCGCTTGCCGGTGCGCAGGTAGATCGGCGTGTCGGCCCAGCGCCAGTTGTCGATCAGCAGCCGCATCGCGATGTAGGTCTCGACGTCGGAGTGCGCGCCGACGCCCTCCTCCTCCCGGTACGACCGCGCCAGCCGGCCGTCGGCGTGCCCGGCGACGTACTGCCCGCGGACGACGTCGGCCGGCCGCACCGGGCGACAGGAGACGAGCGCCTTGCCGCGCTCGTCGCGCACCGCCTCGGCATCGAACGACGCGGGCGGCTCCATCGCCACGAAGCTGAGCACCTGCAGCATGTGGTTCTGGACGATGTCGCGCAGCGCGCCGGCCTCCTCGTAGAACCTGCCGCGGCCCTCCACCCCGATCGACTCGGCGACGGTGATCTGGACGTGATCGATGAAGTTGCGGTTCCAGACCGGTTCGAAGATCCCGTTCGCGAACCGGAATACGAGGATGTTCTGGACCGACTCCTTCCCGAGGTAGTGGTCGATCCGGAAGATCTGACGCTCGGCGAACGCCCGATGAACGGACGCGTTGAGCGCAGCCGAGCTCGCCAGGTCGCTGCCGAACGGCTTCTCGATCACGACGCGCCTGAACGTCCGGTCCGTCTCGGCGGCGAGGCCGGCGTCGCCGAGCCCGTCGACGATGACCGGGAACTGGGACGGCGGCACGCTGAGGTAGTAGAGGACGTTTCCTGCCGTCCCCAGGTCCGTGTCGGCCGCGGCCAACCGGGCCGCGAGTGCGGCGTACGTTGCGGCGTCGTCGAAGTTGCCGGTGATCCAGTGCAGCATCGCCGCGAAGCCCTGCCACTCGACCTCCGTCACGGGCGTGCGGGAGAACGACTCGCAGCGGGCCCGCATCTCCGCGCGGTAGCCCTCGTCGCCGCCGGCGTCGCGGCGGCCGATGCCGATCAGGGCGAACCCCGTCGGCAGGAGCCGGCGCAGGTAGAGGTTGTAGAGAGCCGGGACGAGCTTGCGGCCGGCGAGGTCGCCCTGACCGCCGAAGATGACCATCGCGCAGGGCCCGGGGACGCGATGCATCCGCAATTCGTCGCGGAGCGGGTTGACTGCCATCAGTGGGCTCCGAGAGCGGCGCGGACCGCCGCCTCGACGCGGTCGAGCGTAACCCGCGCGACGGGCTGACCCGTCGCGCGCAGGGCCTGCGCGTCGCCGATCGCCTGCGCCTCGATGACGGTGCGGAACGTCCACGGACGACCCGGAATCGGGGCGTCGGAGTCGCTGCCGGACACCACCTGGAGGTAGATCCCCTGCCGCGAGCCGCCCTTGTGGAGCTGACCGGTGGAGTGCAGGTAGCGCGGCCCGAAGCCGAGCTGCGTCGCGACGCCGAGGGTGTCTCGGATCTCGTGCCTGAGCCCCTGGAGCAGGTGCTCGTTCTCGCCGCTCGGCGTGACGTACGCCTGAATCACGACGAACGACCGGCCGCGTACGGCCGAGCCGAGAGCCGACCCGACGTCACCCGGGTCGACGGCGGCGAGCGCGCCGGTCGCCTCGTACGTCTGAAGCGCGGCGACGACCTCGTCCTTGGCCGCCTGGACGTTCGGCTGGTCGAACGGGTTGATCCGGAGCAGCGCGCCGCAGTAGGCGGTGGCGAGCTCCCAGAGGACCATCTGCGCACCGAGGTCCGGGGGTTCGGTGAGATGGATGCGCTCGACGTCGAAGCCGGCGGCCTCGATCGGCGCGACCTCGGCGTCCTTCATCCCGTCGAGCCGCAGGTAGACGAACAGCCGATCGTCGCCGTACACCGACGGCGGACCGGGTCGCTCCTCCGCCAGTGGGATGACCCCGGTGCCGTCCTTGCCCGTCGACTCCGCCACCAGTTGCTCGAGCCAGAGGCCGAACGGTCCGATGCCGGGGTCGGTGATGATCGTCAGCTTGTCGCGCCCCTCGCGCACGCCGGCGGCGAGCAGCGCACCGAGCTGCAACGGCATGTTGCTGCCCGGGTCAGTGCCCGGCCCGGAGGCGGCGAGCATCGCGGCGGCCGAGTCGAGCAGCGGCATGATCTCGATCCCCGACAGTGCCGCCGGAACGAGGCCGAAGTAGGACAGGGCGGAGAAGCGGCCACCGATGTCCGGTCGGTTGAGAAAGACGCGCCGGAAGTTGCGCTCGACCGCCCGGCCGGCGAGTTTCGAGCCGGGGTCGGTGATGGCGATGAACCGGGAGGAGTCACGCCCGGTTGCTTCCCAGAAGTACTCCTCCATCACCTCCGGCTCGAGCGTCGAGCCCGACTTCGACCCGATCACGAACAACGAGCCGTCGATCGGCACCTGCCGGACGGCGTCGGGGTCGGTGGTGTCGAGGACGTGGATGATGCCGCCGAAGGCCTTGCCGAACACGAGCGGCGCGAGGCTCGAACCGCCCATTGCGCACAGCACGACACGGTCGAAGCCGCGCATCGTCGCGGACGCCCAGTCCTGGATCGCGGGCATCGCGCTTCGCATCTCCGCCACGACGGGGATCCAGCCCGTCCAGCGACCGATCTCGGCGGCGATCTCGGGATCGTCCGACCAGAGCGAGCCGTCGGCGGCAAACAGCTTGCGGACCGCGTCGCGCTCGATCAGCTCAGCGATCGCGTCAGACACCGTGCACCTCCCTGACGGCAGCGACGACAGCTTCCGGTGAGATGCCGAGGTTGCGGGCAACGGTCTTGCCCGGCGCGGACGCGCCGAAGCGATCGATGCCGATGGAGTGCCCGTGATCGCCGACCCAGCGCTCCCAGCCGAAGGTCGAGCCGGCCTCGATCGACACCCGCGTCCGCACCGCCGGTGGCAGCACTTCGTCCCGGTACGCCGGGTCCTGCAGCGCGAACAGGTCCCACGACGGCATCGAGACGACGCGCACGCCGATGCCGGCGGCCTGCAGCACCTCGCGCGCGGCGAGCGCGTCGTGGACCTCGGAGCCCGAGGCGATCACGATCGCGTCGAGTCCGCCGCTGGCCTCGGCGAGCACGTACGCGCCGCGGGCAACGCCGCCCCCGGCCGTCGCCTCCAGGGTCGGCAGCGCCTGCCTCGTCAGCTGCAGCGCGGTCGGGCCGTCGCGGCGCTCCATCGCCAGACGCCACGCCCAGGCGGTCTCGTTCGCGTCGCACGGGCGGAACGAGACGAGGTTCGGGATCAGGCGGAGCGCCATCAGGTGCTCGACCGGCTGGTGCGTCGGCCCGTCCTCGCCGAGCCAGACCGAGTCGTGCGTCCAGACGTAGGTCACCGGGAGCTTCATGATCGCGGCGAGCCGGACCGCCGGGCGCATGTAGTCCGAGAAGATCAGGAACGTCGCGCCGAACACGCGCAGGCCGCCGTGGCAGGCCATCCCGTTGAGGATCGAGCCCATGCCGTGCTCGCGGATGCCCCAGTGGAAGTTGCGACCGCCGTACGCGCCGGCGGCGATCGACTCGTACGCCTTCATGTGCGTGTTGTTCGAGGGCGACAGGTCGGCCGAGCCGCCGACCAGTTCCGGCACGGCGGCCGCGACGGCCTGCAGGACCTTGCCGGAGGCAGCACGGGTCGCCATCGCGTCGTCGGCGGCGGTGAACGTCGGTACGGCGTCCGCAAACCCGGCGGGCAGGTCGCCGCGGAGCGTCCGCGAGAGCTCGGCGGCGAGGTCGGCGTGCGCGACGCGATAGGCGGCGACGCGGTCCTGCCAGGCGGCCGAGGCGGCGGCACCGGCGGCGCGCCGGTCGCAGTGCGCGGCGACGTCGTCGGGCACGAGGAACTGCGCGTCCTCCGGCCAGTCGTAGACGCGCTTCGTAAGGCGGATCTCCTCCTCGCCGAGCGGCTCACCGTGGGCGCTGGCGGTGTCCTGCTTGTTGGGCGAGCCAGGCGCGATGTGGGTGCGGACGATGATCATGCTCGGCCGCTCGTCGGCGTCGGCCGCGGCGAGCGCGGCCCGCATCGTGTCGAGCGTCCAGGTGTCGTCGAAGCGCTGCACGTGCCAGCCGTACGCGGTGTAGCGAGCGCCGACGTCCTCGGAGAAGGACAGTGCCGTGTCACCCTCGATCGAGATGTGGTTGTCGTCGTAGAAGCAGGTGAGGCGTCCGAGGCGCAGGTGACCGGCGAGCGACGACACCTCCGCCGAGACGCCCTCCTGGAGATCGCCGTCGGAGCAGATGCAGTACGTGCGGTGGTCGACGATCTCGTGTCCCGGCCGGTTGAAACGCTCGGCCAGCATCCGCTCGGCCAGTGCCATGCCGACGGCGTTGCCGACGCCCTGCCCGAGCGGGCCGGTCGTCGTCTCGATGCCCGGCGTGTCGTGCAGCTCGGGATGCCCGGGAGTCGCCGATCCCCACTGCCGGAACGACTGCAGGTCCTCGCTGCTGACCCCATAGCCCGCCAGGTGCAGCGCCGCGTACTGGAGGATGCAGGCGTGGCCGGCGGAGAGCACGAAGCGGTCCCGATCCGGCCAGTGCGGATCGGCCGGGTCGTGCCGCATCACCTCGCTGTAGAGGAGGTAGGCGAGCGGCGCAAGCGCCATGGCGGTGCCCGGATGTCCCGAGTTCGCCTTCTGCACCCCATCCATGGCAAGGGTGCGGATGGTCGTGATCGACCGATCTTCGACGGAGGACATGTGCGGGGGGATCTCCGGTATCTGGGGGGGATTCAGGACGGGTCTTCGCGGAGCCTAGGCGGCGCGGTCCGCGGCTTCGGCCCCTCCGCGCAGCCCCGGCGGTGGATCTGCAGGGGTGCGCGGTGGTCTCTATCGACCTGAACCGTCGTATGCGTTACCCCGAACTCCGTTTCGATGATCGCCTCCAGATCGTGCAGAAGGGCGTGCTGGTCGACCCCCCTGGCGGCGACCACGTGCACGGCGAGAGCGTCGAAACCACTCGTGATCGTCCAGATGTGCAGATCGTGCACCTCGACGACCCCGGGGACGGCGCACAGCACCGTTCCGATCCGATCCGGGTCGAGACGTTTCGGCGCACGCTCGAGCAGGATCCGCACCGACTCGGCGATCAGACCGCGGGCCGAGACGATGCAGAGTCCGGCGACCCCGAGCGCGATCACGGGATCGGCCGCGTCCCAGCCGAACGTCGCGACCAGGACGCCGGCCACGACCACGCCACCCGAGCCGGCCACGTCGACGACGGTGTGGGCGAGCGCACCACGGAGGTTGAGGTCGTGCCGGCTGCCGGCGCGCAGCATCGCGATCACCGCCGCGCCATTGGCGGCAATGCCGAGCACGCCGAACGCGATCACACCCAGGCCGTCGACCGCCGGCGGATCGTCCAGGCGGCGCACCGCCTCGACCGCGATCAGCAGGCCGAGCGCGACCAGCGAAAGGCCGTTGACGAGCGCCGCCAGGATCTCGACGCGTCCCCACCCGAACGTGCGGCTGCCCGACGCGCCCCGCAGCGCCAGGCTCGCGGCTGCGAGGGCGATCGCAACGGCGAACCCGTCGGAGACGTTGTGGGCAGCGTCGCCGAGCAGCGCCACCGAGCCGAGGTAGAGACCGCCGACGACCTGCGCAAGCCCGAACAACGTCGTCAGCGCCAGCGTCAGCCGAAGCGAGTACCGGCCGGCCGAGCGATCGACGTGGTCGTGACCGTGTGCCGTCGCTCAGCCCTCGAGGACGAGGAGCCGATCGAGCGCGGCCCGGGCCACGGCGAGCTCGTCGGGCGACGGCTCGCGCGTTCCCAGCGCCCGCTGCAGCAGGTCACCCGGGGCCCGGAACAGCTTCGCGAGCGGGTGCGCGCCATGTCGCGCCGCCCAGCCGAACGCCTCGACGGCAACGCCCATCGCGGCGAGACTGGCTCCGGTCCGCGCCAGTGGCTGCCGGCCGCGGCGTACCTTCGACGCGAGCACGTTCCCCGCTACCGTCAGCGCGAGCAGCGGCGCAACCAGGTGCGAGCCGCAGCGGTCGTGCTCCTTCGCGGTCGCCGCCACGTCGCCGCCCGTCTCGTACGCGCCGATCGTCTTGTGCTCGGCGCCGTGGTACCGCGCCAGCGAGGATGAGCGCAGCATCGCGACGGCGGGCAGCAGGGCCAGCACGGAGGCGAGGGCCTCGACCGTCGCGGGCGGAACACCGCGGCGGCGGGCGCCGTGCGTGACGGCCATCGTCGAGGCCGACAGGGCGATCACGGCGGGGTTCTCGAACGCGAGCTTCGCCTCGGGCAGCGCGCGCTTCAGCTGCGGCAGGATGCCGACCATCTCGGCCAGCTTGAGCACGCCGCGCGCGACCGGGAAGCGCGCCAGCGCTCCCGGCAGGGGGCGCTTGGGGCCCGCTGCGACATGGATCTCGCCGTCGGCGCCGCGCACCGCCGCCGCCCAGTGCGTCGGGCCATGGACGAAGAGCCCGTTGCGGAGCGCCATCCCTCCGAGCTTCAACTGCTCAGCCACCGTCTCACAGTAGCGCGGGGTGCGAAGATGACGGCCGTGACCGACCTCTTCGATGACGCCGCCGACGACGCGACGAGGAGCGCGGCGCCGCTCGCCGAGCGCGTCCGCCCGCCAGCGCTCGCCGGCTTCGTCGGTCAGCCGCACGTGATCGGGCCCGGCACGGCGCTGCGCCGCGCGATCGACGAGGACCGCGTGCCGTCGTCGATCTTCCACGGCCCGCCGGGAACCGGCAAGACGACGCTCGCGCGCATCGTCGCGAACGCGACCGGCGCCGCCTTCGAGGAGCTGTCCGCCGTCCAGGTGGGCAAGGCCGACGTGACGGCCGTGCTCGGACGGGCGCGCGAGCGCCTCGGCGCGCACGGGCGGCGCACGATCCTCTTCCTCGACGAGATCCACCGCTTCAACAAGGCGCAGCAGGATGCGCTCCTGCCGGCCGTCGAGTCGGGGCTGATCACGCTGATCGGTGCCACGACCGAGAACCCGTACTTCGAGATCAACTCTGCCCTGCTGTCCCGGTGTGCGCTGTTCGAGTTCACCGCCCACGAGGCGGCGGCGACCGAGCAGCTCGTCGGCCGCGGCGCCGACGACCTGGGCGCGGACCTCGAGCCCGGCATGGCTGCGGCGCTCGCCGTGGCTGCGGGCGGCGACGGCCGGGCAGCGCTGGCGATGCTGGAGTTGGCGCACGCGACCGCCCGTTCCCGCGGCACTGCGATCGGCCCGGACGAGGTCGCCGAGGCGGCGGTGAAGCGGCCGGTCCGGTTCGATCGCGGCGACGTGCACTTCGACGTCGCGTCCGCCTTCATCAAGAGCATGCGGGGATCGGATCCCGACGCCGCGATCTACTGGCTGGCAGTGATGATCGCCGGCGGCGAAGACCCGAAGTTCATCGCGCGGCGGATGGTGATCTTCGCATCCGAGGATGTCGGCAATGCCGACCCGCGGGCGCTGGAGCTGGCGGTCGCCTGCGCCCGCGCGGTCGAGTTCGTCGGCCTGCCGGAAGCGCGCATCAACCTTGCCCAGGGCGTCGCCTACCTGGCGCTCGCGCCGAAGTCGAACGCGGCGATCCGCGCCATCGACGACGCGCTCGGCGAGGTGCGGCGGAGCGGCAATCTGACGCCGCCGGCGGCGATCCGCGATGCCCACTACGCCGGTGCGCGGGCGCTCGGGCGGGGCCAGGGCTACGTCTACCCGCACGCCCACGGCGGGTTCGAGCCGTCCCAGCGCTATCTCCCGGACGAACTCGGCGATCGCCGCTTCTACGAGCCGTCAGCGAATGGCTTCGAGGCCCGCCTGGCGGAGCTGCTGGAGGAGTTCAGGCGCCGCCGCTCGTGACGCTCAGAGGATCTTCTGCCCGAGCGCGGAGCAGACCAGCTCCACGGCGAGCCGCGCCGATCGGTTCTGATCGTCGAGGATCGGGTTCACCTCGACGACCTGCAGCGACCCCATCAGCCGCGACTCGGCGACCATCTCCATCATCAGGTGCGCCTCGCGATACGTGATGCCGCCCGGCACCGGCGTGCCGACGCCGGGGGCGTGCAGCGGGTCGAGGACGTCCATGTCCAGCGAGACGTGCACCCACGGCGCTGCCCGCAGCCGATCGAGCGCCGCCTCGACGGCCGCCTCCATCCCGACGCGATCGATCTCCGCCATCGTCACGACGCGGACCTGCGATCGGCGCAGGACCTCGCGCTCCTCGGGGTCGATCGAGCGGACGCCGATCATCGCGACCTGCGCCTCGTCAACCGACGGCACCGGCCAGCCGCCGCGGTCGAACCATTCCCGGCCGTACCCGGCGATCGCCGCCACCGGCATGCCGTGGACGTTGCCCGTCGGGCTCGTCTCGGGCGTATTCATGTCCGCGTGGGCGTCGATCCACAGCACCGCGCCCGGCCGGCCGTGGGCGCGGGCGAGGCCGCCGAGGACGCCGATCGCGATCGAGTGATCACCGCCGAGGACGAGCGGCAACGCCCCGGCCAGCGTCGCCGCCTCGACCTGGTCGGCGAGGAGGGCCGAGTAGCGGAGGATCTCGTCGAGGTACTTGGCCCGACCGTCGCCCTGCACGAGCGCCGCGAGATCGGTGGTTGCGATGTTGCCCTGATCGCGGACGTCGTAGCCGAGGCCTTCGAGACGCGTCTGCAGCGCGGCGTAGCGGAGCGCCGAGGGGCCCATATCGACGCCTCGCCGGCCCTGACCGAGGTCGAGGGCGGCGCCGATGATCGCAATGCGTCGTGCATCGGATCGATTCACGTCTGCAATCTACGCGAGAAGTGCCTCGACCGCGGCCGCGTAGGCGCGGGCACCGCGGCCGTCACGGTCCTTCGCCGGTGTCCCGCAGCAGACGGAGACGGCAACGACACGCCCACTGGCGTTGAGGGCGGCGCACTCGGCGCGGAACTCCTCCGCCGTCCAGCCGCCCGGGGCGGGGAAGTCGACGCCCGGCGCGACCGCGGGATCGAGGACGTCGCCGTCGAGGTGGACGTGCAGTAGCGCGTCGGCGGGCAGGGCGGCGAGGGCGGCCGCGATGTCCGCGGTCGCAACGAGGCCGGTCCGTGCAATCGCCTCGACCTCGCCGGGGTCGAGGTCGCGGGCGCCGACGAGGACCGCGCGGTCGGTGGGGAACACGGCGTCGAGACCGGCGGCGAGGCGCAGCTCGTCATGACACCAGCCGAGGAGGATCGCGAACGGCATCCCGCCGAGGAACCCGCTCGGCGAGGTGGCCGGCGTGTTCAGGTCGCCGTGAGCGTCGATCCAGACCAGCGCGACGTGGTCGTGGCGTCGGCGCGTCGCGGCAAGGGCGGCCGGCGCCAGCGTGCATTCGCCGAGCAGCGCGAGCGGACGTCCGTCCTCGCCTTCCATCGCGCGGGAGACGGCCGCCAGCGCAGCGGCGGCCGGGCCACCGAGCGTCACCGGCGCGCGTCGTCCGACACCGCCGAGGGCGGCGGCGAGCACGGCGGGACCCTCCTCCATCCCGGTGCCGTGGAACCGACTCGTCCAGGGCGCGATCAGCATCGAGGTATCACCATGACAGCGTCGTGCCCTGCAGCGCGCGGACGAGACCGTCGAGCTCGAGACGGCCGACCGCCTGGCGCAACGCGAACGCCAGCAGGGGGTCGAGGGCGCCGGCGCGGCTGGCGTCGCCGAGCGCGCGGCGAAGCCCGTCCCGGAGCGCCTCGGCGGTGTCGCCCTCGGACAGGTCGTGGTCAGCGGCGAAGGACGCCAACCCGGCGCTACTCGCGAGTGCCAGGACCAGCGATTCCCGCGACACGCGCAGGCCGCAGGCGGCGCCGTCGACGCCGGACAGGGCGAGTTGTTCGGCGAGGGCGACCGCCCCGCCGTCTCCCCGCCACGGGCGGGGCTGGCACGGATCGGCGGGCGCCCGCGGTCGGTACGTGCCGCCGCCGGCGGCGGCGTAGGAGCCGGCGAGCGCGAGCGAAAGGGCGAGCGCCACGACGACGGCTCTGGTCACAGCTCCACCCGGCGGCGCCGGACGAGGATCGGCACCACGGCCAGCAGGGCGAGCAGCGCGCCGACCGCGAACGAGCGTGAGAAGGCGTGCGTCGCGGCCCGGTCGAGTTCGTCGTGGAGGCCGCGGCGGATCGCCTCGGTCGCCGGTGTCGGCTCCCGCCCGACAAAGGCGCGGTCGACGTCCGGCAACCGGCGGTCGGCCTGATCGACGATGCGGACGACGTCGCGCGCCAGGCCGATCTTGACGCCGGGCGGCGCGTCCGAGTCGAGAACGATGGCGGCTCCGGCCTCGAGCGCCGCGTCCCGGTTCTCGAGTAGGTCGACCTGGAAGACGGGTACGAGCAGCACCAGCCCGAGCACGACGCCCGCGTGCCGCGCAGCGACGGTGTAGCCGCCGTGTACGGCCTGCGGTGACCGGCCCGCGAGCGCAGCGTGAGTGAGGGCTGTCACCGAGAGGCCGAGGCCGACGCCGACGAGTAGCTGCGGCGGGAGCGTCCAGACGAACGAGGCGCCGGGCAGCAGGGCCAGTCCGGCCAGGCCGCCGGCAGTCAGCACCGTCCCGCTCACTGCCTCCGCAAACGCGCCGCGGATCGGCAGCCGCGGCGCGAGGACCGCCGCGAGCGGCATCGCCGAGACGACGGCCGCAGCGGCCAGCGGCTCCAGGCGCCAACCTTCGACGAGCAGCAGCACGAGCAGGAACAGCGCCGCCGTCAGAGCGGCCGAGAGTAGGAGCAGCGAGGCCAGCGCCGCAACGTGCGGCCGACCACCCGGCGCCACCGCCGGCGCGCCCGCGGTGGCGCGGAGAGCGAACAGGGCGCCGAGCGCGACGGGTACCTGCAGCAGAAAGATCCATTCCCAGCCGAGCAGCTGCGTCAGGGCACCGCCAGCTGCCGGACCGAGCGCGGCGCCAGCGACACCGGCCGCCGCCCACGCGCGCGCCGCGCGGGCATCGCCTTCGCGGCCGGCGAGTAGCTCCAGCGACGCGCAGATGGTCGCCGCCGCACCCACCGCCTGCAGGCAGCGGGCGACGAGAAGGACCTCGAACGAATCGGCGAGGCCGCAGGCGGCAGACGCGGCGCCGAACAGAAAGATGCCGACGGCCGCGATGGCCCGAGGGCGGCGACGCGCAAGGAATGCGGCGGGTATCGCACAGAGCGCGAGCAGCGCGTTGTACGAGGTGAGGACCCGCGACACCTCGCCGAGTTCGACATCGAACCGTCGGAGGATGTCCGGCAGCGCGAGCGTGACGATCGACGAGTCGGCGAGCGCCGTCGCGACGGCGAGCAGCAGCAGGACCCGGCGGGCGCGATCGGTCACGCCCGTATCTTCGCCCGATCCGGGCTCAGTAGGGTCGGACGGCGCCGGTGAAGTTGCCGCGGCGGTCGGCCATGTTCGAGATCTTCACGACGTCACCGGTCTGCGGTGCGTGGATGAACTGCCCGCCGCCAATGTAGATGCCGTTGTGATGGACGTCGGGATGGAAGAAGACGATGTCACCGGGAGCGAGCTGGTCGTAGGAGATCCGCGTCCCCAGCTGCCACTGGGCGCCGGTGAAGTGCGGCAGCGAGATGCCGACCGTCTGGTACGCGAGCATCGTCAGCCCGGAGCAGTCCACACCGGAGCGGCTGGCGCCGCCCCAGCGGTACGGCACGCCGAGGTACGTCATCGCGGCCGCGACGACGCGTGCGCCGATCGAGCCGTTCGCGGGCGGTGGCGGAATCGGTGCGGGCGCGCTGGAGCCACCGCCACCGCCGCCGCCGCCACCGTTGCCGCCACCGTTGCCGCCACCGTTGCCGCCGCCGGAGGACCCGCCGATGCCGGGATCGATCGCATCAGCGGCGCGCGCCGCGGCGCGCTGCACCCGCAGGCGCTCCTCGGCCGCGCGTCGAGCGCGCGCATCGAACGCACGCTGTTCGACGACGAGCGCCTCGATCTCGTTCTCGAGGCCCGACTTCAGGCTCTGGGCCTGGGCGAGGCCGGCCTCGATCCGAGCCTTCTCGGCGGTACGCGATGCCTTCAGCTCGCTCGCGCGCCGCTCGGCATTGGCCAGCGCCGTCTCACGCTTCTTGAGATCGCCTCGTGCCTTGCGCAGCGAGATGATGACGTCCGTCATCTGGCCGGAGGAGCGCTTCAAGACCTCGACGGAGCCGAGCATATCGGTCAGCGACCGGGCGGAGAGCATGGCGGCGACCGCGTCGGCATCACCCGCCCGGTAGGCGACGACGAGCTTGGCCGCGAGGTCACGCTGGCCGACCTTGATGTTCGACTTGACGACCTTGATCGTGTTCTTGTTGTCGGCGACCTGCGCCAGCACCTCGTCGAGTTCGGCACTCGCCTGGTTGTAGGCCTCAATCGCCGGCTCGAGGTTCTCATAGAGGGCCGCGATCTTGCGCTGGGCCTCCTGCGCCGCGGCGCGCTTGGCCGGGATCGCATCCTCGGGCGCCGCGAACGCCGCCGCCCCGGCCGTCGCTAACGGCGCTGCCAGGAGGGCGGTGAAGAGGGCGATTCGGCGGCGGCGGTGCAAGAGGACGGGGCGTGGTTACTCGGGCGTGGCGCCGCTGAGTCGGCGGGGAACCGACGCGGACGGTGAAGGTGACATGCTCGCCGGAAGGGGTTTCGGGCCACGGCGAACGTTCATCGCTGCGCCATCCTACCAGCCGAACCCATATGGGACGCAACCCCCAATCTGGCTGCAAACACGCCTTTCAACCCGGAAACACGCCAGGGACACAGGAAACCTGGCGAATACCGCAGGTCTTCCGGCCTGAACCTTCACCCGGCTCGGCGGCGCGGTTCGCTGGTATTCTCGACCTGCGGGGCGAGGTAGCTCAGTTGGTAGAGCACGCGACTGAAAATCGCGGTGTCGCCGGTTCAAGTCCGGCTCTCGCCATGGCGCCGCGGTATCGTCGGCAGCACACGTTGCTGCGTCAGACGTCCGCCGTGTACGGCGGCGCCGGGTCGTACTGGATGTAACGCTGCACTTCCCGCGCGTGGCTGACGCCGTGCAGCTGGCCGACGATCCAGAGCGCCATGTCGATGCCGGCCGAGACGCCCTGGCTCGAGACGACGCTGCCCGAGCGGACGAAACGCGCCTTGCGCTCGACGATCGCGCCGCTGGCCTCGAGCCTGTCCTCGAAGCTCCAGTGCGTGGCGAGCGGCCTCCCGTCCGCGACACCCGCGGCGTGGAGGATCAGCGCCCCGGTGCAGACACTGGTCAGCCACGTCGCCGTTGTCGCCGCGCGGCGCACCCAGTCGAGGAACGCCGGGTTCTCCGCGTCGCGGTCGGTGCCGTCACCGCCGGGAATCAGCACGACGTCGACGTTCGCCGTCTCGGCGAGCGTCGCGTCGGGCAGCACGCGCAGCCCCTTCGCGCCCGTGATCGGCTCCAGCCGGTCCGAGATCACCACGACCGTGTCGCCCGCGTCGCGGATGTCGCGCGACGCCGCGAACACCTCGTACGGGCCGGCCAGGTCGAGCTCCTCGAACAGGTCGAACGCGACGATCCCGTAGCTGGTCATGCGTGGTCTCCCGTCTCACTCGTGAGCGCGAACCGCGCCCGGTACTCGGTCGGCGCAATGCCGACGTGACGCCGGAACGCGCGGCGCATGGTCTCCGCCGAGCCGAATCCCGTCCGTTGCGCGACGGCCTCGACCCCGACCTCCTCGGTCTCGAGCAGCCGCCGGGCAGACTCGACCCGCGCGCGCTCCACGTACCGGCGCGGCGGCGAGCCGACGCGGGCGGTGAAGAGGCGCTGGAAGTGGCGCTCACTCATGTTCGCGACGCGGGCGAGCGCCGGGACGGAGAGATCCGCTGCCGGCTCCGCGTGGATCCGGTCCTGAACATCCCGGAGCCCGCCTGGCGGTGCTGGCTCGCACCAGACGCTCGCGGCGTACTGGCTCTGGCCGCCGGAGCGCCGGAGGCCCATCACGAGTCGGCGGGCTATCCGTTGGGCCTCGGCCGCACCGCGGTCCTCCTCGACGAGCGCGAGCGCCAGGTCAAGCCCGGCCGTCACGCCGGCCGATGTCCAGACGCGGCCGGCGCGGATGAAGATCGGATCGGCGTCGACCGCGACGTCCGGGTAGTCGGTGGCGAGTCGGCCGGCGTGATCCCAGTGCGTCGTGGCACGGCGGCCAGCGAGGAGGCCGGCGGCGGCGAGCAGGTAGGCGCCGGTGCAGACGCTCGCCGCGCGCCGGGCGACGGCACCGGCCGCGGCGACCCACGCCACCGTCGCCGCCGTCCTCGCGGCGGCGTAGACGCCAGCGCCGCCGGCGATGACCAGGGTGTCGAGCGACACCAGGTCGACCTCGTGCAGCGCTCGGTCGGCGTCGATGGTGAGACCGGACTCGCTGACGACCAGGCCGGCGATCGGAGCCGCGACGCTGACCTCCATGCCGGCAGCAGCGAACACCTCGTGCGGGCCCGCGAGATCGAGGGCCTGGAAGCCCGGATAGATCACGATCACGGTACGGCCCGACATCAGCACGATGATCCGTCACGCCACCGTCGGCGTCAATGACGGCATGCCCTCGCTTTCCGCCAGACGCTACACCCCGACCACCGGCCGCTCGCCGACCGCGGCGCGCCCGAGCAGCGCATGGCGGGCGAGGCCGACGCAGGCGTCGAGGTCGTGCTCGCGGTACATCTGGAGCTTCTCCGCCTCCGGCGAGCCGGAGCCGTGGATGATCTCCGTGTACCAGTAGCCGCCGTACTCGGACGCCGCGAGGTCGCGGATCAGCTTCATCACCCGCAGCCGCTCCATCGCCGAGTCGGGCTCGACGCCCCGGTAGTACTTCTCGATGAACGGCCTCAGGTCGGGGCGCATGATGTCCTCGACATAGGGCGAGGTGATCACCGACCCGCCCGCGATCTCGAGCAGGTTGCGGGCCGCCAGGTAGTGGCCCTCCATCGCCATGTGCTTGCCGGCATTGGTGAGCACCGGGTCCGGCACCTGCCAGCCCTCCTCGGAGCGGCTCTCGATCGACGCTGTCACGCCGAGCGCCCAGATCGACCGCTCGAGCCGGATCATCTCGGTGATCTTCGAGCGGATGTGCGGCGCCTTCGCGACGCCGTTCAGTTCGGCCGCGAGCTGCGCGGCGCCGATGAACAGCCGCAGCTTGCCGACGTCGGCGCCGAGGTAGCCCTGGCGGTTGACGTTCGCGAACGTGTTCGCGACATCGCCGGCGTAGGCCGACTCGCCGCACATGAAGACTCGCTCCCACGGGACGAAGACGTCGTCGAAGATCGTGAACGACTCCATCAGGTCGTCGTGCGAGGAGACGGGTGCCTCGAACTCGTCCGGGTTCTCACCGGAGAAGCCGCGGCAGACAAGCTTGATGCCGGGCGTGTCGACCGGTGTCGCGAACGCCACCGCGTAGTCGGCATCCTCGGGCCGCATCGCCCGCTGCGGGATGATCACGAGCTCGTTCGCCACGACCGACCCGGACGTGTGCGCCTTCGCACCACGGACGACGATGCCGTCATCGCGGCGCTCGATGACGCGCAGGTAGAGGTCCGGGTCGTCCTGATCGGCCGGCCGCTTCGACCGGTCGCCCTTCACGTCCGTCACTGCAGCAGCGGTCATCAGCTGCTCGCGCTGGAACCGCTGGACGTATGAGACGACGCGCGGGTGGTAGCTCGTTCCCAGCTCACGATCCATCCGCCGCGTCACGATCAGCAGCGACTGCAGCTGATCGCGCCCGATCGACGCGTAGCCGGACAGCGGCGAGCGCTCCGACAGGGTCCGCGCCGCGCGGAGGTTCGTCAGGAGGTCCTCGACGGACGTCGCCATGTGCCAGAAGACGTGACACTCCTCGCCGTTCAGGTCGGGCGAGACGACCATGCCCGCGCGCAGCTCGGGCATGTGTGCCGCGCGGCAGACCCACGAGCCCCAGCACGCCATGGTCGAGGCGAACAGGGGATGGTCGGCGACGTTCGTGATGCGCTCTCCGCGCGCGTACACCTCCGGTGACTGCTGTCGCAGGCTCTCAACGTACTGCTCGGGTGTTCGCAGGCCCATGATGCTCCTCCTCGTGGGGTGTGTAGCGCGTGACGGCCAGGCGCAGGTGTCGGCCGATCACGGCGGGATCGGGCGGGGCGGCGCCCGCGACGCGATGTGCCATCGCCGCGTAGCGAGCGGCGACCTCGGACAGGTCGAGACGGCCATCCGGCCGGTACCAGATGCCGACGTTGGTGCACATCGCAACGATTGCGAAGCGCGCGAGTACGGGGTCATCGAGGACGAAGACACCGGCCGCCGCGCCATCGGCGAGCACGTCGCGCAGGAGTGCCTCGTAGGCGTCGCGCAGGGCGATCACGCCGTCGCGACGCTCGCCCGCCAGGCTGCGCAACTCCGTCTCCCCCAGCGTCGCCTCCCGCGGCCGCAGCGCGTGCAGCGCGACGTGGTGGACGACGAACGCCGTCAGCCGGGACGACGGGTCGGTCTCGGCCCGGACCGCCTCGCCGACCCCGGTCTCGAGCAGCGTCATCGTCGAGGAGACAAGGTCGTAGAGGATCTGCTGCTTGTCCGCGTAGTGGTGGTAGATGCTCGCCGCCCGGATGTCGAGGTCGCCCGCGATCTCCCGCACGGTCGTAGCCTCGAAGCCCTGCACGAAGAACCGGTCCGCCGCCGCCGCTCGAATGGCGCCGCGGGTCACTGCGCCGCCTTCACCAGCGCTGCCCGGACCGCGGCCCGATCGACCTTGCCAGCGCCGTTTCGTGGCAGCTCGTCGACGATCAGGTAGCGCTCGGGGAGCGCGTAGTCGGCCAGCGCACCGCAAAGCGCCGCACGGGTCTCGGCGGCGTCGAAGCGCCCGGTGTCACGCTCGATCACGCAGGCCGCGACGCGCTCCTGCAGCACGTCGTCGGGGACGCCAACAACGACCGCCTCGGCGACGGACGGAACCGTCGCAAGCGCCGCCTCGACCTGGCCAGCGTGGATCTTCTCGCCGCCGCGGACGATGACGTCGGCGGCGCGCCCGTGTAGCGTCAGGTACCCGTCGGCGTCGATCGATCCCTGGTCGCCGGTCCGTAGCCACTCGCCGTCGAACGCCCGGCGCGTCGCCGCCTCGTTGCGCAGGTAGCGGAGCATCCGGGTCGGCCCGGCGAGCAGGACCTCGCCGTCCTCACCGACCTGCTGGCGCACCCCCTCTACCGGCCGGCCGACGCTGTCGGCGCGGCGGATCGCATCGCCCGGTTCGAGCGCATGACTCAGCGAGGTGAACTCCGTCAGCCCGTAGATGTTGTAAGGCGCGAGCGATGGCCAGCGGCCGTGCAGTTCGCGGATCCAGGCCGGTGGCATCGGCGAGCCGCCGTACGCGAGGATCCGACAGCGCGTGAAGACATCGTCCGCGCCCGGGTCGAGCATCAGGAGACGGACGATCGACGGCACGCCGATCAGGTAGCTTGCGGGCCGGCGCCGCAGGGCCGCCAGCGCGGAGGCGACACGGAACTCCGACAAGACGTCGATGCGGCCGCCGACCGCGATCATGTGCGCGACCTGGTCAACGAAGCCGGTGTTGTGGAACAGCGGGACGAGGACGAGCGTCGAGGTGTCCTCGTCAGTGCCGAGCAGCCGACCGTAGAGGGCGGCCGCGCGCCCGAGCGCTCCGTGGGAGATGACCGCGCCCTTCGGCGCCCCGGTCGTGCCGGATGTGAAGGAGACGAGCGCGGGCGCGTCCGGCGGCGGCAGCGCGGCCGACGCGGCCGCCCGGCGGACGGCGAACACCGATCGCCGCGCATCCCGCTCGAGACGCAGACGCCGGGCCGTCGCCGGCGCGCGCGCGGCGATCGGCTCGCAGACGCCGGTCGCGATCACCGCCCGCGGTGCGCAGAGCGCCATCTGCCGCGCGAGCTCGTCGTGCCCGAGACGTATGTTCAGAGGGACGACGACGGCGCCGAGCTGCAGGCAGGCGAGGAAGGCGAGCACCCACTCGGCGCGGTTCTCACCGATCAGGCAGACGTGATCGCCGGGCTCCACGCCGGCGCCGGCGAGCCGCGCGGCGAGGTCGGTCACGGCGTCGGCCGTCTCCCCGTACGTCGCGATCGCGTCGCCGTCGCAGAGACATTCAGCCCGCGGGATGGCGCCGGCCCGGGAGCGCAGGGCATCGGGGATCGTCGGCTGCGACATGGCTACCTAACGAGCGTTAGGGTAGCACCGCCTCGGGTGGCCGGCGCTCGCGCGGAACCTCGATCAACTCGACGATCGTCCCGTGGGCCGCGACCGTGTCGAGGTAGACGAACGCGCCGCTGCCGTCCGCGCCAAAGCCGTGGCCGTCCTGCAGGATGGCGAAGCCCGAGGCCGCGGCGGCTGCCGCCGCATCGGGGACGTAGATGCCGACGTGGTGCAGTCCCTCGCCGTGGCGTTCGAGGTGCTCGTGAAAGACGCTCGGCCCGTCGAGCGGCTCGATCAGTTCGATCTGCGGATCGCTGCCGGCGAGCGCGATGCGCATCCGGAATGTGCCCGGCGCACCGCGGTAGGTGAGCGATCGCAGCGTCTGCGATCCGTACGTCCAGACCCGCCAGCCGGCGCCGCGGACGATCGGGCTCCAGGCCGCAGCCGCCCGCTCGAGGTCGCGCACGACGAGCGCGACCTGACCGACTGGACCCGGCAGCGGCATCATCGGGCGGCCGCCAGTGCCGCGTCGAGCGCTCCGCTTCCGACCGGACGGCGCGCTCGCTCGTAGTAGGTCGCGGCCCAGGCGCGATAGTCCCAATCGAGATCGAGCACCGGCTCGGCGATCACCGCCCACGTCGCCTCCCGCAACGCGCTCATGAACAGCATCAGTTCGAGCCGGGCTGCATGTCGTGGGTCGTCATCGCCGAAGTACGCGCGCAGCAGCTGCGCGCGCTCCGGGGCATCGAGTTCGGCGTTCACGGTCACGCTCCCGAGGTCGAAGTAGGGGTTGCCGGTGCCCGCGAACTCCCAGTCGAGCACCTGGATCGTGGTGCCGTCATCGATGAAGTTCGGGATCTGGAGGTCGTTGTGGCAGAGCTGATCGAGCGCCCCGACCGCCTCGAACAGGGCCTCCGCGCGGTCGGCGAAGCCGTTCAGCTGATCGATGTCGGCGGGCAGGTCGAGGTCCTCCGCGCGCGCCAACCGCGTGTACGCAGCCTGATCACGGAAGATCGAGAAGCGCCCGGCGACGGTCGCGGCCGTGTCGTGGATGTGACGGAGGGTCGAGGCGACACGGTCGAGCACGCCCGTCGCGCGGATGGTCGCGGGGTCGAGCACCGTCCCGTCGACGAAGCGTGCGAGCGAGTGCCCGGTGGCAGGGTCGGCGGCGAGGAGTGCCGGCGCATGCCCGATCGCAGCGACGGAACGATGCGCGTCGAGGCCCCGCGCCCGGTCAATGCCGAATCGCTCGACCCCCTGGGAGGCGACGCGCAGCACGCTCCGGCACCCGTCGCTGCCGCCGACGAGGTAGTTGGCGTTCGAGGCGCCGCCGGCGAGGACCGCGACCGCGCAGCCAGCGCGGAGCTCCGCGAGGTCGAACGCCCGGAGGAGCGCCGCGATCTCGTCGCGACGAGTCGCGGGCACGGAGGCGTCGAACGTCACGTCCACGAATCCGCGTCCTCGAACACGGCGGCGATCGCCGCGACGGTCTGCGCGATGGCATCGTCGTCGTGGGCGGCGGTGAGGAGGCAGAGTCCCCGCTCGGGGATCAGCACACCGTGGGCGAGCAGGGCGTCCGTGAAGGCCGCGACCGGCCCCTGGTCGCAGGTGCGGACGTCGGCGTAGGAGCGGATCGGCAGCTGCGGGCGCCAGATCAGCTGCAGCACGCCGCCGATCTGCTCCGCGTGGAGCGGCACGCCGGCCTTCGCCGCGCCCGTCTCGATCGCCTCCCGCAGGGCCGCGCCGAGTCGTTCGAGGCGAGGATAGATCTCGCCGGCGCGCGTGCGCAGTTCCGTCAGCGTCGCGATCGAGGCGGCGAGCGCCGGCCCGGTGGCGTTGTAGGTCCCGCTCGTACGAACGGCGCCGTCGGCGGCGCTCGCCATCGCGACCCGGGAGCCGGCGAGCGCCGCGACGGGGAAGCCCGACGCCATCGCCTTGGCGAACACGGCCAGGTCGGGGGTGACGCCGAAGCGCTTCTGCGCGCCGCCGAGCGCGACCCGGAACCCGGTAATGACCTCGTCGAAGACGAGGAGCGCCCCGTGCCGATCGCACAGCCTACGCGCCGCCTCCAGGTAGCCCGGCTGCGGGAGGTACGACCCCGAGTTGCATGGGACGGCCTCCATCAGCACGCAGGCGACCTGCTCCGGATGGGAGGCGAGGAGCGACGCGAGCGCGTCGGCGTCGTTCCACGGGGCGACGAGGACCCCGGTCGGCACGGGCGCGCCCGGCACCGCGTGTCGGACCTCCAGCGGGACCGGCCCCGAGACGGGATCCTGTCCCAGCGTGTTCACGAAGACCGGGTCGAGCCAGCCGTGGTACTGCCCGTCGAACTTGATCACGAGCGGGCGACCGGTCGTCGCCCTCGCGACGCGGATCGCGAGCTGGATCGCCTCGGAGCCGCTGGTCTGGAACGTCACCAGCTCAGCGCAGGGCACGAGGTCGCGCACCAGTTCGGCCAGCTCGAGTTCGACTGCGACTGGGCCGCCATTGAGCGGCGCCGGGCCGTCCAGGAACCCGCGGACGGCCGCCATCACGACGGGTGCGCGATGCCCGAGGAAGGGCGGACCGAAGCCCGTGTAGTAGTCGATGTAGACGTTGCCATCGAGGTCGGTGACGCGACACCCCGAGGCCTCGGCGAGCACCGGCGTCGGACCGCGCGTTCGGAGCCGCGCCGCCGACGAACAGCCGCGCGGGATGACGCCGCGGGCACGTTCCATGTGCCGCGCGGAGCGCTCAGTCGCCACCTGCGGCCTCCAGACCGGCCATCTGCGTGACCATCCCGCCGTCGACGATGACGGTTGTCCCGGTCATGAACGAGGCCCCGGGGCCGGCGAGGAAGACGGCAACCGACGCGATCTCCTCCGGCTCACCGGGACGTCCGAGCATGTTGAACGCGACGGGCTTGCCGAGCATTCCTGCCTCCTCGAAGAACGGCCGCGCCATCGGTGTCAGCACCCAGCCCGGCGCGATGCAATTCACGCGGATCCCGTCGGTGGCGAGTTCCCGCGCCGCGTACATCGCGAAGTTGACGAGCGCAGCCTTGGAGGCGCCGTAGGGCGCCATCAGCGGCTCGGCCTGATGGGCGTTCACGCTGGCGACGAGCACCACCGCACCGCGCGTCGCCCGTAGATGGGGGATCGCCGCCTGCGCCGCGTTGACCTGCCCCAGCAGGTTGATCTGGAGCACCTCGAGCCAGTCGGCGGCGGTCAGTTCCTCGATCGGCTTGAAGTTGCCGATCACGCCGTGGGCGCAGACCACGGCGTCGAGCCGGCCGAAGCGCTCGGCGGTCTCGTCCACGGCGCGGCGCGCCGCGACGTCGTCGGCCATGTCCGCCTGGACGGTATGGATGCCGTCGTCCACGGCCGCGAGCCGGCCGCCGTCGCGGCCGCACACCGCGACCGACCAGCCCTCGTCGCGGAACCTGCGCGCCGTCGCCAGGCCGATGCCACTCGATCCGCCCGTCACGAGCGCGACACGTTCGTCGGTCATCCGAACCTCCGGGGTAGGAGTGCAGGGGCGTCCCGGAAGGATGGCGCATCGCCGAGCACCGCCCACTCGGCGGCGATCAGCCCGACGAGCGGGGACACGGTCAGACCGACGCCGCCGCAGCCCGCCGCCGCGATCACCTCGGGCCGCTCCGGGTGCGGCCCGACGATGAAGTGCCCGTCGGGGCTGACGGGATAGAGACCGGCCCAGCCCGGCTCGAGCCGGATCTCGCCGATGCCGCCCAGGCGATGCGAGAGCCGCTCGGCGACAGCCTCCTGCTCGTCGAACGACACCGTCCGGGCGAACACGTCCGGGTCGGCCGGCGGGTCCGTCGCCGCGTAGGTGTGCAGACCGCAGAGGAGACGATCGCTCCCGTCGGGGCGGAAGTAGAGACCGGCAGTTGCGGCGCCCGGCAGGTACTCGTTCACCGTCGGCAGCGCCGCGGGCGCGGCGAGGTGCGCCACGAGCAAGGCGTGACGCTGGGGGAGCAGCGGCACGCGGACACCGAGCGCCTCGGCAACACGGGCGGCGTGCGGGCCGGCGGCGTTGATGACGCGATCGGCGCCGGCGCGGGGATCGAACGGCCGGCCGGTGCGGATCTCCACCCCGAGCGCCTGCGCCTCCGCGGCGTAGGCGGCGCAGAGAAGGTGACCGTCGAGGACGCCGTCGTCGGCGCCGTAGAGCGCGCCGGCGAGGTCGTCGCAACGGATCCCCGGCGCCAGCCGGGAGAGTTCGTCCGGATCGACGAGTCGCCCGCCGTCGTAGCCGAGCGTCCGCTGTCGATCGAGGACGGCCGCGAGCAAGGCGAGGGCGTCGCCGTCGGCGGCCAGGCGCGCGTAGCCGCAGCGGATCAGTCCAATCCCGTGCCGGCGCTCGAGGTCGGCGAACGCGTCGGCCGAGCGGATCCGGAGCTCCAGCTCGAGCTCGTTCGTCGTCTGCCGGTTGAAGATCCCGGCCGACAACCCGGACGAGCCGCCGGCGATGACGC
>VFJZ01000029.1 GCA_009885805.1 Actinomycetota bacterium
CGGTTCTGGGCGCGCGTCGCAATAGCGTCACCCGCATCCCACGTGCAGGTGAACGATCCGCAGGCCGAACCGGCATCACCCGTCTGGACCGGCTCTGGGGTCAGGCCAAAGTCCCAGACATCGGCGGTGGACGGCGCCGCCTCTTCGCCGCCGTCCGCGGCCTGATTGTCATTCAGGTCGGCGAACGCGTGCGCATAAGGACCGGCCAGCGTCGTCGCTCCCGGCGCAATCCAGTCGGCCGGGAACGTGACGATATCGCGTGTGCCGCCGGCCGCCGCCCCGGGGTAGTTGCGGTGGACCCTTGCCGTCGCATGCTGCGTGAGCGAGCGCCGCAGCAGCGTCTCGCCGCTCGTCGCGTCGACGACGGCGCGGTACGTACGCCCGTCGTCGCCGCGCACGATCGTCTCCCAGGCGAGACGGTTCCCCGCACCGGCAACCACGCCGAGCGCGGCGCGGTCGCCGTTCGCGAACACCGTCGTCGCGCGCCCGTCGAACGATCGCCGCGCCGCGACGGCAGCGGCACGCGTGCCGACCGCGCGCAGCGCAGCCGAGCGCGCCTGCGTCGGCGAGAGGCGGGGCGCGACGGTCGCCGAGCGGACGCCACGGCTCGCCGAGCCGACGATGTTGATCAGCCGTCCGTCGGCGGCGACGTTCGCGCGCAGGCCGCTGTCGAGCGACGGCACGCCGCGCGCCCGCTGCTGCCAGAACAGCCGCTGGATACCACCGACGGTGGTCGTCCGCCGTACCAGCACGAGGTTGTCGACGTCCGCCGCCGCGAGGCCGAAGGCGTCGAGGTTCGCGCGCACGAAGCCAAGCGCGACCGCCGCGCCATCGGCGTCGCTGCCGCCCGTCAGGAAGCCGTCGAGCCGGCCGACCATGCGCAGTGAACCCGTGCGCTCGTCGACATCGACCACGGCGCCGTCGCCGAGTCGCGCGCGCAGCGCCGCAACCGCCGCCGCGTCGCGCGGCGCCACGGGAGCACCCGCCCGCAGGTCGAGGTTGCCATCGGCCGGGCCCGTGCGATCGAGAGCGGCCACGGCGTGTGCGGCGGCCGGCGCTGCGAGGGCGCACAGCGAGACGAGCAGGGCGATTAGACGACGCATGCCGCGATTCTACGGTGCAATCCGGTGTGGTGGGTACCGTGTGTCTCGACGCATGGCGACACCCGAGCGCTACGACGAGAGCCAGATCCAGCTCCTGGAGGGGCTCGACCCGGTCCGGAAGCGGCCCGGCATGTACGTCGGCGGCACGAACGCCCGGGCGCTCCATCACCTCGTCTGGGAGGTCGTCGACAACAGCGTCGACGAGGCCCTCGCCGGCCACTGCGCCGAGATCGTCGTCAGTCTCGACGCCGACGGCGTCGTCACCGTCACAGACGACGGCCGCGGCATCCCCGTCGGCATCCACCGCGAGACGGGCCTCTCGGCACTGGAGCTCGTCTTCACGCGCCTGCACGCGGGCGGCAAGTTCGGCGGCTCCGGCTACAAGGTCTCCGGCGGGTTGCACGGCGTCGGCGCCTCGGTCACGAACGCGCTGTCGGAGTGGCTCGAGGTCGAGGTGCGACGCGACGGGTACGTCCACACCCAGCGCTACGAGCGCGGCGCCGTCTGCGGGCCGGTCGCGCAGGTGCGGCCGCTGAAGCGCGGCGAGGAAACGGGCACGACCGTCCGCTGGCACCACGACGAGACGATCTTCGACCGCGGCGTGCACTACGGCGTCTCGACGATCGCCGCGCGGCTGCGGGAGAAGTCGTTCCTCGTGCGGGGACTGACGTTCCGGTTCCGGGCCGCCGGCCACGACGAGGTCGTCTTCTACTCCGAGCGCGGCCTCGCCGACTACGTGCGCGAACTGAACGGCGAGCGCGTCGCGATGCATCCGACGGTGGTCTCGCTGCGCGGCGACGGCGACGTGCCGGTCGAGATCGCGCTGCAGTGGACCGACGGCGCGGAGGAGCGGATCTTCTCCTTCTGCAACGTCGTCAACACCGTCGACGGCGGCACGCACGTCTCCGGGCTGCGGCGCGCGCTGACGCGCTGCCTCAACAACGCCGCCTACGAGGCGGGGCGGCTGAAGAAGGATCGCGGCGAGGCGTTCGAGGCGCGCGACGTCCTCGACGGCCTCACCGCGGCCGTGTCAGTGATGCTGGCCGAGCCACAGTTCGAGGGGCAGACGAAGGGCCGCCTGAACAACTCCGAGGCGCAGGGCGCCGTGCAGTCCTTCGCCAACGAGGCATTCAGCGCGTGGCTGGTGGAGCATCCGGTCGACCTCAAGCAGATCCTCGACCGGCTCGTCCTGACCCGTGAGATCAGGGTCGCACAGTCGAAAATCTCGAAGAAGCTGCGCAACGCGGCGACCTCGATCTTCTCCGACTCGAACCTGCCGGGGAAGCTCGCCGACACCCTCGACAACCCGTCGGTGCCGATTGCCGAGCGCGAGCTGTACATCGTCGAGGGCGACTCCGCCGGTGGCTCGGCGAAGGCCGCCCGCGACTCGAACACGCAGGCGATCCTGCCGATCCGTGGCAAGATCCTCAACGTCTTCGGCGCCCGTCCGGGACGCGCCTTCGAGAACGCGGAGGTGGACTCGATCCTGGTCGCGCTCGGCGGCCGCAAGGACGCGATCGGCAAGGCGATCGTCGCCACCCTCGAACCGGATCAGCGCCGCTACGGACGCATCATCCTCGCCAGCGACGCCGACGCCGACGGCGCGCACATCGGCAACCTCCTGATCACGCTCTTCCACGAGCTGTTCCCGCGGCTGCTCGCCGAGGGCCGCGTCTTCCTCGCCCGCCCGCCGTTGTTCCGCGTCTCGCTCGCCGACGGCTCGTACGTCTACGTCGGTTCGGAGGAGGAGTTGCGCGAGACGCTGAAGGCGCGTCGCCGCAACGGCGACCACGTCACCCGCTTCAAGGGGCTCGGCGAGATGAACCCCGACCAGCTGCGCGAGACGGTGTTCGATCCGGCCACGCGCCGGCTGGCCCAGGTGACGTTCGAGGACGTCGCGCAGGCCGCCGAGACCGTCCGCCTCCTGATGGGCTCCGACGCCGCCGGGCGCCGCAGCTGGCTGGAGGAGACCGCGCCCGACGCGGAGGTGGACGTCTGATGGACGACGATCTCACCCTGATCCCGGGCGGCGAGCCGGACGACGAGGTCGATGTCGCCGTCGAGCGGGTGCCGTGGGAGGGCGAGACGGTCGATGCCGCCGACGCGATGTTCGAGCGCGCCCTCTCGTACGGCATGTACGTCAACACCGGCCGGGCGCTGCCCGACGTCCGCGACGGACTGAAGCCGGTGCAGCGGCGCATCGTCTTCGCGATGGACGAGATCGGCGCGCGCGCCGGCCGGCCCTACGTGAAGTCGGCGACCGTGATCGGTCACGTGATCGGGCACTACCACCCCCACGGAGACGTGGCCGTCTATGACGCCATGGTCCGGCTCGCGCAGGGCTTCGCGCAGAACGTGCCGCTCGTGGACGGGCAGGGCAACTGGGGATCGGTCGGCCCGAAGGACTACTCCGATCCGGCCGCCGCCTACCGGTACTGCGTCACGGGCGAGACGCGCGTCCGGCTCGCGGACGGACGCAGTGTCCGCATCGACCGCCTGGGCTCGAATCTACCACCAAACAGTGAATCTCACCTAGAGGTTGATATCCTTGGGCGCCGGGGCGAGCCGCAACGGGCGACGACCCTGTTCCATTCCGGCCAGCACGACACGTTCCGTCTCTCGACGCTCGAGGGCTACGGGCTGACGGCAACCGGCAACCACCCGTTGCTCTGTCTCGGCCGCGACGAGGAGGGTCTGCCCGTCCTCCAATGGCGCCTGCTCGAGAACCTTCACGCCGGCGACCTGGTCGCGATCGTTCTCACCCACGCTGCAGCTGACGATCCCGACGAGACCGACCGCCGCCGAGCCGCCGAGATCGCCGTGGCGGTCGCAGCCGGTGACGCCGTGCCCGACGAGGTGTTCGAGGCGACGCCGGGGTTCAAGCTGGCCTTCGTCCGCTCGCTCGCCGCCAACCGCTTCGCGCGGCGCGCGCCGGACGTGCAACTCCTCCTGACGGAGCTCGGCGTGGCCGCAGACGGCGATCGCCTCGCCGACGGTCTCCGCGCCGTCGCCCGGACGCCGCGGATGAGCAGTGGCGACGGCGCCGTCGCCACCCGGACCCGGGTCGCGACGATCTTCTCCGGCTACTCGTTCGCGGCGGTGACGTCGGTCGCGCCGGCCGGTCGGCGCCCGGTCTACTCACTCCGGGTCGACTCGTCCGATCACGCCTTCGTCACCAACGGCCTCGTCTCGCACAACACCGAGGCGCGCCTGACGCCCGCGGCGAGCGATTGGCTGCGCGACATGCGGCCCGAGATCGTCGAGTACCGCCCGAACTTCTCGGAGCGGCGCTCCGAGCCCTTCGTCCTGCCGGTCGCGTTCCCGAACCTGCTCGTCAACGGCTCGAAGGGCATCGGCTGGTCGATGGCCTGCGAGATCCCCCCGCACAACCTGGCGGAGGCGTGCGAGGCGGCGATCGTTCTCGCGGAGGACCCGGAAGCGACGCTCGACGACCTGCTCGCCGTCCTCCCCGGACCCGATTTCCCGACCGGCGGCATCATCGTCGACCCCGACGAGCTGCCCGCGGCCTACGCGAAGGGCAGCGGCACCTTCCGCCTGCAGGCGAGGTACCACGTCGAGCAGTTACCCGGCAACCTCCAGGCCGTCGTCGTCACGGAGTTGCCGTACGGCGTCTCGCCGGACCAGATCGTGGCCGAGGTCGTCAAGGCGGCTCGCGCGGAGAAGATCACCGACGTCACCGAGATGCCGAAGAACCTCTCCGACCGCAACGGCCTGCGCGTGCAGGTCCGCTGCAAGCGCGGCGGCAACGTGACGAAACTGGTCGCCGACCTGATGCGGCACTCGTCGCTGCGGGTGACGGTCGGGATCAACATCACGGTGCTCGCCGACGGCGTGCCGCGGCAGATCGGCCTGCGCGAGGCGCTCGACCGGTTCGTCTCGTTCCGCTTCGAGGTCGTCACGAAGCGCCTCCAGCACGAGCGGGACGAACTCCTGCGCGAGCTGCACCGCCTCGTCGCGCTGCTCGCCGCGCTCGACGACATCGACGAGGTGATCCGCATCGTCCGCGAGTCGGACGACGACGAGCACGCCCGTGAACAGCTCAAGCTCAGGTTGAAGGTCCTCCTTCACGGCGGCGCGGCGCCGGTGCCCCTCGACGACGAACAGGCGCAGCAGATCCTCGACATGCCGATCAAGCGCCTCGCGCGTCTCAACCGTCTGAAGCTCGCGTCCGAGCGAAAGACCAAGGGGGAACGCGTCGACGAGATCGGGGCGATCCTCGACAGCTACGAGGCGCTCCGGACGATCGTCGTCGGCGAGCTCCGCGACACGGCCGGGCGGCTCGGCACGCCGCGGCGGACGCTGCTCGGCGGCGAGACGCGTGTTGCGGCCGGCGACACGCAGCGGCGGGCCGACGTCGCCGTGCTCGCGGCGCCACGCACCGACGTCCTCCTGTTCGCGACGCGCGGCGGCGCCTGCGCGATACGTCCGCGGGAGGATCGCATCGATCGGGTGCCGATCACGGTCGGCGCCGGCGATGCGGTCGTGACCGCGATCGCGACCGACACGGCGAGCGAGCTCAACGCCTTCACCAGCGACGGTCAGGTGATGCGTCTGCGGGTGGCGGACATCCCGATCGAGGCCCGCATCTCGCGCGGGACGAGGGCGGTTGCGCTGTCGCGCGGCTCGCTGCTCGCGGGCCTCGCGCCGCTCGCCCCGGTCGGCGGACACGTGCTGCTCGTCACCGCCGGTGGCGAGATCAAGCGCTGCGAGGCGGCGGTGTTCGCCGGCTCGCACATGGGCGGATCCCCCGCCTTCGACCTCCCCGCCGGCGACGCCGTGGTGGCCGTGGTGCCACACGCGGACGGCGACGAGATCCTCCTCCACACCGCGCACGGCCGGACGCTGCGCCTGGCCGCCGCGAAGGTGCGGCCCGTCAAGAGCGCGGGCGCGGGTGGCGTCGCTGGAATCAACCTCGACCGTGGCGACCGCGTCGTCGCGGCCGGCGTCGCGGCCGGCGACCTGGTGCTCGTGATGCACGAACTCGGCCACGGCAAGGTCGTGCCGCTCGGCGAGTATCCACTCAAGGGCCGGGCCACGGGTGGCGTCGTCTCGGCCAACCCGGGCGCGCCGAAGCGGCAGCCGGCCGGCGGAATCGCAGCCGCCGCGGCAGTGCCCGCGGCCGGCGAGGTCCTCGTGATGACGGCGTCCGGTGGCCTCGCACGGATCGCCGTCGGGCAGCTCGAGCAGTCGGCCCGCGCCGCAGTCTCGCGGCCGCTGGTCGACGTCGTCGTCGGCGACGAGATCGTCACGGCGCTGGCCCTTCACTGATGCCCCGCGCATCCGATCGCCGGATCGCGGCGCTCGCGCTGCCAGCCCTCCCCGCGCTCGCAGCGGAGCCCCTCTACGTTCTCGTCGACACGGCCGTCATCGGTCACCTCGGCACGACCGAGCTCGGCGGGCTCGCGATCGCGGCAATCCTCCTGACCGACACCGCCTGGCTGTGCAACTTCCTCGCCTACGGCACGACCGGGATGGCATCACGCCTGTACGGGGCCGGCCGTCGTGACGAGGCGGTGCGGATGGGCGCGCAGGGGACGATACTCGCGGTCGTCATCGGCCTCGTCGTGGTGGTCGTGCTGCAACTCGCCGCCCGGCCGGTTGCGGAGGTGATCGGCCACGGCGACGCGCAGGTCGACGCGGCCGTCGACTGGCTACGCATTGCGAGCCTCGGCGCGCCGTTCATCCTCATCACGCTCGCCGGGCAGGGGTGGATGCGCGGTGTGCAGGACGTCCGCCGACCGCTCGTCTACCTCCTCGCCGGTAACGGCCTGTCGGCCCTGCTCTGTCCGCTGCTCGTCTACACCGCCGATCTCGGCCTGGAAGGCTCGGCCGTGGCGAACGTCATCGGCCAGGCGCTCGCGGCGGTCCTGTTCCTATCGGCTCTGCACCGCGAGCGGGTGCGCTGGTCGCCGGACCGCGCGGTGCAGCGGGTGATGCTCGCGACCGCGCGCGACCTCGGCATCCGTACGGCGGCCTTCCAGGTCACCTTCCTGGCGGCGGCCGCGATCGCGTCGCGAATGGGAACCGATCGCGTCGCCGCCCACCAGATCGCGCTGCAGCTGTGGACGTTCCTGGCGCTCGTCCTGGACTCGGTCGCGATCGCCGGGCAGTCGTTGATCGGCGAGCACCTCGGCGCCGGCGACCGGGACGGCGCACGGGCGACCGCCCGTCGTCTGGCCGAGATCGGGGCGGTCCTCGGGCTGGTGTTCGCGGGGCTTCTCGCACTCGGCTGGAATGCGATCCCGGACCTGTTCACGGATGACGAGGCCGTGTTCCGCCAGGCGCACGTGGCCTGGCCGTGGTTCGTGGCGACACTGCCGATGGGCGGTCTGCTGTTCGCACTCGACGGCGTGCTGATCGGTGCGGGCGACAACGCCTTCATGCGCAACGTCACGTTGGCGGGCGCGCTCGGCGGCTTCCTGCCGCTGACGCTGCTCGCCGGCTGGCAGGGCTGGGGGCTCGGCGGCATCTGGGCCGGGATCGTCGCGTTCGTCGCGATCCGCACCGTCGGGTGCGTGTGGCGGACGGCGGGCGGCCGCTGGGCGGTGGTGGGCGCCTGACCTACCCGTTGCCCAGCAGTTGCTCGACGTAGAATCGGGCCGCCACGGCGAGCCGGTCGCCGTACACGTCCTCGGCGAGCGCCAGCACCTCCGTCGCCGTGTGCAGATCGAGATGCCGCGCGAGCGGGCGGACGTCGTCGTCGTCCTCACCGACCCGGTGTGCGAGGACCTTCATCGCGAGGAGGACGCGCGCCGATACGGTCGCGACGCGCAGGCCGGGCACCTCCAGCACGGTTGCGGCGGCCGGATCGGGACCGGTCAGAAAGCCCTTGACGGCGTCGTTCAACCAACCGTCGGGCAGACCGAGATCGCCAGCCATGTGCGCGGCCTCTGCGTAGCTCCGGCAGCTTCCCGTCGAAGCAGTTCAGCCACGTCGCGCCGTGCGCGACCGCGAAGTCCACCGCCTCCAGCCCGGCGCCCTTCGGCGCACCCGGGTTCGCGAACAGGTTGCCCAGCTCGCCGGACGGCGAGATCGTCACCCCGACGTGCCCGTCCGCCGACAGGTAGACGCGCTTGTCGGCTAGCTCGTCGCGGGACGGGACGGAGACGAAGTCGGCTCGCGGGTTCCGTCGGATCGTGGCGACGTATCGGGCGTATCCCGCTTCGGTCGTCGCATCGACCTCGGCGACATGAACCACGTCACGTCGTCGTCCTCCACCGCCCCCTGAAGGGCTTCCCTCCGCAGCGTGTCCCTGTCCTTGTCCATTGTCACCAGACCTGAACCTAGCAGACCCGGATCACGGCCTTCGGCTCGAACACGGCGTCGATGTCGCTCGTCGAACGTCGCTGATCGAACGACATCGCGATCGCCGCTCCGCCGACCATGTACAGCTCGCCCTCGACGCCGCGCACGGCGAGGCGCTGGCCGAGCTCGGTCAGGAGCCGTCGGATCTCCGCGGCGTCCATCACACCCGCGCGAGCGATCGGGCCGGCCAGAAGATGCCGCGCCGTTTGAGTGCGACCGGCGTCTGAGCGAGGGCGATCGCCCGGAATCCCGGGACGGCGGAGACGAACCAGAAGCGTTCGAGGAAGCGCCCGTCCTCACTCGCCCAGGAGGGCCCGGGCTGCCCGCGCACGGCCAGGAGGTGTTCGGCGAGTGCCGCGAGCAGCGCGTCGGTACGCGCGTCGACGAACGCCGGTCGATCGGCGACGAGGATCGCCAACTCGCCGTCGTCCGCCCGCTGGGCGGCGTCGAGGAAGTCGCGGGCCTCGGCGAGGCAGTCGGCGCCAGCATGAACCCTATCGGCCACCTGCGCCAGTGTCGTACGCACGACCGGATGGTAGCCGCAGCAACGTTGTGGCATAGGCAACTACCTATGAATCGGTCGATATTATCGCGGTCCAGCGTTGATCTGCTGGTGGCATGATGAGCGGCATGAGCGATCTCCTCGGCACACGCACTCCACTCCCAGGCCAGCCCGGAATCGACTACCACCGCATCGGCCGGCTCGACGAGATCGGCGTCGCCGATACGGCGCGGCTGCCGTACACGGTGCGTGTGCTGCTCGAGATCCTGATCCGGAACGTCGGCTCGATCCACGTCACCGCCGATGACGTGAAGGCGCTCGCGAACTGGCCGGCACCGCCACCGGCGACGGCGAGCGTTGCCTTCCTGCCGGCCCGGGTCGTGCTCCAGGACTTCACCGGCGTGCCGGCCGTCGTCGACCTCGCGGCGATGCGCTCGGCGATGGCCAGGGCTGGCTGCGATCCGGCCCTCGTCGACCCGCTCGTGGAGGCCGATCTCGTGATCGACCACTCCGTCCAGGTCGACGCCTACGGCACCCGCTTCGCGTACGCCGCCAACATCGAGCGCGAGTATGAACGCAACCGCGAACGCTACGCCCTGCTGCGCTGGGCCCAGGGCGCATTCCGCGGCTTTCGCGTGGTGCCGCCGGGCATGGGGATCGTCCACCAGGTCAATCTCGAGCACCTCGGGCGCGTCGTGAAGGTCAAGGACGGCGTCGCGTTCCCCGACACCCTCGTCGGCACCGACTCCCACACGACGATGATCGACGCCCTCGGCATCCTCGGCTGGGGCGTCGGCGGCATCGAGGCCGAGGCCGTGATGCTGGGTGAGCCGCTCGTGCTCGGGACGCCAGTCGTGATCGGCGTCGAGTTCCGCGGTGCACTGACCACCGGTGTCACGGCAACAGATCTCGTGCTGACGCTGACGGAGATGCTCCGCGCCCACGGCGTCGTCGGGAAGTTCGTCGAGTTCTGCGGCGACGGGCTGAGTGCCCTCTCGATCCCGGACCGCGCGACCCTGTCGAACATGGCGCCGGAGTACGGCGCGACGGCTGCCACCTTCCCGGTCGACGCCGAGACGCTGCGTTATCTCGCCGGCACCGGCCGGGCGGACGTATGCGCCCTGGTCGAGTCCTACACGCGCGCCCAGGGCCTCTGGCGAAGCGACGGCGACGCGCTGCCGACCTTCAACGAGCACCTCGTGCTCGACCTCGACGCGGTCGTGCCGAGCATGGCCGGCCCCAGCCGCCCCCAGGACCGGGTCGCGCTGGGCGATGCGCCCGCGAGCTTCCGCGCCGCCTTCGATCGCGCACCGAACCCCGTGCGCATCAGCGGGCGCGCACTCGTGCCGAGCGGTGGAACTGCCTCGCCCGCAGTCCTCGATGCCGACGTGGAGGTCGATCACGGCGCGGTCGTGATCGCGGCCATCACGTCGTGTACGAACACCTCGAACCCGTCCGTGATGGTCGCCGCCGGTCTCCTCGCACGCAATGCGGTCGCGCGCGGCCTCGAGACGAAGCCCTGGGTCAAGACGAGCCTCGCGCCCGGCTCCCGCGTCGTGACCGACTACCTCGATCGGGCGGGACTGACGGCGCCACTCGAGGCGCTGCGCTTCAACCTCGTCGGCTACGGCTGCACGACCTGCATCGGCAACTCCGGCCCTCTGCCGGACGCCCTCGCAGCCGCCGTGTCGGAGAATGACCTCGCGGTCGTCTCCGTGCTCAGCGGTAACCGCAACTTCGAGGGTCGTATCCACCCGCAGGTGCGCGCCAGCTACCTCGCCTCCCCCCCGCTCGTGGTCGCCTATGCGCTCGCGGGCCGGATCGACGTCGACCTCACGAATGACCCGCTCGGAACGGGCAGCGATGGCGAGCCCGTCTTCCTCGCCGACATCTGGCCATCGCCCGACGAGATTCGCGACGTGATCGACGGCGCGATCGACGCCGGCCTCTACGAGCACGAGTACGAGCGCGTCTTCGAGGGCGACGAGCGCTGGCGGTCGATGCCGGTCCCGGACGGCGCCCTGTTCGCCTGGGATGCCGACTCGACGTATGTGCAGGAGCCGCCGTACTTCGAGGACCTCGCCGCGGAGCCGTCGCCGCCGACCGATGTCGTCGGCGCCCGCGTCCTCGCGCTCCTCGGCGACTCCGTCACGACCGACCACATCTCGCCGGCCGGCTCGATCCCGGCGACGACGCCGGCCGGGCGTCACCTGATCGAACGCGGTGTCACACAGCGCGAGTTCAACTCGTACGGCGCGCGGCGCGGGAACCACGACGTGATGATCCGCGGCACGTTCGCCAACATCCGTCTGCGCAACGCGCTCGCCGCCGGTGCCGAAGGCGGCGTCACGACACATCTGCCCTCCGGCGACGCTCTGTCGATCTACGACGCGGCGGAACGCTATCGCGCAGAGGGCGTGCCACTCGTGATCATCGCCGGCAAGGAGTACGGCTCGGGCTCGTCGCGCGACTGGGCGGCGAAGGGGACGCTGCTGCTCGGCGTGCGGGCGGTGATCGCCGAGTCATACGAGCGGATCCATCGTTCCAACCTCGTCGGGATGGGCGTGCTGCCACTCGAGTTCTTGCCCGGTGAGACCCCCGCGACACTCGGCCTCACCGGTCGCGAGCGGTTCACGATCGGCGACGTCGCCGCTATCCGTCCCCGCGACGTCGTCGACGTCGTGGCGGACGCGGACGACGGGACCGTCCACCGCTTCAGGGCGCTCGCCCGCATCGACGGCCCGGCGGACGTCGAGTACCTCCGGCACGGCGGCATCCAGCCGATGGTGCTGCGTAGGATGATCGCGAGCAGCGCGAACGGGTAGACGCCACCCACGTCGAGCGGATCGTCAGAGAGCGCCGACTGCCTGTACGAGCTTGATGACGCTGCCCTTGGCGTCGCCGAACAGCATCATCGTCTTCGGGTCGTAGAACAGGTCGTTGTCGATCCCTGCGAACCCGGTCGCCATCGAGCGCTTCAGGACGACGACATGCTCCGCGCGATCGACCTCCAGGATCGGCATGCCGTACAGCGGTGACGACGGGTCGTCGCGCGCAGCCGGGTTGACGACGTCGTTCGCGCCGATCACCACCACCGCGTCGGTCTGCACGAACTCGGGGTTGATCTGCTCCATCTCCCAGAGCTGGTCGTACGGGACGTCGGCCTCGGCGAGGAGCACGTTCATGTGCCCGGGCATCCGGCCCGCGACGGGGTGAATCGCGTACTTGACGTCGACGCCGCGCTTCTCGAGCAGCTCGGCGAGCTCGCGGACACCGTGCTGTGCCTGCGCGACGGCGAGCCCGTAGCCCGGCACGAAGACGACCCGGCGCGCGTAGCCGAGCAGCACTGCGACGTCGGTCGCCGACACATCGCGCACCGGCCGGTCGCCATTCGTTCCGGCCTTCGCGCTCGCGCCCGCGGCCGGCCCGCCGCCGAACGCACCGAACAGGACGTTCGCCAGCGAGCGGTTCATCGCGCGGCTCATCATCTGCGTCAGGAGCGTCCCCGAGGCGCCGACCAGCGTGCCGGCGATGATCAGCGCGTCGTTCCCCAGGACGAAGCCGGTCGCAGCGGCGGCGAGGCCGGTGAACGAGTTCAGCAGCGAAATCACCACCGGCATGTCGGCACCGCCGATCGGCAACACCGCGGCGACACCGATCAGCAGCGCCAGTCCGAGCATCGGGAAGAACAGCGCCTGATCGACGGACGTCGCCGAGACGACGGCGAGCGTCAGGATCGCGACTACAGCGGCAGCATTGACGAGCTTCTGCGCCGGCCACGTGATCGGCCGACCCGGCAGGAGTTCCTGGAGTTTGCCGAAGGCGACCAGCGAGCCAGCGAAGGAGACCGAACCGACCACGGCGCTGAACATCACTGACACGGCGATCTTCCCATCGAGTGACGTCACACCATCGCCTGCCAGGACGTGGTACTCCGACGCCGCCACCAGCGCCGCCGCTCCACCGCCGACGCCGTTGAAGAGCGCCACCATCTGTGGGATCGCGGTCATCTTCACACGCTGCGCCGAGAAGGCGCCGATCACCGTGCCAACACCGATTCCGGCGGCGATCAGGCCGAAGGAGACGACTCTCGCGTCGACGAGGGTCGCGACGATCGCGAGCAGCATTCCGACGGCCGCGAAGACGTTGCCGCGCCGGGCAGTCCGCGGCGCCGACAGGTACTTCAGCCCGAGGATGAAGAGCACCGCCGCCGCCAGATAGGCGAGGCGAATCGCATCGTCTCGGCTCATCGCTTCTCTGCCGGCCGGCGCCGGAACATCTGCAGCATCCGGTCGGTGACGAGGAAGCCGCCGACGACGTTGATGGTGCCGAACACGACCGCGATGAAGCCGAAGACCGCCGCGAGGGTGCCGCCCCGATCGGCCCCGAGCACGACGATCGCGCCGACGATCACGATGCCGTGAATGGCGTTCGTACCGCTCATCAGCGGCGTGTGCAGCATCGTCGGCACCTTCGAGATCACCTCGAAGCCGACGAAGACCGCGAGCGCGAACACGGTCAGCTGGGTAACGAGCGCGACGTCCTCCATCAGCCCTCCGTCACGAGGGCCGCGACGCGGCTGTTCACGACCACGCCGTCCATCGTCACCAGCGACTCACGCACGATCTCGTCGTCCGTGTCGATCACGAGGGCGCCATCCGGCACGAGGAGTCGCAGCAGCGACTGCACGTTCTTCGCGTAGAGCTGGCTCGCGTGCTGCGCCATCGTCGAGGGGAGGTTCAGCGTCCCGCTGATCGTGACGCCGTGCCGCTCCACGACCTCGCCGGGGACGGTCAGCGAGCAGTTGCCGCCGGCCTCGGCCGCGAGATCGACGATCACGGAGCCGGCGCGCATCGCCTCGACCGCCTCGGCGGTGATCAGCACCGGCGCCGCGCGGCCCGGAATCAACGCCGTGGCGACGACCACATCCGACGCGGCGATCGCCTTCGTGAGCTGCTCCTGCTCGCGGCGATGGGCGTCGGCGTCGAGTTCCTTCGCGTACCCGCCGGCGGTCTCCGTGTCGCTCGCGCCGAGGTCGAGGTCGAGGAACCGCGCGCCGAGGGATTCGACCTGCTCCTTCACGGCCGGGCGCACGTCGAAACCGGTCACGACGGCACCGAGCCGTCGGGCCGTCGCGATCGCCTGGAGGCCGGCGACGCCCGCACCGAGCACGAGCACCTTGGCGGGCGAGACCGTCCCGGCTGCAGTCATCAGAAGCGGGAAGAAGCGCGGCGAAGCGGCTGCCGCAGACAGCACGGCCCGGTAGCCGGCGACGGTCGCCTGCGACGACAGCGCGTCCATCGACTGGGCCCGCGTGATACGCGGCACGAGCTCCATCGATAGCGCGGTCGTCCCGGTCGCCGCCAGCGCCTGCATCCCTTCCGGGTCACCGAGCGGATCGAGAAACGAGACGAGGACCTGGCCGCGACGGAGGTGCGCGAGTTCCTCGCCGGTCGGCGGTGCGACCTTGAGGACGCAGTCGGCGGCAGCGTAGAGCGCGGCTCCGTCGGCGACGATCCGGGCGCCAGCGGCGACGTAGCCGTCGTCCGCGAAGTGCGCCGCCGCGCCGGCACCGGCCTCGACGAGGACCTCGAAGCCGTCGCCGACAAGGGCTCCGACGACGTCGGGAACGAGGGCGACGCGACGCTCGAGGTCGCGGACCTCGCGGGGGACTCCGACGCTCACCGTCACGGCAGCGATCGTACACCACGCCTTCGAGAGTGGCGCCGAAGGTGCCGGGCACCTTCGGCGCCACGCACGGTCCGCCCGGGACCCCTGGCTGTATGTTGAGCGGTCCCGATGGCTCGCCCCTTGCGCATCATCCACATCGCCGACTGCCACCTCGACGCCCCGTCGCGGTCGCTGGCCCGCGAGGTGCGCGAGCGCGTCGAGCAGTCGGCGCGTGCCTCCTTCGAGCGAGCCGTCGGTCTCGCCGTCGATCGCGAGGCCGACGCGCTGGTGATCGCGGGCGACCTGTTCGATCGCGACCTCGTGCGGATCGCGACGGAGTTGTGGCTCGGCGAAGCGCTCGCCGAGGCGACCGCCGCCGGCGTCACCGTGATCGTCGCGACGGGCAACCACGACCCCGGCGGCGGTGGCGGCCCGCTCGATCGGATCGCGTGGCCGCAGTCGCGCTTCCACCTCGTCCGCAGCCCGGCGCCGGTGCGCATCCCCGTCTGCCGCCGCGACGGGAGCCTCGCCGGTGTCGTGATCGCGGCCGGCCACGCCTCGGCGCGCGAGCGCGACAACCTCGTGGCGGGCTTCCCGGCCGATGATGCCGACGTGCCCGTGGTCGGCCTCGTCCATTGCCAGGTCTACGGCTACGAGGGACAGCACGACCGCTACGCCCCGTGCACCGCCGCCGATCTCGACCGCCCAGGCTACGCCTACTGGGCGCTCGGCCACGTCCACGGCGGCGGCCCAGTGGCGTCCGAGACGCCGGCGTGGTACGCGGGTTGCCTGCAGGGACGGCACTTCGGCGAGATGGGCGCGAAGGGCGCACTCGACGTCGAGATCGACGCCGACAGCGTGCGCGCGGAGTTCCGGCCACTGGCGCCGGTCCGCTGGCAGGAGATCGTCTGCGACGACCTCGCGGCGATCGACGACACGCGCGCGATGATCGAGCACTGCGAGCATCGTTTCGACGAGCTCACGCGCGAACACGGCGTGCTGCCGGGGCAGGACTGGGTGCTGCGTGTCCGGCTGCGGGGAGCGACGCCCTTCTTCGCCGAGTTGCGCGGCGCCGAGGCGGCAGACGACCTGGCGCTGGCCCTGCGTGGGAGGCTGCAACTGCTCGACGTCGAGGTGCGCGACGACGGCGTCGTCCCACCGGTCGAGGTGGCCGAGCACGAGGGGCAGCCGCATGTCCTCGGGGTGGCGCTCGATCTGATCCGCCAGGCCCGTCATGACGATAAGCTGCTCGCCCAGCTCGCACCTGCGCAGCTCGCGGGGGCGCCCGAGGATGAGGCGGCGCGCGCCGCGTACATCCGCGCCCTCCTCGACGGCCTCGACGTGGACATCGCCGCCGCGATGCTGGACGAACGCGAGCGCTGATGCGCGTCGACGGCTGGCGCATCGACCGCTTCGGCACACTCGTCGACTGGCAGGTCGCCGGGCTCGCCGACGCCGGCCTGATCGTCCTACAAGGCGCCAACGAGTCGGGCAAGTCGACGCTCCGATCGTTCCTGACCACGGCCTACTTCGGGTTCGCCCCCGCCAGGCGCGACCAGCACCCGTACGCTCCGGCGGACGGGCCGTTCGGCGGCGCCCTGCAGCTGATCGACGCCGACGGCGAACGGCTCTCGATCGAGCGCGAGCTGCGCTCCACGCCACGGGGCCGTCTCCACCGACCGACCGTCCACACCGACCTCGCCAACCGGCCACTTCCCGACCTCGAGTCGATCAGCCGCGCGATCTACGACGGTCTCCACTCGATCAGCCTCGACGACCTGACGGCGATCTCGCCGGCCGCGTGGCGAGCGCTCGAGGACCGCCTCCTGTCGGGATCCGCGCTGGCCTTTCTTCGCAGCGCCGCCGATGTCCGGCGGGCGCTCGAGGGCCAGGCGCAGACGCTGTGGCGCGGTGATCGCCGGGGCAAGCCCGAGTCGGCCCGCCTGCGCGACCGCCTGAAGGAACTTCGTGAGTCCGAGCGTGAGGCACGCGAGGGCGGCCGGCGGATCGGAGAGATCGATCGCCTGCTGGCGGCGGCCGCGACGGAGGTGGACGGGGTACGGCGCGAGGCGACCGCCCTGCACGATCGACGGCGACGTCACGCCAAGCTGGCGCCCGCCCTGGCCGCCTGGCGAGAGGTCACCCGCCTGCGGACTCAGGCCGATGCGCTGCTCGAGCATGACGATCTCCCGGTCGACCCGGTCGAGGTGCTCGATCGCCGCCGGGCCGATGCCGATACGGCCGAGACGGCACGTCTCGCTGCGGTCGGCGAGCTCGAGTCGTTCCGCCGACGGCTGACGGTCGACGCCGACGCGCGGCGCCTGGCCGACGCCATCCCGGCGCTGCGCGAACTGAGCGCCGCCGAGTCGGCGGCGGTGGGCCCGAGCGCCGTCCTGGTCGGCGCGCGGCGCGACGCTGCTGCTCATCGACGCGATGCCGATCGGCTCGCGGTGGGACTGCTCGGGCGGCCGCTCGCAGGCGACGATCTCGCTGCCCTGGCGACCGTGCGGATCGGCGAGTTGCGGGCCGCGGTCGCCGCCGCCGCGCGGCCCGTCAGGCGCCGGATCGCGGCCGCTGCGTCCGTCGCGGCCGTCGCACTCGCGGTGCTCGCCGCGACCGGTCCGGTGGGCCGAGTCGGCCCCCTAGTTGCCACCCTGGTCCTGCTGTCGCTGGCGGTGATCGCCAGACGGTCGCCCGGTCCCGCTCACGTCCGCCGTGCGCTGGGCGATCTACCGGTGGCGGCCGCGCGGCTGGCGCGTCCGGATGGCGCGCTGCCGGCAGACGTCGACGCGCTCCGCGAGGCGGTCAGGGCCGTGCGGACGATCGACGCCGAGATCGCAACTCTCGTCGACGAGGAGCGCGGGCTCGCGGCCCGGCAGGCGGCGGTCCTGACGCCGCTCGGCTACGCAACCTCGGCGGAGGCACTGACGGCCGCCGACGACGCTCGGTCACGGGTCGAGGACGGGGCGGCGGCTGCCGCCGCGCTACCGGCGGCGACTGCCGAGATCGAGCTGCGCACGGCCGACGCGGCCGCCGCGGCGGCGCGGCGTGACGCGCTGATCGCCCGGCTCGCCGTGGTCGCCGTGGGGGAGGGCATCGAGGCCGGGATCGCTGCGGTCCGGCGCGCGCGCGCGCTCCGGACGGCCGCCGACGAACGCGAACGGAGCGCGCTCGCGCAGCACCCCGATCTGGACGAGATCGTGAAGGAGGCGGCCGATCTCGACCGGCGCGGGACGCCGCTCGTCCTCGACGCCGCTGCCCTGGCCGAACTCGAGGCCTCGGAGGCCCGCTGCGCGGCAGCGCTCGAAACCCTGCAGCGACAGGTCGGTGACCTGGAGGGCGAACGCCGCGCGCTCGGCGCCGGGCCTGCCGCCGCGGACGTCGCCGGCGAGGCAGCAGCGGTGGCGGAGCAGTTGGCGGCGGTTGCGATCCGTCGCGACCGTTACGTACTCGCCGCGGCGATCCTCCGCCAGGCCGAGGAGACGTTCCGCGACCGCCACGGGCCGGCGTTCCTGGCCGTCGCGAGCCGACACCTCGCCGCGATCACAAGTGGCCGCTACGAGCGGATCGTCCTCGCCGAGCACGACGATGCGACTGCGCCACGCCTCGAGGTTGTTCGCGAGGGCGAGGCGATCGCCGTCGCGCCACCGCTGTCGCGCGGAACCCTCGAGCAGATCCACCTGGCACTGCGCCTGGCGCTGGTCGACGAGATCGACCCTGGCCAGCTGCTGCCGCTGTACCTGGACGAGGCGCTCGTCAACTGGGACGAGGAGCGCGTCGAGGGCCTGCTGCCGCTCCTCCAGGCGCTGGCCGGCCGCCAGGCGTTCCTCGCGACGTGCCACCGGGAACTCGCACGGCGGCTGGCCGCTGCCGGCGCCTGCGTGGTCACCGTCGGCGGCTCGGCTACAGGTCGTTCTGGAAGCCGAGCAGGATCGAGTTCAGAACGAACAGGATCGACAGCGAGATCGTGAGCCGCGTCAGGTTGCGCTGCATCACCTGAGTGCCGCCGGAACCGCCGGCGACGCCGAAGGCGCCGGAGAGCCCCGCATCCTTGCCGTCGTGCAGCAGCACCAGGATGATCACGGCGAACGCGAGCAGTACCTGGAGGCCAACGAGGACGATCGTCACGGGGCTCAGTCTACCAGCACGAGCCCGGCAGGGCCCTCCTCGAGGACGCCGATCACCACGCCGGGACCGTCGCTGCCCGGAGCGACCGCCGCGAGCAGCCCGCCCGACGTCTGCGCGTCACACGCGAGCGCCGCGAGGAGGGGATCGTGGCCGTCGGCGAACCGCGCGAAGGCCGCCGCCGCATCGCGATTCCGGCGCGAGCCGCCCGGGATGTTGCCGGCGCGGGCGAGATCGAGGACGCCGTCGAGCAGCGGCAGCGCGTCGAGCCGGATCCGAGCGGCGAGACCGGACGCGGCGGCGAGCTCGTGGAGGTGACCGACCAGCCCGAAGCCCGAGACGTCGGTGACGGCATGCGGCGGCCCGGCCGCCCGGAGCGCGGCCGCGGCGTCCCGGTTCAGCGTCGTCATGCTGCGAACGGCCGCCTCCATCACGGAGACCGCTGCGGCGTCCGCACGGAGCGCGTTGGCGACGACGCCCGTCCCCAGCGGCTTCGTCAGGACGAGGTCGTCGCCCGCACGACCGCCAGCGTTCCGCCAGACCTGGTCCGGGTGAACGGTGCCGGTCACGACGAGGCCGTACTTCGGCTCGGCATCCTCGATCGTGTGTCCGCCGACGACGGCGATCCCGGCTTCGCCCGCGACGTCGATGCCACCCCGGAAGACCTCGCCGATGACAACCGGGTCGAAGCCGCGCGGGAACCCGGCGACGGCGAGCGCGCAGAGCGGCACCGCGCCCATCGCGTAGATGTCGGACAGGGCGTTCGCGGCGGCGATCCGGCCGAAGTCGTAGGGGTCGTCGACGGGCGGCGTGAAGAAGTCGACGCTCTGGACGATCGCCACGTCATCGCTGACACGCACGACGGCGGCGTCCTCGAATCCGTCGGGACCCGCGATCACGCGCGGGTCCGTGACGGGCGGCAGTCGGCGCAGGACCTGCGCCAGCTCCTCGGCCGGGAGCTTGCACGCTCAACCACCGCCGGACGCGAGCCGCGTGAGGCGGACCCGTTCGACCATCGCTCACCCCCCCTTGCGCGTGAGGAGCAGCGCCGCCATGCCACCCCAGACATGCCCGGCGCACGCCAGCAGGCCAGCCGTCGGCCCGAACACGATTCCCGTCAGCAGGCTCCCGGCGAAGGCCGGCGGGGAGATACTGCCGATGCCGAGCCGGTACGTCGTGAACCCCTGCATCGACGCGATCGGCGTGATCGCGGCGACCGGGACGACCCACCAGAGAATCGGCGCGATCAGGCCGACGCCGGCGAACCGCACGCTAGCGCGGGACGTCCGCGACAGCGCACGCCGCTCGATGTCGAAGACGGCGCCGAGCATCGCGAACGTCAGGGCGACGGCGACCAGCGGCTGGTCGTCGTAGAACTCGAGGCGGTCGAGGAACCCCGCGAACGCCGCCAGTCCCGCGACCGTGATGACCGCGAGCGCAGCGCCCTGACGACGGGTCAGGGTCATGCCCAGCCGGAGCTGCGCGGCGGGCGCCGGGACGGGCGCCGGCTGCGTCCTCTTCCGGTTCGCCACGCCCGCTACCGTAGCCGATCGAGTTCCTGCAGGAGACGAGCGGCCATCGCCGTCGTCGCAGACGCGTCGGCGACCTGCTGGCCGGCCGGATCGTCACGCGGCAGCGCGAGCGCGAGCCGGATGCCGGCGGCGACGGCCGCCTGGTCGGACGGATCGACGGGCACCGCTGCGGTCGACGGCAGGGACGCCGCCACCGGAACGGTGCGCGAGACGACGAGCGGCACGCCGCAGGCGACGGCTTCGAGGGCCGCCAGGCCGAATCCCTCCCGCTCGGGGACGAAGGCGACGCAGTCGGCAGCGCGCAGCAGATCGGGCATCGCCGCCGGCGCGACCGTCCCGAGCATGGTCGCACCCGGCACGGCCGGCCCGGCTCCCGCCAGCCACAGCGTCGCACCGGCCTCGGCGGCGGCGGCGGCGAGGACGGCCGCGTTCTTGACGCCGACCTGGACGACCAGCGGCCGCGCCGGCGCGCGGTCGAGGCCGCGGCTCGCGGCATCCCGATCGCCCGGCCGGAAGGCGTCCCGGTCAACCCCCATGTGGGACACGAGCAGGTGCGAGGGCAGCGCGCAGACACGGCCGAGGCGCTCGGCGAGGTCGTCGGAGACGGCCACGAGCAGGGCGGCGCCGCGCAGGACCCGGGCCGTCAGCAGACGCAGCCACCACGAACGCTCGGCGTTGCGGACGTCCTGGCCGTGGGCAACGACCGCGTACGGCACGCCCGCCACCAGCGCGGCGCGCCGCGCAGCCTCGCCGCCGGGAAACAGGAAGTGCCCGAGCACGACGTCAGGGCGTTCGGCCCGCGCCGCGTCCGTCGCCGCACGCATCAGGCGACGCCATTTCAGCGGCGACCGCAGCCCGCCCGGCCCGGGCGGAATCGACGCGACGGTGACATCCGCGCCGAGCGCGACGAGCGCATCGCGCTGACGCTGGACGAAGATGCCGAGCGACGGCGACGCTGGCGACGGCCACATCTGGGTCACGAGGAGGATGCGCAAGAGCCGGCGGCGGGACTCGAACCCGCGACCCCCCGCTTACAAGGCGGGCGCTCTTCCAGCTGAGCTACACCGGCGTGATCGCATACTACGCCCGCCGGTGTACGCTGGCCGCGTTCAGCCCTTGGTCGTGGTCACGCCCCAGATGGCGGAACTCTCGACGCCTGGCGCCTGCCAGCCGACGCCCGTTCCGACCACGTCGCCGGCGAGCTTCTGCGCATCGGGACCACTCACGGTCAGCACGACGGCACCACCGGACTCGAGCAAGGTCTCGACGGTGCGGATCGTGACACCCGCTGCCTCGGCCGCCGCGGCAGATGCCTTCACATCGAACGACGGAGCGTCGAATGACTCCGAAGCCGATGCCACGGACGCGTCGCTCTCGTCGAGGACCTTCCCGGCGGGATCGACGATCACGACCCTCGCACCGCGACGTGCTCATCGCCGTTACCCGCGTGCTTGGCCAGCCGCCCTCCATAGGGGCGACCGGGTCGACGGCACTGGCTACCGGCGCCCCGGGAGCGGCTGTGGACGATTGGAGTTCCGCCCCTCCGCAGGCCGAGAGCACGAGTGCCGCGATCGTCATCGCTATGGCGGTACGCATCATCTCAGCACCTCAGTTCCGGGTCAGGGAGAAGGGCGACGGCAGCGATCCTGTACCCCAATGACCGCCCGGGTCGAACGAGGTTGCGATGTTGATCGTGGCGTACGTGCCGTTGGAGAGCCTGACCTGCCACGGCGTCAAACCGCTCGGCCCGCACGTCATCGTGTACGCGGTCGGCGGCGACCCGTGGTACTCGCCGACCGCGAAGATACATATGGCTCGGGGTGTCGAAATTCAGATCCCACATTTCGAGCTGTGCTCCGTTGGCAGCGATCCATGCCTGATGAACCCGATCTGCATGAGTCCTGCAGAGGACTTGACAGACGACTGGATCCGCACGGTCGCGATGGCCGCACCATTGCTGGGGACGGACAACGAACCCTGGATGTTCGACCGCACTCCAGTTTGCGTCTCGCTGTCGCGCCGCTGCCCGCCCTGAGCGTCGGCTCCGGCGCGCGTTGCCTCGATGACGGCCGGGACCGCGGCGACGACAGACAAAGCGCGGTGAGAATCGTTCGTACGCGCACCGGCGTGCCCCCTCCGATGGTTAGCCCACACAATTCGTTCCACGGACACGCCCCCCCCCTCTGGAAAGTCAAGAGGTGGCGCCGCACGCCACGGGCCGCGTGGGCTACAACCCCCACGTGTACGCCATTCGCCGCTCAGCCCGCGCGCGTCGCATCCGCGTGACGGTTGCACACGATGGACAGGTGACGGTCGTCGCGCCGCTGCGGGCGGGCGACCGGGCGATCACCCGGGCCCTGCACGAGGCCGGGCCGTGGATCGAGCGCACCCGCCTGCGTCTCGCGAGCGTCCCCCGACTCGGCCTCGACCGGCCGGGAGTCGTCTGGCAGCGCGGACGCCCACTGCACGTGATCCGCGAGGTCGGCAGCCCGCGGGCGGAGTCTGACGACGGCGTCCTGGTCCTCCGCGCGCCGGACGACGCGGCCGCGCTGCGGGCAGTGCTGCGATGGTATCGCAGCGCCTGCCTCGCAATCGTCCGGGCGCACCTCGGCGAGGTGCGAGACCGGATCGACGCCGACCCCGCGCGCATCACGGCACGCGACACCCGCACCCGCTTCGGCTCGTGCAACGCCCACGGCGCGCTGTCCTTCTCGTGGCGGCTGGTGGTCGCCCCCGACGAACTGATCCACCACGTCGCACTGCACGAGGCCGCGCACCTCGTGCATCACGATCACTCGCAGGGGTTCTGGGATCTCCTCACCGCGCTCGACCCGACGACGCCGCTCAGACGCGCCGAGCTGCGCCGTCACGGCGGCGAGATCCTCGGCTACGACGCGTCGCTGGCGCTCTTGCCGGCCGACGCAACCCGAGCCAGCGCGGCCATCAGATCGGCCTGCTCGCTCGGATCGATCGCGCTCGCGAGCAGCCGCACGTAACGACGGCGCACGCGATCGGACGCCGACTCGTGTACGACCCGCCCGTCGCCGGTCAGCACGAGACGCGCACGCCGCCCGTCTCCCTCCGCGTCGTCGCGGGAGATCAGACCGAGTTCGCGTAGCTGCTTCAGCCACCCGGTGACGGTCGGCCTGGTGACGCCGAGCGCATCGGCCGCGGCGGCCGGCGACAGACCGTCGTCGTGGGCGACGACGTCGAGGAGGCCGAACACCGGCGGCGTCAACCCGAACGGTGCGAGCACGTCGCGCTCGGCCGTCGCAAACGCCCGCTGCGCGTCGGCGATCAGACGCGCGAAGGCGAGGGCGTCGTGGGGCTCGTTCGCCATGCCGGCTCAGCGTAGCCCGATTCGTTCGCCACGACGGGCTCAGCCGCGCGCATCGAGATGCGTTCCGACCTTCCGCTTCACGCGCTGCAGCGCGTTGTCGACGGCCTTCGCGTCGCACTTGAGGCGGTCGCCGATGAAGTCGTACGACTCGCCCTCCATGAACAGCGACAGCACCTCGCCCTCGAGCTTCGAGAGGCTGGCGCCGAGCACGCCGACGAGCGCCTCGAGGCCCTCCGAGGAGATGACGCGGTTCGCCGGGTCGTGCACGGGGGACGCCGCCAGCGTGTCGCCGATCGTGCAGTCGCCCGAGTCCGGGTCCTGTCCGGCCGGCGTGTTCGAGAAGGAGATGTACCCGTTCAGGGGACCGTGCTTGAACCGCGTCGCGCCCTTGATCGCGGTGATGATCTGACGGGTGATGCACAACTCGGCGAAGGACCGGAACGTCGTGTCCTTGTCGACGCGGTAGTCCCTGATCGCCTTGTACAGCCCGATCAGCCCTTCCTGCTGCAGGTCATCCGAGTCTCCGCCAGCGAGGAAGTAGCTCGAGGCCTTCAGGCGGACGAAGCTGTTGTAGCGCCGGATCAGCGCGTCAAGCGAGCGGCCATCGCCGTTTCGTGCCCGCAGGACGAGCACGAGGTCGTCGTTCTCGCGTTGCGGACGTCTTCCGGGCGAATGGGCGGCGCTGGCTCGAGACAAGGGTCGATCCTCCAGGGGGAAAGCTTCAAGCTCAATATCTACTTGAGAGTGAGGTGGGCCTGCGGATGCTGACAGATGACGAAAAGCAACGCAAGCGAACATTTGTTCCCCTGAAATTCCCCGGATCCCGTCGAGAAACTACGTAGAGTTGCTGCTGGTACGACGTCGTCGTGCCTCGAACAGCAGCACGGCTGCGGCCACGGACGCGTTCAGCGAGGCGACGGGGCCGACCAGTGGGATCCGCAGCGCACCGTCGCAGGCTGCTCGAACGCGGGGCCCGACGCCTCGTCCCTCCGCCCCGATGACGAGGATCGTGCCGTCAGCCAGGTCCACATCTGTGTAGAGGTCGCGCGCCTCGACATCGGCTGCGTAGCTCCAGAGGCCCGGCCGACCGACCGCCGCCAGCCAGGTCGCGAGGTTCGGCACGATCGCGATCGCCAGATGCTCGACCGCGCCGGCGGAGGCGCGACAGACCGCCGCCGTGACGCTCGCGGCGCGGTGTCGGGGTAGGACGAGCCCGTCGGCGCCGGCGCAGAGCGCCGAGCGGGCGATGGCACCGAGATTGTGGGGATCGGTGACGCCGTCGAGGGCGACGAGCAGCGGCCGATCACGCGCGACGAGCGCCTCGGCGGAGACGTACGGATACGGATCGACCCGCGCGACGACGCCCTGATGCTCGTCGCTACCGGCGACGCGATCGAGTTCGCCCACCTCAACGACGCGCACGCGATCGGCGGGCAGGAAGTCGAGGCCGGCCGCACGCTCCGTAGTGAGCACCTCATGCACGCGGCGGCGACCGCGAAGTGCCTCGCAGACCGGGTTCCTGCCGTAGACGACGGTGCTCATCGGGTCGGGACGAGCTCGAAGCCGTCCGGCGCGTCCCGCACGGCGAAGCCCCGGGCGGCGATCTCGTCACGGAGCATGTCGGCCCGGGCGAAGTCGCGTGCCGCGCGGGCCTCCAGGCGCTGCTGCGCCAGCAGTCGGACGTCCTCAGGGGCCGCGGTCGAGTGACCGAAGCCCGCCAGCCCGAGGACCTCGAGGCGGTCGAGGAGCGAGGCACGGACGACGTCCCCGGCGCGGGCGGAGACGGCTCCAGCGGCGAGCGCCCTGTTGCCGGCTCCGGCGAGTTGGTGCAGCTCCGCGAGTGCCTGCGGGGTAGCCAGGTCGTTGTCGAGCGCCGCGTCGAACGCAGCCGCCCGGCGCCGCGCCTCGTCGGTCAGTTCGGCGTCCCCGCTGCCGTCGCCGGCCGCCGTCGCAAGCGCCCGCAGCGCCTCACGCAACCCGTCGCCGGCCGCACGGGCCTGCGCGAGGGTGTCGTCGTTGTAGTCCATCGGGCTCCGGTAGTGGGCGCGGGCGAAGAGGAGTAGCAGGGTCTCGGCGCCCCACTCGTCGAGGGCATCCGCGAGCCTCGCGACGTTGCCGACGGACTTCGACATCTTCTCACCGCTGAAGCGGAGCATCCCGTTGTGCAGCCAGGAGCTGACGAACGGCTCGCCCGTGGCCCCCTCGGACTGCGCGCGCTCGTTCTCGTGGTGTGGGAAGAGCAGGTCGAGACCGCCGCCGTGGACGTCGATCCGCTCGCCAAGATGGGCCATGGCCATCGCCGAGCACTCGATGTGCCAACCGGGACGCCCCGGCCCCCAGGGCGAATCCCACCAGGCGTCCTCATCGGGCTTGCGTGCCTTCCAGAGCGCGAAGTCGAGCGGCGAGCGTTTGCCGTCGCCAACCTCGACCCGCCCCTCCTCGAGCAGCTGATCGGGGCGCTGGCGCGACAGCGCGCCGTAGGTCGGAAAGGAAGCGACGGCGTAGTAGACGTCGCCGTCCGCCGCGTAGGCGTGGCCGGACTCGACGAGCGTCTCGATCAGGGCGATGATCGCCGGCATCGTCCCGGTGACGCGTGGCTCCACGTCTGGCCTGCCGAGGCCGAGGCGATCGGTGTCGGCGATGTAGGCGCCGGTCATCTCCGCGGCGAAGTCCGGACTCGGAATACCGGCGGCGCGGGCGGCGGCATAGATCTTGTCGTTGACGTCGGTGACGTTGATGACGACCTTGACCGGGCGGCCCTGCCGGATCAGGTGGCGCCGCAGGGTCATCGCGACGACGAATGGCCGGGCATTGCCGACGTGGATCCGGTCATAGACCGTCGGGCCGCACGAGTAGACGCGTAGCGGCCCGTCGCCGCCCGCCGCGCCCGTGCAACTGCTAAGGGTGTCGTGGAGCTTGAGGGTCATGCCGCGCGCCCGGTCAGAGCGTCTGATCGCTCGATGGCGGCGATCACGTAGCGGAGCGCCACACCGTGCTCCCGGCCGGTCAGGCCCACGCGCACGCCGTGGAGCAGTTCGCGGGCGGTCAGCCCCTCCTCTTCGCCGCGGCGACGCAGTTCCACGAGGACGTCGTCTGCCTCGACCGGGGCGAGGTACGGCTCGGGCCAGCCGGCGCGGACGTCGCGGAAGAGCGCGACGGCGCGCCGCGACACCTCGTCGAGCGCCGGCGGCACCCGTGGCGCGACGAGGACTGCCTCGGCGGCGTCGGCGGCGTCGACCAGCGTCTGGCAGCCCTTCAGACCCTCGCCGAGCGCGGTCATCTGCGCCGGATGCCATGCCACTCCACGGAGCTCGAGGACCTGCCCGACGCGCCGGGCAAGTTCGAGCGAGTTGAGCCGCTTGAGGTGCTGCTGCGACAACCAGTCGAGCCGGCCGCGGTCGAACCGGCTCTGTCCCCGCGAAAGGGAGCGCAACTCGAAGCGCTGGGCGAGCGCACCGAGGAGTGACGGCCCATCGGCGATCACGGGGCAGGAGAGCTCCGCGAGGTAGTTCAGCAGCGCCTCCGGCGGATACCCCTCGCCGCGCAACTCCGCGAGTGACGGCGCTCCCGTTCGCTTGCTCAACTTCAGTCCGTCATCGGCGACGAGCAGCGCGGTGTGTGCATAGCGCGGCGCTGTCCAGCCAAGACTCTCGGAAAGAGCGATCTGACGAGCTGTGTTCGTCAGATGGTCCTCACCGCGGATGACGTGACTGATCGCCATCAGATGGTCGTCGACCGCCGTTGCAAGCTGGTACGTGGCAGTCCCATCGGAGCGGACGATCACGAAATCGGTGATCGCTCCCGCCGCCACTCTGACGTCACCGCGCGCGGCGTCGTGGAGCACGATGTCGGCGCGCGGCGCGCGCAACAGAATCGCACCGTCCTCGCGGTAGGCGTGATCCGACGCCACCAGCCGCTCGGCGTGCTCGAAGTACAGAGGCATCCGTTCGGACTGGCGGTACGGGCCGTACGGGCCGCCCTCGTCCGGCCCCTCGTCGAAGCGGAGCCCGAGCCACTCGGCGTCCTGACGGATCGTGCGTTCGTGGCGACGGACGGACCGCTCCGGATCGGTGTCGTCGACTCGGAGCACGAACTCGCCGCCGGCCCGACGCGCGAAGAGAAAGTTGGCAACGGCGGTGAGCGCGCTGCCGAGGTGCAGGGCACCGGTCGGCGATGGTGCGAATCGAACGCGGACTCCGGCCACAGCCGCAGGATACGGCCCGGTACGGTGTGCGCGTGCAGCCGGGAGCCGAGCACCTGACCGACCGCCTCCTCGCCTGGTACGCCGACCATGGTCGCGATCTGCCGTGGCGCCGGACTCGAGACCCCTACGCGATCCTCGTCAGCGAGGTGATGCTCCAGCAGACGCAGGTCGCCCGCGTCGTCCCCCGCTACGTCGCTTGGCTCGAGCGCTGGCCGACGCCGGCGGCGCTGGCGGCTGCGCGGCCGGCGGCGGTGATCGCGGCGTGGAGCGGCCTTGGCTACAACTCGCGCGCCGTTCGGCTCCAGCGCGCGTGCGCCCGCATCACCGAGGGCGGCTGGCCGCAGACCATCGCCGGCCTGCAGGGTCTGCCCGGAGTCGGCCCGTACACGGCGGCGGCGGTCGCGGTGCTCGCCTTCGGACACGATCTCCTGCCGGTCGACGTCAACGTCCGCCGCGTCCTCGACCGCGCGACGGGCGGCGCGACGCTCGTGCCGGCGCCGGGACACGCCGCCGAGATCACCCAGGCGCTGTTCGACCTCGGCGCCACCGTCTGCATCGCCCGCCGGCCGCGGTGCGGCGTGTGCCCACTCGCCGACGGCTGCCCGTCACGCGGCACGACCGCGGCGCCGCTTCGCCGCCAGAGCCGCTTCGAGGGGTCGCGACGGCAGGCGCGCGGCGTTCTTCTGCGAAGAGTCACGGCCGGTCCGGTCTCGATCGGCGACGTCGACGCCGCGATCGCCGGGTCGCTTGAACGCGACGGCCTCGTGTCGATCGTCAACGGGCGGATTACACTGCCAGGGAGATGAGCCCGCTCCTGATCGTCGCCGCCGCCGTCGTCGCCCTGCTGCTGTACGTCATCGTCAGCTACAACAAGCTCGTCCGCCTGCGCAACGAGTGCGCGGAGGGCTTCTCGTCGATCGACGTCCAACTGAAGCGCCGCGCCGACCTCGTCCCGAACCTGGTGGAGTCCGTGAAGGCCTACGCCAGCCACGAGAACACGGTCTTCACCCGCGTCACCGAGGCCCGCGCCGCCACGCTCGCCGCGGCCTCGATCCCGCAGAAGGAGGCCGCGCACGTCCTGATGCAGTCCGCGCTGACTGGCCTGCTGGGCATCGCCGAGGCCTATCCGGAGCTGCGCGCGGTCGAGACCTTCACCGCGCTGCAGGCGGAGTTGTCGGACACGGAGGACAAGATCGCCGCCGCGCGCCGGTACTACAACGCGACGACGCGCCGGTACAACACGGCGCTCGACCAGATCCCGACCAACGTCATCGCCGGCGCCACCGGCTTCGAACGCCGCGAGTTCTTCAGCATCGAGGATCCCGCCGACCGCGAGCCGGTCGCCGTCAAGCTGTGACGCTCCAGCAGCAGATCCGCGCAAACAGGTTCCGCACGGCGCTGGTCCTGCTCGGCTTCGCGGTCCTCGTCGCGGCGCTCGCACTCGCGATCTCGGTCGCCTACGAGCCGGGTCTGGCGGGATTCATCGGCATCGGCGCGATCGCCTACGGCATCTTCTCGTGGTTCTTCGCCGGTCGCATGGTCGCGGCGGCATCTGGCGCCCATCGCGTGACCAAGGAGCAGTACCCGGAGCTCCACCGCACGGTCGAGAACGCCGCTATCGGCGCCGGGATGCCGCGCACGCCGGATATCTACGTGATCGAGGATACCGCGCCAAACGCGTTCGCTGCGGGTCGCGATCCGAAGCACGCCTACGTCGCTGCCACCACGGGTCTGATGGAAAAACTATCGAAGCGCGAACTCGAGGGAGTAATCGCCCACGAAATCGCACACATCCGTAACCGCGACGTCCGTCTGATGAGTCTGGCCGCAGTGCTCGTCGGCGTGATCGCACTCGTGTCGGACATGCTGATGCGAATGACGTTGTTCGGCGGCGGCCGCAACCGCGAAGGGAACGCGCTGACCATGGTCGTCGGTATCGCCGCGATGATCCTGGCGCCGATCGGCGCGATGCTGTTGCAGATGTCACTGTCCCGCCGCCGCGAGTACCTCGCCGATGCGTCCGCAGCCGAGATCACCGGCGACGGCGAGGGCCTTGCGCTGGCGCTCGCGAAGCTGCGGGACGATCACACGCCGCTGCACAAGGTGACGCGCGCGACCGCGCACCTCTACATCGAGTCGCCGCTCCGCGACCACAAGGGGCTGCGCTCGAGTCTCGGTGGTCTGTTCGACACGCACCCGCCGCTTGAGGAGCGCATCAGCCGCCTGGCCGAGGCGGGAGGCTTCCCCGCTCCCTGACGCGGTGTCGCAAAGGCGTGCGGCACCATTGCGACACGTTCACCAACCCGCGTACGGCGCCAGCTTGGCGTCATCGAAGCGCCCGGCCTCCACGTCGGCGAGCGCTCGCTCGAAGACGCTGAGGAACTCGTCGACCTCGACGCCGCCGATGACCAGCGGCGGCGTCAGCTCGATCACGTTGCCGGCGAGACCGGAGTAGATCGCGAGCACGCCCAGCTCGTAGAGGCGATAGACGAGACGATGCGCGTCGATCGGCGCCGGCTCGCGCGTGGCCTGGTCGACGACCAGTTCGACGCCGAGGATCAGGCCACTGCCGCGGACGTCGCCGATCAGACGCGACCGGCCCGCGATCTCGCCGAGGCCCTCGAGCAGCCGTCGCCCCATCACGGCCGCGTTGCCGACCAGGCCCTCGGCCTCGATCACGTCGAGGGTCGCCATCGCGCCGGCAACGGGCATCGGCGATCCGCCCAGGGTGAAGAGACTGAAAGTGTCGACATCGAGGAGTTCGCGCCGACCGACGACGGCGGACAGCGGTAGCCCGCCGCCGAGCGGCTTGCCGAGGGTGACGGCGTCGGCGATGACGCCGCTCGACTCGAACGCGAACATCCGGCCGGTGCGGCCGAGTCCGACCTTGACCTCGTCGAAGACGAGCCAGACGCCGTGGCGATCGCATAGCTCACGCAGCGCCGGCAGGAAGTTGGCCGGCGGCACGACCTCGCCGCCGTCCGACTGCACGGCCTCGATGATGACGGCGGCGGTGTCGGCCGCAGGCGAGACCGCGCCGAACGCGTAGCGATCGAGGTGCTCGAGGCACTTCAGCGAGCAGCCGTCACGGCTGCACGGGCCGTGCAGGCAGCGGTACGGGTCCGGATACGGCACCTTCGTAACGTTCCCGCCGCCGATCACACCGGCCTGCGCCTGGTGGCCGGAGAGCGCCGCGGAGCCGCTCGTGGTGCCGTGGTAGCCGCCGACGAAGGACACGATCCGGCGCCGCCCGGTCGCGAGCGGCAGCAGGCGAGCGACGCAGTCGTTGGCGTCCGAGCCGGTCGTCCCGAACCAGGCCTTCTTCGCGAAGTCGCCAGGCAGCAGGCCGCACAGCCGCTCGGCCAGCTCCGTCGCGCCGCCGTTCGAGTGACAGCAGAGCATCGCCGTGTGCTGCCGGTCGAAGGCGTCGACCAGCGCGTTACGGACGCGGGGATGCCCGTAACCCGTCTGCGCGACGCCGCCGGACCCGGTCATGTCGAGGTACGAGCGGCCGTCGGCGTCCGTCATCCGCACTCCCCTCGCCGAGGCGGCGCTGAACGGGTAGAACCGGATCATCATCACGTCCGCGAGCGCGGTCGCCTCACGGCTGAGCAGTTCGTCGCTGCGGCGGGCAGTGGTGGCCATGCCGCTGATTCTGCACCCCGCAGCCGCCCGGATCAACACGTACCGTTCGCCCGTGGCGATCCACCCGGCCCCGGAACAGGTCGCCACCAGCTGGAGCGGATCGGAGGAGGGCCGCGAGCTGCTGCGGTCGCTCCCGGCCGTGCTCGCGGACCTGCGCCGTCGGTTCGGCCTACGGACGGTCGGCGCGCCCTGGCCCGGCGGTTGGGTCGGTTACGTCGCGCCGGCCGACCTCCTCGACGGGACGCCGGTGGTGCTCAAGCTCAGTCTCAGCGACGACGAGCATCGACACGAGGCGGACGCCCTAGCGGTCTGGAACGGGGACGGCGCCGCGCGGCTCCTCGACCGGGTCACCGAACCGAACGCGATGGTGATCGAACGCCTCGAGCCGGGAACGGCGCTGCTCGACCACCCGGACGGCGACGAGGCGGTCGTGATCGCCTGCGGCGTTCTGAGGCGGCTCCAGCGCCCGCTCCCGCACCCGCTTCCGTTCGCGACGGTGACCGCACTTGCCGCGCGGTACGCCACCTGGATCCCGGAGGCCTACGAGCGGTACGGCCGGCCGTTCGACCCTGGACTCGCCACGGAGGCGGCCGCTCTCAGCGCGGCGTACGCCGCCGAGCCGGACGGTCCGCCACACCTGGTGAACCGCGACTTCCACCTCGGCAACGTCCTCGCGGCGACCCGGGAGCCATGGCTCGCGATCGATCCGAAGCCGCTGGCCGGCGAGCGGGCATTCGACACCGGGCACCTGCTGCGCGACCTAACCTCCCCCACGCCGACCCCGGGCGAGCTGCGTGACCTCGTCGGTCGCCTCGCGGAACTGCTCGACCTGGCGCCGGACCGGGTTTGCGGCTGGGCGCTGATCCGGTCGGTCGAGAACGTACTCTGGCTGAAGGACGACGCCCTCGCCCGGCCCGACTGGATCGCATGGGACGTCGCGCTCGCGGCCGCGCTCGCCCGTCTGCGGGCGTAGACTCCCGTCCCGTGACGTACTCGATCGTCGCCCGCGACCCCGACACCGGCGAACTCGGCGTCGCCGTGCAGTCGCACTTCTTCACGGTCGGGCCGATCGTGCCCTGGCTGCGGGCCGGGGTCGGTGCGGTCGCGACGCAGTCGTTCGTGCTCACCGCCTACGGGCCGCGCGGCCTCGACCGGATCGCGGCCGGCGCACCCGCCCCCGACGCCCTCGCAGCCCTCGTCGACGCCGACGAGTCGAGCGCCGTCCGTCAGGTGGCGATGGTCGACGCCGCCGGACGCGTCGCGGCGCACACCGGCGCGTCGTGCATCCCTGATGCCGGGCACCGCGTCGGCGACGGCTTCTCCGTGCAGGCGAACATGATGCGCCGGCCGACCGTTCCGGACGCCATGTACGAGGCGTACTCGTCGTCACGGGAGCCGTTTGCGGAACGTCTGCTCGCCGCGCTCGTCGCCGCGGAGGGCGCGGGCGGCGACCTGCGCGGCCGGCAGTCGGCGGCGCTGCGGATCGTGCGCGGGGAGGCACGCGACGACCCGTGGAACGACGTCGTCGTCGACCTGCGGGTCGAGGATCACGCGGACCCGAACGTCGAGCTCGCGCGGCTGTTACGGATGCACCGTGGCTACGCGCTCCTCCAGCGCTCGGAGGATCTCCGCGTCGAGGGCGACGGCACGGCCGCCGACGCCGCCGCGGCCGACGCCCTCGCGCTGCTGCCGGAGAACGTCGAGATCGGCTTCTGGCGCGGCGTTCAGCTCTCGATCGACGGCCGCCACGATGAAGCGAGACCGCTCCTCGACCGCGCGTTCGCGATCGACGAGGGCTGGCGTGAGCTCGTCCGCCGGCTGCCACCGGCAGGGCTGCTGGCCGACGACGCAGCGCTGATCGCGCGCATCGTCGCGGACGACTGAGGCTCAGCGTTCGAGCAACACGACCGCCTGCGCGGCGGCGCCCTCACCGCGGCCGGGGAAGCCGAGTCCATCGGTCGTCGTACCGCGGATGGAGACGCGATCGGCCGTCGACTCCATCGCAGCGGCGACGCGGAGGCGCATCTCGTCGACGTACGGCGCGATCTTCGGCTCCTGCAGGATCACCATGCAGTCGGCGTTGACGAGTCGGAACCCATCGCCGGTCAGACGCGCGAAGGCCTGCGCGAGCAGGTCGAGCGAGCGCGCGTCCCGCCACTCGTCAGTGCCGGGGAAGAGGCGGCCGATGTCGCCCGCGCCGGCCGCGCCGAGGGCGGCATCGCAGAGGACGTGACAGACGATGTCGGCGTCGGAATGACCGTCGAGACCGAGCGGCGACGGCACCGTGACACCGCCGAGCACCAGCGGCCGGCCGGCGACGAGCCGGTGCGCGTCGAACGCCGTCCCGACGCGGAACTCAGCCAAGCGTCACGGCCTCGCGCTCGCGCCCACGGAAGCGCTGCAGCCACCGGTACCCGGCGGTGTGCGCGGCCTGCAGCGCGCGGTCGAAGTCGCGCCCGACGTCGTCCGGCGTGTGGGCGTCGGACGCGAGCGTGATCGGCACGCCGGCGATGCTGAGCCGGTCGAGCAGGGCCGGCGCCGGGTACAGCTCGGCGCATGGCTTCCGCAGGCCGGCCGTCGAGATCTCGGCACAGACGCCGGCTGCCGAGAAGGCGTCTGCGATCTGCGCATCCAGCGAGGGTGCGAGGGCCCGCGACGGGCGACCGCCGAAGACCTTCGCCAGATCCGGGTGCGCCATCACGTCGTAGATGCCGCTCATCGCGGCGGCGCAGACCTCATCCGTGTACAGGCGCCACACCTCGTCCACCGGGTAGAGATCCCAGACCGGGTAGTCGGGGTGGTCGACGGCGAGCGCGCCGAGCCAGTGGACGGAGCCGAGCACGACGTCCCACCCGGCAGCCGCGATCACCCGCAGCGGCTCGACCCGGTCACGCAGCCAGTCCAGCTCGATCCCGGCGAGGACGGGTAGACCGGTGTCAGCCGTGGCGACGAGTGCCGAACGGTAGGCGTCGAGGTCGCCGGTCGCGTTGCGCTGCCACCAGGGGTGCTCGAGCAGGTCGGCGGCGACGGCGAAGCGGTAGACGTGCTCGGTGAAGGCGATCTCCTCCACCCCGCGCACGATCGCGGCGGCAACGTAGTCGCGGATGTGGTCGAGCGTCATCGCGGCGCCCTCGGCGATCGACTCGTCGTCCGGAGCCAGGTGCATGTGGTAGTCGACGATCACGGCGCTACGGACTCGGCACGGGCGAGATCGGCGCGCGTCGTCACCTTGATGTTCGCCTCGTCACCCTCCACGCAGACAACCCGGCCGCCACTCGCCTCGACGAGGCTCGCGCAGTCGGTCGCCGCGCCGAGCGCGTCGCCGGCAGCCGCGATCGCGGCACGCAGGCGCTCGACGACGAAGCCCTGCGGCGTCTGCACGGTCCGCAGCGTCGACCGGTCGAGCGTCTCCGCCACCGATCCGTCGGCGGCGAGGCGCTTGACGCTGTCGGTGATCGCGAGCGCCGGTACGACACCGTCGGCGCCGCTGGCGAGGCCGCCGAGGACGCGGTCGATCAGCGACGGTGTCAGGAGTGGCCTGGCGGCATCGTGGACGAGGACGAAGTCAACGCCGGCGGGCAGGCAGGCGACGGCGTTCGCGACGGACTCGCCGCGTGACGGCCCGCCGGCGACAGCGGTCGCGATCTTCGTGGCAGCGAGGTCGTCGGCGATCAGGCTCATCGCCGTCTCGTACCCCTCGGGGACGGCGACGACGATGCCGTCGATGCCGTCGTGATCATCGAGCACCGCGAGGCTGGCGGCGACGAGCGAGCCGCCCCGGAACGCGACGAACGCCTTGGGGCGATCCGCGCCGAGCCGTTCTCCAGAGCCCGCGGCGACGACGATCGCCCACGTGCTGAAAGCCGTCACGCGGCGACCCGGGTGAAGATCATCTTCCCGGAGGGGCTCTGCAGCACGCTCGTCACCTCGACGTCGACGGTGTCGCCGAGCAGTTTCCGGCCGCCCTCGATGACGATCATCGTGCCGTCGTTGAGGTAGCCGACGCCCTGATCGGACTCCTTGCCCTCCCTGATCACCTTGACGCGCAACGTCTCGCCGGGAAGGACGGCCGGCTTGAGGGCGTTGGCCAGTTCGTTGACGTTCAGCACCGTCACGTTCTGGATCCGCGCCACCTTGTTCAGGTTGTAGTCGGTGGTGAGGATCGGGAGCCGACGCTCCTGCGCGAGCTTCAGCAGCTTCGCGTCGACGTCGGTCAGCTCGGGATAGTCGACGTCCGGCGTCGACAGCGGGCGCTTGGCGAGGCGCAGGTCGTGCACGACCTCGAGCCCGCGCCGACCGCGCGCACGGCGCTGCGGATCACTGGAGTCGGCGACCCGTTGGAGCTCCTCGAGGACGAACACCGGCACGACGAGTTCTCCTTCCACGAAGCCGGTGGCGATGATGTCGGCGATGCGTCCGTCGATGATGACGGAGGTGTCGACGAGCTTGGCGCCGCCGAGCACGCGACGGTCGCTCCCACCCCCGCCGGCCGACTCGAAGCGAGCCGGGTTGATGCCGGCGAGGCGGAGGATGGAGCGCGCGCGCCGCGCGCCGACGACGGCGAAGACGTAGCCGAGGACGAGGAACAGCGGCAGCAGCACGTAGCGGCCGACGTACGGCAACGGCGAGATGGCGAAGCCGAGGAGCACGGCCACGGCGAGGCCGAGGAGGAGGCCGGCACCGCCGACCACGAGCTCCGATGCAGAGCGATTGGTTGCTGCGGTCTCGACCCTGCGGATCGCGCGAGCGAAGGCACTTCCGACCAGTGCTGCGACGAGCCAGCCGATGGCGGCACCACCGAGGACGACGCTTGCCCAGACGAGGTAACGGGAAGAAGACGGTTCGTAGGAATCAGGGAACCTCGTCTGGATCGCCGCCTGCACAGCGCCGAGCGCTCCGAGCAGGGCGAAGACCATGCGGATCACGATCGTCATGGTCTGTTTGGGTTGCCGGCTGGCCGCCTGGCCGGCTCGTGCCCGCCTCCTCGCGGGCGCTGGGATTACTGAGTGGCGCGAGACGCGGCCGTCTCGCGTTCCAACGCGATCTCCTCGAGCAGTTCGTCCAGATAGGCCTGGGCGTCTGCCTCGTCGAGGTCCTTCGCGTACTGGATCTCCGACGCGAGGATGCGCTTGGCGCGGGCGAGCATCTGACGCTCGCCGGAGGACAGGCCCTTCTCGAGTGAACGGATCATCAGATTCCGTATCACCCCGACGAGCTCCATCACATCGCCCGTACGCATCCGGTCGCGATTGTGTTTGAACCGGCGGTTCCAGTTGCCGGCGATGATCTCATCCTCGCCGCGCAGCGCCGCGAGCACCGCGTCGAGGTCGTCGCCGGTGATGACCGGGCGCAGCCCCGCCGCCTCCGTGGCGTCGGCCGGAACCATCACCGTCATGGCACTGGCGATGATCCGGATCGTGAGGTAGTCGCGCTCGGTGCCGAGGACGGTCTTCGTCTCGCGGCTGATCACGACGCCGGCGCCGTGCTGTGGGTAGACGACCTTGTCCCCGACCTCGTACACGTCGCTGACGACCTCCCCTTGATGCCTCCCCCGAAGGGGTGATCTCAGGATAGCCGCACTCGTGGGGAAAACTACATTTGGAGGTAGCGATCCATCAGGTTGTGTTCCTGGAGACGCCGCAGGCCCTCGCGAATCTCCCGCGCCTGCGCGGGGCCGACCCCGTCCAGCGCCTCGAGCTCGCGCAGCGGCGCGCGGACGAGTTGATCGAGGTTCGCGAACGCCGCGACGACTGTCGTCACGAGGTCGTCGGACAGGCGCGGCACCCGCGACAGCGCGCGGTAGCCGCGCGGCGTGACGGCCTGGTCGAGCGGGTTGACCGCGCCGTAGCCGAGCACCTCGGCGAGCTCCGAGAAATCGAGCAGCCGCCGGTACGGCAGCCCGGCGAAGCGGGCGAGCGTGGCTTCGGCTGTCGCGGCGCCGTCCGTCAGGTAGTCGCGGACGAGGTTGAGACGGTCGCGCGGCACGTCTTCCATCAGCTCCGTCAGCTGCATGTCGATCAGCCGGCCCTCGCGGCCGAGTTCCGTCACGTTGCGCTCGATCTCCCCGCCCATGCGCGTCGCCATCTCCGCTCGCTGGACGACGACGAGCACGTCGTCGAGCGTGACGGCGTTCTGGAACTCGAGGGCCGTGAGGCGATTCGAGACCTGGTCAAGCCGGTTCCGATACGTCTCCAGTGTCGCGACTGCCTGGTTCGTCTTCGCCAGCACGTCGGCGATCGAATCGAGTTGGTAGCGGAGGCTCTGGAGGTAGAGCGAGACGGTGTCGCGCGCCTGCGAGATCGAGATCACGAGGGCACCGGTCTGCTTCGCGACGCGCTCGGCAGTCCGGTGCCGCGTGCCGGTCTCCGATGACGCGATCGTCGGGTCCGGCATCAGCTGGACGTTCGCCGAGACGATCCGGGTCGCGGACGCGTTGAGAATGATCGCGCCGTCCATCTTCGCGAGCTCGTAGAGGAACTGCGCGGAGAATGGATGATCGAGCTGTAGGCCGCCGGAGAAGAGGAACTGCAGCTCGGACGGCTCGCCGATCACGATCAGGGCGCCGAGGTGGCCCTTGATGATGTCGTCGATGCCGTGGCGCAGTTCGGTGCCTGGCGCGATGCGCCGCAGGGCAGCGACGAGCGCGGGGTCGCGGCGTGGGTCCTCTCCGATCACGTGGTCGAATTGTACGCCGCGGCGGCGATCAGCTCGCGTGCGGCGACGAGCAGGTCACGCGCCGGTATCGCGGTGACGTCCGCAGCGAGCGGGAAGCGGACGGCGCCGGCGTGGACGACGATGACGTGGTCGAGCGCGAGGTCGGCGAGCGCTGACCGGATCGACGGCGTGACGCGAGGCTGGTCGGTGCGTTTCACCTCCACGCCGACACGCCGCCCGCCAACCGAGACCAGCAGGTCGATCTCGGCGCCGCCATGCGTCGCCCAGAACGCCGGGTCGCGCTCATCGAGCAGCGTGATCAGTTGCTCGATCACGAAGCCTTCGAAGCTCGCGCCGACCTTGGGGTGCGAGTGCAGCGAGGTGGCGTCGGCGATGCCGAGGAGCCGGTGCAGGAGACCGGAATCACGGACGTAGACCTTCGGCGCGCGCACCTGGCGCTTCGAGAGATTCGCGTGCCACGGGGTCAGCTGACGAACCACCAGGGCATCGGTGAGCGCATCGAGGTAGCGGCGAATCGTCGTCTGCGAGACGCCCAGTGCCCGGCCGAGTTCGGCGCCGTTCCACGTCTGGCCGTGGTAGTGGGCGATCATCGTCCAGAAGCGCCGCATCGTCGCAGCCGGGATGCGGAAACCGAGATTCGCGAGATCGCGTTCGAGGAACGTCGCGATGTAGTCGTCTCGCCATAGCTCCGAGGCCTGCCCGTCAGCGAGGAACGCCGGTGGCAAACCGCCGCGAAGCCACAGCTCGTCACTCCGCGCGGCGCCCACGTCGACGACACGAAGGCCCGGGAGTTCGACAATGGCGACCCTGCCGGCGAGCGACTCGGCGGCGAGGCCGCTGAGGTCAGGCGATGCGCTGCCGAGCACGAGGAAGCGGCCGGGACGGCGATCCTCGTCGACGAGCACCCGCAGGACGGCGAACAGATCCGGCCGCCGCTGTGCCTCGTCGATCACGACGAGGCCGCGGAGCGATCCGAGCGCGAGCGTCGGATCGGCAAGCCGTGCGGCGTCGCGCGGATCTTCGAGGTCGAACCGGTGGGACGGCGGTCGCTCGCCGACCAGGCGCGCGAGCGTCGACTTGCCCGCCTGCCGGGGCCCGACCAGCAAGACGACCGGCGCTCGGCCGAGCGCGTCGCGCAGGCGGGACTCATCGACGGGGCGGGAGAGCAGCACCGATACAGTTTACCTTGTAATTCTCACTCTCCGCGTCTGATTTTCAATGTGAACTGGCTGGCCGCTGACGTCGTATCGTTCCCGACGATGACGCAGCCGCTGCTCGTGATCGACGCTGATTCTCTCGTTCACCGCGCGTATCACGCGATGCCGCCCGTCAAGGGGGCTGGCGGACGCCCGGTCGGTGCGCTGCTCGGCTTCGCGAACATGCTGCTGACGTTGTGGGACGATCGCGCCCCTCGCGCGATCGCCGTCGGCATCGACTCGCGCCAGCCGGGCTACCGCGAGGCGCTGCTCCCTCGCTACCAGGCGCAGCGCGATGCCTTCGAGCGTGCGATCGTCGAGCAACTCGACGACCTGGAGGCGTTCCTGACGGGGTTCGGCATCCTGGCCGCCAAGCTGCCCCAGGCGGAGGCGGACGACGTCATCGCCACGCTCGCGACGAAGGAGGCGGCACGCGGCGGCACGGCGCTGGTCGTGACGAGCGACCGCGACGCCTTCCAACTGGTCTCCGACGCCGTCACGGTCATTCGCCCGGTCAAGGGCGTGAGCCAGGTCGAAACGGTGAACCGTGAAGGTGTAGTCGAGATTTATGGTGTGTTGCCCGAGCAGGTGCCGGATCTGATCGCGCTGCGCGGCGACCCGTCCGACAACATCCCAGGAGCGAAGGGCATCGGCCAGAAGACGGCGGCGCGGCTGCTGCGTGCGCACGGCGATCTCGAGGGTGTCCTCGCCGCGCGGTCCGACCTGCCGGCGGACGAGCTCCGCTCCTACCTGCAGGTGGCGACGATGCGCCGCGACCTACCCTTCGAGCCGCCGCCCGACGGCGCCCCAAACTGGGCCGGGGGTGCCGCAGCAGCCGCTGAGCGCGGCATCAACCGCCTCGCCGAGCGGCTGGCCGAGCGGGCGCTGTGCCGGTCTGAAGCGTCAGAAGCGTGATTCGAACGCGACGACGATCCGGGCGAACTCGCCCGGCTGGTCGAGGTTCGGCAGATGCGAGCAGCCCTTCATCACGACGAACCGGCCATCGGGGACGCCGGCCGCGAGCAGCCTCGACCCGGCCAGCATCGCCGGCTGATCGGAGTCGCCGCAGATCGCGAGCACCGGGCAGCGGATCTCGCCGAGGCGGCCAATCGCCGGCGGGTCGAGCCGCACCTCGCTGGACAGGTCCTCGTCGCGCGCCGCGATCGCCGCGTTCCAGGGCCGCACCTGGGCGAACACTGCCGGGTCGCGGATCCACATCGCCGTGTCGAGATCGATCGCTCGCTCCTGATCGCCGGACTCCCACACCGCCGACACCTCGTCCCAGCCAGCGCGCAGTGCGGCGTCGGGTTCGCCGCCGTGCGGGCCGATGCCGACCGCGATCAGTGCCTGCACACGTTCGGGCGCCGCGATCGCCAGGTCGATCGCCGTCGCGCCGCCCATCGACGACCCGACCAGGAGCGCGGTCTCCGCGCCGGCCGCGTCGAGCACCGCGAGCGCGTCGTCCAGCGGCCGGAACGGACCCGCGGGGGAGGCCGAGCGACCGAAACCGCGCGCATCGAACCGCAGCACGCGATGGTCGGTGGCGAACGCCTGGAGCTGCGGCTCCCACATGCGGCTGTCCGCGATCCCGGCGTGCAGCAGGAGGAGCGCCGGCCCGGCGCCATGCTCGTCCCACCAGAGACCGTCGGTCAGGGGCACGCGTGGTCCAGGAAGCGGGTGAACAGCTCCCGGGCGAGCGGCTGCATCACCGGCATCGCGGTGGCGAACTCGGCCAGTAAACGGGCGTTCCCGCCGGGGCCCAGCACGCGATCGGCGTAGGCGGCGTACTCCGGCACGTCCGCCCAGGCCGTGCCCATCGCCGCGTCCACCTCGAGGTGGAACTGCAGCCCATACGCTCGCTCGCCGTAGCGGAACGCCTGGTTCGCGTACGCCGGCGACTCCAGCAACCGGACGGCGCCGGCCGGCAGATCGAACGTGTCACCATGCCACTGCAGGGTCGGGAAGGACTGCGGCAGGCCGCCGGTGACGGGGTCGGCGGCGCCCTCGCTCGTCAGCTGGACATCGAGGATGCCGACCTCCGGCTGCTCGCCGGGATAGACGCGCGCGCCGAGCGCGGCGGCGAGCAGCTGCACGCCGAGGCAGGCGCCGAAGTAGGCCCGGCCGGCGCGCACCGCCTCGCCGATCGCCCGCACCTCGTCGCGCAGCCACGGGTGCGCATCCTCCTCGTAGACACCTTGCGGGCCGCCCATCGCGACGATCAGGTCGAACGGCCGCCAGTCGGGCAGCGGCTCGCCCTCGTCCAGCTCCACCCGCACGATCTCGGCGCCGCGCCCGCGCAGCACCTCCTCGTAGACGCCGGGCGGCTCGCAGGCGATGTGCTGCAGGACCAGAACCCTCACCGGGCCTCCGGCAGCGCGATCGCCAGTGCCTCGGCGATGCCGCCCGCGGTCCGGAGGCTCGTGCCGGCGACGCCGAGCGTCCCGCCGGGGGCGAGCGCGTGCGTGAGCCCGAGGCGCTGGGCCTCGCGCAGGCGGCGCTCGGCCTGGCTGACGGAACGGAGCCGCCCGGTCAGCCCGATCTCGCCGAACGCGACCAGCGGCCCGGTCGGCACGCCGCGCGCGGCCGAGGCGACTGCCAGGGCGATCGCGAGATCGGCGGCCGGCTCGTCGATCGCGACACCGCCCGCGACGTTCACGAACACGTCGGCGCTGCCGAGCGCGAGTCCGCCGTGGCGCTGCAGGACGGCGAGGATCATCGCCAGGCGATTGCGGTCGACGCCGGTCGCCAGGCGTCGCGGCATCTGCAGGTCGCTCGGCGCGACCAGCGCCTGCACCTCCAGCAGCAGCGGCCGCGAGCCCTCCACCGAACAGGCGACGACCGACCCGGGGCCACCGAGATCGCCACGGCCGAGCAACGCCGAGGGGTCGCTGACGGTCTGAAGGCCGGTGGCGGTCATCTCGAAGACGCCGATCTCCGCCGTCGAGCCGAAGCGGTTCTTGGCCGCGCGCAGGATCCGCAGATCGGCCGTCCGGTCGCCCTCGAAGATCAGAACGGCGTCGACCAGGTGCTCGAGCACGCGCGGCCCGGCGACGGCGCCGTCCTTCGTGACGTGCCCGACGAGGACGATCGCGATGCCGTGCTCCTTCGCGACCCGCAGGAGCCTGCCGGCCGCCTCGCGCACCTGCGAGACGGATCCCGGCGCCGACTGCAGGTCGCCGGCCCACATCGTCTGCACGGAGTCCACTACGGCCACGGCGGGCTTCTCCTGCACGAGCGTCGCGCAGACCACGTCGAGGTCGGTCTCGGCGATAACGCCGATCCGCCCGGAGCCGCCGATCCGCTCGGCGCGCATCCGCACCTGCGCCGGAGACTCCTCGCCGCAGACCATCAGCACGGGCAGTCGCGCCGCGATGTTGGCGAGCGCCATCGTCGTCAGCGTCGACTTGCCGATGCCGGGATCGCCGCCGATCAGCACCAGCGAGCCGGGGACGAGCCCGCCACCGAGTACTCGGTCGAGCTCGTCGATGCCGGTCGGCAGCCGGTCGTGCCGGACGGCGACGACCTCGGCCAGCGCGAGTGGCTGGCGCGCGCCAGCCGTGCTCGGGCCGCGCCGGCCGGTCGGCAGCGCCAGCTCCTCCACGAGCGAACTCCACGCCTGGCAGCCGGGGCAGCGCCCGTGCCACTTCGGCTGGGCGGCTCCGCATTCCTGGCAGACGTAGCGGGTCTTGGCGGCGAGCATCAGGGGCGTGAACGTTACCGCCCCGGTCGGCGTGGGACAACGGGGCCGGGCCCCGTTGTCCCACCGCTCAGCGCGGCGGTGGCGGCCGGACGAGCTGGCCTGGCACCGGGAATGACGACGGCTTCGGGGCCGGCGCGGAGCCGGCTTGAACGGGGCGGAACGTGATGCGATCTTCCATTGAAACTCTCACTCCTACCGACGGGAACCTGCTGGAGATATCGGAGGATTTCCGAGGCGGCGTCATCCCCCGATAGGGTTCGGCGATGCGCGCGATCGCGATCATCGGCGCCGACGGTCCGGAGTCGGCGTCCCTGCACGACCTACCCGCGCCCGAACCCGGCCCCGGCGAGGTTCGCGTCGCCCTCGCCGCGTCGTCGCTCAACCACGCCGACATCTGGGCTTCACGGGGTCAGCCTCGCATCGAACGGCGGTTCCCGTTCATCCTCGGCATCGACGGCGCCGGCTCGATCGACGCCGTCGGGGAGGGCGTGACCGACGCGCGCATCGGCGAGGAGGTCGTCCTCAATCCGATCCTCAGCTGCGGCCGCTGCGCCCGCTGCGCCGCGGGTGAGCGGATGCTCTGCCGGACGTTCCGGATGCTCGGCGAACATGTCGACGGCACGCACGCCGACGCCGTCTGCGTCCCGACGATCGGCGCCGTGCCACGCCCTCCTGAACTCGACGCCGTCACGGCGGCCGCCGGTGCGACCGTCTACGCGACGGCCTACCGGATGCTGTTCAGCAAGGGACGGCTCGCGCCGGGCGAGCGCGTCCTGATCCACGGCATCGGCGGCGGACTCGCCCTGGCTGCGCTGCAACTCGCGAAGACGGCCGGCGCGACCTGCGTCGTCACGTCCTCCGACGACACGAAGCTCGAACGCGCCCTCGCCCTCGGCGCCGACCACGCCGTCAACTACCGGCAGGGCGACCTCGTCGCAGCCGTGCGCTCGGCGGTGGGCGCCGCGGATGTGATCATCGACTCGGTCGGCGCTGCCGTTTGGGACGCGAGCTTCCGCCTGCTGGCGGAGAACGGCCGGCTCGTCAACGCGGGCGCCGCCGGCGGTGATCGCGGGCAGGTGCCGATCGTTCACCTGTTCTGGCGCCAGCTCGAGGTGATCGGCTCCTCGATGGCGTCGGACGGAGAGTTCCGCGACGCGCTGCGCTTCGTGGTCGCGAATGGGCTGCGACCGGTCATCGATCGGACGGTTCCGCTCGAAGGTGTACCGGAGGCGTTACTGGCCCTCGAGCGCGGCGAGCAGTTCGGCAAGATCGCCGTCTCCCGCTGAGGTCGCTTCAGCGCCCGCTGTAGGGCCGCACCGCGCCGACGTAACGCCCGCCGAAGTACATCCCCTCGTGCCCCGGGTGGTTCCCTTCGGGACGGAAGAAGACGAGGTCGCCGGGGCGCAGACGCTCGGCTGCGATCCGCTCGCCCTCGAGCCACTGCAGCCCGGTGAAGTGGTGCAGCGGCACGCCGAGCTGCCCGTAGACATACATCGTCAGGCCAGAGCAGTCGAACCCGCCGCTCGGCGTCGCGCCGCCCCAGACGTAGGGGATGCCGAGGTACTTCAGTGCGATCTGGGCCGCGCGCTCGCCAATCGCGGCACCGCGTTCGCCGCGGGCGTACTGCTTGCCCTCGTCGTGCCCGTCCGCCGCCACCGGGATCAGCCGCAGCTCGGCGAGGCTGCCACGGTTGGCGAGCGTCTGGAGGTCGTCGATCGCGCCGATCGTCTCGGCCAGACTCGTCGCCTGGACCCGAATCCGGTGGCCGCCGACGGCGTGGACGAGAAACGGCGCGGCGCCGTCAGGCAGGGCATCGAGAACGGTCAGGGCGCCGTCCACGGCGCCGGCGCGGAGCCGCATCTCCGGTGGCAGGTCGTACGGTGAGCCCTGTTGCACGGCACTGATCAGTTCCGGGAACAACACCGGTCACGGCCGCGCTCGCGCGCCCGTGACCGTCGTGGGGACGCATGGCGCCCGCAGGGCCGGCCGTGAGCGGCACGACGAGCAGGGCAAAGGTGAGAAAACGCCGTACAACTGATGTATCGGCGCTGCGGTCAGGTTGCTGCACCCGGGGTACACTGGGTGCGTCGTGAGCTTCCGGACGATCCGCCAGTCGCCCCCGCGCCGCCGCCTTCTCGCGATCGCCCTGCTGGCGCTAGTCGCCCTGTTCGCGGGTCGCGCGGTCGTCCACCACCTCGCAAGCGATCTCGCACCAGCCGCGACGCAGGCGCATCACGCGCCGGACGCGGGCGCCGAGACGGCCGAGATCACCGTCATCGGGCTGCTCTACATGCTGCTGGTCGGCGGCCTGCTGCTGGTCCGCGCCGGAGGCGGCGCCGTCCGCCGGAGCACCGGCACGCCGCGCTGGAGCGAGGCGGCCCTGGCCGGGTACGCCAACCGTCGCGCCGACCGGCCGACGGCCGCAGCGCTGCAGCGATTCCAAACCTGATCGCTCCCTGATGCCCCTGCCGGCGACGACCGGCGAGTCGAATCAGGAGGTCTACTGTTGCAGGTCCAACATGTTCGCCGCGCCCTGGCCGGGCTCGGCATCATCCTCGTCGTCACCAGCTCGGCTGCCGCCGCGCCGGCCGACGAGATCCAATCGCGCCGCGACCAGGCGGTCGCTGCGCGCGAACGGGTCGTCGAACTCGGGATGAAGCTCGAGTCGGCCGTCGAGCGGTTCAACCGCGCCAACGCCGGCCTCGACGCTGTGCAGGCCCGGATCGCAGACAACCTGCAGCAGCTCCGTGTCACGCGGAGCAACGTCCGCAAGGCCCGCGCGGCACTCGCCGCGCAGCTCGTGATCGAGTACCGCGCAGGCGATACGGACGCCATCGCCGCCCTGCTCGGGGCACGATCCCTCGATGCCATGCTCGGCCGGGTGACGGCGCTCCGGCGCGTCAATGCACAGACCCGGCAGGTCGTCAGCGACCTGCTCACCGCACGACGGGAGTTGACCCGTCGCGAGCGCAAGCTCGCCGCGGATCGTCGGCAGGCCGACGCCCTGGTGGCGAGCGCCGCCTCGGCGCAGGCGGAGATCGAGTCGGGCATCGCGCGGCAGCGACAGTTCGTCCGCGGTCTCGAGGACGAGATCGCTCAGCTGGAGCGTGAGGAGGCCGCACGGCAGCGCCGCATCGCCGAGGAGGCACGACGGCGACTCGCGGCACAACGTGCCGCTGACCGCGCGGCAGCCGCACCCGACCCCGGCATCGGCGGCTCGGGCGCGGTGCGGGCCGGTGCCGACGGGTCGATCAGCGTGCCGCCGCCGGCGAACGGCTCGATCGGCGCGCGGGCAGTTGCTGCCGCCCTGCGCTGGATCGGCACGCCGTACTCGTGGGGTGGCGGCAACGCGAACGGGCCGGCGCGGGGCATCGCCCACGGCGCGAACACGGTCGGCTTCGACTGTTCGGGCCTGACGCTCTACGCCTACGCCCAGGTCGGCATCCAGCTCGGGCACTTCACCGGCTGGCAGTGGAATGCGGGCCAACGGATCGGACGGATGAGCGATCTCGCCGTCGGCGATCTCGTCTTCTTCGGCTCCGATCTCGGCCACATGGGGATGTACATCGGCAACGGCCAGATGGTGCACGCGCCGCAGACCGGCGACGTCGTCAAGATCTCATCGATCACGTCCGGGCACTACGTCTCGTCCTTCAGGGGCGGCGTCCGGCCCTACTGACGGTCGAGCGCCACTGCCCGGACCGTCTCGATGAACGCCTCGGCGACCCGCGGCCGCATCCGCTGCCGTGCCCAGACGAGGCCGATCCGCCGCGGCGGGATCCCCTCCTCCAGACGGAGCACGAGCGGCGTCCACGGCGACGAGCCGGGCTCGACGATCAACTGCCCCGCGATCGCGTGCCCGAGGCCGGCGCCGACGTAGTGCTGCAGCGCGAGGTTGTCGTCGGTGCGGAACACGACGTCCATCACGACCCCGCGCGCGGCGAGCGTCGCGTCGACCTCGGCCAGCTGCGATCGCAGGTGCCAGGTGACGGCCGGCAGGCCGTGCAGTCGCGCGAGCGGGACGGGCTGCTCGCTCACGAGTGGCGAATCGCGCGGCGCGAGCAGCACCCACGGATCACGGACGACATCGATCGCCTCGAGGCGCGGATCGAGCGCACCGATGAGAGCGAACGCAAGGTCGAGCTCACCCGCCAGGACGGCATCTGTCAACACGTGCTCGTCGTGGTCCTCCAGCAGGCGCACGTCCAGACCAGGCAGGTCGGTTCGCAGGCGCCGCAACGCCTCGGGCAGGAGCTGCGCCCCAACGGACTGGAAGGTGCCGATGCGCAGCGTCCCGGCGTCGCCGGCCGCCAGCGCTCGGAGGTCGCCGCGCGCGACCGTGAGCCGCGCCAGCATCCGTTCCGCGTGGCGATGCAGGACGACGCCGGCTTCGGTCAGCGACACCGGCCGGGGGCCACCCGGACGCTCCAGGAGCCGGGCGCCGACGATGCGCTCGAGCGATGCGATCTGTTGCGAGATCGCCGACTGAGCGTAACCCAACTCGCGCGCGGCAGCCGAGAACGACGAGGTTCGGGCGACGGTCACGAGCGCGCGGAGGTGCCGCATCTCGATCCCCGCGTAACTATCTCCGTCGTCGATGGACATCAGTCAAACGCCGCATTGGAACGATGGAGCATTGCACGGCACGATGCCGACGTACGACCGATCGATGCCCCGCGGTGCAAGCGTACCCACCCACGGACGCACCGCAGCGGGCACTCCCTCCATCCCCGAGGCGTCAGCCGCAGTCCACCCGCAAGCGGTTGACGCCAAGGGGGCCGGTCGTCACGGTCGTGGAACACCGTGTACGTTGAGCGTGTGATGCCAAACAGCACTCGCGCCGTCGCCTGCGCGATCCTCGTCGCCCTTCTCCCCGCCTGCGGCTTCTCCGCCTCGGTCGGCGACGACCCCGGCCCCGAGACCGTGGCGCCGACCGGCGCGCCGTACACGTACACCGTGCCGGAGGGCTTCTCGGCGGCCGGCAACGTCAGCATCGACCGTAACGCCGGTGAGGCCCTGTACCGCACGGGTGTTGCCGTCAAGACCGAGGACGACCCGAGTCGCGACGTCATCATCGTCTCCGTCTACGCGCTCACGCAGGACGTCACCGGCGTCGCTGATGCCGCGCTGCAGCAGGAACTCGACGGTGTCCTCGCCGGTCTCGCGACCGGGATGGAGCTGTCGGGACCGACGCGCGAGACGGTCGCCGGCGCCAGCGCCTTCGTCTACACCCTGGTCGACGCGGCCAAGGGCGAGACGACACGGGCGTACTACCTGTTCAAGGGCACGAACGAGATCTCGGTCGTCTGCCAGTGGAAGCGCCGGCAGGCGGACGTCGAGCGCGGCTGCGGCGAACTGCTCGGCTCGCTGACGGTCACGTAGCGGCGACGACTGGCTCGCGGCCGCGCACGACCTGGAGCAGCACGACCGCGCCGACGACGACGAGGCCGCCCGCGACCTGCAGGGCCGTCAGTTCCTGCTGGAGCCAGGCCCACGAGATCGCGATCGCGACGACGGACTCCAGCATCAGGACGATCGCGCTCCGCGTCGGGCCGATGCGGGCGACGCCTGCCAGGAAAAGGACGAACGGGATCGCCGTCCCGACCGTCGCACCGGCGACCACCAGCACCGCTCCCGGGAGACCGCCGCCGATGTTGCCGCCGAGGGCGACGTCGCGGCCGAGCACGTCCGCGGGATAGTCCCAGGCCGGCGCGAAGGTCAGGCTCCAGACGACCACCGCGAACAGTCCGCCGAGGCCGAGGACGACCTGCGGTGGGCGTTCGCGCAGCAGCTTCGAGGCGTGCGTGGCGTAGTACGAGAAGAACAGGCACGTCACCACCGAGAACGCGAGCCCGACGCCGGACAGGCGCGCGAAACTCTCGCCGCCGACGTCCAGCACGAGCGCCAGGCCGGCGATCGCGACGAGCGCCGAGACCCAGACCACGGGCTGCTGGCGATGGCGCCACAGCACGTACGAGTAGAGCGCGATCAGGAACGGCGCCATGTACTCGATCATCAGTACCAGCCCGATGTCGACGCGTGCGATCGCCTCCGCGTACGTCCACTGCATCACCGCGAGGCCGACGACGCCGAAGACGGCCAGTTCCACCAGCTGCCGGCGGCTGAAACGCAGGTGCTCGCGGTGGCTGATGACCGCCCACGTCAGCAGGACCAGCACGATGCCGAGGAGCCGGCCGGTGACGACGTAGCGGGCCGAAACACCACCATCGATGAGCACGACCGACACCGGCCCGTTGGCGGCGAACAGCAGCGCTGACAGCGAGACCATGGCATAGCCGAGACGCATGACCTAAAGGTACTGAAATCAGGCCATTGAGGGCGCACGCACCCGGGCCATCTGCACGGCCGCGACCGCGACGAACACGATCCCGCAGCCGATGAGCTGCAGCGGCGTCAGGCGCTGGTCGATCCACAGCCACGCGACGACGACCGCGATCACCGGCTCGATCGTCCCCTGGAGGACGCCGCGCGTGGGGCCGACGCGCCCGATACCGACGAGGTACAGCACGTACGGCAGCGCGGTCCCGACCAGTACCGACCAGCCGAGCACGAGCGCGCCGGGAAGTTCGATCTCCGCGAGGTTGCCGCCGAGCGAGACAGGCTCGGTGATGACGTCGGTCGGGAAGTCCCAGATCGGCGCTGCCGTCAGCGTCCAGGCGACGGCGGCGACGATCGAGGCGACGCCGAGGACGACCGGCGTCGGCGTCGTCCGCAGCAGCACCTCACCGTGCAGCGCGTAGTAGGCGAACAGCACGCAGACCGCGACGGCGAAGGCGAGACCGCCGAGCGGCAGCGCCGACAGGGCGTCACCGCCGAGCCCGAGCGCGAGGACGATGCCCGTGAGCGCGACGAGCATCGCTCCCCAGATCACCCGCGGCTGCCGCTCGCCGCGCACGAGCAGGCACCACAGTGCGGTCGGGAACGACGCCGCGTACGCTAACGTCAGCACCACGCCGACGTCGATGCGCGCGATCGCCTCGGTGAGCGACCACTGCAGGAGGGCGAACCCGACGAGACCGTACGCCACCAGCATCGCCAACGGCCGTCCGCGAGGCAGGGCGTGCCGGTGCCGGAGCAGCATCCAGCCGCCGAAGACGGCGGCGAGCGCGAGCAGCCGCGATGCCGCCAGGTAGGTCGCCGGCAGGTGCTCGTCGATCAGGACGCGCGAGAGCGGCTGGTTGACGCCGAACAGGACCGCCGCGGCGGGGACGAAGAGGAGGTCGACCCGGCTCAGCTGGCGAGCTCGACCGGCGGTGCGTCGGGCGTCGGTGCGACAACGGACAGCGACACCTCGTCCGCTCCCTCCTCGCGGTCGACGACGATCGTCGAACCGGGCGCGAGCTGCCGGGCGAGCACGTAGTCGGCGAGCGGGTCCTCGATGTAGCGCTGAATCGCTCGTCGGAGCGGCCGGGCACCGAGCGCCGGGTCGTAGCCGTGCTCGACGAGCAGTTCCTTCGCGTTTTCGGACAGCTCGATGGCGACCTCGTGCTCGCGCATCTGCTCCTTCAAGCGGCCCATCATCAGATCGACGATGACCTTGATCTGTCCCTTGGACAGCTTGTGGAAGACGATGACCTCTTCGATGCGGTTCAGCAGCTCGGGCCGGAACACCTTCTTGAGCTCGCTCATGATGCGGCTCTTCATGTCGTCGTACGACAGCCCGCCCTCGAGATCCTTCGGGCCGAAGCCGAGCGCCAGGTTCTTCGAGATCGTCGCGGCGCCGATGTTCGACGTCATGATCACGATCGTGTTCCGGAAGTCGACCTTGCGACCCTGCGAGTCGGTCAGCTTCCCCTCCTCGAGCACCTGCAGGAGGATGTTGAAGACATCGGGGTGCGCCTTCTCGATCTCGTCGAGCAGCACGACCGAGTACGGCTTGCGGCGGACGGCCTCGGTGAGCTGGCCGCCCTCGTCGTAGCCGATGTAGCCGGGCGGTGAGCCAACCAGCCGCGACACGGAGTGCTTCTCCATGTACTCCGACATGTCCACCTGGATCATCGCGTCCTCGTCGCCGAAGAGGAACTCGGCGAGCGTGCGGGCGAGCTCCGTCTTCCCGACCCCCGAAGGGCCGAGGAAGATGAATGAGCCGGTCGGCCGCTTCGGGTC
>VFJZ01000021.1 GCA_009885805.1 Actinomycetota bacterium
GAGCAAACCCGCATGGATCCTCGACACAAATGCGCCCAAATTGAGTCCACGGACACCTTATCTTCCGAAATCCGACCGCGCCGACACCCGCAAACCCGCATGAATGCTAGGACTGGGGCGGAAGGATTCGAACCCTCGATCCCGGGATCAAAACCGGCCACGCCCACGTCTGTAACGTCACGAACCGTGCTGCAGAGCCATTCCCGGTGTCGCTCGGAGCTGCTCGTGCACGGCAGGTTGCGCCTACAAACGCGCCCTCGGCCTCCGCCGGTCGAAATTCGATCCACGGCAATGCGGCGGATCATCGAGTCGTTCTCGAGCGGGTGACCCCCATCACGGCGACGAACGCCGCCGTCGCCAGACGACGTATCCGAACAACGCGCAGGCGACTAGGCCGACGATGACCGCGGTCGAGATCGGCCCAACAGCGTCCGCGATGTCGGCGTACTGGGCCCCGAGCAGCAGACCGCCGGTGATCAGCATCGCGTTCCACAGCAGCGATCCGATCGCGGTCAGCGCGGTGAACCTGGCACGCGGCATGCCCACCAGCCCAGCGGGCAGCGACACAATGCTCCGCAGTCCAGGGACTAAACGGCCTCCTAGCACGATCACCGCGCCGTAGCGCTCAAAGCGTCGTTCGCTGCGTTCCAGGGTCGCGGCATCGACGCGCAGGAGCTTTCCGTACCGCAGGATCAGCGGGCGCCCACCTCGCCGCGCGACCTCGTACAAGATCAGGGCGCCCACGACCGAGCCGGCGGTCGCGGCCGCGAGCGCACCTAGGAAGTGCAGCTCGCCCTGTTGCACCTGGTAGCCCGCGAAGGGCAAGATGACCTCGGAGGGAATCGGCGGAAAGAGGTTCTCCACGACGATCAGCGCGAAGAGCCCGGGGTAGCCGGCGCTGATGATCAGGTCTTGAATGCGAAGTCCCATTGGCAGTCAGACGCGCTACAGCGTCGAGGAGTTCGGACGACGCGCCGGCAGGCGATGAGGACAGCGCCGAACCGAACTTCAGGGCCCGAGCTACGGCATACCTCCGAGTGAGGCACCGTATCCCATCTGCGCGACAAGTCGCCCAGCGGCGCGAGTCGCGCCGCACGCGTACCGATGGGCATCTTGCAGGAGTGGATGGGCCACCGCGACCTCCAGACGACGCTGATCTACGCCGACTACGCGGAGTCGCCGCACGAGACGGCGATGGTCGACAACGCGTTCGTCGACGAACACGGATACGGCCCAGATACGGCCCCGGAGCCGGACCGCCCCTAGGGCCGGTCGAGCAAACCCGCATGGCTACTAGGCTGGGGCGGAAGGATTCGAACCCTCGATCGCGGGACCAAAACCGGCCACGCCTACGTCTGTAACGTCACGAACCGTGCTGTAGAGCCATCCTCGGGATGCTCAGAGCTGCTCGTGCACGGCAGATTGCGCCCACAGACGCGCCCTTGGCGAAATCAGCCAGATTCAGCCCACCGGTCGCTGACGTCCCGGCCGGTCCCGTGACGGACTCTATGGGGCGTCCAGGAGAATCGGCTTGGCGTAGCGTTCATCGACTGCCTGTGCCTTGATCAGAGCGTTGATTCGCGCCGCAAGCAAGGCGTCATCGAGCAGAAGCGCCTCAGGCATTGGGCGGAACGCGGTGCCGAGCGCTAGGAGCGCATTCGGCGCAAGCGGGAGAAACGTCGCTTCCGCGAACTCGGGCGAATCAGCAACCTCGTCCTCCCAGACAACCGGCGCGTCGCATGTCTCGAGCACAGCACCGCCATCCAGTCGTCGCAGATGAAGCCAGGCTCCGCGACGGGCGATCGCCTCCCCAAGCGCCTGAGGGAGTCGGTTTCGTCTGAGCACCTCGATCATCTCCGCGCGGGTGAACTCGAACGGGCCGTCGGGCAGGGCGACACGCCGGCCGTCTCGAGTCAGTCCAGTGGAACCACGCACGTCCGTCACCTCGTCAAGGTCACCGAGCTCGCGGCGTGCGTTGAGGCTGTCTCCAACTCGCTGCATCAGTCGACCCATGATCGGACCGCGCACGCTGAACCACCCCATGAAACGAGCCAAGCTCTCCCATTGGCGCGGTCCGAGCCTGCCGTTCTTCAACAACGCCCGCGTCGAGGTCGCCCCGTCGTCGTCGACACGCTGGAGCAGGCGATGCTCGATCGTGTCATCACGGCCACCATCGGCGAGAAAGGTCGTGTACCAGTCGATCCGGGCACCGGTCAGACCGATCGGCCGCACGGCCACCGTACCGTCGCTCCCAAACATGCACAGGTCGTCGGAGTCACCGACCGCCCACTGTTTCAAGTACCAGCGCGGAACGTAGTGCTGAATCACGACCAGCAGGCTACTCCAACGCGTCGCTCGGCACCATTCAGCGCCCCCGCACAGCAGTGCCGCTACCCGCCCGCCTCAGCCGACAACCACGACCGGACCCCACTCATGACTTGACAACCCATAGAAGCATCGCCCTCGGCCGAACTCAGCCCGACTCGACTACGTTCGCTGACGTCCTGCGCGACCCGGGCGTCGGACGTTAGGCGGCGTCCAGATGAAACGGCTTGCCATAGCGTTCGCCGACTGCCTGCGCCTTGATGAGAGCGTTGATTCGCGCTGCAAGCAAGGCGTCATCGAAGAGGAGCGCCTCGGGTATCGGCCGAAACGCAGTACCGAGCGCCAAGAGTGCATTCGGCGCAAGCGGGCGAAATGTCGCTTCCGCGAACTCGGGCGAGTCCGAACGCGGAGCAGCAACTCATCCCTCACCGATAACGAGGTCGCGAGTGCTCTCTGTCGAGACCGTGGCGAAGGTCGTCGGCGCCTTCGGACTCGACGGAGATTCCATGCCGGAGAGGACTCGAGTGCCATACTCGTCCAACATCACGTGCATCAGCTTTCCACGTGTGCGCGTCCATGGGCCGATGAGCGAGCCGGAGATCGCCGGCTGAAGGCCTTCCCAGTGGTTTCCTACCGATCGAGACGATTCTTGTCGACAGCCGCCTACCTCATCGACGACGCTCATGAATGGGTAGCGAAGTACCATCCATACCCAAGTCATCTCGTGCGGACGCTCGACTGGCTCGAGATCCTCGCCTCCGATGCGAGAGGACCGGTACGCCTCGCGGCGCTCCTCCACGACATCGAACGTGCGACCCCCGACCTCGACTCGCCGTTCGATGCCGCGTGCGACTGGCACCGCGATGCCTACATCGACTACCACCAAGGGCGCTGCGCGGCCCATCTCACGGCGTGGATGACTGGTCGCGGAGCCACTCAGGAGGAAACCGTCGCGGCGGTGGCAATCGTCGCTGTCCACGAGCGCGGCGGTTGGCCCGACGCCGATCTCGTGCAGGCAGCCGACTCGCTCTCATTCATTGAGACGATGGTGCCCGTCTTCGTCGAATGGGTGGCGACCGGTCGATCCAGTGCGCAGAGCGCACGCGCGAAGCTCGACCACATGTGGCACCGCATCCGCGTTCCGGAAGCCCGCGACCTCGGACGCGAGCTCTACGAGACAACACGCGGGAAACTCCCAGGTGTGATCACCGACTGGTGAGATTCGCAACGAACGCTAAGCCGGTGCTGGCTCGTCGGTCGTCGCAAGCGTACGCTCAAGCCGGTGGTAGGTTGCCGTCAACCCATCCCGGACATCGGCGTAGATCGGCATGAGCCGCCCGTAGAGCGCACTGGATGCTGGATCTGGTTCGACTGTTCCGATCGGGCGGGCACACGCGGCCACGGCCTCGTCGAGGTTGGCGAACGTTCTCGTACCGATGCCGGCGAGCATCGCAGCACCGAGCGCTGCGTCCCGCGAATCGAAGAGCTGGAGTGGGCGGTCGAGCACCGAGGCGAGGATCGAGCGCCACAGGGCGCTGCGGGAGCCTCCTCCTGTCAGTCGCAGCTCGATCGCCGGGCCAGCGAGTTGCTCGGCGGCGTCGAGGCACTCGCGCACCGAGAATGCGACCCCCTCGAGCACGGCACGTGCCAGATGCGCCCAACCGTGGCCGGCCTGGAGCCCGACGAAGCTGGCGCGCAAGTACGGATCCCAGTGCGGCGAGCGCTCACCCGAGAGATAGGGATGAAACACGACACCGCCCGCACCAGGAGGCACACTGATGGCAGCGGCGTCAATCTCCTCGTACGTCGGCCGAGTCGATCCCGGGGAGATCTGATCACGGAACCACCGGATGCTCGCCGCAGCCGAACTGGTCGCCAGGCACGTATACCAGAGGTCATCTGCGACGTATGGATATGTCAGCGAGACGGCGGACGGCGCCGGGACTTGTGTGATGATATTCACTGTGCCGGATGTGGCGAGCTTCACGGCCGCGTGGCCAGGCCGACACGCACCAACGGCGAGGCTCTCTGCCGCGGTGTCGGATGTACCGACGACCACAGGAATGCCCACTGGCAACCCGAACGCAGCGGCAGCAGCAGCCGTCACAAAGCCGGCGACCGTGTGGGCTCCTCGGACGGTCGGAAGTGCTGCCGGCTCAAGCGGGATGAGAGCGCAAAGGGTCGGCGAGAATTTCCCACGGCGGGCGTCGTAGAGAAGCGTTCCCTGGGCATCGGCCGGATCGGTGAACTCGTCGCCGGTCAGCGCTCGGCGGACGAAGTCCTTCGTGAAGACCACGCGCCGTGTGGACGTCAGGACTGCGGGCTCGTGGGTCGCGATCCACCGTAGCTGGGAGAGCGTCCAGGTCGGCGAAGGTCGGTGCATCCCGATCGAGAAGATCCGCGCGCCGTCGCTGCGCTGAAGGTCCTCGGCCTCGGCAGCACTGCGCGTGTCCGTCCACATGATCGCCGGGCGGAGAGCGCGTCCGCGCTCGTCCAGCAGTGCCGCGTTATGGGTAGAGGCAGTGAGCCCGACGGCGTCGACCCGTCTAACGACTTCGGAATCGAGGCGACGGACCGCCATCACCGCGGCGGCCAGCCAGTCATCCGGATGCTGCTCCGCCCAGCCCGGGTGCGGACGACTGGTCGCGATCTCAACCGCGGCCGAGCAAAGCACCGTGCCGCTGGGGTCGACCACCACGGCCTTGCAGCTCCCCGTTCCAATGTCGACGCCGAGCAAACCCATCGTCTAAAGATCCCGGCCCGGGTTTGACGCCGATGCGGGCGTCAGAAGCTTCGCTTGGAGTTGACCCAGATGTACTCAGTCACCTGATCTTGCAGGGCATTCGCCATGCGGTGCGGCGTCGTCGACGGAAACCAGACCGTGTCGCCTTCGTCGAGGAAGTAGATCTCGTCGCCGACCCAGACCTTCAGGCGACCGCGCAAGACGATCCCCCACTCCTCGCCCTCGTGCGAAATAGCATCGGGGCCCATCGACGCTCCCGGGTCGTACCGGCCGAACAGGGGCTCGAGCTCCGAGTCATGCTCCGGCCCGAGCAGCTCGAATTCGATCCCGCGGCCCACCACCGGCTGGCGAATCCGGCGCCGTTTGTCCGACCTTACGACCCAGCCGGGATCGACGTCTGTCTCGGAGAAGAAGTACGTGAGGTTGACGTCCAGGGCCGTCGCGAGTCGCTTGAGCATGGTGATCGACGGCTCGACCTTCCCCCGCTCGACATCGGAAATTGTCGACGTCGAGACACCGGAGAGCGCCGCGAGTTGACGCATCGAGAATCGATGGAGGGTACGGAGGTCGCGAAGCTTCTCGGCGATGCCGTGCTCGTCGTGAAAGCCGTTGTTTTCTGCGTGAGCGGTCGTCACGATGCCTTGGCCCTCACTTAGCGTCCTTCCCCCCGAACAAAGCGTACAGGAGGCACGGTCCGGCAGCGTAGCTGCCGATCGGAACAACTCGCCCCGGGGCCGCGGGCACGCATCCGGTCACCCTTCCGACGCGGTCGACCCGACTTTCGGCGGTCCGGCAGCGACCACGCGCCGGTACTCGCTCAGCGAACCTGACGGAGGTGCCGCCTCGAGCCACCACGTGAGGCCAGCCGCCGCATACTGGCGGAACTGCTCGTCGAGGCCGGCTTCGACAAGCTGCTCCAGCTGCCCGGCGAGCACGATGTCGTATGGACATGAGCTGGTCCGGCGGCCGTCGATGAACTCGCGCATCTCAACGACCTCCTCCGGCGTGGCGACCCAGTCGGTGCCATTCGGAAAGACGCCATCCCAGCGCGCAGCTCTCTGAAATGGCCGTTGCCGCGGCCAATAGCCGGCAACCCAGATTGGGATGCGGGGCGTCTGGACAGGTGGAGGGAGGAACGTCCGCTCGGCGACCGTGTAGTGGGTGCCCTGGAACGAAAACGGCTCCCCGCTCCACAACCCGACGATGACCTCGAGCGCCTCGTCGAGCATCTCGGCACGTACCTTCGGGTCCGGGTCCTCGCCGAAGCCTGCGAACTCCTTCTCCGGCTGCCAACCAAGGCCGACCCCGAGCACGAGGCGGCCACCCGACAGCTGATCGAGCGTGACCGCCTCGCGAGCGACCTTCCACGGGCGCCGCCGGGCGAGCGGTGTTACGAGCGGCCCGAGCATGACCCGCTCGGTCGCCGCCGCGACTGCCGCGAGGATGATCCATGGGTCGCCGACGGGCTGGACAGATGGCGTCTCCCAGAGGAGGTGATCCCACAGGAACACGCCTTCCCAGCCAGCACCCTCGGCCAGGACGGCGAGCTCTGCAACCGCCCGCGGATCGGCGTAATCGCCGAAGTTTGGAAGGTACAGGCCGAAGCGAATGCTGCTGTCGCTCATGGCATTGGCGCCATTGCGGTCTGGCCGCCGTCGACGAAGATCGTAGTCCCCGTGAGATAGTCGGGCGCATCAAGAGCGAGGTACTCGATGACGTTCGCGACTTCGTCTGGCTCGCCGACCCGACCGAGCATATTGAGTCGTGAAAGGGATTCCTGGGTCGCCGTCTGAAGAAAGTCGTCGACCATCGCGGTGTGCACCCAGCCGGGCGCAATCGCGTTGACGCGGACGCCGTCAGCGGCGAGGTCGAGCGCGAGTGACCTCGCGAGAGAGCTGACTCCCGCCTTTGCCGCGCTGTAGTGCGCCGACTCCGGCTCGGAAACCGGGCTGTTGACCGAGGAGATCAGGACCATCCGGCCCGCGCCGGCAGCCTTCATCACGCGCGCTGCAGCCGCGCCGACATACGCGACGGAGTCGAGTGTTGTGCTCATGGTGCGGCGCCACGCGGCGGCGTCCATCTCGGTGATGGCCACTGGTTCGTAGATGCCGGCGCAATTGATGCAGACATCGAGCCCGCCGAACTCCTCGGACGCCGCCTGAACGAGGGCGTTCGCCGCAACGTCGTCCCCGGCGTCGGCCGGGTGGATGGCGATCACGGCGCCCGGCACCCGGGAACGGACAGCTGCGGCCGCCTCCTCGAGCACGGCGACGCGGCGGCCGGAAATCATGACATGCGCCCCACGGCGCGCGAGCCGCTCGGCTGCAGCGCGCCCCATGCCCGTCCCTCCGCCGACGATGAGAGCTCCGGTCGGTCGATCGGTCATCTCCGCCTCCTTACGCGCGGTCTGCGACCGCCGGCCGGAGCCGTGCGATCATGTGTTCGAGAGTGGGACACGGCACCAGTCCATCGGCGGCGAGCCGTTCGGAGACGTCGACGCTGCGGCCACCGTCGACGTCCTCTGTGAGGCGGCCGCCAACGAAGAGCGGGGCCGTCAGGCCTCGCCGCGCAGCACGTGCGGCGAGGTCTCGACCCAGCGTGAGCGCCATGCCGTTGTACGTGCTGAGAGCGACCGCATCGGCGGCCGTCTCCGCGGCGGCCTGGATGATCAGGTCGTTGTCGACGCTCGTACCGAGGTCGACGACGTTGGCGCCCAGCTCTCGGAGCACGTTGGCGACCACCCACAGTCCGTACTCGTGGATATCGCCGGACGCGACGACGATCGTCAGTCCGAGGAGATCCGGGCGCTCGTGGAGATTCGCGAGGACGCCGCTCTGTCTGTCGCGGAGGCGCCTGAGGGTGTCGGTCTCCGCGACCGGCTTGAAGCCGCGGGGGTAGGCGGTGTCGGGCTCGCCGGCGCCCCACATCTCCTCGATACGGGCGGCGCCGAGCCGACGGGTGGCAAGCAGGCACTGGAGCGGGTCGTTCGTGTCGACGCCGAGCTCCGTGAGGCCGGCCATCATCGCTGCCAGGACCGTGCGACCACCGCGCACGATCTCATCCCGAAGGGCGTGGGCTGGACGCCAGTCGACCAGGTGCAGCGCCTCTCGGGCGCGGCGTTCAGCCTCGTTGCCGATCTCAAGTGACTGGACGACATCCTCGATGGTGGGGATCCGGTGGGGTTCCGAGAGGGGCGTGGCGTGGACCGCCGCGCCGGTCGGGTGCGCTAGCTGGCTCGCGATCGTGAAGAAGACGTCGTTGGCGACGATCACGGCGCTGCGGTCGAACGAGTCTTCGAGACGGAGCGAGTTGGTGTCGCCGTGCACGAGGGATGGTGGCACCTTCTCGGGATTGATCGCGTCCATCGCTAGGCCGTACGCGGCCTTAAGCGTCGGATCGGCGAATGTCGATCCGTAGCTCGGCGCGTGCGCGGCGCCGATCAGATGCGACGCGACGTGGTGGTGGAACATGCACCACGCTAGCGAGGTCGCGGCATCGTGAAACGTCGCGCAAAAGCCATCGTCGATGTACGAGTCTAGGACAACACCGTTGCCGCGATGCGCCGCGACGATGCCGATCGCCTCGACGGTCTGTGCCATTTGCTCAACGTCGTCGGAGACACCCGGATAGCCGTACGACATCTGCGCGAGGTTTCCGACATAGGAGATCCCGGCGCGGATCGCCGCCTCGGCGTTGACCACCGACGCAGGACTCCCCACTGCGTGGTCGTTCAGGATGCCCTGGACGTCGACCTCGGAACCGGTCCCGGCCCAGTCGGTTTCGCTCCAGAACATGATGCCGGTCTCCTCGATCGCCGACGCCCGCTGCGCCGGGGGCAGGCCCATGCGGCGGTCGGCGGTCAGCGAGACGCGATCGACCCTGAGGCCGCCACGATGGCGACACGCCGCTTCGATCTCGAGGAGTGCGTCGCGCGTCTCCGGCCAGGTCTTGAGGCCGAGGTTGATGTAGTACGTGATGGTGCCGTCGGCCTTCGCACGCTCTTTGTACTCCCGCTCTGACTGGACACCATGTCGGCGCTGGTAGCGGGTCGATCCAGCGGGGATGGCTCTTCCACGCTGCCACCCGCGTCTTGCCAGCATGCGGCCGTCGGGAAGTCCTTGCGGTAGCAGCGAATCGAAGTCAGGCACAGGTCATCACGTCGAGAGCGAGTTCGAGTTGCAGGAGGCGTGCGGCGCGGGCGCGATCGCCGGCGGCCGCGAGTAGCCCGGCGGCCGCGACGACGTACTGGGAGTCGACGCGGACGCGCGGATTCGTCGCAAGGAGGGCGTTGCGGTCTCGACCTCGTTGCCAGGCTCCGGCCGCGATGGCGACGGGATCCTCGGCGTGCTCAAAGATTCCTCCAGTGGCGACGAACACGACCGCCGAGCGGAGGTCGCGACCGGTGGGACGCAGGCTGGCGCCACCCTCCTCGAGAGTTACGGCAAGCTGGCCGGCGTGTCGCTCGAGCGCGATGGTGATTGCAAGGCCGGCGAGCTCCGCATCGAGACGACGCTCGGTCGAATCCGTCGATACGTCGGCTGGCTCCGCGACACGGCGGGCGGCTGCAACCACGAGTCGCTCCTCGTCCTCAGCCGCAACCAGGCCGGCATCGATCGACGCCTCGACGAGGGCAGCGGCGCTGCTCCGTAGCCCGAGGTCACCCTCGACGGTGCGCGTCATCCGTTCGGCCGGGACCGGCCCGGGGCGCCCCTCGCACATCGCGGAGTGGACGTCGGTCGTGGCGCCGCCGACATCGCACACCACCACCGAAGTCCCGAGGAGCGTCGAGAGGAGCTCCGTCGCGCTAAGCACGGCCGCCGGCGTAGGCATCCGGATGATCGGCTCGAGCGACGCGGCGTCGGGAAAGCGCCCGACGCGGATCACGTGGTCGGCGAAGAGACTTCTGATCGCAGCATTCGCGGGCGCGGCGGCGAGCAATCCGATCCGCGGCAGGACATTCGCAACGACGCGCACCAGCGGTGCACCGGCGAGCGCACGCGATGCTTCGTCCGCCGCGTCGGCGTTCGCGGCGATCACCACAGCGGCGCCAAGCTGCAGGCGGCGCAGCGCGTGAGCGTTCTCGATCACGTTCTTTCGCTCGCCCCCGTCCGTCCCTCCCGTTAGCAGCACCAGGTCAGGCGCCGCATCGGTGAGGCTGGCTCCAAGATCGCGGTCGATGGCGCCGGCGATGGTCGCGACGACGCGCCCGCCCGAGCCGTGTGCGACTCGCCGCGCCGCCTCCACGGTGAGTCGCGACTCGAGTCCGACCACGGCGATCCTCAGACCACCGCCGGCGCTGGAGCATGCGTGGTCGAGAGTGTCGGCGTGGCTGTGCAACTCGGCAACGAGCCCTGGTTGGGACGTCGGAATCCGCGCGCGCCGGATCACGGCTCCGCGCTCGTCGACGACGGTCAGCTTCGCCCACGTGCTGCCAACATCGACGAGCGCGGCCATACGGGTCACTCCATTACCATGCCGCCGGTGATGTTGACGGCCTGGCCGGTCATCTCGGAGGCGTCGTCCGATGCTAGGAAGAGGACGAGACGCGCGACGTGCTCGGGTTCCTGGAAGCGACCCATCGGGATGCCCGACAGCCAGCGCGCCTGGATCGAGGCCCTCGACTCGCCTGTCATGGCCTCCTCCCAGGCGTACTCCCGCTCCATCATGTCGGTGTTCACAACGCCGGGGCAGACGCAGTTGATGCGGACGTGTGGTGCGACCTCGAGCGCGGCGCCCTTGGACAGCAGGATCACAGCGGCCTTCGACGCGCAGTAGTGCGTGAAGAGCCGGTAGCCGCGCTTGCCCGCCTGGCTGGCGACGTTCACGATCGCACCGGACTTGCGCTCAAGCATGTGCGGTAGGACCGCGCGCATGCACAGGAACGTGCCCTTTGCGTTTACGTCGAGGTTCGAGTCCCAGTCCTCTTCGCTCAGTTCGATCAGGGGACGCATCGTGATGACGCCGGCATTGTTGATCAGATGGTCGACCTTCCCGTGCCTCTCGAGCGTGGTGGCAACCATCCTTTCGACGTCGGCGGCGCTCGTGACGTTGCAGTCGACCGCGCTGACCACGCCTCGCCCGCCGTCGATCTCCGAAGCGGTGGCCGCGGCCTTCTCGCCGTTCAGGTCAGCGAGCACGACGCTTGCTCCCTCGTCGACGAACGCCGAGGCGATCGCCCGACCCATGCCCTGAGCACCGCCCGTGACGATGACCGAGCGACCGTCAAACCTGTTACCCATGGTGCCCCTCACGCCTTGTTCCAATGCTCGCGCACCTTGATCTCGACAGGCACCGTCTTGAGCTCCTCGATCGCCCCTGCCAGGTGCTCGGCGAAACGATCGAAGATGGCCTCGCCCTTCTCGGCGGTGGCACGCAACGGGTTGCCGATGACCCCGTCCTTGGCGAACTCGTTGTGATCCATCGGGAAGTAGAAGTACTCGTAGCCCCTGTACGCCGCGTCCCAGGCGCCGTCGTCCTTCGAGAAGCCCTCGGGCAGCCACTCCGGCGCCTTCGCCCGAGAGTTCTTCGCACGGTCCATCCGTACCAGTCGCTCGTCGTAGGCGAGCATGATCGAGGTCTCCTGCTCTGAGGCATGCCAGCCCGGGGTCTCCTCCGGCGGATTCTCCATCAGGTCCTCGATCAGGCCGAGGTAACGCTCGCCGTAGGGCTTAAACATTGCGATCAGCGCGCCGGTCTCGTACCGGAGCCGGCGCATGATCGGGTCGGTCACCTTGACGTTGGACGTGTGACCGTTGACGAAGATCAGCCGGTTGAAGCCATGATGGATGAGGCACTTCGAAAGGTCGTAGAGGACCTCGACGTACGTGCTGGCCCGCAGCGTGATCGTGCCCATGCCCGACTCGGGCTCTCGCAGATGCTGCGGTGAGTAACCGAGCCAGAGCGGCGGCGCGTACGGCACGTCGGCGATGGCCGCGGCCCGCTTGCAGACCTCGTGAGCATTGAAGACGTCCGTCCCGAGCGGGAGGTGGTCACCATGCATTTCGCACGAGCCGATCGGGACGAGGATGACATCCGACTTGTCCAGAAACGCCCGGATGTCCGGCGGGGCGAGGTCGAGCAGGCAGTGCGAGGGCAGTTTGGTCACGAAAGCTCCTTCCGACGATGATCGTCAGGTAGTGGGGTGTGATGGAGGGCGGCCGCTTCGACCATCTCGATCGCGCGGAGATTTCCGAGCGTGAAGGACTCGGACACGGTGGGCGGGGCAGTGCCGCGGATGGCTCTGCAGAGGTTCTCGATCTCGAGCTCGTAGCTGTTGCGGCCCGGGCAGAGGTGCTCCTCAACTGAGCCGTCGTCGCGGCGAACGTGCACCGCTTGTGGCGGCTTGTGCGCGTACCACGGCGTCGGGACGTCGAGGATGCCCGTGCTGCCGACCACCGTGAACCCGTAGCTGAGCGGCGAGCGGAGAGACACGTCGAACAGCCCGACGACGCCGGACGGGAAGGCGACGAGGCCATACGTGCGCTCGTCGACGCCGCCCGATGTGCGAACCTGATGGGCGAGCGCGCTGACGGGCTCTTCCCCGATCACGAGCCTCATGAACCCGAGGCAGTAACACCCGAGGTCGCGAAGTGCTCCGCCGCCGAGATCGGCCCGCAGCCGGATGTCGCTGCCGGGATCGCCGACCGTGAACGAGAACGACGTCCGCACGGCCTGGACATTGCCGATATCACCGGAGCCGATCAGGTCGAGCACCTTCGCGGTCTGCGGATGGTGCCGGTACATGAAGGCCTCCATCAGCACCCGGCCGTGCTCCCGCGCAGCGTCGAACAACTCAACGGCATCGGCCTCACGCACCGTCAACGGCTTCTCGCAGAGCACGTGCTTGCCGGCCCGCAGCGCAGCGAGTGTCCACTCCCGGTGCAGCGAGTTCGGCAGCGAGATGTAGACAGCGTCGACGCCAGGATCGGCCAGGAGCGCCTCGTACGAGCCGTGGGCGCACGGGATCCCCTTCTCCGCGGCGTAGCTCCTGGCGCGATCCGCCGTGCGGCTGGCGACCGCGACGAGCTCCGCATCCGCGACCGCGGCGAAGCCCGGCAGCAGTTCGTCGTTGATCTGAGCCGTCGAGACGATGCCCCAACGAATCGGCGCCACGTCACATCCCCGGCTTGATCAAAATCTTCCCGTCCTTGCGATCGCTGGTACCGGCGAGCGCCCTCACCATCGCGTCGAGACCGACGCGCTTCGTGACGGCATGCTCCATCTCGATCCGGCCCGAAGCCATGAGCGCGATCACGTTCGGGAAGTTCCATCCGCCGCAGTGCCCGACGGTGCCGTAGATGGCGGCGGCGGAGAGTTGGTGACGGATCAGGTTGAGCGTGGCCGGGCGGGCGTCCATGCCAACCACCGCGACCTTGGCGCCGACGCCGAGGCAGTCCTCAATCGACCCCATGACGGCCTGGAAGTTGCCCGACGCCTCGACGATCATCGAAGCGCCGCGCCCGTGCGTGCGCTCGCGCACGACATCGGCCACGTTCTGCGCCATCGGGTCGACCGAGGCGTCCGCGCCGCACGCCTCGGCGAGAGCCCGCCGCTCCGGGACGGTCTCGGCGCAGACCACGGTCGACGCACCCGCTGCGCGCGCGAGCGCGCAAGCCGCCAGCCCGATCGGCCCGGCGCCGAACACGACCACGCCCCCGCCCGGCTTGAACCCCCCTGCGCGCGTGAACATACCCTCGTACACGACACTCGTGGGCTCGGACATCGACCCGATCTCGAGCGCCGTCTCGACATCGCTGTACCGCTCGAGCAGGGCATTCAGGCTCCAACAAGCCTTCTCCGGGACCTTCACGAACTCGGCGAACCCGCCGTCGATAGTGAACCCGAGGTCCTCGATGTGAGCGCACTGGTTGGGATACCCGCCGCGGCATGCCACGCACGACCCGCACCACTGGATTTCCTCGACCGTGACGAGGTCTCCCTTCTTGAAGTCGGAGACTTCCGAGCCGATCTCGACGACCGTGCCGGCGAACTCATGCCCGCCGACGACAGGGCAGCGCATGTGGTACGGCAACAGCATGTAGCCGAGGTCGTCGGTCTCGTACATGTGTACGTCCGACCCGCAGATGCCGCACGCGCCGACCTGGACGATCAGCTCCTTCGGGCCAGGTCCGGTAGGATCGGCGATCGTCGTCATCTCGATCTTGGGCGACCGGTAGACCTGGTTGGCGTTGACGGCCCACCGACGGGCGGCGTCCGCCGGATCGATCACGGCCTCGGGGCGCGGGGCCCACTCGGCATCGACCACGATGGCTTTCATGTCAGGGGGTCCTCTCGTAAGTCAGCGCAAGTACGTTGGTCTGAGCGGGCTGCTCGATAGGTGGGGCGCTCGTCGGCGCGTTGCGGCGATGTGGCCGCCAGCCGCTCAGCAGCACGGCGGCCAGCACGATCAGCACCAGTGACACCGCCGCGATGAGCGTAAAGACGGCGTTGACCTCGGGCGTGAACCCAAACCGCAACAGCGTCCACACGTGGACAGGGAGCGTGGGCTGCACGCCGCTAAGGAAGAAGGTTACGGTGATCTCGTCGAACGAAAGCGTGAAGCCGAGTAGGCACGCGGCGATCACAGTCACGCGGATCGACGGTAGCGTCACGTGCCAGAACGTACGCAGTCGGCCGGCACCGCAGTCCATCGAGGCCTGCTCGAGGGACGGGTCGAGCTGGCGCAATCGGCTCAGGATCAGGAACATCACGATCGGCGCGATGAAGCTCATGTGACCGACGACGATCGTCGTGAAGCCAGGCGACACTCCGATGTACCGGAACATCATCAGCAGCGACAGGGCGAGCACCATGCCAGGCAGCACCGCCGGCACCACGACCGCGGCGCTCAGGACGCCCTTGCCGCGGATCGCGACACGATCGAGGATCAGCGCCAAGACGGTTCCGAGCGTCGCCGCGAGGGCAACGGATAGCGCCGCGACCTTGAAGCTGTAGAGCAGAGCCTCACGCATTTGCACGTCGTTCGCGAGGTCCTCGTACCACACCGTCGTGAAGCCGCTGAACGGCAGCGTCTGGATGTCGGAATTGTTGAACGAGAACACGGCCGTGACCACGAGCGGCGCGTACAGAAAGACGTACACCACCGCCGCGCCGATCACGAACAGGCTCGACCAGGCCCGCGAGGCTACGCTAGTCAATGACGGCCTCCGTCCGGGCGAGGAGGGAGACGGCGCCGAGGAAGACGAATGACACCACGAGGATGACCATCGCGATCGCGGCGCCGAGCGGCCAGTTGTTGGCCGTCCCGAACTCCTGCAGGATGATCGACCCGAGCATCGTCCCCTGGAGCCCGCCGACCAGGGCCGGCGTGACGTAGTCGCCGAACGTGATGACGAACGCGATCGCGAACCCAATCACCGCCGCCGGGCGCGAGAGCGGCCAGATGATGTCGCGGAACGTCGACCACTCCGACGCGCCGCAGTCACCGGCCGCATCGTAGAGCGCCGTCGGGAGGCGCTCGAGCGCCGTGAAGATCGACAGGAACACGTACGGGACGGCGACGTAAGTGAGCGTCAGGATGACGGTCACTTTCGAGTAAAGCAGCGCCTTGATCGGGTGATCGATGACGCCGGCCTGCTGCAGGAGTCCGTTCAGGACGCCCTTCTCGCCGAGGATGATCTTCCAGGCGAACACGCGCATCAGGTACGACACCCACAGCGGCACCACAACGAGCAGCGCGAGCGGCAGTTTGTACCGGCCGGCGCGCCGCACGATCAGATAGGCGAGCGGGTACGCGATCGCGGTTGCGATCAGCGAGGCGGCGACGGCGATCAGGAACGTGCGCTGGAGCAGAGCGCGCACAACATTCGACTGCAGAGCCTGGCTGTAGTTCTTGGTCGTGAACTCCTGGATGATCGTGCCGAGGCCGTTCGTCCAAAAGCTGTAGAGGAGCATGATCGCGTTCGGGATCAGGACGATCAGCAGCACCCACAGCAGTGCCGGCGACGCCAGTCCCACACGGATCCCGGCCGCCTTGGCGCGCTCACCGAGCGGCTCCTCGATCGCCCCTCCACTCCACTCGGAAGCGGCGCTCATGGCGCCTGCTCCGCTGGATCGACAACGACCACACAGGCCTCAGCCGGCCAGCCGACGCGGATGGGCGTCCCGGCTTCGAGCACGACGTTGGACGCCGCCTTCGCCAGCAGGGTCTGGCCGCTCACCTCGACGATCAGCTCTCGCTCTGAACCGAGGAAAATGGTCTCCCGCACGATGCCGTCGAAGGTGTTCGCGGCGCCTTCTGCCGCCTCCGCGAGCAGGATCGACTCGGGGCGGATGGACACCTTGAACTGCTCGGCCGCCGGTGTCGTCGCGAGCCGCAGGGCAAGCCCGCCGGCGCGCACCGCGCCGGTCGCGTCACGCTCCGCGTCAACCAGATTCGTCTTGCCAATGAAACTCGCGACGAAGGTCGTCTTCGGCCGGAAGTAGACCTCGTCGGGCGCGCCGGTCTGGTGAATTCGACCGTCGTGCATGACGGCCAGGCGGTCGGACATCGCGAGTGCCTCGCCCTGGTCGTGGGTGACGTACACGAACGTGATCCCGACCTCGCGCTGGAGGCGCTTCAGCATCAGCTGCATCGACTGGCGGAGCTTCAGGTCGAGCGCGCCGAGCGGTTCGTCGAGCAGCACCAGGGCGGGGCGCGAGATGAGGGCGCGCGCGAGCGCGACCCGCTGCCGCTGCCCGCCGGACAGCTGGTGCGGGAGGCGCCTCTCAAACCCCGTCATACCAACGCGGTCGAGCGCCTCCGAGACCCTGCTAGCAGTCTCGGCCTTGCCGACGCTGCGGAACTTCAGGGGATAGGCAACATTGTCGGCGACCCGCATGTGCGGGAACAGCGCGTAGTTCTGGAATACCGTGTTGACGTCGCGCTTGTACGGCGGCAGCTTCGTCACGTCGCGGCCCGCCAGGCGGACGCAGCCGACGGTCGGCCGCTCGAACCCGGCGATCATCCGCAACGTGGTCGTCTTGCCGCTGCCCGACGGGCCGAGGAGGGCGAAGAACTCGCCCTCCTCGACCGTCAGGGTGACGTCGGCGACCGCGGCGTCGCGCGTATTCGGGTATACCTTGGAAACGCCGACGAGCTCGACGACGGAGCGACCCGATCGCGACACCCGGTCAGGCGGGACCAGGTCTCCAACCGGCGACCCGACATCTGGGCTCATCGGTGCCTCCACGCTCGACTATCCGATCCCGAGCTTGAATTCGTTCCAGGTGTCGAGGCGCTTCTGGAGGTCCTCGACGGCCTTGAAGAAGATCATCTTCGAGAAGAAGGCGTCACCCGCCTGTGTGTCGGGGATCTGCGTGATCTTCAGCTTGTCCGCGGAAAGCCCGGCCGCAACCGCTTCCGGGGACGTGGCCAGATCGAACGGCAGCACGCCGTTGTTGCCGGTCGCGCCCGCGAACCGAGCCTGGAACGGCACTGCGATGCTGGCGTTGATCCACTCGTAGACGGCGTCGAGCTTCTTGGCGCCGGCCGCCTTGGTGATAGCGGCGTTGTCGCTCCAGGCCGGCGTGCCCTGGATTGGGACGGTCTGCTTGGCCTGGATGTTCTTAGCGTTCAGGTCGACGACGACCTGGATGATGTTCAGATAGCCGATCACGGCCTCACCGGACGCGAACTGGTTCACCTGGTCGTTGAATCCGGATGTGAGGCGCTTGACCTGCGGGCGCAGCTCGAACAGCTTCTGCCGGAACTGCTCGAACTGCGCGTCGTCGAGCTGGTACGGATCGGGGAAGCCGAGCGCCAGCGGGATCATCGGCTGAACCGAGGTCGGGTCGTCGAACACGGAGACGAGCCCCTTGTACTTCGGATCCCAGAGCTCATTCCAGTCGGTCGGCGTACCCGTGACCTTGTCAGTGATCCACACCAGTGGCTGGTTGCCCCAGTTGTAGAGGACGCCGTAGTTCTGGCCGCCGATGCTGGTCGCATCGCGCCACGGGAAGGCGCTTGAGATCGAGCTGAGGTTCGCGACCTTGGTCTCATCGACCGGGATCACGAGATCGGCATTGACGTACTGGTCGAACCAGCCGGCCGTGGCGTACACGATGTCGTACGCGTCTGGCGCGGCCTGCGTCTTCGCGAACATCTCCGCCGGCGAGCCGACGTTGGTCACGTTGACCTTAACACCGCTCTGCTTCTCGAACTCGTCGAGCCAGGGCTGCTGGTGGTAGCCCTCCCACGTGAGGATGTTGATGGTCTCGCCCGCGGACGATCCGCCCGAAGATGTCGCACCTGCGGCAGCGGTCGTCGCGCCACCGGACGTGCTCGAACCGCTGTCACCGCCGCACGCGGCTGCGAGGACGCCTAGGGCTCCGAGGCCCGCGACGGTACCACCCGCCCGTGCCAGGAAGCGGCGTCGGCTCAGCGCAAGCTCGAGTGCGCTGACGCTGCGTGTGAAATTGCTGTCTTCGGTCATTCCACTCCTCCTTCTCCCGCCGTCATGATGTGACGGCCTGATCGAGTGCCTGATGCGCGTCATCTGGCGACACGCCATCTCGAACGACCGCGCAGATCGCGCGGGTCACACCCTCCGGATCCTCGCTCTGGAACACGTTGCGGCCAACGGAACACCCACACGCTCCGGCCTCGCGTGCCGCTGCGAGCTTGCGCAGGAGGTCGAGCAGCGACTCCTTCGAGCCGCCCGCAACCACGACTGGAACCGGAACGGATTCCACGATCTCGGCGAAGGTTTCCGCCGAGCCGGTCCAGTTCGACTTGATCACGTCGGCGCCCAGCTCCGTGCACATGCGGGCGCTCCGCTTGAGGTACTCGACGCCCCAATCGTCGGCGAAGTTTGCCTCGCCGTAGTACGCGTTGGGGTACTCCGCCTCGGCGATGAACGGGATGCCGAGCCGGTCGCACTCCTCGCCGAGCCGTCCGGTGATGGCGATCACCTGAGCCTCGTTGCCCGGTGAAAAGGGCAGCAGCCCGACGATGCCGTCGGCTCCGAGCCGCGCCGCGTATTCGACGCTGGCGGTCGCGACCTCCTGGTACTTCGGCTCGCCGCGGCTCGCGGTGGCGGTGACCTTCAGGACGATGCCCAGCGATGGGTGCTCGCGGACGACTGGGACGACCGCGTGCGCAAGCCCAGTGCCGACGAACACGCAGCTCGCTCCGCCGGCCGCTGCGGCGCCGATCATCCGCGCGGGGTCTTCGATCCCTGGCATAACGGTCGGCGCGCTCGTGCCGTGCGAGAACGCGAACATCACCGACGTGCCAGTCGTGCCATCGATGATGCGCCGCAAGCGTAGTGCCTTACCCGTCTGCATCCAGTGCTCCTGTCCTCGCGGCCATAGACTCCACGAGCGCCTCGTCCAGGTGGCGTGTGACCCGCTCCGCGAACACGTCGTCGTTGATGTGGGCGTCAACCAGATCGACCGGGATTCGGCCGTCAAGGCCCTCGATGAGGGCCCCTACGAAGGCCGCGTCCGCCGCCTCGTCCCAGAACGCGCCGCCGGGCGAGTCGGGGATCGAGAGGCCGCCGAGCGGAACCACGATCCGGACGGGGCCGCGCGCCGCTAGTGCCTTGCGCGCGAACACGGCGCCCATATGCGCCATCTCATCTTGATCCAGGCGCACGAGCGTGAGCGCAGGGTTGTGCCGGTAGAGACGCTTGCCCGGATGCCGGGCGGCGGTCTCCGCGTAGGGCCCGCCGGTGAGCATGTCGATGCAGCCGGGGACGAGCACTTGCGGCAGCCCGACTCGGCCGGCGACCTCCATCCTGCGTGCGCCGGCACCCATCATCCCGCCGAACTCCTCACCTGAAAGCTCGGTGGTGGTGAAGTCGAGCACTCCCTCGACGGCGCCGTCGTCCACGAGAGCCTCCATGGCTCTCCCGCCAACGCCGTTGGCGTGGAACACAATCAACTCGACGCCACGCGCCGCCATCGCCTCGCGGATCTTCATAACGGCTGGCGTGGTGTTGCCGTTCATCGTCGCGGCGATGCTGCGGCCGCTGTGGCTGAGGCGCGGCCCTTGCATGGCCCGCGCCATTCCAACGACGGCCCCGGCGGCCTGCCGGAACACCGCCTCGCTAAGGGCGTTGACGCCGACGATGTCGCAGACCGAGTGCATCACGGCGACATCGCGCGTACCGACGAACATCTCGAGCGTCCGGCGTCCCGACGCGAGCGGCGAGACCAGCACCTTGGGAAAGCCGACCGGCAAGGCCTGGAAGGCCGGAACGACGAGGCTGACGCCTGCCCCGCCGACGCACAGCGCGCCCTGGATGCGGCCTGCCGCGAACAGCTCGAGGGTGACGACGCGAACGCCTTCGGCCATCCGCTCGAGCGCCTCGCCGCGGCTGGTGCTGAGTCCGAGCTCGGCCAGGCTTGTGCCAGCGGCCTTGGCCACCTCGTCGCGAGTAACGTCCGGCCGGGGCAGCGCCGGAACACCCGCGGTGCCCGAGTCGAGTAGACAGACGCGGGCGCCCTGGCGTTCGATCTCGGACGCAACAAAGCCGATTTCCGGCCCTTTCGTATCGAGCGTCCCGATCAACAGCACCTCTATGCCGGCATCGGTCGGCATCGTGTCTGTACCGGCATGATCGACAGTATTCATACGTTCGGCGCCATTTCGTACGAGTCATCGTACACAGGAGGTGCTCACCCTGCAAGCGCGCTCGGCAGTCGATCCCTTGAACACCCGAGTTGATATCGGCTAGTATCTGGCCTCGCATGCCATGGTGCATTACGCGCCGGACGAGCAACCGGAGATGCCGGACTGCGTCCGGGCAGGCGGACAGCACGAGTATCGTGCGAAGGAGGTCGAAATGCGTGCTGCAGTGTTCGTGGGCGACGGTCGCGTGGAAGTCCAGACGAGGGCGGATCCGTCCATCGAGCGTCTCGACGACGTGCTCATCAAGATCGCCGCCAACGGGCTCTGCGGCTCCGACCTGCGCGCTCTCAGCGTGCCTCCCGAGATGCTGTACGACGTCGGTGTGACCGTCGGCCACGAGTTCTCCGGCACGATCGCCGAGGCTGGCCGCGAGAGCGAGCTTGCCGTTGGCGATCGCGTGATCGTCCATCCGAACATCTGGTGCCAGACGTGCTGGTACTGCCGCTCAGGCCACACCAACCTGTGCGACCGGTTCGTTCACATCGGGTCGATGCGCGACGGCGGCGCCGCCGACTATTGCGTGACGCCGGGGCGCCTCGTCTATCGGATCCCGGACGACCTTCCGTTCGACCGTGCGGCGCTCGCCGAGCCGTTGGCATGCGTCCTGAACGGAGCGATCCGCGCCCAGGCGCAGCCGGGAACCAGCGCAGTCGTGCTCGGTGCCGGGCCGATCGGGCTGCTCTACCTGATGCTCTTGAAGGCCGCCGGCGCGTCGCCCGTGATCGTGTCCGAGCCGTCTGCCGCCCGCGCCGAACAGGCACGCTCGTTTGGTGCCGACCTGGTGCTCGACCCGACCAGCCACGACCTGCCCGCCGAGGTGCGCGCGGCGACGGAGGGACGGGGGGCCGATGTCGCGATCGACGCGGTCGGCTCGCTGCTCGAGGACGGCCTGGCGTGCGTTCGGAAGGCCGGGCGCGTGCTCATCTTCGGCCTCAACGAGCGCGCGAAGGCGACCATCTCGCCAGCGGCGCTCGCCTACTCCGAGGCGAGCCTCGAAGGCGTCTACATCGCGAAAGGTACCTTCCCGCGCGCGATCCGCCTGCTGCAGCAGAACGAGCTGGGCTTCGATCGGCTGATCACGCACACGCTGGACCTGGCCGACTTCGACCAGGCGATCGACCTGCTGCGCTCGGGCGATGCCGGCAAGGTGCTGCTCACACCGTGAACCGCGATGTCCTGCTCCCAAAGTGGGGCGTCACGATGCAGGAGGCGACGGTGCTCACCTGGTTCAAGATCGCCGGCGACGTCGTCGCAGCGGACGAAGTGATCGCCGTCGTCGAAACGGACAAGGTCAACGGCGAGATCCTGGCACCGTGGAGCGGGAGGATCGTCGAGCTCGTTGCCGCCGAGGGTGATGTCGTGCCGGTCGGCGGCCGCCTTGCCGTCCTCGACGTGGGCGAGGAGTTGCAGTGAAGCGATTCGATGGCCGCGTGGTGCTCGTCACGGGTGCGGCGCGCGGCCTCGGCCGTGGCATCGCCGCCGCGTTCGCCGTGGAAGGTGCCCACCTCGTCCTCTGCGACGTGAACGGCGAGCTGCTTCAGGACACGGCCGACGAGCTCCGGGAGGCGGCGGCGGGATCGGTGATCGCACAGACCTGCGACGTGTCGTCGGCGACCGCGGTCGCCTCCCTTGTCGATCGGGCAACGGCCGAACTGGGCCGCATCGATCACCTCGTCAACAATGCTGGCACGATCACCATCGCACCCTTCGTCGACGTCTCGGAATCGGAATGGCGTCGGGTGATCGACGTCAACCTGACCGGAGTCTTCCTTTGCACCCAGGCAGTCCTGCCGGGAATGCTCCAACGACAATCAGGCTCGATCGTCAACATCGCGTCGCAAGCCGGCAAGCGACCCAATCGGTACATCTCCCACTACTGCGTCTCCAAGGCCGGCGTGATCAGCTTGACGCAGAACGTCGCCCTCGAGGCCGCGCCGCATGTCCGCGTCAATTGCGTCTGCCCCGGGATCATCAACACCGAGCTCCAAGAGGACGAATACGCGGTGGTCGGCCGGCTGACGGGCAAGTCCCGAACCGAGATCCAGACGGAGTGGCTTGCATCGATGCCCCTCGGCCGTTTCCAGGAGGTGGAGGACGTGGCTGAAGCCGTCCTGTTCCTCGCGTCCGACGCTGCCGCGCATATCTCGGGGGAAGCCCTGAACGTCAGCGGCGGAATGGTCATGGACTAGAAGAAGCGGAGATGACGAGAGACATGCAGCACCCGACGGAACTCCTCCTCCAGATGTACGCCGCGATGACGCGAATCCGCGCGTTTGAGGAGCAGATTGCCGCGCTCTTCCGGCAGGGTCGCCTTCCGGGATTCGTCCACCTCTACAGCGGCGAGGAGGCAGTGGCCGTCGGTGCGTGCAGCGCTCTCCGCCATGACGATCGGATCACGTCCACCCATCGCGGTCACGGCCACTTGATCGCCAAGGGCGCCGACCTGGATCGGATGATGGCCGAGCTCTTCGGCCGCCGCACCGGGTACTGCAAAGGCAAGGGCGGCTCGATGCACATCTCCGACATCTCGCTCGGCATCCTCGGAGCGAATGGGATCGTCGGCGGCGGGATGCCGATCGCCACCGGCGCGGGCCTGGCCGACTCCGTCCTCGGCCGCGACCTGGTCACGATCTGCTTCTTCGGCGACGGCGCCGCCAACCAGGGCGTCCTGCTCGAGTCGCTCAATCTCAGCGCGATCTGGTCCCTCCCCGTGATCTACCTCTGCGAGAACAACCAGTACACGGAGTGGATGCGTACGGAGTCCGTCACGGCGGGTCGCATCGCCGACCGCGCGATCCCGTTCGGGGTACCCGGCATCCAGGTCGACGGCAACGACGTCGAGGCGGTGTTCGACGTGGTCTCCGGAGCTGTCGCACGGGCGCGAAGCGGTGGCGGGCCAAGCCTCATCGAGGCGGCAACCTATCGGCACCACGCGCACAACGAGGGCGAGGAGGTGTTCTCCGGCGTCTACCGGCCGAAGGAGGAGATCGCTGCGTGGAAGGAGCGCGACCCGATCCGCCGGCTCCGCGCACGTCTCGTCGGTACCGATGCGTCGGCCACCGACCTCGATCGCCTCGATGCCGACGCGAAGGACGCCGTCGAGGCAGCCGTCGTATTCGCCGAGGCGAGCCCGTTCCCCGAGCCTCACGAGGCACTCGAAGACCTCTTCGCGAGGAGCTGAACATGCGCACGATCTACTTCACCGCAGCGATCCGGGAGGCCTTCGACGCCGCCATGGCCGAGGACCCGCGGGTCGTCGTGCTCGGCGAGGACGTCGACCGCAGCACGATCGGTTCCACCAAGGGGTTGATCGAGACGTACGGGCCGTCCCGCGTCCGCAACACCCCCATCTCGGAGGCAACCTTCGTCGGCTCGTGCGTCGGCGCCGCAGCAGCCGGGCTGCGCCCCGTGGTCGACCTGATGTTCTCGAGCTTCTGCTACATCGCGATGGATCAGCTGGGAAACCAAGCGGCCCGGCTTCGGTACATGTCGGGCGGTCAGCTCGAGCTCCCTATCGTCTACCTCGCCGGCACGGGACCCTCGGGATCCGCCGCCGCCCAGCATTCGGAGAACCCGCACGCGATCCTCATGCACCTGTCAGGGCTGAAGGTCGTCTTCCCGAGCACGCCGTTCGACGCGAAGGGACTGTTGCTCGCGGCAATCAGGGATCCTGACCCGGTCGTCTTCCTGCTCGACTTAATGCTGGCGGGTCAGAAGGGTGAGGTTCCGGCCGAGCCGTTCGAGGTGCCGCTCGGCAAGGCGGCAGTCAGACGGGTCGGCGACGACGTCACGATCGTCGCGATCGGCTCATTGGTCGGCGAGTCCCTGATCGCAGCGGACGAGCTGGAGCGCGACGGAATCTCGGCCACCGTCATCGATCTCCGATCACTCGTGCCGCTCGACCTCGAGGCGGTTCTGGCGTCGGTTCGGCGCACCGGCCGGCTGGTCGTCGCCGACCCGGCGCGCCGCATGTGCGGCGCGGCCGGCCACATCGTCTCGGCCGTCGCGACGACGGCATGGGACGCGCTCAAGGCGCCACCTCAACTCGTCACGTGGCCAGACGTCCCGATGCCGTTCAGCCCGGTGCTCGAGCGGGCCGTGACGGTTCGCGCGGAGAACATCTCAGCCGCCGCTCGCGCGACGGTGGGTCGGATCTGACCACGGCTTGGCGTTAGGCGCTCGACCGGCCGGCGTCGCTCTCCTGTGCGTGTGCCACCACGAGTTCCGCAAACCGCGCGAGCACGGGCGCGGCGGCACGCGACTGGGCGGCGAGCACGCCGGCTGCCGTCGAGGCGAACCAGGCGGGGTCGACGCCGGCGTCGACCAGCTGGTCGATCTCGGACGAGTCGCGAAGGATGGCCTCGAGGACCGAACCGTCAAGCTCGAGATGCAGCTGCGTGCCCCAGGCGCGCGGCCCCACCCGGAAGATCGAACAACCGGGGCTCGCCCAGCGCGCGCCGTCGCCACGGGTGAGCTTCGGTCGGGTCATTCGGATTCCGCCCGCGACGATCGCCGTGAGGATCGCCCCTAACACGACCGTGGTCGCATAGAAACCCAGGGGCCCCGGCATCAGCGACCGGTCAGCCGGAGGCCACGCCGTCCCGGGATCGGTGAGATGACCCTGCAGCCGGCCGACGACGCCGGGCATGTCTCCGGCACCGGCCGCGGGCCAGGCTCCGCCGAAGACGCGTGCTGCGACCGCGCCGACGCTCCAGAGAACGATGCTCACCACGGCGAGCGCTCCCATGAGCCACATCAGGAGCATCTCAAAGACACCTAGCGTCGACTCGTGTTGGCTGGATGCGTTCACGCGAACGGACGTCCAACGCGGGCGTAGCGAACCCAGCCGACGAACCCGCGGTAGCTCGAGAACCGGCTGATTTGAACGTTCGACCCGGTGTGCGGTGCGTGGATGAAGACGTGATCGCCGAGATAGATGCCGACGTGATTCCACCCGCTGAAGAACACGAGATCGCCAGGCAGGAGCCCGCCGGGCGGGATCGTCGTGCCACGCGTTGCTCCCGCAGCCTTGGCGCCGTTCGCCCACTGCTCGACCGTCGTATCGCCGATATAGATGCCAGCGCCCTTGGCGAACGACCAGCTCGTCAGGCTCGAACAGTCGAAGTACCCACGGCGCCCATCCCGCCCGACCGCCAGCCCGGGGACCTCGTTGCCCATCATCGTCGACGCCGCTGCGCCGTGATTTCCACCCCAGACGTACGGCGTCCCGAGATACTGCTTGGCCCACGCGCCGATGGCCCCTGCACCAATCTTGGCGCCACGCCACGCGCCGCGGTAGCTGTCCGCGCGCTGGAGCACGAGATCGACGTACCAGGCCGCGTGGTTGTAGGCGAGGAGCGCGCGCCCGTAGTCGCGCGGCGCGCCATTCGCGAGCAGTAGACGGGCCGCGCTCGCGATCGCGTCGGCCGGATTCCAGATGTCGGCGACTCCGTCAGCGTCACCGTCTGCCGCGTACCCTTGACCGTCGGCGACCGGCGCGATCGATACTCGCGTCTCTCCGAGGTGATGCCCGACAGCCCACGTCGACGGGAGGAACTGCATCGGCCCGACCGCACCGGCACCGTTGGCCGTGAATGGTCGGCACCCGTCGTCTCGGTTACGTCCGTGATCGCACTCGATCTTCCCCACCGCGGCGAGGATGGCCCAGTCGATCCCGGCCTCGGCTCCGGTCTGCTGGTAGAGGCGAAGGTAGTCGGCGGGGATATCCGCGAGAGCCACTGGCGATGCGCCGAAGTCACCTGATTGCGACGTGCCGACTGCGGCGACGACCGCGAGGACGGGAAGCATGAACAGCGCCCCGACGGCCAGGAGAGCCGCGACCACGATCCGCGGGTGGCGAATCGCGACTCGCGTGCCGAGAGCCGCCGCCGGCGCCGCCACCTTACACTCCTCGGCCGGACCGAACCATCCGGCCGTCCGTATCGCAGATCAATCGCTCTCGGTCCGAGAGGCGATGCAGCACGAGGAAGCTCCGAGTTCCAACTTTCCAAAGCGCCTCGCCGCGGGCCAGTTGCGGGAGAAGTTCGGCCTCGGTCGACGTGAGGCCCAGGCGCTCGCGCGCGAGCGCGACCTGATCCGGAGCCTGTGCGAACACGACCTTGGTCTCGGCGTCCGACAAGAGCCCCTCGGCAATGCGCGAGACACGGGAGCCTTGGTCCCCCGCGGCTGCCAGGTCTCCGATCCGATGCGTGACGACGATCGTCTGCGTGCCGTACGCCCGCGAGTGCTTCACGGCGTCGACCAGCGCCTCGGCCGCGGAGAGGTTCGCGAGAACGCGCCACGCCTCGTCGACGACGATGATCCGCTTCCGGTGGTCGACGTCGGTCTCCTCGGCCACCTGCGCAGCGATCCAGCTCATGGCGGCAGTCATCAGAATCGAGATCGCCGAGGAGTCGGCAACGGCCGACAGGTCGAGAACGACGAGCGGCGCGTCGAGCGAGACGCCGCTCGAGGTCGCGCCGTCGAACATTCCAGCCGCGTCGCCTTCGCAGAGTCGGTCGAGCGCGAGTGCCACCTCGCGCGCCTCGGTTAGCCAGTGGTCGCGCGACAGCCAGCGCTCCGCCCACGCCTCGGCGGGCGGATCGAGCAGGATCCGGACAACGAGGGGGAGCGTCGGGACGTCGTGCGCACGACGAACTGCGCGGAGTGCTTGAGCGAGGGCTGAATCCTCCGCGGGACCGAGCGAACGACACAAGGTCGCCGCCGCAACGCCGCGGAGCGCGCGAAGCTCGACTTGCTCCTCGCCCGTCCGGCTATCGAGCGGGTTCAAGACCACATCGCCACCTGGGCGCAGGCGAATCGGCAGTACGCCGATCGCTGCCGCGAGCTGGTCGTACTCCCCGCGCTTCGGGGACAGAACGACGGCGCGCCGACCAAAGACTCCGCACTGACGGTGGAGGTAGCTCTTCACGAACGCGCTCTTGCCTCGGCCGATCTCGCCCAGCACTACCGTCGCGGGGCCGGTCAGTATTCCGCGCTCGTAGAGGTCGAACGGGTCGAAGCAGAAGGCCGCTCCGGTGGCATCGCGCCCGAGGTAGACGCCTCGCCCTCCGAGCGCCGACGAGGCCTGGAACGGCATCGCAGCGCGCAGGTGGGCTGTCGTCGAGTAGTGGGCGCCGCGCCGCGGTCGGCCCAATCTCATTCCAGGCCCCGACAGAGTCCGGGCAGCGTCGATGCGAGGGCGTCAAGCTGCTCCCCGACCAGGCGACGCAGCTCGAGGTTCGAGTGCTGCGCAGCCTGGACGACCTCGGCACACGCCGCCTCGAGTTCGTCGCGAGTCGCGCCGGCAACCGTGACGTGACCGGCAAACCGCATCAGCGCATGGCCGTCGGCGAGCTCTTGCTCACGCGTCATGACGTCATCTCGTCGCCGACGCTGCCGTGCGGTCTCGAGGAACCCGTGCTTCTCGCGGGTGAGCTGGTCTCCCTCTTCCTGCGTCATCGCGTTCTCGGCCTGCCGGTACGCGCGACTCGGCGCAATCGGCTCGGCAACAACGCTGACGGCGCGCTGTGCGCCGGTCCGGTTCAGGAGCGGGGCGAGAAAGAGGCAGCCGACGTCGCGGAGCGGCCATCGTTGGATCCAGAAGGTGGCGTGCCACGCCGAGTCGATACGGACGCAGTCCCAGTGCTCGTCGACGGCCATTGGCCCGGCGGCGTCGGGAGCGCAGCCCTCCTCCGCGCCGGCGGCCGCGAGCCGGGCGAGGTGCGGGCGCGCCGCCGGGTCGACGCCGTGTCGGATCGCCGCTGCAAGAAGACGAGGTGTGAGTGCGCCGACCGTACCGATGCCGGCATCGGCGAGCGCGTGGGCGACGAGGCGGAGCTCATCGACGGCCACTGCCGCCGCGGCGAGGTCGAACGAGCCGATCGCCGTTTCGCGCTGCCGGATCTCCCGCCGCCGCCCTCGAGTATCGATCTGGGTCGAGACGAAGCACTCGTGTTCGAGTGCCGCTGCCGTCGATGAGTCGATCAGGTCCACGTACGAGAGGACGGCCGCGCTGTCGAGCGGTGCCTGTCGATCCCGCTCCGCGGCAAAGAACGCAGCGATCTCATCGGCCTCGGCCGGCACGGTGCGCTCGGTCCACGCGATGCGTCGAACCGTGCCGGCCTCGCGGCCGAGGCTTCCGAGGACGTTGCCCCACGCGGCGACCCGCCGCTCCTGATCCGCATCCGCGAGGAGGGCGAACGACTCGGTCCGGACGACCATCGTGGCGCTTGCGGTTCCGAGCTTGTCGTCGATGAGGACGCCGACAGCGCCGCCACCATACGGCGCCGCCACGATGCGAAGCCTCCCCCATGCTTCCGGCCCTGCCACCGGGCCGGCGGCCGCTTCGCCGTAGGAGCCGTCCCGCGGCTTGTGCCACGCCGTGCGCCCGCGCGCACGGTCGACCTGGTGCGCGACGCCTAGCCGGACCCAATCGAGGACCGGCAGCCCTCGAATCGGGAGGAACGAGAGGGCAATGGCAGCGAGCAGCGGTAGGAAGGCGACCGGGGCGAAGGTCGCCGGCAGGGCATACATGGCTGCGAGCGTCATCCCCACGCCCGCGAGCGCGACGACACACTGCGACGTCCGCGCAGAGCCAACGACGCCAAGCGACTCCGCCCGCCCAAAGCGATACCGCGTTCGCTGTTCCCGATTCTGGTCAGTCATCGCCCGCCTCCGGCGAGGCTCATGGGGCCTGCCAACGCCGATGGGGGACGTGGCGATGCGGCGCCCGGCGTCGAACTGGAGGCCGCAGATCGGCCGCGCATCCACCCAAGCTGGGATGCGGCGGCCTGTGCGGACTGCATGGTCGTCAGCGACTGCGAAGCGCTCCGAGCTGCCCCGCCAGTGGAGAGATTGCCGCGGACATGCACGGCCTCCTCGAGCAACGGCAGAAGCCGGTGAACGGTCATCGGCGCAAAGCACGCGACGGCGATGACGGCTGTTCCGACCAGCAGCCCCTCAAAGCGGTCAGAGGCGCCGGACTGAGTGGCGGCCGCGACGCCCATCGCGACGACGGCCACGATCACCAGCTTGGAGAGGATGATCGCAACGAGCAGCCGCGTAAGGCGTCGAACACCTCCGGCCGCCGCCGGCCAGATCATCATCGCGGCCATCAGCGGGAAGAAGCCGAGGAGCACGTACACGAGCGCGGCCCGGACGAGCAGCTCGATCCAGAGCACGAGCGCGCAGATCGCGCAGACGGACGAGATCAGGAAGACCACGAACGCGCTCGTGCCCGGCGCGGTCTGCAGCGCCAGCGCCATCTTGGCGCCGTACGCGCCCACGTCGCGGCCGCTCGCCTGGATCAGCCAGAGGCTCATCTGGTCGGTCGCGCCGAGCAGCATCCGCGTGACAGCGACGGCGGCGAACGTGAGCAACACGCTTCCCGGCACCGCAGCGACAACTCGGGCGAGCAGCCGCCCGTCCTGGTGGAGGACCGCCTGCAGAATGCCGAGGACGAGGCACGGTGCGCTCACGGCCATACCGATGAGCGCCATCCGTCGATACGAGTCTGCGAACCACCCCTCGCCCGGCCGCGGATCGCTGGTCGCACTCATCGCGGTGAAGCACTTCTCCGCCAACCATCCGGCACCGTCGGCCACCCACGACGTGAGCGCGCGGATGCCGTCGCCAGCGACGCCCTGCGCAGCACTGGCGACGAGCCCCGTTCCCCAGTCCCAGACGTCACCGATCGGGCTCGCCTGAGCGGCGGGCACGACCGCCAGGAACGTCAGCGCGACGAGGGCTCGAAGGACCAGGCGCCGGTTCATCAGAAGCCCGTGCCGATGCTCCATGCCCACTCCAGCAGGCGGTTGGCAGCACCGAACGCGACAGTGCCCAGGAGGCTCAGGAACGCGCCGGACTTGAACCGATCGCGTAGGTGGACGTTGTGCGAGTGCCCGGCAATGCCGACTCCGGCGACTGAGATTAGGAACCCGAGCCCGGCGGCGATCAAGCCGATCGTCATGAACCCGCCGGCCAACCTCGCGAACTGGTCAGTGCCCGGAATCGAACCGTTCGGCTTGATGTCGGAGGGCCCGGCCGCGCGTGCGTTGGCCGCGGCGGCGAGGAAAGCGAGCACGCTGAGGCCGACCGTTGTCCGGCGCATTCTCCGTCTCCCTGGTTGCTCGTAAGGCGGCCCGTCTGGCCGGCGAGGTTGCCTCGCTAGCGCTCCACCGTACTGCCTCAGATCCGATTTTTCAACTATCTACGACGATTTGCGTTAACTAGACGCGGAGCGTCATACTTCGGCCGCATGGACGGGCCTGCTGACTCAACGCTTCCGGACGACGTCGTGCTCACCGTCGAGGAGGTCGCCGCCTTCCTGAAACTCGACGTTCAGACGGTTCGCGCACTTGCTCGGACGGGCGAGCTCCCGGCCGTCAAGCTCGGCAAGCAGTGGCGCTTCCGACGTGATCGGTTGCTCGCGGCTCTCGAGCCGGCGACCGCGGTCAGCTCCGTATCAGCGAATCAGGACCGTGACGGGCCGATCTCGCACGCTGAAGCCGCACAGCTGCTCGGCGTCACCGTACGAACCGTCGCGCGGATGATCAGCGACGGTCGGCTGGAAACGGTCGCATCGCCTACCGGCATTCGGCGCCTATCGCGGGCGAGCGTACTGGCGTATGGTGGCGCTTCGGCCGCAGCCAACGGGGGGACAGGCGGCAAATGGAGCACGACCCAGTAGCGAGCATCACGCGCGAGGAAGCCGCTCGTCTCCTCGGCACGACTTCGCGCACGGTGTTCCGGATGGTGGCCGACGGCCGCCTGACGGCGGTCGAGACGCCCGAGGGGAAGCGAGTGCTGCTCGCTAGCGTGCTCAGCTTCGTCGATGTCCCGCGCGGGATCACGCAGAACGAGGCCGCGCGCCGTCTGGGCGTTGACGTCCGGACGATCCGCCGGATGCTCGATGAGGGCCGGTTGTCGTCCTCGGTGACGCGATCAGGACGCCGAGGTGTCGACCCGGCGTCGATGCTCGCGCTTAGTGACACATCAGGACATGACAGAATCGGACAATCGGACATTTTGGATGACACGACCGGACATGCCGTCGAAGAACGTCATGACGCCTCAGGACGCCCCGCCCCGCGCGCAGGCGACGAGGAGTTCATCCGACTCGACGGCGAAGTGCGCCGCGAGGACTCGACCGCGGTCGCTACGCCACGACGACCGTCGCGACGCATGATGGTCATCCCATTGGCGATTGCGGCGGCGGCCACGAGCGCGCTCGTCCTATCGCGTCATGGCGAGCACCGGGCGGCAACGACTGGCGCTCCATCCGTCACGGCATCAGCGGTCGGCGTCGACACGCCTCCGACCGCCGTTCCGACTGTACTGCCTCCCGCGCGTGTCGCCCCGGTGGTGACCACCGTCGAGGTGGCGTCGCTGCCCGCTCGCGAACGCGACAAGCCGCCCGCAGGCAGCCACCGAGTGCCCAACAAGAGCCAGCCGAAGAAGACGCACGTGACGGTCGTTCGTGCCAAGCCGGAGCCAAGGCCCGTGGATCCGAATCTCGCCGACTGCCTCGCGATCTACGGAGGGGAGGGCCTGTGCGGCTGACGCGCCTGCTCCCACTTCTGATCCTTCTCGCACCCGCGCCGGCGATGGCCGGCACCTACTCCTTCGCGATGACTGAGGCGGACATCAGTGTCGGCGCTCTGGATCCCGGTAGTCATCCGGCCTTCTTTCGGTACCCGTCGGGCGTCCAGACTCGCGGCGCCGCCTTCCCGACTGGCGCCTTCGGCCAGACGCGGATCAGCCTTCCGAGCGGTTCGACGTTCCGCTCGCTCTCAGGGACGCTCCGAACCATCGCGCCGTCGGCCGTACCGACCCTCGACGCCGGCATCCGCCTGATTCGCCCCGATGGTCAGAACGTGCTCGTCCTCGGCGACCAGATCCTGCCGTTCGCCCACAGCTTTCCGTGGACGATGCCGGCCGGCTATGCCGCATCCGTGGTCCGGATCTCCCTCTTCGCGAAGGCAGCCGGCCGGTGCGATACATGTACCGCTCGCGCGATCGAACTGAGCGGCCAGGTCGATGACGTCGCTGCACCATCGGCCGCGATCAGCTCGGCGCTCACGAACCATGTCGTCCGCGATCGCGTCGTCCCGATCTCGTGGTCCGCGGCCGACACCGGGGCCGGTCCCGGGAGCATCTATCCGAATATCGACGGCGCCCGCGGCGCTCCGGTACGGGCGGCGCCGGGTCCCAACCCGAGTCGACTGACCGGCCAATGGTCGGCAGGCGCGGCCACGATCAGCGGCGTCGCGAACCTGGCGCTTCCCGACGCCGACGGACCGCACCGCATATGGATCGACGGGTTCGACGGAGTGGGCAACGGCGCCTCGAGCGCGGCCATCGCCGTCACCCTCGACCGACAGCCGCCTTCGATTCAGGTGACGACTCCGAGCGGTTGGTGCTCGGCCTCCTGCCCGGTCGCCATCCAGGCATCGGACACCTACGGCGTGCAGACGCTGACGGCCGACATCAACGGGATACCGCTGGCATTGGGTCCCGCAGGTGGTGCAGCGACCGTCCAACGCCTCGTCGACGCTCGCGTGACCGGTATCCAGGGCGCGGCGACCATCCACGTCCGCGCTGTCGACGTTGCCGGCAACCTCCGGGAGAGCGCCGGAACGATCCTGATCGACTCGATCGCACCGATCCTCGAGACGATCGAGGCCGACCCCGTCACCCGCGTCGTCCGCGTCGGCGTCCGCGAGCTCAGCGGGATTCGCAGCGCCGACGTCTCGGTTGCCGGGGCGCGGGTAGGTCTCGCGGCATCGGCATCGCCGACTCCGGTGCTCCGACGACTCGTGGGCACCGTTCCGACCGGCGTAGGAAGCCTCGAAGGCGCAGCCGGTTCGGTCACGATCGTCGACGACGCCGGCAACGCCGCGACGGCCAGTCTGGTCTTCCGCGTCCGCGCGACGATCGCGATCCGAGCGCGGCTTGGGACACGCCTGGTCGCCGGCGGCAAGTCGACGACGATCAGCGGGACGACGCTCTCCAACAGGAAGCCGATCGGCCTGCACGTCCTCATCACGCTCACGAACTCCCACTGGCCCGAGAAGACGAGGTCGTGGGCAGCGACCAGCAATCGGTCTGGTGCGTTCCGCATCAAGATCCGGCCGCGCCTTGGCGGGATCGTCACGGTCCGCTATGCCGGCAGCGAGACGCAGCGCGCTACGGTCACCAGCCTGGGTCGGATCCGTGTCCGCCCGACGATCAAGGTGAAGATCACCCAGACGCGAACCGGGCTACGCGCGACGGGCGCCTTCCTGCCGAGTGGAGGGCCGCCGGCGCTGCTCATCTGGCAGGCACGACGCCCCGGCCGGCCGTGGCTGACGATCTGCCGCGATCAGGACACGATCCGCGTTTCTCCGAGCGGCAGCTTCCGGGGCCGGTGCCGCGTCGCTGGGCTCTCGCGAGCGATCCAGATCAGAGTCGCGTATCGGAGCGACACGACCGGAGCGTACGGGTAAGGCGGCGTCCGAGATCAAGCGAAGGCCGGCCGCGGCGGCCGAGTCGAGATGGATGCAGGGTGGGCTCAAGCCGCGTCGCTTCGGGTCGGCCTTCGGTGGCCGCCATAGCCGGCCCGCACGATCGTGACGGACGGAGCTGTTCACCCGCTCTCGCAGCCGCTACACCCCACGGGCAACCGCGTAGGCTGAGGTGGCCGCGGCGGCGCTTGGGACCGGCGCAATCAGACTGAGCAACGATGACCGACGAGAACGACCACATCGCAACGGGCCTAGATGCAGCTGGGCAACTGCTCCTCCAAGCCACCAAACAGGCGACAGTTGAAGATGCCGTGCATTGGCTCGCACAGGGGTGGAGGACTAGCGACGCCTCGCCGCACGAGCTCTTGCGCGCCCTGCTCGCGTCGGCCGAGTATCCGGAGTCGGAGGCCGCGCTTCAGAGGCTCAGCCGGTCGGTTGCCAAGTCGGACGTCAGCAGTGCTCGGGTTCTCTTCGATCTCGACATCGTCGAGCGGCCAGAACAGTTCCGCGATGCCCTTGATCGCCTCGCTTCTCTCTGTGGCGATGGGAGCCTGCGCGCCGTGAACGCGCGCGACGTTAGAGCGGCGCAGCGAAAAGACTCCTTCACCATCGAAGCGCTCTGCTCCGTTGCTGGCCTCTCGTATCGCGACCTCTCCGACCGCGTCACGAACCTTCCGAGCAATCCTCGATCGGATTGGGCTCCCTCCCAGATCCAAGCGGCGTTCGAGGTACTGGACGCGATTGTGCGCGGGACAGAGGCATCAGATCTTCCCGGCGCGACCCCGGCCCGGCCGCTTGAGCTCCTCCTCGGAGGCACCGGAACGGCCGCGACTGGTTGGGAAGCAGTTGAGGTTCGGCGCAGCGACGGCGTACCGTACGAGGTCTTGCTCGCACAACGAGCAGCCGGCGGCGCGTGGCTCGCGCATCGGAACAGGACCAGCGCACGCGTACGCCAGGCTGTCGCAGACCAATTGGCGCGTGAACTCGAGACGTCCGGGATCACTTTCCTGCGCGCGACAGGCGCCGGAGGGCCGGACGCCGAGAAGAAGCTCATGGAAATCACCGGCTGTGGCAAGCAGATCGGCTTCGCAGTTCTGGATCCGCGAGGCCGGGCCAAGTATGGAATTGTGCTCGCGGTCGCCAATGACAGCGGGACCGCACGGAAGTCGGTCAGAGCATTGGCGCAAATGGACAAGCCATCCGATCTACCGGTCGCCGTACTGGTGAGCGGGCCGGGATGGTCGATTCGGAACGAGCTTGCCGACCTCGCACGCGCGTTCGCGGGTCGGATCTATGGTGACGTCGCCTTGAGCGAGCTCGTCGAAGACGTTACAAGGACGACGAACCTTACGGAGGGTAGTGCCCGATGACAGTAATGGCGGAGACAGCACGGCGAAAGGCCATTGACGACGCGCTGGCCCATCATGCAAAGGAGGCCGCTCCGCAGCGCGTTCGTTTGTCCGTCAAAGGATCACCCGAACTCCTGCCGGTCGTTCGACTACCCCTCACAGCAGTTGTCCTCAACCCGGATAGCCACCGCATTAAGGCACAGCTGGAATCGCATCCCGCGCTCGAGACCGTCCGCGACGATCCGTTCAGCGACGCCGCGCAGCAGGTCGTCCAGACTCTGCTCTCCGAGACCGAGGCGTTTGCCGAGCTTCGCGAGAATCTGCGCGAAGTGGGGCAGCAGGACCATGGCGTCGTCACCCGCGCCGGGGTGCTGATTAACGCGAACACCCGGTGTGCTGCACTGCGGGAGATCGATCCGCACGGATATGTCGACGTCGCAGTGCTGCCGAGCAACGTAAACGAGAAGGAGCTCGCCCGACTCGAGCTCGAGCTCCAGGTGCAAAAGACCTACAAGCGCGACTACTCCTTCACGAACGAGCTGATCTTCATCAACGAGCTGAAGGAGGAATTCGAATACAGCGACCAGGACGCGGCACGAGCGCTGAACTGGGCAGCTTCCTCGAACGACAAGGCGCTCGCAGACGGGGTCAAGCGTGTGCGCCAGGCGACGCGCCTCCTCGGGCACATGCGGGCACTGCAGCAGCGAAGCGAAGGCAAGATCCCGTTGACCTTCTTCGACGATAAGCGGCAGATGCTCATCGACCTCGACGACCACTACGAGAACCTCGTGAAGGCTGACCCCGATGGGGCGGAGGAGGTCCGCGAGGCTCGTCTCCTTGGAATCCTCACGGAGGGTAAGTATCGAGATCTGCGTCAGATGGACAAGGAAGGGATCGAGGAATACTTGATCCCGGCACTACGGGACTCCGAGTTCCTTGGAGAGATCGTTGAATCCACGTTCGATGCCTCCGGCGCGCAGGGACAGGGCGACACGCCTGGTCTCGACGCACTGCTGCCAGACGAGGACGAGGACGATGA
>VFJZ01000051.1 GCA_009885805.1 Actinomycetota bacterium
GAAGTCGATCGCGGACGTCCTCGCGATGTCGGTCGAGGAGGCGCTCGCGTTCTTCGCCAAGATCCCGAAGTTGCGTCGGCGCCTGCAGACACTGCACGACGTCGGGCTCGACTACGTCCGGCTGGGGCAGCCGGCGACGACGCTGTCAGGGGGCGAGGCGCAGCGGGTGAAGCTCGCGACGGAGCTGCAGAAGGTCGCGACCGGGCGGACGCTCTACGTGCTCGACGAGCCGACGACCGGCCTGCATCTTGCCGACATCGAGAAGCTACTCGAAGTGCTCCACCGGCTGGTCGAAACCGGGAACACGGTGCTCGTGATCGAGCACAACCTCGATGTCGTCAAGCAGGCCGACTGGATCGTCGACCTCGGCCCGGAGGGCGGCGACGCCGGCGGGCTCGTGGTCGCCGTCGGTTCGCCCGAGGACGTCGCGCTCGTCGACGAGTCGCACACCGGGCGCTTCCTGCGGCCCCTCCTGACCGGTCCGCGGGAGGCAGCGGCGGCTCAGTTCGTCCTGTAGATACGTGCGCCGCACCTTTCTCGCGCCGTCGTTGGCGATCGGACTCGCCTACATCGCGGCCTTCGCCGTCCCGCCGTTGATCCACACCATGGCGGGCGGCCTGGGCACGACCGAGGGCAGCGTCGGACGGCTGATGACCTCCTACGCCGTCGCTTACTGCGTCGGTGGCATCCTGGCCGGGCGGCTGGCGAGTCGGTTCGGTGCTCGGCCGCTGATCGCGGCCGGCGTGATCGTGTCCGGAGTCGCGACGGCCGCCTGCGCAACCACCGAGGCCCTGCCGCTCCTGATCGGCCTGCGCTTCGTGGTCGGCCTCGGCGTCTCTGCGATCCTCACTGCGGGCGTGCTGCACATCGTCGCGACATCGCCGCCGCGCAGCCACGGCACGGGCGTCGGCGCGATCACGGTTGCGGCGTACCTCGGGGCGGTGCTGGCGAACGGGCTGACGCCGCTCCTGGCGGAGCCCCTCGGCTGGCAGGGCGTCCTGGCCGTCTACGGTCTCGCCGTGGCCAGCGGCGGCGTCGCACTGGCGATCCGCCGCGGCGACCGCCCGCCGGCCGCACCGACGGCTCATCTCCGCTTCGCCGACGCGCTGCGTCTGGCCGCGTCGAGCCGACCCCTGATCGTGATCTCGGTCCTGGCGTTCCTCGACCTGTTCGCGCTCTACGGGGCGCACACGTGGCTCCCGCCCTTCCTCGAGCGCGGCGGCGTCGCGCCGGGACCGCGCGCGCTGGCGGGTATCGCCGCCGGGCTCGCGGCGCTACCCGTCGCCGTCCTCGCCGGCACCCTCTTCGCCCGCGGCCGGTCACCGGCAGTCCTGTGCACGGTCTCGATCGCCGCCTGTGTACCGGTCGCCGCGATTGGCGCCGTCGACGTCCGGGCCGGTTCCGGCGTGGTCGCGGTCGCGCTGATCTGGGCTCTCGCCGTCGCTGGCGCCAACGCGGCGACCGTGCCGCTCTTCGCTCTCGGGCCATCGGTGGTCGCGCCGGAGGCCGCCGCGCTCGCGGCCGGCATCGTGACGACGGCAGGCCTCGCGGGGCCGGCGGTCGCGGCCGAGGTCGGGGCGCGACTCCTCGACGCGGGCGCCGGCGACACGGTGGTGTTCGCGCTGTTCGGCGGTGCGGCACTGATCGGCGCCGTTCTGGCGCCGACGCTGCGAGGCGTCAGACGAGGCGCGCCAGCCGGCTGAGCGCTCGGGTGCCGCCGGCCTCCGCCATGCGTGCGTCCGCCTCGGCGAGCGACAGCCACGCGAGGTCGCGCGATTCCGCCGCAGCGGGCGCGATCCCGGTGGGCGTGCGGGTGAGCAGCGCGTAGCGGACGTCGTGATGCTCGTGCCCCGGCTCCCGGGCGGTCGCTTCGATCGCGTGCACGTCGAGATCGAGGATCGCGCTGTCGAGCGGCGTCAGATCGGTCAGTCCCGACTCCTCGCGCGCTTCGCGCAGCGCGGTCCGGAGCGGGTCGTGCTCGTGGTCGTCGTGACCGCCGAACTGCAGCCAGCGCCCGAGCCGGCGATGGCGGTGCAGCAGCACGGTGCCGCTCGCCGCGTCGACGACGAAGGCGCTGCCCGTCACGTGGCCGGGCCGGTAGTGCGTGCGGTCGAAGCACGCGCTGCTGCCCGCGACGAGCGCGATGATCGCCTCGCGATGGCGCGCCTCGGTCGCGTCAGCGGGCTCGTGGCGGGCGAGCGCAGCGACGAGGCGGGCCCGCGATGTCTCCACGGTCCGGCATCATGGTCGAGTGAGCGAGGAGATGCGCCCCGGAACCGTCGTCCTGCCCGGGGGGTCCGAGCAGGCCGTCTGGTCCGAGGATGAGATCGCCGACTTCGACGGAGTCGACACCACGGAGGGCGAGTGGTACGGGATCCGCACCGATCCGTGGCCGTGCCCGGCCTGCGCGGAGGTTTTCGAGTGGGTGACGGGCGCCCACTTCGTGATCGTCGCGCCGTCGAAAGACGATCTGCTGATGATCGCCGCGAAGTGCAAGGAGATCGGGCGGAACCCGCGCATCGTCGCCTACGACGATGGGCTGCCGGCGATGTCGATCTTCCAGTGGCAGGCGCTCGGCCGACCCGTGCACGGCATGCGTCGCGACGGCGGCTGACCGCCACGTGTGGGCGATCGGCTGGGGCCTCGCTGCGGCCGTGGTCTGGGGCGTGGCGGCGCTCGTCGCCGCGCGGGCATCGCGCTCGATCGGGACGGTCGCCTCGCTCGCCTGGCTCGCCGCCACCGGACTCGCCGTCACAGCGCCCTTCGCCGTCGTCGCCGGCTGGCCCGACCTGGAGGCGGCGACGCTCGTCTGGCTCGTCGTCCAGGGTGCGACGACGATCGGCGGGTTGCTGCTCTTCTACCGGGCGCTGACGCTCGGCAAGCTCGGCGTACTGACGCCTATCGTCGCCTGTGACGGCGCCCTCGCCGGGCTCTACGCCGTCGGCATCGACGGTGAGGAACTCGCGGGCGCCGCGATCGTCGCGCTCGGCGTCGTCGCCGTCGGTGTGGTGGTCGTCTCGGCCCGACCGGATCGCGACGGGCAGGCGCGACGCCCCGTGCTCGCCGTGGCGCTCGCAGTCGGCGCGTCGCTCGTCTTCGCCGTCGCGTTCGTCGCCACCGGGAAGGCGGCGCCGGACGCTGGCCGCGCGTGGGTGATCGCCGTCCCGCGGATCGTCGGCGCCGTCACCGTGCTCGCGCCGCTGCTTCTCCTGCGCCGGCTACCCGTGCCGAGTCGCGCGGACGCACCGTACGTGCTTGGGCTCGGCGTCCTCGAGCCGCTCGGATTCGCGTGCTACGTCGTCGCGACCCGTGACGGCATCGCCGTGCCCGCCGTGCTCGTCACGCAGTCGGCCGCCGTCTCGGCGCTCCTCGGCTTCCTCGTGCTCGGGGAACGCCTGACCCGGCTGCAGACGGCGGGCGCCGCGATCACGCTGCTCGGTGTCGCGGCGCTGGCCGCCGTGCAGAGCTGAGGTCAGGCGGAAGCCTGGATCAGCGTCGTCAGCGACGTCGCGACATGCCGCGCGCCCTCCGCGAGGTAGGCATCGCCCGTACAGACGGTGAGTGTGCGCCCCGAACGCGTGACCGTACCGACCACGCGTAGCGCGCCGGTCGCCGGAGCGAGCAGGTTGGCCTTGAGTTCGACGGTCAGGACCCGGGCATCAGCGGGCATCAGCGAGTGCGCGGCAAAGCCGCAGGCCGTGTCCATCGCGGCCAGGGCAACGCCGGCGTGCAGGAACCCGTCCTGCTGACGAAGCCGCTCGTCGAAGGGCACCGAGAGCTCTACGCGGCCAGGGGCCAGCGACACGATCTCCACCCCGAGGGTGCGCATCATCGACTGCGCGGCGAACGCGTCGTGCACGCGCGACGCCCAGTGAGGATCCTGCGGTTCCAGCGTCACGGCTACGGCCGCTCGATCAGCTCGATCCGGTAGCCGTCCGGGTCGCGCACGAACGTGAGCCGGGAGCCGCCTGCGCGGATCGAGTACGGCGGCCGCTCGGCCTCGATCCCCTGCTCGGCGAGCCGGGCGAGCGTCGCGTCGAGATCGTCCACGCCGAGCGCGATGTGGCCGTAGCCCGTTCCGAGCTCGTAGTCGCGACCGTCGTGGTTGAACGTCAGTTCGAGCTCGGCCGACTCGCCGGGGACGCCGAAGAAGTGGTTCGTCGCCTCCAACTCGCCGTTGCGGACGATGTCGAGCTCGCGCCGGTGTTCGAGGCCGAGCGCCTCGTAGAACGCTCGGCTGCGGGCCGGGTCCGTGATGCGGTACATGGTGTGGAGGAAGCGAGCCATGGTGCCATCGTACGCGAGCGTTACCCGGGGCCTGTCCCCGAAAGCGCCTGAGATGGGGACAGGCCCCGTTATGCGTGGCGCGCAAGTCCACACGGGCTCCGCACGCATCGACGCCCGGCGACGCCCGATCGACAGGGGACCGTCGCCGATGCGCGCCGAACCGTCTCAGTCGAACAGCGGGTTGATCGGCTCGAGCGCGTGCTCGAACGCGGCCAGTTCCTCGGCCGGCATCGCGTACGTGTGCTCGACGGCCGGGAAGCTGCGGTCGCGCACGTCGGCGGCGTAACGGCGGATGCCATCGATCGCCGCGCCCCGCAGATCGGCGTAGCGCCGAACGAAGCGCGGCGCCTTGCCCGAGCCGTACCCGAGCAGGTCGTGGTAGACCAGCACCTGGCCATCACAGCCGTGGCCGGCGCCGATCCCGATCGTGGGAATGCCGAGGCGCTCGCTGATCGTCGTCGCCACAGGCGCGGGAACGCACTCGAGGACGAGCGCGAACGCTCCGGCCGCCTCGACCGCGTACGCGTCGTCGACCAGACGCAGGGCGGCCTCCGCGGTACGCCCCTGCGCCTTGAACCCGCCGAGAGCGGTCGCGGTCTGCGGCGTCAGACCGAGATGCGCCATCACCGGCATGCCCGCGGCGGCGACGGCCGCGATCCGCCCGAGCGTCGGGCCGGCGCCCTCCATCTTGACCGCGTCCGCTCCGCCCTCCTTGACCAGCCGTCCGGCGTTCAGGATCGCGTCCCGGTCGTCGACGTGGTAGGACAGGAACGGCATGTCGGCGACGACGAGCGGGTGCGTCGAGCCCCTGGCGGCTGCTCGCGTCAGGAGGAGCATCTCCTCCATCGTTGCGGGCACGGTCGAGTCGAGGCCGAGCACCGTCATCGCCGCCGAATCGCCGACGAGGACGAGGTCGACACCCGCCTCGCTCGCCACCTGACCGGATGGGAAGTCGTAGGCGGTGACCATCACGATCGGACGACCGTCGCGCTTCATCGAGGCGAGCTCAGGCAACGGCAGCTTGCGCGTGCTCATTCAGGTGCTCCAGTCGGTTGCGGGTAGGACGATGTTGTCGATCAGGCGCGTCGTCCCGACCGTGGCGGCGAGGGCGAGGACCGCGGGACGGCCGCAGCCGGGTGCGCCGAGCGTCTCCGCATCGCGCAGCTCAACGTACTCGGCTGCAATGCCGGTGGCGCGCAGCGCCTCGACGACCGCGGCGACGAGCGCGGCCGGCTCCCGAACGCCCGTCTCACGCAGCGCCGCCGCCCCCTGCATGGCGCCGTAGAGGCTGCGGGCGCGGGTGCGCTCGTCCGGGGACAGTTGGCGGTTGCGCGAACTCATCGCGAGCCCGTCGGGCTCGCGGACGGTCGGCAGCGCACGCACCGTGACCGGGAGTGCGAGGTCGGCGACGACACGCCGTATGACGGCGACCTGCTGATAGTCCTTCAGGCCGAAGTAGGCGAGATCGGGCGCGACGATCCCGAGAAGGCGCGTGACGACCGTCGCAACGGCGGCGAAGTGCCCGGGCCGGTGGTCGCCGCACAGGCCCCTGGCGATCGGGCCCGGGTCGACCGTCGTCGCGAAGCCGGGCGGGTACATCTCCTCGACGCTCGGCGCGAACAGGACATCGACGCCGGCCGCGTCGGCGCGCCTCGCATCGGTCGCCTCGTCACGCGGATACCGGGCGAGATCCTCGACGGCGCCGAACTGCGTCGGATTGACGAACAGCGAGACGACGACAAGGTCAGCCTCGTGGCGGGCGGCGGTCATCAGGGCGACATGGCCGTCGTGGAACGCGCCCATGGTCGGTACGAGGGCGACGCGGCGCCCGGCGGAGCGAATCGGCGACAGCGTGGCACGCAGGGCGGTGATCGTCCGGACGCGCTTCATAGCAGTGGGGCGACTCTCGCCGCCGCGTCGGGATCGACCAGCGAGAGCATTGCGCGGCAGACCACCCGGTACAGTTCGGCGATCTCGGGATCGGCGGTTTCGAGCGCCGTCAGGTGTCGCCCGATCGTGACGGCGTCGCCCCGTGCGACCGGGCCCGTCGGCCGCATCTCCGAACCGGCGGCGATCGCGTTCGCGAGCGCTCGGGTGGCGAGGGGTGCCAGGATCGTCAGCGCATCGTCGCGTCCGAGCAGGCGACACGAGGCCGCCAGCATCGCGACCAGCGCGTTCGAGGCCAGGACGCAGGCAACGTGCGGCAGCGGCCGCTCGTCCTCGGCGAGCGGAACGGGGCGCAGGTCGAGCGCGCGGGCGAGGTTCGCGGCGAACTCCAGCGCGGCGCCGTCGCTTCCCGTCACGAACGCGCTTGCACCATCGAGTTGCGCGCTGCCGCCGTCGCGCTCGAGGGACTGCGCCGGGTGCAGCACGAACCGCCGCGCACCGGCCCCGAGGGCGGCCAGCGGCGTCGCTCCCGAGACGTGGCCAAGCCACAGCCCGGCGGGAACGGCAGCGGCGACGGCGGCGATTTCCCGATCGGGCACGGTCAGCAGGACGACGTCGGCCGTGGCGCCGGCGCGAGGATCGCGGACGAGGCGGGCGCGGTACCCGCGCGCGAGCGCACGATCACGCAAGGCGTGGCCGGCGCGACCTGGTCCGACGAGCACGATGTCCATCTCTCAGTGGTACCCCTCACGACCGATGGAGTCCTGTCGCGAACGGTACACTGCGCCATCATGCCCGTCTACGAGTACCAGTGCACCGCCTGCGAGCACCGCTTCGAGGAGCTCGTCTTCAACGGCTCGACGCTCGTCGCGTGCCCGTCGTGTACGTCGACCGAGCTGCAGAAGCTGCTGTCCTCCTTCGCTCGCACCCGCGTCGGTGGCGACATGCCAGTGGCCGCGGCGGCGGCACCGCGAGCCGGCGGTGGTTGTTGCGGCGGCGGCTGCGGCTGTCGCTGACCGCCGCGTGGACGATCTCGCCGCACGCATCGCGTCGTGCCGGGCCTGCGCGCTTTCGGCGACGCGGCGCCACGCTGTCGCCGGAGTCGGGCGGGCCGACGCCACGACGGTGCTGATCGGCGTGGCGCCGACGTGGCGTGCGGAGGGCGACGGCCGGACCCTGTCGGCGGCCGCGACCGCCATCCTGGACGACGTCGGCATCGACGCGTCCGACGTCTTCACGACCACTCTCGTCCGCTGCCGGCCGCCCGGCGGGCGCGCACCGACCGACGATGAGATCGCGAGCTGTCGGCCCTTCCTGGACGAGGAGATAGCGACGATCGCCCCGACCCGCGTGCTCGCGCTCGGCTCGTTCGTCACCCGCCAGATCGCGCCCGACGCGCCGGCATTCGGCGCTTGGCATGGCCTGGAGCGTCCCCTGGAGCTCGGTGGGCATCGCACCGTCGTCGTGCCCGTCCTCGACCCGGAGGCGGTGGCCCAGGTGCCGTCGCTGGCGGCGTCGTTCTGGGGGCCGTCGTCGCCGGTGACCGCGGTAGCGGCCGCAGCAACGCCGGTCGACGATGACCAGCTCGGTCTCTTCTGACGCCATGCGCCGCGTCGTCGAGAGCGAGGCGGGCACCGCTGTAGTGGCGCGCGAGCTCGCAGCGACGCTGCGGCCAGGGGACGTCGTGCACCTCGAGGGACCGCTTGGAGCGGGGAAGACCACGTTCGTCAGGCACGCCGCGGCGGCGCTCGGCGTCGTCGAGCCAGTCACCTCCCCGACCTTTACGATCGCGCACGCTTACAGGGCCGGCGACGGACGGTCGATCTCGCACCTCGACCTGTACCGGGCCCGACGTGTGACCGCCGAGGAGCTGGCCGACCTCGATCCGTATCTGGACGAGCGCGCCGTCATCTTCGTCGAGTGGCCGGAGGCCGGCGCCGGGGTCCTGCCAGCACCGACGGTTCGCGTCCGGCTGGAACCGGCCGCCGGCGACGCACGGACGATCACGGTCGATCGGGTCGGGCGGGATACGATTTCGCCTGCATGCGCCTGCTCGCGCTCGACACCGCCACCGACTGCGCCACCGCCGCGCTCGCCACCGACGGGGTGATTGTGGTCGAGCGGGCGCGGGCGGCACCCGGCGCCGCGGCACGGGAGGTCCTCGCGCTGGTGGATGACGTTCTCGCCGCAGGCGGCGTCGGCATCGGCGACCTCGACGGCATCGTCGTCGGTACCGGTCCTGGCTCCTTCACCGGCATCCGCATCGGCATGGCGACGGCCACCGCACTCGCCGACGCTGCCTCGTTGCCGCTCGCCGGAGTCTCGACGCTGACGGCTCTGTGCGAGGCGGCGCCATCGGCCGCAGTCGCGGTGATCGACGCGCGGCGGCGCGAGGTGTTCGCCGCCGGTCCTGATCTCGCGGCGGCGGCGTACGACCCGGCCACCCTGGCAGCGACGCTGCGGCCGGGCACGACGCTCGTCGGCGACGGCGCGGTCCGCTATCGAGACATCTTCGCGGCCGCAGGTCATGCCATCGCCGCTGACGACGATCCCGCGCACCGCGTCAGCGCCGCCTCCCATCTGCGGCTCGCTCGCTTCGACGGAGCCGCCGCCGTCCCGACGTACCTGCGCGAACCCGACGCCGTACCCCGGGAGGGGGCTAGGTGATCGCGGGCATCGCGCTGCGGCGGCTGAAGCTGGCCGACATCCCGGCCGTCGAGCAGGTCGAGCGGCGCGCCTACCCGACACCGTGGTCGCGGACGATGTTCGCCGGCGAGATCGCGAAGCCGACGTCGCGCTGCTATGGCGCGTTCGACGCCGAGCGGCTCGCCGGCTACCTGATCGTCTCCCGCTACGTCGATGCCTGGCACGTCATGAACGTCGCGATCGACGAGCCGTACCGTCGCCGCGGTCTCGCCGAACAGATGCTGTTGCAGTTGTTCGCCGACACGGCTGGTGACGGCACCAGGGGCTACACGCTCGAGGTGCGTGTCTCGAATCACGGCGCGATTCGGCTCTACGAGCGGACCGGCTTCATGCCGACGGGTATCCGCCGCGGCTACTACACGGACAACCGCGAGGACGCGCTCATCATGTGGCGCGAACGGCCGACGGAGGACGAGTGATCCTCGCGATCGAGACGTCCTGCGACGAGACCTGCGCGGCCGTCGTCGACGGCAGCACGGTGTACTCGAATGTCGTCTCGTCGCAGGCCCTGCTGCACGGCCGCTTCGGCGGCGTCGTCCCCGAGATCGCCTCGCGCCGACACCTCGAGCTCGTTTCGTCCGTCGTCCGCGCCGCGCTCGACGACGCGTCGGTCCGACTCGCTGACCTGCGTGCGATCGCCGTCACCGCTGGCCCGGGACTGGTCGGCGCGTTGCTGGTGGGCGTCGCGGCGGCGAAGGCGTACGCGTACGCGGCGGCGAAGCCGCTCGTGGCGGTCGATCACCTGCACGGGCACGTGGCGTCCCTGTCGCTCGACGAGGAGCCCTTCGAGCCGCCGTTCCTCTGCCTCCTCGTGTCGGGCGGGCACACCCTGTTGCTCGACGTCACGGGGCCGTCACGCTTCACCGTCATCGGCCGGAGCCTCGACGATGCAGCGGGCGAGGCATTCGACAAGGGCGCCCGGCTGCTGGGGTTGCCCTACCCGGGCGGCCCGGCGATCGAGCAGTTGGCGGCCGACGGAGACCCCGGCTGCGTCCCGTTCCCCGTCGCCATGGCGGGTCGGCGCGGGCTGGACTTCTCGTTCGCCGGACTGAAGACTGCGCTCGCTACCCGGCTGCGAGATCAGGCTGCGGCGCCCGCCGACATGGCGGCCAGCTATCAGGCAGCCGTCGTTGCCAGCCTGGTCCTGCGCACCGAACAGGCCCTGGAGGCCACGGGCGCGCGGCGGCTCGGCGTGGTCGGCGGCGTCGCTGCCAACGCCTCGCTCCGTGCCGCGCTGAACAGACTCGGCGAGCGCCGCGGCGTCGCCGTCAAGGCTGCGCTCCCCCGGTACTGCGGCGACAATGCGGCCATGATCGGGGCCGCAGCCGCTCACCTCGTGCCGGTCGAGTTCCCGGACTTCCTGCAGATCGATGCCTATGCACGGGCCGCCTTGGGCGTAGAATCGAGCGTAGGGTGGTAATGCGACCGAACAGGCGGCGGCAGGTTCGGACGCGTCGGATCGTCCTCGTCGCCGTCCTCGGGCTCCTCGTCGCCACCGTGGCAGACGCCGCGACCGGCGTCCGCCGCGAGGCGGTCCGCGTCTGGTCCGACGTCGTCGGCACCTCGCGGCCGACGGCGACGTCCGACCGCGTCGTGATCGTGTTCGCAGCGCGGCCGGCGGCGCTGCGCGACGGCACGTTCGGCAGTCGCGCCGCCGTCGATGCCGCGACCGCGGCCCAGGACCGGACGCTCGCGCGGCTCGCGGCGCGAGGCTTCCACCTGCAGATCGAGCAGCGCTTCGTGCGCGCCACGAACGCCGTCGTCGCCGTTGTCCGTGGCGACGAGCGCGCGCGCCTGGCGTCGGATCGATCCGTGTCCGGTCTGTTCGGCATCCGGTCGATCGTCCCGGCCGGCGTCGCTGAGAGCACGCTGCCCCTACTGGGCGATGCCGTGCGGCCGGTCGTCTCGGGCGTTGCCGGCGAGGGTGCCGGGATGACGATCGCGGTGCTCGACGGGCCCGTCGACGAGAACCACACGCTCCTCGCGGGCCGGGTCGATCGGCCGGCTGGCGCGAGCGAAGCGCCGGCGGACGCCACGGCCGAGCATGGGACGGCCGTCGCCGCACTCGCCGCCGGCGCTGGCGGTCCGGCTGGTTTGCGCGGTACCGCACCCGGCGCCCGGATCCTCGCGGTTCGCGTGCTGACCGCCGATGACCAGGGACGCCTGACCGGCACGACCGCCGAACTGCTGGCGGGCCTCGAGATCGTCGCCGACCCCAACGGCGACGGCGACCTCGCGGACCGGGCGCGCGTCGCGCTCGCGGCGGTCTCGGCGCCGTTCGCCGGCTTTGGTGATTCGGCCGAGGCACGCGCGATCACAGCGCTCGACGCCATCGGCGTCGTCGTCGTCGCGCCGGCCGGGAACGACGGGCCGACCGGCGGCCGTGTCGGATCGCTGTCGAGCCCGGGCGCTGCTCGTGACGCCCTCACCGTCGGCGCCGCCGACGGGCGGGCCGCGCTGCCGCAGGTCGAGGTCGCGATCACCGGCGCGACCGCCGAGGCGCCGTTCGTCGCGCCGCTCGCCGGCGCGCTCGCCCCGCCGGCCGGGCAGAACCTCGCCGTCCGTGGTGTGGCCACCTCCGCGCGGGCGGTCGCGGATGCGGGAGCGTTTGCGTCGGACTACCAGGGACCTGACGGCGCCTCGCGCGTGGCGGGTGCCGCGGTGCTCGTTCCCCGTGACGGCGGCGATCTGCGGCTCAAGGCGCGCACCGCTGCGGCTGCCGGTGCCGCCGTCGTACTGGTCTACGGCCCCGGCGGGATGCCGGCCGGCGCGCTCGGAATCGATGATCGCGTACCCGTACCGGTCGTCGCACTCGATGGGTCGCTCGGTGTTCGACTCGCCCAGGCGGTCGCCGCCGGTCAGCCCGTGACGGTCACGTTCGGTGCGGCCGCCTATCACGGCAACGGCGAGCGCGATGCCGTCGCGCCGTTCTCCTCCGAAGGCCTCGGGTTCGATGACGCTCTGAAGCCCGATCTGGTCTTGCCCGGCGTCGCGATCGTCTCCGCACTCGCCGGCGGCGGCTATGCCGCGGTCTCGGGAACGAGCGTGGCAGCGGCGCAGGCGGCCGGCATGGTCGCTGCGCTGACGTCGGCTCATCCCGACTGGAGCGCCCAGCGGATCCGGTCGGCGCTGGTCTCGACCGCGGCGCTCGTTCGCGGTCTCGGCTCGCCGCTCGCGCCCGTGCAGGCGCAGGGTGGCGGGCGTCCTGATGCGGTGCGTGCTGCCACCACCGTGCTCTCCACGACGCCACTCTCGCTCGCGCTCGGCGCCGCCGACGCGGGCGGTACGGCGCGCGGCGTCCTCACGATCGCCAACAACGGCGATCTGCCGCAGACGGTCGCCGTTGGCCTGCAGCGCGACGGTGCAGGTGACGAGGTCGGACTCGCCGTGACGGCCGACCCGCCTCGGTTCGTCCTCGGCCCGCGCGCAGCGGTGACGCTGCCAGTCGTCGTGACGCTGCGTCCACCGGCAGGTCAGAACGGCGTCGCCGGCGGCTGGCTCGTCGTCACCCCGGATGGCGGCCAGCCACAGCGAGTACCCCTGGTGGTGGCGTTCGGCGGTGCCGGTGCTTCACCGATCGGCGAGGCGGTCCTGAGCCCGGACGCCGTCATTGGCGCGGACGAGATCGCCCAGCTCGCAGTCGTGCTGGGCGAAGCGTCGGCCGGCCCGGACGGTGCGATGCGACTGGTCGCCGTCCGAAACCTGACGATCGACGTGTACCGGGGCGCGCGACGCGTCGCCCGGGTGTACGCGGCCCGCGACCTGCTTCCCGGCCGTTACCGGTTCGCCCTGCGCGCACGCGGACGGGCCGGCGCGCCGCTCAGGCCGGGGCGGTACGCGGTCGTCGTCCGCGCCATCGGCAGCGACGGATCCGTTGGCCGTCGGGTGCTGCGCCTGCGCGTCCGGTGACCCGGGCCAGCCTGTTCACGGCCGCTGACTGCCACCTCTGCGAGCCAGCCAGAGCCGTCGCCCGAGCGGTCTGCGGCGAGCTTGGCGTGACACTCGAGATCGTCGATATCACCGGTGACGTCGATCTGGAGACCCGCTACCGGCCGCAGCTGCCGGTGCTCGAGATCGACGGCGTCCGCGCGTTCAAGTTCTATCTCGACGCCGAGGATCTCCGCTCCCGCCTGACCGCACAAACCTGACCGTTTGTGCCAAGGTGACGCCTTGTGCAGCCACGGGAGGTACGCTCTCTTGTGCTGTCACGAGATCGGATACGCACGTTGGGTTTTCACGCACCTGAACGACTGACCGTCGGCGTCGCCGCCCGTCTCTCCCGCTATCTGCAGGTCCTCACCCAGACGAAGAAGATGGGTCGCGATGCGATCTCCTCGCAGGAGATCGCGGAGTTCACGCACGTCAACGCCACCCAGATCCGTCGCGACCTGTCGGGATTCGGGAAGTTCGGCAAGCGCGGCGTCGGGTACAACGTCGAGGCGCTGATCGGCGAGATCCGCAAGATTCTGCGTGCCGCCGGGCAGCACAACATCGCGCTGTTCGGGGCCGGGCCGCTCGGGCAGGCGATCGCCAGATCCGACCTGTTCGCCGATCACGGCTTCAACATCGTCGCGCTCTTCGAGGTCGATCCGGCGAAGGTCGGCACGCGGGTCGGCGACACCGAGGTGCTGCCGTTCGCCGATCTGGCCGGCGCCGTCCGCGACCGCAACATCATCGTCGGGGTGATCGCCGTGCCGGACCGTGCGGCTCAGGAGGTCGCCGACCGACTGGTGGACGCTGGCGTCAGGATCATCTTCAACTACAGCGGTGCGCTCATCTCCGTGCCGCAGGACGTCACCGTCCACACGTCGAGCCCGGCCGTCGAACTGCTGTACGCGCTCTACTTCTACCTGGCCTGACGGCGCCGGGTCAGCCCGACTGCGGCATGACGTACACGCGGTCCGGGCCCGGTGGCTCCGCCTCCAGGCGGTCCGCGACCTCGGGAATGACGTCCGCCGGCACGAGCAGGATGTACTCGTCGATGGCGCGGTCGGCCCTGACGTACACGGGCGCGTCCTCGACGACCCGTGGCAGCAGCGTCCGCAGCGACGTCAGGCCGTCCGGGAGCGACAGCGACACGACGCGGCTGGTCGGCGGCGTCGGCGGTGGGGCCTGGCGCCCGAGGCCGAGCGCTGTGAACACGGCGATCGCGATCAGCACGACGGCGGTCGCGGGCAGGTACGAGCGCAGGCGCGCGCGGGGTGGCCGACGGCTCCCGACTGCCCCGCCCGGCGCATCGTGCGGGATGACCACCGTCGGTAGGCGATCGAGCTCGTCGACCGTGAGGGAGAGATCGGCGATCGTCCGGCGACACGCCCGGCAACCCGCGACGTGTCGGCGAACCTGGTCAGACGTCTCCGCCGGCAGCTGGCCGATCAGGTAGTCGAGCAGGAGCAATTCCTCGGGATGCACGGGTTCGCGCGAACTCATCGGTGAGGTTTTGGAGCATACCGCCGGTTACCAGGTTCGCGTGACCGGCAGGGGGCCGGAAGGCGTTCGGTATCGTCTGGGCCGCGTATGGGCGAATCCATCACTGACCCGCTCGGGGCGCTCGAAGAGGCACGCGCACACTTTGCGCGGGCGACCGACTTCACGATCGGGATCGAGGAGGAGTTCCAGATCCTCGACCGCGAGACGCTTGCCCTGACGCAGCGCTACCCCGAGTTGCGGGCCGCAGCGGACGCCTCGCCGCTGGCCGGCGGTGTCGCGGGCGAGTTGATCAAGTCCGAGATCGAGATCAAGACGGGCCGCTGCGAGAGCTTCGCCGAGGCGGCCGGTCAACTGCGCGAGCGGCGTCGGCTGCTGTTCGATCTCGCGGACGGCTTCGACGTGACGCTGGGCGCGAACGGCACCCACCCGTTCTCGCCCTGGCACGAGCAGGAGATCATCGATACCCCGCACTACCGCATCGTCGAGGGGCAGTTGAAGTACGTCGCCTGGCGGAACAACACCTTCGGCATCCACGTCCACGTCGGCGTCCGCGGCGCCGACCGCGCGATCGCGGTCTGCAACGCGCTGCGCACGTTCGTGCCCGAGTTGACCGCCGCGGCGGCGTCGTCGCCGTGGCTCGAGGACCGCTACACGTACCTGCGGTCGACGCGGTCGCAGATCTTCACGCGGATGTTCCCGCGCTGCGGACTGCCCGACGCCTTCGACGGCTGGGCCGCGTACGAGGACTTCGTCCGCTACCTTCTGAAGGTCGGCTCGATCAGGGAGCACACCGAGATCTGGTGGACGATCCGGCCGCACCAGTCGTTCGGCACGGTCGAGATTCGCGCCTGCGATGCGCTGCCCGACATCAACCAGTCGCTGGCGCTTTGCGCGTTACAGGTCGCTCTGGTCGCACGACTCGCACGGGCGTACGACGAGGGTGAGACGCTCCCCGTCTACGAGCAGCGGTACCTCGAGGAGAACGTCTGGCGCTCGCTGCGTTGGGGCCTCGACTGGGAGCTGATCGATTTCGCGGCGGAACGGTCGGTTCCGGCTGCCGATCGTGTGCGGGCGCTCGTCGAGTGGTGTGGGCCCGAGGCCGATGCGCTCGGACTGGCGCCGTACCTTGCGCCGCTCGACGATCTGCTCGCCGGCGGTGACAATGCGAGCCGCTACGGACGGCGGATCGAGGCGGGGGAGACGCCGCGCGCGATCTTCGCGGAACAGGTCGCTCTGGCGCGGGCATCGATCGACCACGACCCGGTGCTGCGGTGAGCGCCGACGAGCAGGAGGCGATGCGGGAGGCCCTGACGGAGCTCGCCTCGGTGCCGGTCGAGCAGCTCGTCGTCGAGACGATCTCGACGCTCGTCAACGTGGCCTATCTGCGTCTCGGCGCCGTCCCCGGGCACGAGGGCGCGGCCGATGCCCGCCAGGCGCGGGTCGCGATCGACGCGATCGCAGCGCTGGAACCCGTCACCGCGCCTCGCCTCCCACCGGCCGCGGCGACCGAGTTGCGCCAGGTGCTCGCCAACCTCCGCCTGGCGTTCGCCCGGGCGACGGGTCAGCCGGATCAGCCGCCCGCCGCGCCCGGGCCGCCGCCGGCACCGCCGCCGCCGGAGCGACCGCGTATCTGGACGCCGCGGGGCGAGGTGTGACGTTGACACCGGCCGTCGGTGTGTTCGGCGGCTCGGGGCTCTACGCGCTCCTCGACGATGTCGAGGAGATCGCCGTCGAGACGCCGTACGGGCCGCCGTCCGATCGGCTGCTCGTCGGCGAGGTCAGTGGCGTCCGGGTCGCGTTTCTGCCGCGGCACGGGCGCCTCCACCAACTCCCGCCCCATCGGATCCCGTACCGCGCGAACATCTGGGCGATGCGTGCGGTCGGGGTGACACGGATCATCGGGCCGTGCGCCGCCGGCTCGCTCGACCGGGCCGTTCCGCCCGGGACGTTCGTCGTCTGCGACCAGTTCGTCGACCGCACCGACGGCCGTGACGGGACGTTCTACGACGGCCCTGATGTGCGTCACATCTCCGCCGCCGACCCGTACTGCCCGTCGCTGCGCCGCACGCTGGTTGAGACGGGCCGCTCGCAGGGGATCGACATCCGGGACGGCGGGACGATGGTCGTGATCGGCGGCCCCCGCTTCGCGACGCGGGCGGAGTCGGCGTGGTACGCGGCGATGGGGTGGCAGGTGATCAACATGACCGGCCATCCCGAGGCCTGGCTGGCCCGCGAGTTCGGGCTCTGCTACGCGAACGTCTCGCTGATCACGGACTACGACGTCGGCGTCGCTGGCCTGGACATCGCCCCGGTGTCGCACGAGGCGGTCCTGAAGGTGTTCGGCGAGAACATCGCCCGCGTCCGCGATCTGCTGTTCGCCGTGATTCCGAGAATCGGCGCCGCGCCGGACGACGATCCATGCCGAGCGGCTGCAGCGGCGTTGCGCTAGCTCGCGCGACGCGTCCGCATGCCGCTACCGCCGCTCCACGGGCGCTCACCCTTCGGCGCCTCGCCGACCATGTCCTCCACGACACGCGGCGGCTCGGTCCAGATCGCGCCGAGCACCCGCGCGAAGAACTGCTCTCCCGCGGCGGCATCCAGGAACCGCGCACCGAAGGGCGCAACGGCCTCCTCGTCGTGGCGGACGACTTCGACGTCGACCGACCCCTCATCGGCGGTGAGTTCGAGTGCGATCCGGTCGCCTGCGGCGAGCGGCACCTCGCTCGACAGCGCGACGCCGGTCCGCGAGATGTCGGCGAACTGGACCGCGAACGCCCGCACTGCCTCGACCGGGTCGTCAGAGATCCGGCGCGCGCGGCCGGTGACACCGACGACCTGGCGCTGCTCGGCGCGCGCCGCCGCGGCCCCGTCGGAGATGATCCGCACCGTCACGAGGTCGCGGCCGCCGCCGGCCTCTGTCACCCGCAGCGTCTGCACGACGGCCCGTCGGGCGCGGCCGTGGACGAGGTAGCGGAGGCCGAAGAAGGCGCCGTCGGGGATCAGCCCGGACGCCGCGTCGAGTCGCAGGTTCCCGCGATCGTTCGGCTGGGTCAGCAGCGAGACCGACAGCGTCATGCGGATCGTCGCCACGTGGTCGGACACGATCGGCGAGGCCGATGCGGGGACTCGCCCCGGGACGGGAGGCTGTGCAGCCACGAACTCACCCTACGTCGCGGTGACGTCGACCGGACCTGCGCCCATTCCATATGGTAAGCCGCACCGTACTGCACTCGTCGCGATTGCTTTGGCATACGTTGCGGCGATCTCCAGGTCGTCACCGGCTGCGAGTCTGGCCGCAAGCGTCGCGGAGTGCGTGCAGCCGGCACCGTGCGTCGTCGCGTTCGGGAGGCGCACGCCTGGCAGTCGGACGACGCGCCCGGCGGCCGTGCAGAGCACGTCGGCCGCGGTCGCACCGTGCCCGCCCGTCACGATCACCGCACAGCCATGGCGGTCGTGCAGGGTGCGGGCGAGGAGTTCGGCGTCGTCGGCATCGATGTCCGCGAGCGCCTGGGCCTCGTACAGGTTCGGCGTGATGACGGTCGCAAGGGGTAGCAGAAGGTGGCGGTAGGCATCGTCGCCGCCCGCCTCGAGGAGGGACGAGCCCGCTTCCGCGCGCATCACCGGGTCGACGACGATCGGGATCTCGTCGCTCGGGTCGAACGCCGCGAGTTCGGCGGCGACGATCTCGATCGTGGCCGCGCTGCCGAGCATGCCGGTCTTGACGGCGTCGAGGCCGATGTCGGCGGCGACGACGCGAATCTGGCGCCGGACGAACCCCGGCGGCACCGCGTGCACAGCGTGGACGCCGGTCGTGTCCTGCGCCGTCACCGCGGTGACGGCCGTGAGCGGAAAGCCGCCGGCGCGGCTGATCGCCTTCGAGTCGGCCTGCAGCCCGGCGCCGCCACCCGAGTCGGAGCCGGCGACGGACAGCACTCGCGGCCGGGCCGTCAGCGCCGCGCGCAGCGCCCGGACGACCGCGGCCGGGTCCGCCGCCTCGGTCACGGCGCGGACGACGGCGAGTCGGTCGGCGCCGACCGCGCGGACGCGAAACGCGCGGCGCTCGTCGATGCCGCCGAGCGCGAACCAGGGGATCGTTGCGGCCCTCGCAGCGGCGGCGACGACGTCGAGCCCGACGGGCGATCGCGTCGGATGGGTCGCCGTCGCATAGACGGGCGAGACCGAGACGTAGTCGGCGCCCTCGGCGATTGCGCGGGCGAGGGCGTCCCCGCCGCGCGTCGTCCGGCCGACGATGCCACCATCCATGACGCGGCGCGCGTCGGCGATCGAGCCATCGCCCTGACCGAGGTGCACACCGTCAGCACCGGCTTCCCTGGCGAGCTCGGCGTCGTCATTGACGATGAACAGCACGCCGGCGTCGCGGGCGGCGGCGGCGCAGGCTCGCGCCTCGGCGAGCAGTGCGTCGCGGGGCAGGTCGCGGTCGCGCAGCTGCACGACATCCGCGCCGAGCGTCGCGATCAGGTCGGCCAGCCGCCCGGCGCGGAGCCGCGCCGGGGCGATCACGTAGATCCTGGCCTCGGCGAGCGTCATGGGCCGGCGATGCCGGCCAGCCCGGCATCGGCGGTCGAGGCCTGCGCGTGGTGGAGCCGGGGGATCCGACCGGCCAGGCTTGCGGTTCGCCCGGCCTCGACCGCCTGGCGCAGCGCCCGTGCCATCGCCTCCGGGTCCCGCGCCCGCGAGATCGCCGTCGCCGCCAGGACTGCGTCGCAGCCGAGCTCCATCGCCAGCGCCGCGTCGGAAGCCGTGCCAATACCCGCGTCGAGGATCAGCGGCACGGTCACCGCCTCGCGGCAGAGGGCGATGCCGTGGGGGTTGCGGATGCCGAGGCCCGATCCGATCGGCGAGCCGAGCGGCATCACGGCGGCGCAGCCAGCCTCCTCGAGGCGGCGAGCGAGCACGGGGTCGTCGGTGGTGTACGGCAGCACGACGAAGCCCTCGGCGACGAGTTCGCGGGCCGCGCGCAGCAGCTCGACTGCATCGGGCAACAGGGTGCGGCGATCGCCGATCACCTCGAGCTTCAGCCAGTCGGTCTCGAACGCCGCCCTCGCCAGGTGCGCCGTGTGGACGGCCTCGCGCGCCGTGTAGCAACCGGCGGTGTTCGGCAAGACGCGGGCGCCGCCGCGCTGGATCGCCTCGTACAGGCCGCCGGGTGCGTGCTCGACGCGTCGCAGGGCGACCGTGACCAGGTCGGCGCCGCTCGCTGCGAGCGCAGCCTCGAAGCGGTCGAGGTGGTGGAAGCCGCCGGAGCCGAGCAGCAGCCGTGACCGCAACACCGAGCCGGCGATGATCAGCGGATCGCTCACCTCACCCGCCCGCCGTCGCCCGTAGGACTTCGACACGCGCCGCCTCGTACAGCGCCGTCTGCGCCCATGCGGAACGTGGCACGACCGCGTCGTCGAGCGCGACGGCGACGCCTCGCTCGTCCGGGTCGGCGCCGGTGGCGGCGACGGCGTCGCGGACCGTCGAGCCGGCTGGCAGCTGCCGCTCGGTGCCGTTGACCAGGAGTCTCATCCGAATCGGCCCGGGTGGAACGTCGCCGCGATCGCCGGAAGTGGGCGGCCGGATGCGACCGCAGCGACGGCGTCGGCGGCGACCGGCAGCAGCAGGACGCCGTGACGGAAGCCGCCAGTTGCCCAGACCAGGCCGTCGGCGTCCGCGCCGATCGCGGGCCGGAGATCGGACGTTGCCGGCCGCAGTCCGGCCGCCGTGCGAGCGAGTCGCATCTCACCGAGGGCCGGACAGGTGCGGAGCGCCTCGTCGAGCAGGTCGTAGGCACCACCGGCGGTGACGTCGGTGTCGTGACGCTCCTCCTGCGTCGCGCCGACGAGGACCCGGCCGTCGGGTCGCGGGACGAGGTAGCAGGAAGGCGTGCGCACCATCCGCGTGATCGGGCAGGGATGGCCCGCGCGCAGTTCGAGCGTGAGGATCTGTCCCTTGACGGCCCGGACCGGGACGCGCGAGGAGAGGCGGCCGGCGGCGTGCCCGGCGGCATTGACGACCACGCCGGCGTGCCGCTGCGCACCAGCGACGGTGGCAGACCCGCGCAGCGTCACGACGCCGGCCCCGGCGCAGGCCGCTTTCAGCGCCGTGACGAGGACCGCCGGGTCGGCCTGGTGCTCGTCGTCGAGGGCGATGCCGCCTGTGACAGCGGTGCCGAGACCCGGCTCGATCTGCGCCAGGTCGTCCGCGTCCCGCCACGGCACCGGCCGTCCGTGCCGGGCGAGCGTCGAACGGAGGCGGTCGACGGCTCCCGCGTGCTCGGGGCGGGCGGACACGTAGACGGAACCGCAGGCGTGGAAGCCAGACGCGGTCCCCGACGCCTTCTCGACGTCGTCGGCGAAGGTGGGCCAGGCAACGGCTGCGGCGCGCAGCGCGTCGTACAGTGCCCGGTCGTCGTCGTCCTCGTGCTCGGACCAGGGGCAGAGCATGCCGGCGGCCACGCTGGCGGTCGCTGGGCCGCCGTCGTCGCAGAGCACCACGGTTGCACCGGCGTCCGCGAGACGCCAGGCGGCGGCCAGTCCCCAGACGCCCGCGCCGATCACGGCGACGTCGGCGAGGGGTGAGGAGGAGGGGTGCGTCACGAGCTTCCTACGCTGGTGCGAGCCAGGTCAGGTTCCGCGATCGCGGGCCGCGATGCCCGCCTCTCAGCCTCCGCTCGTGAGGCTCCCGCGCTCGTCTGCAGCCTACTACAGCCTATGACTCCTGCGTGACGCTGGTCGCCTGGCTGGCGGTCATCACGACGTCGGGCAAGCTGGTGATCCCGCCGCCACAGTTGAGGTCGATGGTCGTGCCGCCGAGCACCAGCCGGGACCAGCTGTAGGCGAAGCCGGAGTTCGCGTAGATGGTGAAGTCGTTCGAAGACGAGCCGCCATGCTGCAGGCGACAGGTGACCGTGCTCGCGCCGCCCGTCCCGTTGACCGTGATGGTGTACGGAGCCGTCTGCACGGTGACGGTGCCGCCGAGCGTCACCACGTCGGCCGGGCTCGTGGCGACGGCGACGTTCTCGTCGGCGCGCCAGAAGACGGGCCCCTGGCCGTTCGCCCCGTCCAGGCCCGGAGCGCCCTGCGGCCCGTCCGGCCCGATCACGCCCGGATCGCCCTGCTGACCCTGCTCGCCGGGCGCACCCTCGGGGCCCAGAGGCCCGACGGGACCCTGGGGGCCCATCGGGCCGGCCGCTCCGCCGCCGCCAGCGTCCGGCAGCACGCCGGCCGCGAAGTCGGCCGACTGGAGCGTGTGATCCTTGACGTGCTTCGACTCGACCGCGCCGCGCTTGATGTCCTTGCCGGTGATCAGCTTGCGCGCGGCGGGAGCGACCCCGGCCGTCGCGAAGAGGAGCGCGATCGTCGCGATCGCCGTTGCCGGAGAGGGATTCCGAAGTCGCAGGGGGCTCATTAGCACCGGTATCGGCAGCGTCTCGCGGGCCCGACCTACCCCTTCCGAGGGATCACGGGCCGTCACAAGCGAGCCGGGGATCGGCACGGGATCGGGGAAGCCGTTGTTACAATCGCCCCCTGTTGCACGCCCTTCACCCGCCTCAGGAGCACACGACCTAACCGATGGACACGCTTTTTCAGGAGCACGCGGTACTGATCGCCCTCATCTGCGGTGCCGCGACTCTGATCTACGGCCTCGCGCTGATCCGCTGGGTGATGGCCAAGCCCCAGGGCAACGACGAGATGAAGGCGATCGCGACAGCGATTCAGGAGGGTGCCGCGGCCTACCTCCGCCGGCAGTACCGGACGGTGGCCGTCGTCGCCGCGGTGCTGGCGGCGATCCTGCTGCTGCCTGATCTGGGCGGCTGGCGGGTGTCGCTCGGCTTCCTGATCGGCGCCGTCCTATCGGCTGCCGCCGGCTTCATCGGCATGAACGTCGCGGTGCGGGCGAACGTACGCACGGCCGAGGCGGCCCGCAGCGGTCTGCCGGCCGCCATGTCCGTCGCCTTCAAGGGCGGGACGGTGACGGGCATCCTCGTGATCGGTCTCGGACTGCTCGGCGTCGCCGGCTACTACGGCGCGCTGCGTGCCGCCGACTTCACCCAGACGGAAGCCATCCACGGCCTCGTCGGGCTCGGCTTCGGCGGCTCGCTGATCTCCGTGTTCGCCCGCGTCGGCGGCGGCATCTTCACGAAGGGCGCCGACGTCGGTGCCGACCTCGTCGGCAAGATCGAGGCCGGCATTCCGGAGGACGATCCGCGCAACCCCGCCGTCATCGCCGACAACGTCGGCGACAACGTCGGCGACGACGCCGGCATGGCAGCCGACCTGTTCGAGACGTACGCCGTGACGCTGGTTGCGGCGATGCTGCTGCTCGACCAGTTCACCACTGGCAGCCTCGCCTCCGAGGCGATCGTCGGCCTGCCGCTGGTGCTGGCCGGCCTCTCCGGGCTCGCCTCGATCGTCGGCACCCTGCTGGTGCGCGTGAAGGAGGGTGGCTCGATCATCAACGCCCTCTACATCGGCGTCCTCGTCTCCGCCGGCATCTCCGCGGTGCTGTTCCTGCCGGCGATCACGTCGGTCGGCGGGCGCTTCGACGAGGCCGGCGAGAAGTTCGCCGGCATCACGACGAGCGACATCATCATCTGCGCGCTCGTGGGCCTCGGCGTCACGGCCCTGCTGATGGCGATCACGGAGTACTACACCGGCACGCGCTTCAAGCCGGTGAAGGATACGGCGAGCGCATCCACCACCGGCCACGCGACGAACATCATCGCCGGGCTCGGCTTCTCGATGCAGGCGACCGCGGCGCCCGTGATCGTGATCGGCGCCGGCATCCTCATCTCGAACAAGCTTGCCGGCCTCCCCGGGATCACCTTCGCCGTCGTCTCGATGCTGTCGATGGCAGGCGTGATCATCGCGCTCGACGCGTTCGGACCGGTCACGGACAACGCGGGCGGCATCGCCGAGATGGCGAACATGCCGGAAGAGGTGCGCAGCAAGGTGACCGACCCGCTCGACGCGGTCGGCAACACGACCAAGGCCGTCACCAAGGGGTACGCGATCGGATCGGCGGGCCTGGCCGCGCTGGTGCTGTTCGCGGCCTATCGCGATGAGTTGTCGCAGAAGCTTGCGGAGGCGGGGAAGGAGTCGGTGCTCGTCTTCGACCTCGGTGACGCCTGGGTCGTCGTCGGCCTGCTGATCGGCGGTGCGATGCCCTTCCTGTTCGCGTCGTTCTGCATGCAGGCCGTCGGTCGCGCCGGCGCCGCGGTCGTCGAGGAGGTGCGGCGCCAGTTCCGCGAGAAGCCGGGGATCATGGACGGCACGGAGCGGCCGGAGTACGGCACCTGCGTCGACATCGTCACGAAGTCGGCGCTGCGCGAGATGATGATCCCGGCCGCGATCCCGGTCGTAATTCCGATCGTCGTCGGCATCATCTCGAAGGAGGCGCTCGGCGGCCTCCTGATGGGCACGATCGTCACCGGCCTGTTCCTCGCGATCGCGATGACCTCTGGTGGCGGCGCCTGGGACAACGCGAAGAAACTGATCGAGGACGGCGCGCACGGTGGCAAGGGCTCGATCGCGCACCAGGCGGCGATCACCGGCGACACCGTCGGCGACCCCTACAAGGACACCGCCGGGCCGGCAATCAACCCGATGATCAAGATCGCCAAC